>LVWT01000014.1 GCA_002083405.1 Nitrospira sp. SG-bin2 | reverse complement strand
TCCAGTTTCAAAAGGCTCGTTTGTCAACAGCCTGTTAGCAACGTCTTGGGGCTCTGCCCCTAGCGCTCCGCAAGTGCTAGCCGGGGAATTACGCCGTCAACGCGATCGTCACCGAGGGTTAAATCTTGACCGAATCGAGTCCCCGCAGCCGACTCCGTAGGCCTGCGAATTTGATTCTTGTTAAGAACGATGAGATGTTACCGCCCTTAAGAAGGAGGGCATGCCGATGTTCCTACTCCAGACCGCTGGGCTGTTCATTCTCACAGCGCTCGCTGAGATCGTTGGTTGCTTTCTCCCGTACCTCTGGCTTCGTAAGGGTGGATCAATCTGGCTCTTGGTTCCGGCAGCGCTCAGCCTGGCCATCTTTTCCTGGCTCCTCACGCTCCACCCCGCTGCCAGCGGACGGGTCTACGCGGCCTATGGTGGTGTTTATGTGGCCACGGCCCTCGTCTGGCTGAAGGTCGTGGACGGCGAGAATCTTTCAGTCTTCGATTGGACCGGGGCAGGAATCGCGCTGTTCGGTATGGGGGTGATCGTCTTCGGGTGGACCGCGAACGAGTAGCCTTGCCCCCTTCCCCATATCGCCGGACAATCTTTATAACTGTCCGGACGCTCAAGCACTTTGACTTCACTCATAGAGGATGACCGCTCACGAGGCTAAAAATGGAGAAGACGTAGACGCACGGTGGGTTTTCTGATTCGATCAGGAGATGAGATTCCGCCCGCTTCAGTGGCCGCAGTATTACTACTTTGCGTCGGTCATTTTTCTGTTGATCGACTGGCTGGCCGGCGCCAATGTGCGCGCGGTGGGATTCGCGGCCTATCCCACACTCCGGATGACCTACTACCTGGCCTGCCTGCTGTTCGGCCTGGTGATTCGACTGTTCCCCGCCTGGTCAGCACCGGTGACGCTGGCCGAGAGCACGCTCAACATCACCGCACTGATGATCTCGGTGCTGACCCCGCTCTACACCTTCGACATCGAGAATCCATCGGGGCCGATGACCGCCTCCCCGCAGCTGGCGATTAATTTTATGATCTCCGGTACTGCCGCGGTGCTCGCCTGGTACCAATCCCTGTATGCGATCCCAGGCCTGCGGTCCCGCTGACACCCTCTGCTAAGCGATGTCGGCAACCATTCTGCCGGTTACTGTGGATGGGCGCCTGTGTTGGGTGGGAAACGATGTACACCTGGACTCAATAGCTGGCGGCCGGCTCTTCGTCCAACCACGCATCGCCCTCAGGCTGCTCTGCCGCCGTTGTCTGCAGGGATTTGAAGTCAAAGAGGCGCGAGTCCATCAGTAGCGCCGGCGCGATATTGGTGAGGGCGGCGGCGATGCTGTCAGAACTCCCCGGTGATCCCTGTTCCCACTCGCGCAGAAATGCTTTGATCTTTTTCCGCTTCAGATTCTCCTGAGATCCGCAGAGGTCGCAGGGAATGATGGGGAACGCGCGCAGTTCGGCATATCGTTCCAGATCGACTTCCTTCACCAATGCCAGCGGCCGGATGACAAGGTGACGCCCGTCCTTGGAACGCAGCTTCGGCGGAATAGCTTTGAGCTTCCCGGTATAGAACAGATTCAGGAACAGGGTTTCCGCGATATCATCGCGGTGATGGCCCAACGCGATCTTGGTAGCGCCCAGCTCACTGGCAATTCGATACAGATGCCCCCTGCGAAGACGCGAGCAGAGCGAGCAGGTCGTCTGCCCCTCAGGGATGAGCCGTTTCACAATCGAATAGGTATCGCGTGTTTCAATGTGGAACGGGACTCCCCTGCCGGTCAGATAGTCCGGCAGGACATGAGCCGGGAAGCCCGGTTGCTTCTGATCGAGATTGACGGCCACCAGGTCGAATCGCACCGGCGCGCGGCGTTGCAGCACGAGCAGGATATCGAGCAGACCGTAACTGTCCTTGCCGCCGGACAGGCACACCATAACCTTGTCCCCGTCCTCGATGAGATGATAGTCGCTTATGGCCTGACCCACCAGCCGGCAGAGGCGAGTCTGGAGTTTGTCCGTTTCCTCGTCCAGTTTATGTGGAAGCTTCATCTGGATTGCCCAAATTGAATTCGGCAGGATTGTACCTGCCCCGGCGATGTCCTGTCGACATGAGACCCTGCAGAACGGCTCATACAAACAACAGTCGCGCTCGATTCTCGTTGTCTACACTGGCCACATCTTTCGCGGCAGAGTCCCGGAATAGGCCGTGCGGGCGAAGATCGGGCAGAAAAGTGGCACGACTGCCACACTTTTTGTGAGCGGAAGACCCGACGGGCGCCGGCTTCAGTTCAATCTTGAACTGTCCGAACATTTTTTCTCCTCCTGCCCGTTCTTCTCTCCCCTACATTGGATTCTCTCCGTCATCCAACCGGCGGCTTGAAAACTGCGTGCTATAGTTTCTTGAGCACGGAAAAACAACGCGAATTCAGGACATCGATCGTATGCAGCGCTCAGGGCTGGACGCACTCAAGACACCGGTCACCGGACAGGGAGACCCCCACTGGGCCGCCTGGTCGGATGAGGCCCTCCTGGATCTTCCGATGTGCGAACTCCACCTGGAAATCAAAGGCGGATTTCTCGAACAGCCGATCGCCGAGCTCAGCCGTGAGCTGGAAGAGCGCCGCTTGCTCTTTCGCCCGCACTTCTGGATTTCGAATGAATGGTTTACGCCCGACGGCATTCCCGGCATCGCCGTGCCGTTCTACCTCGCCCATCCGCGCCTGGCAAAACTAGAACTGAGCCAGATGCTGGAAGTGGAGGGTGGCACCCCGGAATGGTGTCTGCGCATCCTGCGTCATGAAGCCGGGCATGCAATCGAGAACGCGTACAAGATTCGCCGCAGAAAGACACGCCAACAGATCTTCGGAAAATCCTCTCAGCGGTATCCGATGTTCTACACCCCACGGCCCTATAGCCGCAGTTTCGTCCGCCACCTGGATCTCTGGTATGCGCAGAGCCATCCGGACGAAGATTTTGCCGAGACCTTTGCTGTCTGGCTCACACCGGACTCACTGTGGGAAGAACGGTATCGTGGCTGGCCCGTCTTGAAGAAACTGACCTACGTCGATCAGCTGATGAAAGAGCTGACGGGAGTGCCCCCTCCCGTTACTTCGCACGAGGAACTTGATCCGCTCCCCGGCTTGAAAAAAACCCTGCGCGAACATTATGAGCACAAGCGCCGGCATTACGGAGTCGAGCGGCAGTCGCTGTATGATCCCGATCTTAAACGCCTGTTCTCGAACCTGCCGAGCCACTCAAGCAAGCCGAGCGCCGCGACGTTTCTGAACCGGTTTCGGCGGGAAGTGCGGCGGAAGGTTGCGAGTTGGACCGGCGAATATCAATACACCATCAATCAGGTGCTTGAAGACATGATCCGGCGATGCCGCGAATTGGATCTTCGTGTCCCGGTGGGTGAGGAGCAGGCCAAACTCGATTTCACCATTCTGCTGACCGTCCATACCATGAACTTCTTACGAAGCGGTCGGCATCGGGTGGCCCTATGAAACGCCTGCGCGTGCTCGTCCTCATGCATGAAGATCTCGTCCCGCCTCAACAGACTGCTGGTTGCGACCCCAAAACGGCAGAGTGGCGGACTGAGTATGACGTCGTCACGACACTCAAGAAGCTGGGACATGACGTGCAGCCGCTCGGGGTGAAAAGCGATCTGGGAGTGATTCACAAGGCCATCGCCGAATGGGAACCGGACATCGCCTTCAACCTGCTGGAAGAATTCGACGGCGTGTCCGTCTACGATCAGCATGTGGTGTCCTATCTCGAACTCTTACGCGTGCCCTATACCGGCTGCAACCCCCGCGGGCTGATGCTGGCGCGCGACAAAGCCATCACCAAGAAGGTGCTGTCCTTTCATCGAATCCCCTATCCGGAATTCATCGAGGTGCCGCAAGGACGCGTGGTGAGACGGCCGAAGTGGTTGATGTTCCCATTGATCGTCAAGTCGGTGAGCGAGGAAGCCTCCCTGGGAATCTCACAGGCGTCGATCGTCGAAGATGACGACAAGTTGAGCGAGCGGGTAGCCTTCATTCACAACAGCATCGGAAGCGGCGCGCTGATCGAACGATACATCGAAGGCCGTGAGTTCTATGTCGGAGTGATGGGAAACAGTCACCTCCATGTGCTGCCGGTCTGGGAACTTATCATGGACAAGCTGCCGGACGACGCCAGACGGATTGCGACCGAACGGGTGAAATGGAGCCGGACATACCAGAAGAAATATGGGATCACCTCACGGGAAGCCAAGAACCTCCCGCCAGGGAAAACCGAAGAAATCCAACATTTGGCCAAACGGGTCTACCGGGCGCTTGGGCTCAACGGATATGCACGGATTGACATGCGGATGGACGCAGAGGGACAGCTGTATGTCCTGGAAGCCAATCCGAATCCGCAGATCGCGCATGATGAGGATTTCGCCGACTCAGCGGAAAAGGCCGACTACCATTACCAGGAGCTGTTGCAGGAAATCCTGAACGTCGGCCTTCGCTGGCGTCCTGCCAAAGCGGCGTGACGCACGGCAGGTCTGCACGCGCGCTAGGGTCCCCACCGGAAACCGAACATCAGCGCCACGCTCGTTTTGTCTTCCTCGCGGAGAGCGGGCGTCAGATCGATATTGTGCAGATTCACAATCACCGTCGAGGCCAGGGCAATATTGTGGACGATCTGATATTCAAGCGAGAGCCCGATCGGGATGTACCAACTCGTGTCGCTTTCATCGATGCGCGCCCGCCCGGTCCCACGGTCAAGACCAACGTGCATCAAGCCGAAGCCGGCGAAGGGGACCAGGTTAATGCCATTGTTGAAACGGAGATGATACTTCGCCACGCCCGCAAAAGAGATTTGGAAGAGGTCTCCCGTCGGAGTAATCTGCATCATCGGGCCGAACGAAAAATTCCGATCGGGGTAATAGTCGACGTTGAACCCGAGATTGAAGACGGTGTCGTGAACGGTACCGGCAGTAAAGCCCAGATCAGTCCCAGCCCCCCAGCGGTTCTCTTCCGAAAAGGCCGGCGAGACAAACGTGCCAAGCCAGAGCAATCCCGCAAGTGTCACACTGAGAAATCCGCGACAGTCCGCTATGCGCATGACGACACCTCGCTCAACATTCGCCGACTCTAACACAGCACCTATGGGCGGACAAGCCGCTTGAGCCGCGGACAGGCCGTGCAGTATCCTCCCCTCAGCCGAACCAAATGAGGTGAATCGATCATGACTCCCGCACAAGCCGCAGCTGCGTTGCTCCAGGCAATGCCGCAACCCCCATCCCTCGCGCAGCTTGAAGAATACGGACTCACCGCATCTGCCTCGACGGCTCAGGCGATTTCGCGAGAAATCCTCTCATTGAATCTGTACTGGATTATGGCCGCCATCGACGCGCACATTCCGATGAAGTATCGGGATGCAATCCAGGAAACCCTATTGGAATCGATCAAGACGACTTGGTGGGCATCGGGGCAGCTCGGTCCCGGCACCTGGGACTCCTATCTCACAGAATTGGACGAGCGGCGAGTCCGGTACAGCCGACTCGTCGACCAGGAAGGCCTGAGCCACATGGCAGTCAGCGCCGAAGCGGCATCACAGATCGAAAATCAGGGCATCATCCCCTCTGAAGACCGGGACAAGTTACTGGTTCTCATGATCGACTACGCGCCGGCAGCGGAATACGGCAGGTTGCTTGAGGATGTGGGCTAGCGCGGGGCCCTCTCTAGCAGGCTGCGGAAAAACTCCGTGTGGGCATGAATCACCGCAGAAATCTTGTCGAATGGTTCTGAAGATGTCAGAATCGCAGGATGCTCAAAATGGCCGTCCGGCAAGGCCGCAGCGAGCGAAGAGGCGAGGCGTACGCTCCGGTACGTTGAGCCTCTGAGCGACGCGAGAACGCCGCTGGCGGACTTTTTCAGCATCCTGCTAGAGATACCGGTGCGAGAGCACCTTGCCGCTATTGTCGAGTTCGTACAAGAGCGGCGCGCCGGTGGGAATATTCAACTCCAGGACCTGCTCCTTCGACAATTGCTCCAGCTGCATCACCAGCGCGCGAAGACTGTTGCCATGCGCCGCAATCAAAATGGTTTCACCCTTGAGAACACAGGGTTTGATCCTGGTGTCGTAGTAGGGCAGGACCCGCTCCGCCGTATCTTTCAGGCTTTCTCCACCAGGCGGCCTTACATCGTAGCTTCGCCTCCAGATCTTGACCTGTGCATCTCCATATTTCGTCGCGGTCTCGGCCTTGTTCAACCCCTGCAACTCTCCATACATCCGTTCGTTCAGAGCCTTGTCTTTTTCGATAGGAATAGCCGTTTGTCCGATGACCTCCAACACGAACCGCAAGGTCTCGTTCGCGCGGCTCAGGACAGAGGTGAACGCACGGTCGAACGTGAACCCCTTGAGTTTGTCTCCGGCGTTCTTAGCCTCTTCAACACCGCGCGGTGAGAGCGGCACATCGACCCAGCCGGTGAAGCGATTTTCCAGATTCCATTGCGATTCGCCGTGACGGAGCAGGACCAGCCGAGCCATGGTACGTTCCTCTCGATGGATGATAATCAGGGATCCGGAGCCGGCCCCAGAATACTGGATTGCGGCTTCAAGTCAAGCCGGTAATATCACGCGCACTGCGATCCCATTGACCTTCTGATCCGGGAATACACGGGGCGGCAGTACAACCGATCCTCGTCACGCTCGTCACGGCCGCCGATCTGGCAGGTTTCGCCGGAAGCTGGTCGGAATCAGGCGGCCCCTCCTGCACCATCTTGATGAGCGTCATCATAAAGAGCAGGTAAAATGCGACGCCGACCCAGATGACGTAGGGTTGCACCCCACCCGCTTCTTTGAGCGCCTGCTCTTGCTCCGGTTGATTCAGCTGACCGGCCTTCTTGATCTCGCCGATCTGTTCGCGACAATGCCAATAGTACAAGTAGTTCCCCGTTGCCCCTGCGATGACACTCCAAACAAGGCCCGATGAGACATCCCCCGTCATATAGGTCGAAATCATGGGGCCCACGGCATAGACGAACGCATGGAGGTACATTTTCCGATAGAGAAACCAGAGAAAGGAGATGAAGAGAAATGCGGGCCAGTTCCAAGACAGGGCAAATTTTGGCTGGCCGTTCGCTGAAAACTTCTTGAACTGCACCAGGTACCGATCGGCATTGGGACCGATAAATTGCCGCCAGAGCGTTTCCTCGTCATGGATCGGCGGGGGCGATGGAGTGACGGGGTCGGAAACCGGCTCTGCGGCAGCGGCTGTGTCGAGAGAAGTCCCGCACTGATGACAGAAAGAAGCGTCGTCTGGATTCTGTTGGTTGCACCCGCTGCACAACTTCATCGCCGCGCAGCTTATCACACTCGGAAGCGATAGCGCTGTCTCTCCGTTCTCGACCTATTGTCCCCTGCCACCCTTATTGCTTTCACTTCGACCCTGTGCTAACTTCCCTTTCTTTCTAATGAGATACGTAGCGTCATGCCGACTCAAGATTTGAAAGACAACGCAGCCAAGTACCTGATGCAGACCTACATGCGTCAGCCAATCTCGATCGTTCGAGGCCATGGCGCGAAGGTCTATGACATGGAAGGCCGGGAGTATCTCGATTTTGTCGGCGGCATCGCCGTGAATCTGTTGGGCCACGGACATCCGGACCTCGTCCAGGCCATCCAACAACAAGCGGCACAGCTGATCCACGTGTCGAACCTCTACTACACGGAGCCGCAAGTCACATTGGCAAAAATACTCGTCGAGCACTCCTTTGCCGACCGCGTGTTCTTCTGCAACAGCGGCGCGGAAGCCAATGAAGCCGCCATCAAACTCGCACGGCGTTATGCACACATGAAATACGGCGAGAGCCGGTTCGAAATCATCACGATGAAGAATTCGTTCCATGGCAGGACGCTGGCCATGATCACCGCCACAGGGCAAGACAAGGTTCAGAAGGGGTTCGAGCCGCTGATGCCGGGGTTTTCCTACGCGCCATTCAACGACATGGCGGCGATCGAAGCCATGGCCGGCGAGCGGACTGCCGGCATTATGCTGGAACCGGTGCAAGGCGAAGGCGGGGTGCATGTAGCCGGCCGCGAATACCTCACGCGCCTTCGGGAATTCTGCACGGCACACAATATCCTGCTCATTTTCGACGAAGTGCAAACCGGAATGGGCAGGACCGGCACGCTCTTCGCCTATGAGCAATTGGGAGTGGCGCCCGACATCATGACCCTGGCCAAGGGGTTGGGCGGCGGGGTTCCGATCGGAGCCTGCCTGGCGAAGGAATCGGTTGCGGCGGCGTTTTCGCCTGGCGCCCACGCCTCTACCTTTGGTGGAAATCCGCTGGCCTGTGCCGCGGCAGTGGCCGTATGCCGGGCGCTGCTTGAAGGACAGGTCCTGGATCGAGTCAAGCCGATGGGCGACTACCTGGCCAAAGCCTTGACGGAGTGCAAAGCCCGCCATCACGTCGTACGGGACGTCCGCGGTATCGGGCTTCTGCAGGGCATGGAATTGGACATCGATGCCAAAACGGTGGTTGCCGAGGCCCTATCGCGCGGCGTGCTCATCAATGCGGCAGGCGAACGGGTACTTCGATTTGTGCCTCCGCTGGTAATCACAACACAGGAAATCGACCAGCTGATCGACACGTTGAACGCGATCTTCACTCGGTGAATGATGAAAGAAACAGATACCCCTCGCATGACAAAGCAGCCTCACCAGCGACTACACAGGCACAGCTATGCCAAAGATCTTCTGGACGTGGCGGCAATGCCGCGCAAGCAAATCGATGATTTGCTGCGCCTGGCGGCCTCGCTGAAAACCAAGCAGCGCCGATCGACGCCCCATCGGCTCTTGCCCGGCAAGACACTGGGACTGTTGTTCCAAAAGCCATCGACACGCACCAGAGTGTCGTTCGAAGCCGGCATGAACCAGCTGGGAGGCCATGCGCTGGTGCTTCCCATGGGAGACATTCAGCTCTCCCGTGGAGAAACGGTCTCGGACACGGCGCGTGTGCTCTCTCGTTACTTGGATGGAATCGTGATTCGAACCTACGACCACGCCGTCGTCGAGGAATGGGCGGCAGAAGCCAGTATGCCGGTGATCAACGGGCTGACAGACCATAGCCATCCATGCCAAGCGTTGTCCGATCTCCTGACGATCCAAGAAGTCAAAGGCCGGCTCAAGGGACTGACCCTTGCGTACATCGGAGACGGGAATAACGTCGCCAATTCTCTCATTGAAGCAGGCGTCAAAATGGGCATGCGGGTCGTCGCCGGATGTCCGGCCGGTTATCAACCGGATCAACACGTCATCGACCGGGCGATTGTCGAAGCAGAAACCACCGGCGGCGCGGTCGAGATTTTGGAAAATCCCCAGGTCGCGGTGAAGGAAGCGGACGTGATCTACACCGACGTCTGGATCAGTATGGGGCGCGAACGTGAACAGGCCAGGAGGCTGAAAACTCTTGCCTCCTATCAACTCAACGGGCGGCTGCTCCAACGGGCCAAACCGGATGCCATCGTCATGCATTGTTTACCGGCCCATCGTGGAGAAGAGATCGCGGCAGACGTACTCGACGGACCACAGTCGGTGGTCATCGATCAGGCGGAAAACCGGCTGCATATGCAGAAAGCGATTCTGGTGCAGTTGCTCACTCGACAGAAAGGCGGATAGTCCGAAACCATCATGACACGCAAACCGATCAAGAAAATTGTTCTGGCCTACTCAGGCGGACTCGACACCTCCGTTATTTTGAAATGGCTGCAAGAAACGTATGACGCCGAGGTCATCGCCTTCTGCGCCGATCTCGGCCAGGGCGAAGATCTGCGGGCCATCAAAACCAAAGCACAGAAGCTTGGCGTGAAGAAGGTCTATGTCGAGGACCTGCGTGAAACGTTTGTCAAAGACTATGTGTTCCCGATGTTGCGCGGCAACGCCATGTATGAAGGCTGCTACCTGCTGGGCACCTCCATCGCCCGTCCGTTGATTGCGCGCCGGCAGGCCGAGATCGCCCTGAAAGAAGGTGCCGAAGCGGTTTCGCACGGCGCAACAGGCAAGGGAAACGATCAGGTGCGATTCGAGCTGACCTATACGGCGCTCGCGCCCGGCCTTAAGATCATCGCCCCCTGGCGCGAATGGACGATGCGGTCGAGGCGCGAATTGATCGAGTACGCCGAACGCCATGGCATTCCGATCACAGCGACAAAAGCCAAACCCTACAGCATGGACCTGAACCTCTTCCATATCAGCTATGAGGGAGGCATTCTCGAAGATCCCTGGTCGGCGCCGCCGGATGAAATATTCCAAATGACGGTCTCGCCGGAACAAGCCCCGGACAAGCCGCTGGAAGTGGAGATCGAGTACGTCGCCGGCAACCCCGTGGCCGTCGACGGCAAAAAAATGAGCCCGGCGACGCTCCTGGCCCACCTCAATAAACTGGGCGGGGCACATGGAATCGGCCGGGTCGATTTGGTCGAGAATCGCTATGTCGGCATGAAGTCTCGCGGGGTCTACGAAACACCGGGTGGCACGATTCTCCATGTCGCCCACCGGGGACTTGAATCCTTGACGATGGACCGTGAAGTGCTCCACTTCCGGGACAGCTTGATCCCGCGGTACGCCGATCTCATCTACAACGGCTATTGGTTCAGTCCTGAGCGTGACATGATCCAGACGGCGATCGATGCCGCCCAAAAAGATGTGAGCGGCACGGCGCGCGTCAAGCTGTACAAGGGCGGGTGCACGCTCGCCGGCCGTAAATCCAAGAATTCCCTCTATCGTTTGGACATCGCCACATTCGAAGAGGACGAGGTCTACGACCAAAAGGACGCGGAGGGATTCATCCGCTTGAACGGCTTGCGATTGAAAATCAGAGCTCAGCGGCGGAAGGCTTCGATCTAATGGCGACGGCAAAACGAACCCGCCGGACGGCTGCCGATTCCGGCAAGGCCTGGGGCGGGCGGTTTCGCGAGAATACAAACCGGCTTGTCGAAGCGTTCACCGTTTCGGTGGCAGTGGATCGGCGGCTCTATGCCCATGACATCCGGGGAAGCATCGCCCATTGCCACACACTCGGGAAAGCGCGCGTGCTGTCGCCTCGCGAAACGAAAACCATTGTGCGCGGGCTTATCCTGGTCAAGGCGGAGCTGGATCGGGGGCGGTTCAAGTTTACGCCCCACGACGAAGATATTCACATGGCGATTGAACGGCGGTTGACCGAACTGATCGGTCCCTTGGGCGGCAAGCTGCACACGGGCCGGAGCAGAAACGATCAGGTGGCGCTGGACATTCGACTCTATCTCCGGGACCGGCTCGACCGGCTGACTGAGCAGTGCGCGGAGTTTCAACGCGTCTTGCTGGCCCAGGCACATGCGAATCTTCCGATCGCAATGCCCGGCTATACCCACTTGCAACGGGCACAGCCCGTCCTGTTTGCCCATCATCTGCTCGCCTACGTGGAGATGGTCGAGCGGGACAAGGGACGCTTCCGCGATGCCAAAGCCAGGCTCAACGTCATGCCGCTCGGATCAGGAGCCTTGGCTGGGACGAATTATCCGGTGGATCGTCGATACACCGCCAAACTTCTGGGGTTCCCGGCAGTGACGGCCAACAGCATGGATGCGGTATCCGATCGCGACTTCATGATCGAAACGGCATCGGCCTTATCCATTGCAATGATGCATTTGTCCCGGCTCAGCGAAGAGTTGATCCTCTGGGCATCGCAGGAGTTCCGGTTTGTCGAGCTGCCGGACGCATTCTGCACCGGCAGCAGCATGATGCCGCAGAAAAAGAATCCCGATGTGCCCGAGTTGGTCCGAGGCAAGACCGGGCGTGTGTATGGCCATCTCATGAATCTTCTCGTCACCCTCAAGGCCCTCCCGTTGAGTTATAATCGGGACTTGCAAGAGGACAAGCCGGCGCTCTTCGATGCGCTCGACACGGTAGAGGCCTCCCTGAATGTCGTGACCGCATTGATGCGCCGCCTCAAGGTGAACCGGGACGTGCTCGCGCAGTCGTTGGAGAGCGGTGGTTTTCTTGCAACCGAATTAGCCGACTACTTGGTGGAACGCGGCGTGCCCTTTCGGGAAGCGCATGGAATCACCGGACGGATCGTACGGTCGGCGATTGAACAGAAGCGCGAGCTGACTGATTTGTCCTTGGAGGAACTGCGCGCGTTCTCCGATCGGATTGAACGAGGAGTCTTCGCGCGGTTGACCGTTTCCGCGGCAATCGACCGGAAGCGGCAGATCGGCGGAACGGCGCGTGGACGAGTGGAGCAACGGCTCAAAGAACTGGAGCGGGCACTCCGATGAAACACCTCGCACTCATCGTCGCAGCAGGCCTGGTGAGTTCCTGCGGCGTGGTGGGAGCGCCGGTTGCGCCGGAGACCGTCGGCGTGACGCCCACCATCGAATCGCAAAAGAGGCAGCATGAGGCCCAGACGGCGCAGCAGCGGGAAACGGCGGCTAAATCCGAAGAGCCGGACCCTGTCCTGCTGGACCACGATGAGCTCCTGCCGCCGTTGCGTCCGGTGGGCACGAGATGAGACGTACCGGCCTGATTCGCGCAAGTCGCGCGGATGAGCACATTGACGGCTTGAACAAGGACTTTCAGTATGAATAATTTTGAGTACCGCCACGGCGAATTGTATTGCGAGCAGGTGCCCGTCAGCCGGATCGCGAAGGAGATCGGCACTCCCTGTTATGTCTACAGCCATGCCACGCTCGTCCGCCATTTCAAGGCATACGACAGCGCCTTCAAGAACATCCCCCATATCGTCGCCTTCGCAATGAAAGCCAACTCCAATCTGGCTATCCTGCGATTGATGGCGAAAGAGGGGAGCGGCGCGGATATCGTGTCGGGCGGAGAACTGTTTCGCGCCCTCAAAGCGGGCGTGCCGGCTTCCAAGATCATCTTCGCCGGTGTCGGCAAATCGGCCGATGAAATTCGCGACGCATTGAAGGCAGACATCCTCATGTTCAACATCGAATCGTCCGCGGAGATCCACGCGATCAACGAGGTAGCCGCTTCCGTCGGCAAGAAAGCACGGATCGCGTTGCGGATCAATCCGGACGTGGACCCCAAAACGCATCCGTACATCTCGACCGGGATGAAGAAAAGCAAGTTCGGCATTGCGGCGGATCGCGCGCTGGAAGAGTACAAAATGGCGTCCTCGCTGAGCCATATCGACATTGTCGGTGTCCATGCCCACATCGGCTCACAATTGACGGACGTGACGCCGTTCGTCGATTCGCTGAAGAAGGTTGTGGCGCTTATCGATACCCTGAAAGGCCAGGGCATCAATATCCGCTATCTGAACATCGGCGGCGGGCTCGGCATCACCTATGATGCGGAGAAACCACCCCTGCCCCAGGACTTGGCCGATGCGATTTCGCCGCTTGTCAAGGATCTGGGCTTGACGCTGGTGATGGAGCCGGGCCGTGTCATCGTCGGGAATGCCGGCATTCTCGTCACAAAAGCCCTCTACCGCAAAGAGGGAGAATCAAAGACATTCGTCATCGTCGACGCGGCCATGAACGACTTGATCCGCCCCAGCCTCTATGGCGCCTATCACGAAATCCGTCCACTCGATGAAGCCGCAGGCCGTCGCGACAAACAGCAAGTGGACATCGTCGGCCCGGTCTGCGAATCGGGAGATTTTCTGGCCAAAGACCGGCTGTTGGCGACGATCCAGCCGGGAGAATTGCTGGCCGTGATGAGCGCAGGCGCCTATGGGTTTGTCATGGCGTCGAACTACAATTCCCGTCCCCGTGTGCCTGAAGCGCTCATTAAGGACGGGGAAATCCATGTTATTCGCGCACGCGAAACCTACGACGACTTAATCAAGGGCGAAACCATTCCGGCCTTTCTCAGCTAAGAGGCGCCATCATGTTCACCGGTTCGCATGTTGCCATCGTCACACCCTTCAGGAAAAGCGCGATCGACGAGCGGGCATTCTCTGATTTGATTGAGTGGCAGATCGCCAGCGGCACAAACGGCATCGTGCCCTGCGGCACCACCGGCGAATCCGCCACCCTGTCCCATGAAGAACACAACCGGGTCATTGAGTTGACGGTGGAAATCGTGAACCGGCGCGTGCCGGTAATCGCCGGGACCGGCTCAAACAGCACGGACGAGGCCATTGCCCTCACCCAGCATGCGAAGCGGGCCGGAGCGGACGGCGCATTGCTGATCACGCCGTACTACAATAAGCCTACCCAGGAGGGCCTCTATCGGCACTACAAAGCGGTGGCGGAATCCGTCGATCTTCCGCTCGTGCTGTACAACATCCCTGGACGCACCGGCGTCAACATGCTGCCCTCGACCATTGCCCGCCTTTCGGCGATCAAGACCATCGTCGGAGTCAAAGAAGGCAGCGGATCGGTTCAGCAGGCATCGGATATCGTCCAGATGTGCGGCGACCGGTTGACCGTCCTGGCCGGGGATGATTCCTTGACGCTGCCGATGATGGCAGTCGGGGGAAAAGGCGTCATTACCGTGACCGCCAATATTGTACCGGCTGAAATGGCCGCTTTGGTGAACGCCTTTTCCAGTGGGAACATTGCCGAAGCTCAGCGGATTCACTTCAAGTTGTCGCCTTTGTTCGCGGCATTGTTCTTTGAGACCAATCCGATTCCGGTCAAAGAGGCACTCGGAATGATGGGTAAGATCGACCCGGAATTGCGTCTCCCGCTCTGTTCGATGGCGCAGGACACTCGAGAGAAACTAGTCCGGGTCTTAAAAGACGCCAAGTTGATCTGATCGTTTATTTATCTCTTTAACGGCAGGGAACCAGATGATTAAAGTAATTGTAGCAGGGGCAGCCGGACGAATGGGCTGTCGATTGGTGTCGCTGGTCAGAGACTCCACCGCTTTGACGTTGGCCGGAGCCTTGGAGGGAAAAGGCCACCACGCCCTGGGGGAAGATGCCGGAGAAATGGCCGGAGCCGGGCATGCCGGCATCCCCATCACAGACGACCTGGCCGCCCTCATGGAACGAGGCGATGTCGTCATTGATTTCTCCGCCCCCGAAGCAACTTTGGGGCACTTGCGAATTGTCGCCCAGCATCGTCGTGCCATGGTCATCGGCACCACCGGATTTTCCGCTTCAGAACTCGACGAACTCAAATCCCTGGGTCGACAAGTTCCTTGTGTGCTGTCTCCCAACATGAGCGTCGGAGTGAATTTGATTTACAAGGTCATCGGCGAAATGGCCAAGACACTGGGTGAGGAGTACGACATCGAGGTGATCGAAGCCCATCATCGCCTCAAGAAAGATGCGCCCAGCGGAACAGCACTCAAGATGGCCGAAATCCTCGCGCGGGGGGTGAACCGGGACTTGAATCAAGTCGGCGTCTATGCGCGCAAAGGACTGATCGGCGAGCGCTCTAGAGGTGAAATTGGAATTCAAACGATCCGCGCCGGCGACATTGTGGGCGATCATACGGTTTTGTTCGGCGGCATGGGCGAGCGGATCGAAATCACCCATCGAGCCAGCAGCCGGGATACCTTTGCCCGTGGCGCGTTGCGCGCAGCACGATGGGTAGTCCGCCAGCATCCCGGTCTGTACGACATGATGGACGTACTGAGCCTTCGCTAATTACCGCCCGCCACGGAAACACGTTCCGGCCTTCTCTCTGACTCAGTGCCTACCTGTGTTGAATTGCGCAGGACATTGGACCGCATAGGGCATTCTCAGAGCACAGGATAGGAGTCGACGGAGGGATCGGCACCTGGAAAGAAACCGGGCGGACAACGAAACAGGCAATACGCAGTGTTTTATGATTCTATCGATGGGGAATCATTCTGACAGTACTGGCCGATACCTCTCCCGATGCACAGCCTTCCGCCGAGTGTCATTCTCGTCCGGCAACCTGCGGCAGTTCCTGTCACCCCGTCTATCACGATTGGGCAGGATTGAGAGACGAAAGCGGAAAGCAGCTTGCCGCCGCCTTCCGCTCATCGTCAATCAATGATTGGGATTGTATCCTACAGTTTAATGTCGCGCCGTGATGGGCCGAGGTTCCTGGTCCGCTGCTTTCCGACGACCACAATTCAAACAGGCAAACACCGTGATCGCAAGCCCAGCGTCCAGGTCCACCGCCCGTTCGGGCAACATCGCACCGTGGCATTTATCGCATGTCTTCATGGGTGGGACTTTAGCATTTCTGTTTAACGAAGCATATCCTCCTGAAGTACTGGATTGCAGAATGAATGAGTTCCCGTATCAGCCTAGTGCAGATGGTCCGTTTGGGCCCGTCATTTTTTCATGCCTGCCAGAGCGAAGACAGGCCGCTCCCTTGACAGGTCTTACCCCCTCACATAGGATTGTGGCCATACGACCATCAGACTACAATGTATAGACTTCTGCTCATTTCCGGACTTCTTGTCGTGCTCTACGTCTTGCTGCGGCGGGTCGTGCGCGGCTTTAAGAACAAGGAGATCAGTGCCGGCGGGGCGTCAGTGGATCAGGGCCAGATGGTCGAAGACCCGGAATGCCATACCTTCGTACCACGGAGCACGGCTGTGATTGAGAAGATCGACGGGCAGACGTATTGTTTTTGCAGTAAGCAATGCGCCGTTGCGTTCCAGAACCGACAATCCGTCTAGCAACCTGAGTAACTGTAGTCAGAAAGCTTTTCTTCTTTGTCGAACTTCAGCAGGATCTGACATTGATTGGGAGAAAAATTGAAAAGCGGTGGGCCTGATTTTCCTCCGGCAATGCGATAATAGGTCCAGGTCTCGCCGCCGAAGAATCGAGGAGCTTTGCCGTCCGGAGTGCCCCAGTTTTTCTCGAACCAGGCCTTGTCCTTTCCTTGCATTTCGGCCGGCTTGAGTGACGCTTCAAGGTAGGGATTGCCTCCTCCGCAGGCCGTCAGGATGAAGCAGAACAACAAAAGCCAAACAGATCGTCGCATGGTGCTATCTCCGGGATAGTACGCCTGTTACCATTGAATGACCCCGGATCTTATCCCCCGCGGGAAGGCCTGTCAAACCGGGGGTGAATAGGATGGATTGCGGTGAGATTGAGTTCTCCATACAATGGCCGATAACGATACGTACGCATATGAAACCGCCTCGGACTTGAAAGGAGCCGCACATGCAATTTTTTCTCGACACCGCCAATGTGAAAGAGATTTATGAAGCCGCCAATCTCGGCATCTTGGATGGCGTCACCACCAACCCCTCCCTGGTAGTGAAGGAAGGCCGCAGTTTCAAGGAAATGCTGCAGGAGATCTGCAAGATCGTGGACGGCCCGATCAGTGCCGAAGTCGTCAGCGTGGAAGCGGACGCCATGGTGAAGGAAGGCAGGGAGCTGGCCAAGATTCACAAGAATATCGTGGTCAAGTGCCCGCTGATTCCGGAAGGGATCAAGGCGACGAAGAAACTCTCGGCGGAAGGCATCCGCGTGAACGTGACGCTGTGCTTCTCGCCGACACAGGCGCTTGTGGCCGCCAAGGCCGGAGCGTGGTGTGTCTCACCCTTCATTGGCCGCCTGGACGATGTCAGCTCGGACGGAATGGCGCTGATCCGCCAAATCATCACGATCTACAAGAACTACGACTATAAAACGCTGGTGTTGGTCGCCAGCGTTCGCCATCCGCAGCACGTGGTGGAATCTGCGTTGGCCGGCGGCCATATCTGTACGATGCCTTACGGCGTGTTCCAGATGCTCTTCAAGCATCCGCTGACTGATGCCGGCCTGAAGAAGTTTCTCGATGACTGGAAGACAAAGGGGCAGCAGTAACGGCAACGGGACAGCAACTGTCTTGACTGTCAAGCACGCAGAGGCGCCCCTGCGTACTCAGAGGCACGCATGCCACAACTGACGGACCAACGATTCCGGCTTCCCAATTCTGTGTCCCAGCCTTGCGATGCGGGCTTGATAGCCCACGCAACTGTTCGGGCTTATTCAGAATGGCGACGTGACGACCCGCGCTGTCCCACGGTCTTTGAAGACCTCGGCTACGTCGGTCTGTCACGTCTGGGTTGCCTGAAGCCATATCGTGAACGAACACCGACGTAAGATACAAGGCGTTCTGTCCGTACCTCGTCAGACGACAGAACCGTTGCCTGTCCCTGTTTTCAGAATAACCCGTCTGTACGTCCCTGCTCAGGGACGTTCGATGGCCAGTTGAGCCTTGCGGAACACCGAGTGAAACATGGGGCGAGTCAGTTTCCCTGTAAACGTATTCTGCTGACTGGGGTGATACGAACCGAGCAGCGTCACCCCCCACGGCAAGCGATACATGACGCCATGGCCAAACTTGGGGGCGGGAGATGGGATCTCCCGCCCTTCGACTCGACAGGCTTTGAGGTAGTGGTCGAAGGCGATCTTCCCCAGCGTCACCACCGCACGAACTTTCCTAAGAAGCTGCAATTCGTCCCGCAAGAACCGGCTACAGTGTTCAAATTCATCCGGCGCAGGTTTATTTCCGGGTGGAGCGCAGCGCACGGTGGCTCCAATGTAGCAATCAGTCAATGCCAACCCATCGTCTCGATGGGTCGATGTCGCCTGATTGGCAAATCCATGCCGATACAGTGCTTCGTACAGCCAATCCCCGCTTCGATCACCTGTGAATACTCGTCCTGTCCGATTCGCTCCGTGGGCAGCTGGAGCAAGTCCCAGCACATAGAGGCGCGCGCAAGGGTCGCCGAAACCAGGGACCGGACGTCCCCAATAAGTCCACTCCATAAACTGACGCCGTTTTGTCTCTGCGATCGCGCGCCGATAGGTCACAAGCCTTGTACAGGCCGTGCAATCAGTAATCGCGCTGTTCAGAACCATCAGCGTCTTCATAGTGGGCCGGTAGTGTACCATGAACGAGAAGCTCGTTCCGCTTGCCGGTTACCGAGTCTGTTGCTAGCATGAGCTGTCGTCACACCCTTTGCTATACTTGATGTGCCTAACAGGAGTCTCTGAATGATTGCATTACAGGTACTTGCTCTTGCACTCGCAATAACGCTGAGCGGTTTCGCGCGGCCCACCATAATTTCGGCGGCCAACCCTCCGGATCAAACCGAGGAGGACAAGGACCTCGTGCTTCCCGAGCCGCCGGACGGACAAGCTGAGCAGGAAGACCGCTTGGTGATCTTGCCGGAAATCAAGCGAGAGGGAGAGCGGTTCTTCCTCAGCTCGTTCAAGCTACCGGACAAAATTACCTTCGCGGGAGTGCCGGTCCCGCTCGATAACTGGCAGGTCAGAGAACGCATCGAGTACGAGTTTTATCAATTCCTGGAAGATCAGGGCGAAAGCATCATCCTTGCAAAACGGACTGGACGCTGTTTCCCTCCGGCTGAGAAACAACTGGCCGAAGCCGGCCTACCGGACGACCTGAAATACATGCTGCTCGTCGAAAGCAAATGCATCTCGGCGGCGTACTCGAAAGCCAAAGCCTCAGGCCCCTGGCAATTCATCCCTTCGACCGGTCGACGCTACCAGCTCAAGAGCGATGCAGTCCGTGATGAACGCCGAAACCTCGAAATGTCGACCGAAGCGGCCGTGAAATATCTTCAATATCTGAAAGACTTTCGACAAAACGATTGGTTCCTGGCCATGGCGTCCTACAACGCAGGCGAAGAACGAGTCCGTAAGCTGCTCAAAGAGCAAAAGATCACCGACTATTGGAAAATGCACGGCCCGCGCGAAACCATGCGCTATGTGCCGAGAATCATTGCGGCCAAGGAAATTTATTCCCAGCCGGAGAAGTATTTGGGCCTGAGCAAGAAAGACCTGTATATTCCGCTGGAGACAGAAACCATCACGGTGAATGTCAAAGAGTCGCAACGGGCGCTGACCTCCATCGCGGAGGAATTCGGAACCTATTTCCTTGAACTCAAGATGCTCAATCCTGAATTCAAGAAAGACGTGCTTCCGCACGGCACGTACCAGATCCGAGTTCCCCGCCAATCCTGTCCGAATCGTTGCTTCAAGCAAGAGACAACACCGTAGCACTCGTTCCTCGCTATGCCGATACGCCTACCCGGCTCCCCTGCGCGATCGCTTCTCCGGAAGCTGATCGCTGCAGGACTCCATGCGGCTGATCCTTACCACGCGATTCTCCAGTCCGTTTCTTACACAGGGCAATCCGTACGGGTAGGCCGAAAAACTCACCACCTCTCTCGTTTCAAGCGAGTATTCGCGGTCGGCGCCGGCAAAGCTTCGGCACGGATGGCCCAAGCACTCGAGCATGTTCTGGGATCACGGCTGGAAGGAGGGTTCATCGTCGTCAAAACAGGCCATAGCGTTCCCACCGAACGGATCACGATTGTCGAAGCCGCCCACCCGATTCCTGACCATGCAGGGCTCTTGGCTGCTAAACGGCTTCGAACATTAATCCAAGACTTCACTCCTCGCGATCTGCTGTTCGTGCTGTTATCAGGAGGCGCATCAAGCCTGTTACCCGCCCCTGTGTCGGGGCTAACCCTGGCCGATACGCAACGAACGACACGCCTGCTGCTCCGGGGCGGCGCAACCATCCAAGAGATCAATGCAGTCAGAAAACATCTCTCCTTGCTGAAGGGCGGCGGCCTCGCTGTTTCCACACACGCAACGATCGTCACGCTCATCCTTTCGGATGTTATCGGCGATGACCTCGGCACAATCGGCTCCGGTCCGACGGCTCCCGATTCGACAACATTCGCTGATGCGATCGACGTATTGCGTCGGTATGGACTGTGGTCGACCGTTCCTGAGTCTATACGCCGTCACCTGCTGGCAGGGAGGCAAGGGCGCGCTTCGGAAACACTGAAAGCCGGCGCGCAAAGACTCCTCCGCGTGCAGCATCACATCGTCGGCAACAACAGCAGCATGCTCCGCGCTGTCGCCCGCACCGCTCAATCGGCAGGTCTTCGGGCTATTCTCTCTCGGCCTGCCTTGGTGGGAGAGGCGCAAGAAGCGGCGCATCGGTTTATCCGCCTTGCCAAGCCCTATATCACGGGAAGAAAGAAATCGATGCGCCCGGTCTGTGTCGTTGCCGGAGGTGAGCCGACCGTCACGATGACGGGGCGAGGGAAAGGAGGACGGGCGCAGGAATTCGCCGCTGCAGCCGCGTTCGGCCTTGACGGGATTCCCAATGCCTGGCTGGCGGCGATCGGGACAGACGGGACCGATGGCCCGACTGAGGTGGCTGGCGCAGTCGTCTCCGGCACAACCCTGGCACAAGCTAAACAGCGTGGCGTCGATCTTCGCTCGGTACTCCGGCGGCATGACACCTACTCAGCCTTCAAGGCCCTGGGATGCCACATCCACACCGGGCCGACAGGCACCAACGTCAACGACCTTTACCTCCTCCTCCTCCTGTAGGTACTATCCGCCTCAATGACGCGTCCTTTCGTCCTTCCCCTCATCCATTGCACCGACCTTGCACTCGTTGGAGGCAAGGCCCTCGGCTTAGCCCGACTCGCAACAGCAGGATTTCCTGTTCCTCCCGGTATCTGTGTCACGACCGAAGCCTATGACCAGAGTCTGCGACTTTCCAGTTTTTCACCAAACGAGAAATGGCGGAACGCCTGCGCCCTGTCAGGACAAGAACGCGCGTCGGCACTGGCCGACTGTCAGGCCCGGATCAGAGCGGTGGATAGCTCGTGCTTTTCAACGCAATGGCTGACCGAACTTCAAGCACTCGCTAGTCCACCCAACCAACGCTGGGCTGTCCGTTCATCGGCCACCAACGAAGACGCCGGACGCACAAGTTTTGCCGGCCTCTACCGCACTCACCTGGGTCTTTCCCTCTCTCAGATCGATGCCGCAATCAAGGACCTCTGGGCCTCGCTCTGGCAAGACGCTGTCGTGCGGTACACCGTTGAGCGGATCGGCCATCTAACAGTTCCCGCCATGGCGGTTGTCATTCAGCCTATGCTTGATGCACAGACCTCCGGAGTCGCCTATTCAATCCACCCAGTGACAGGCCGCTCATTCCATGTGGCCGTGAACGCAGTGCTAGGCTTGGGAGCTCCGTTGGTCGATGGACAAGTCACCCCCGACCACTATGTCATCGAGACGGGCGCGGATCAGCAGCCGGCCAGGATTCGACGGCGCACCATCGCTTCCAAGTCGCAGCGATTGATCGCCACTGAGGAGGGATTGTGCCAGGAAACTATTCCCGAATCAGCGCGAACGCAGTCGTCGCTCTCCGACGAGCAACTGTTTGAACTCGCGCGCACGGCCAAGAAGGTTGAGCAGGCTTTCGGGTATCCGGTCGATGTCGAATGGGCGATCGATTCCCAAACCCTCTGGACATTGCAAGCGCGTCCCATTAGCGGCATCCGCCCCTCCCCCGACTTAAGCGATGACGACTGCGAATGGTCTCGCGCGAATTTCAAAGAAACGATGCCCGAGCTCCCCAGCCCCTTAGGACTCTCGTTTCTCGAACTGTTCATGAAGGAGCATATCGTCGCCCCTTATCGACGGCTCGGCTGCCACATTCCGGAAGGCCTGACGTCCACACGCATCCTCTATGGGCGCCCCTATCTGAATGTGACCCTCTTTCATTCGCTGATTGCACAACTGCGTGGCAACCCGTCCCTGCTGTCCGAACATATGGGGGGAGAACCAATCGAAGTCGCACCGCCCGTCCAGCCTATCGGCTGGCTTGCATTCATACGGGCGGGGATTCTCATGCTGATCGAAATGAGGCGGGTGGTCGCCAACGGAGACCGATGGTTTGCCGACATGAAGGAGCTGGCCAAGCGATACGACGCTTCCGAGATCAGATCTCTGTCGTTTCACGACACCATTCGGAAACTCGATGAGTTGGGCGCCTGGCTTGACACGCACGAGCTAACGTTCGGGATCGCCGGCGGAGTAGCACAAAGTCTTGACACCCTGGATCAGCTGCTGCCTCGCTGGTTGGGATCGGACTGGAGGGCGCTCTTGAACGACGCCTTGCAAGGGCAGGGCACGGTAATCAGCGCACAGCAGATTGTTCGACTCGCGGAACTGGCGGAACTGGCACGCAACGAGCCCGTAACCGGCGCGTTTCTCTCCGCGGAACCATGGAGCCCGTCTGAATTTCGGCAGGCCCTCAAGGGGACAGGATTCCTTCGCGCATTCGAATCCTACGTGGAAGACTACGGCCATCGCGGATTGGGTGAGTCCGATGTCATGTCGCCGCGCATAGCCGACAATCCTGAGGCGATTTTGTCGGTCCTGCGCATGCAGATAAGCGCGCCCTCACCCGATCGCAAGACGATTCTTTCCCGCCAGGAAACGGTCCGAACGGCGGCATTGAGAACGATCAAACAGCGCATGGGCCTGCGCCTGGATCGATGGGCGATCTTCTCCTGGTGGTATCGCCGGCTCTGCCGGTTTTTCGCCCTGCGCGAAGCCAATCGCCATCACTTGATGTACTACTCGGCAGCGGCCCGCAATTTATTGCTGCACCTTGGAGACCTTCTGGTTGCGGACGGTCTGTGTGATGCGCGGGACGATATCTTTTTTCTGACGATCGAGGACCGCGCCGCGCTGGCGGCGGGAGAACAACGCGACTGGCGAGCCGCGATCGCCGCGCGGCGAGCGGAGCGGAGCCGCAATGCAGCGGTTCAGGTCCCCGATACCGTTCGTGATTGGGAAACAGCGAGCCGAGAAAACCCCTCCTGCGCTCGCCGTGACAGAACCGGCCGGTTGTCCGGCCTTCCTATCAGCGCAGGATCGGTGGTGGGACCGATACGCCTAATCCAGTCCTTGGCCGATTGGAGCAAGGTGACACCGGGAGATATCATGGTGGCTCCCGTCATCGACCCCGGCATGGCCCCGCTTTTCGGCGTTGCCAGAGGACTGATCGTGGAAATGGGCGGCACGCTGTCTCATGGCGCCATCATTGCCCGTGAATATGGGCTCCCGACTGTGGCAAATGTCGAGGGGGCCATGACACGGCTACCGGAGGGACGACTCGTACGGCTGGATGCAAGAGCGGGAACCATCGATTTTGAACCAAATTCATGATGGTCCTTGCACAGAGTAACCATGGGCTAGAGCCGATTGGATGGTGGCATTTCCGCTCCTTGACCTTTCCCAAGTATTTCCGTAGGCTCCACAGTCACTTGCAACAATTCTTGCCGCCCCACACCCAATGACCGGGCGTACGCAAAACTCAGACGGAGCAGTCAGCCTGTGAGTGAGATCATTCCCCTCGCAGCGAGCCTGGCAATCGGACTACTTCTTGGCGGCTTGCTCGCAGGCCTCTGGATCACAAGCCGCTTGCGCGCTCAATCCCAGCGAGCCGAGGCAACGGCCGATGAGCTGCGGAGACAATTGGATCGTGAGCGGCAAGAGGAAGCAATGGTCCGCCAAGCGCTTGCCGAGGCTCAACAAGCGCGAACCGCCGCCGAGACCAGAATAGAAGACGTGACGAAGCAACTCGCCGATCAGACGACGCTGCTCGACCAGGCGCGCCAGGAACTTCTCGGTTCCTTCCAGGCTCTTTCCGGCGAAGCACTCAAACAAAACAATGAGGCGTTCCTGAAACTGGCGGCCGTTTCCTTTGAAGCCCTCCATGTCAAGGCGGAAGGCGAACTGGCTCAACGGCAACAAGCGATCGATGGCTTGGTGCGCCCGCTGCATGAATCGTTGCAACGGTATGACGAACACATGCGTCTCTTGGAACAATCCCGCCAGTCGGCGTATGGCGGGCTGGATCAACATCTCAAATCTCTGGCGGAATCGCACCAGCGGCTGCAACAGGAAACAGGCAATCTGGTGAAAGCGTTGCGCGCGCCGACGGTGCGGGGCCAATGGGGCGAAATCACACTGAAGCGGGTGGTCGAACTTGCCGGAATGGTGAACCACTGCGATTTTGTCGAGCAGCAATCCATCACCGGCGAAGACGGCCGTTTTCGCCCCGATATGGTCGTGCAACTGCCGGGTGGGCGCCAGATCATCGTAGATGCCAAGACCGTGCTCGCGGCCTATCTCGACGCGCATGACGCGCGCGACGATGCGCAACGCGCGGACGCGTTGCGCCGCCATGCCGAGCAGGTGCGGCACCGGATGGATGAATTATCGTTGAAGGCATACTGGTCCCAGTTCGGTCGCGCGCCAGAATTCGTCGTGCTGTTTCTCCCCGGCGAGCAGTTCCTCGGAGCCGCGCTGGATCAAGACCCCCGTCTTATCGAAGAAGGATTTGCCCGTGGAGTCGTCCTGGCGACCCCGGCGACCCTCGTCGCATTGCTCCGCGCCGTGGCCTATGGCTGGGGACAGCAACAATTGACCGCCCATGCCGAAGAAGCAGGCAGGCTTGGAAAAGAACTCTATGAACGCATCGCGGTGTTCGCCGAGCATGTCAACGACGTCGGACAAGCCTTGGGCAAGAGTGTGTCGGCCTACAATCGTGCGGTAGGGTCTCTGGAGACGAGAGTGTTACCGTCCGCGCGCCGATTCAAGGAGTTGGGCGTCTCGTCCGACAAAGAGATCCCGCAACTCGAAGCGGCAGAAATCGTTCCTCGCAAATCGCTCGTAATAGATGAGGGCTAGCACGGTGGCAAAAACCGCAGGCTGTTCAAAAAGGCTGTTCAGCAAGGCCGCAGCGAACGAAGAGGCGAAGCATACTCTGTTTCGTACGTTGAGCCTCTGAGCGATGCGAGAACGCCGCTGGCGGGCTTTTTCAACAGCCTGCTAAAGGAGACCGCATGACCGACGAGCAAACGATGGTTGAGGACTTTCACCGGAAATTCGAGATCCTGATCCAGACTGCCCCTACGAATCCAACCGACGAGATCAAGCAACTTCGCGTTCGCCTCATCCAAGAGGAGTTCGATGAGTTGAAAGAGTCGATGGCTACGGGCAATCTGGCATCGGTGGCCAAAGAAATGGCCGACCTATTGTACGTAGTCTACGGCACGGCGGTCTCGTATGGAATCGACATGAAACCGGTCTTCCAGGAAGTCCATCGGTCGAACCTCAGCAAGGTCGGCGGCTACAAACGTGCCGACGGCAAGTGGATGAAACCTCCGACCTATTCGCCTGCCAAGCTGGAACCGATACTAGAGGCGCAACGAGAACAGCCTGTACCCGACGCAGCTGCCGCCCAATGCACATCAACCACACCGCGGCTGAATCCATGACGACACTCCACTGTCCCAGCTGTGGAACGCCTTTCGTCCGGGCCGTCTATAGCGAAGGATCTGTGGAAAAGATACTCGGCCGCTTCCGCGTATGTCCGTTCCGCTGCCAACTCTGCACGATGCGATTCCGAGCCTTTTGGGCGAAGCCTCCCGATTCCACACATTCGGTCGATCGGCGGCAGTACAAGCGCCTGCCTGCATCGTTTCATGCCGAACTCGTAGCAGAGAATGCCAAGCGGTCCACCCATCGAATCACGGAGATTTCCATGGAGGGCTGTACGCTCGAAACCTCCGAAGCGCTGCCGCGCGGAAGCTTCTTCGAACTCATGATTTCACCGGCATCGGAGACGGAAACCATCACCATCGAAACGGCAATGGTCTGTTCAGCACGGCAAGCGTCGATGGGCGTCCGCTTCCTCGAACTTCAGTCGACCGACAAACAGCGCCTCAGCCAAGTCGTACTCAGCTTGCTCGTCGGGCAAAGAGCCCACCCAAGTCTCACGAACTAGCCGGGCGTGCTGGTGACTACCTGGGTCTAACCCGCTGCTCTATGCGCGTGCGTGGCGCAGCAACGACAAGATTGTCGATCAGGCGAACGGAGCCAAGACGGACGGCGCCCAGGAGCACGGCGCGCGAGACGACCGAAGAAAGCGGATCCAACGTGAGCGGATCGCACACGGCAAGATAATCAACTGTTAAAATAGATGTTTGTGCGATCCTCGTCGCCATCGCCGACTGAATGGCCTGAACGTCAGTCGTCCCTTTTCGCATCGCCTCAGCCCCCGCCCGAAGACTCTTATACAACGTCGCGGCAATGATCCGCTGCTCCGGTGAGAGATACACATTTCGTGAACTCATCGCCAAACCGTCTTTCTCGCGGACAGTGGGATAGACGATGATTTCCACCCCCATATTCAGATCTTTTACGAGTCGCCGAATCAACGCCGCCTGCTGATAATCTTTCTGCCCAAACAGGGCGAGATCGGGACGGACCATGCCGAAGAGTTTTGTCACCACGGTGGCTACACCTGCGAAGTGATGCGGACGCGCTTCCCCTTCCCATCGGCGGGCAATGGCGGGAACTGCAATAGTCGTCTGAAACCCTTCCGGATACATGGCCGCCACGGATGGCTCGAAACACAAGTCCACGCCTTCCTCCCGGCACAAACGCCGATCGTTCGCCAGAGGGCGTGGATATGTGGTCAGATCCTCGGTGGGGCCAAACTGAGTGGGATTCACAAAAATACTGACCACGAGCGCATCACACCGCAGACGCGCAGCCCGAATCAGTGCCCGATGGCCGTCATGCAATGCACCCATCGTCGGCACAAAGCCCACGGTGACGCCTTCCCGCTTGAGGCGCAGACTCCATGCCGTCATCACCTGAGGAGAATGAATGATCTTCATGCGCCGGGCGGTGAGCTACATGCGGGCCGGGAGCCGTACCGGGTCGAGGGTTGAGGAAACAGCAACCGCACCTCCGGTCGATCCTTCACTGCAGCGAGCAGCTGGGTGGTGGTCCGTTGTAGGACCGGATGCACCCACAAGGGATCGAGTTCGCACAAGGGCATGAGGACAAATCGTCGTTGATGCAGCCGGGGATGCGGGATCACTATACCGGCTTCATCGATCACCCGTTGCCCGTAAAAAAGAATGTCCAGATCAATCGTTCTGGGGCCCGATCGGTTGTCTTCATCCCGATCAAGCGAGCGCTCGATCTCACGGAGGATCGACAACAGACTGTTCGGGGTGATATCGGTTTCCAGCTGGACCACGCCGTTGAGAAACCATCCCTCGCCCGGCTGCGCATGATCATAGACCGGTTCCGTTTCATAGAGCAGTGAAACACCGATCAATTGTGAGTGCGGCAACAGGCTCAGCAATGTTACCGCACGGTCGCAGAAATCAACCCGATCGCCGACATTCGACCCGAATCCGATGAAGACTGTCTCCATAGAAATACCGTGAGGTGTGAGGCGTTAGGCGTAAGGTGTTAACAGGGCAATGGCGTCGCCTCTGACACAACTCCCCTCACGCCTTACCCCTTACTCCCTACGAGGTTCAGAATCCGGCTTTGCGGATTCGCTCCACCGCTTCAGCCAGCCGCTCTTTTGATGTGCACACCGTCATGCGAATATAGCCTTCACCCGGCGCGCCAAAACCGTTCCCGGGCGTGGTAACGATACCGGCCTTCTCTAAGAGGTGGGCAGTAAAGGACGCCGACGTGTAGCCCTTGGGCACCGTCACCCAAATATAGAAGGCCGCGGGCGGCGCATCCACTTCCAACCCCAGTTTTTTGAGCCCCGGAATGATCGTGTCGCGGCGCTCCTGATAAATCTTGCGGATGCCGTCGGTCACCGAATCGTCCAGCCCCAGCGCCGTGACCCCGGCGGCTTGCACCGCTTCGAACACGCCTGAGTCCATCTGGCTCTTCACTCTGCCTAGCGCAGCCACCACATCCTTGTTGCCGACCACGAACCCGAGGCGCCAACCGGTCATGTTGTAGGTTTTGGAGAGCGAATGGAACTCCACACCGACATCCTTGGCCCCCTCCACTTCCATGAAGCTCGCGGGGCGCTTCCCGTCGTAATAGATCTCCGAATAGGCCGCATCGTGGCAAATGATGATCTGATGCTCTTGCGCGAACGCGATCGCCCGCTTGAAGTAGTCCTTGGTCATGATGACCGACGTCGGGTTATTCGGCGAGTTCAGCCACATCAGCTTGGCTTTCTTGGCCACATCTTTGGGAATCGCGTCGAGATCGGGCAAAAACCCGTTGGCCTTCGTCAGGAGCATGATGTGTGATATGCCGCCGCAGAAACTGGTGCCCACCGGATAGACCGGATAGCCGGGACTCGGCACCAGCACGACATCGCCGGGATCGACGAACGCCAGGTGGATATGCCCGATCCCTTCTTTCGACCCGATCAAGGTCAGCACTTCGTTCGCCGGATCGAGCGTCACATTGAAACGACGCTGGTACCAATCCGCCACCGCCTTCCGAAAAGACAGCATGCCCTCATAGGAAGGGTACTGGTGGTGCCTGGCATCTTTGGCCGCATTGGCCAGACTCTCAATGATCGGCATGGGCGTCGGCAGGTCCGGATCGCCGATGCCAAGGTTGATGATGTCCACACCCTTGGCAATCGCCGCCTGCTTCATCTTGTCGATCGCAGCAAACAAATAGGGAGGAAGAGTCCTGATCCGTGTAGCGACTTCTATCGGAAAACCAGCCATGCCGTTCGCTCCTTTCTCGGTCATAAACTAAGGGTCACAGACGTGGGCAAGTGGGGACACGCACTTCCTCGCCTCTGGATTCTTGCCATATCAGTAGGCACAGGGTACTTCAGGGAAAGGCATCCAATCAATGAGGGAAGGTCTGATTAATTCACGTTTCCACTCGGAA
>LVWT01000013.1 GCA_002083405.1 Nitrospira sp. SG-bin2 | reverse complement strand
ATCACACTGTCCGAATTTCCGGAGCCCCCTCTGGGTTCAACTGGAAAGGATGGCCGCATGAGAACAAAGCAATCTCAAATTCTGTTTCTATTTGTCGTCTCAGTTGTAATTAGCTTGTTTGTGACCGGAAGTGTTGCCGTCGCATCTGACTCGCTCTGCAAAACATTTCGGAAATTGCTTCGATCGTCATCGCAGAATGAGCTGGACCAGTATCAATTGTTTGGGACGTACGGCGGAGGAGTAGAGCTCTTTAAGGATTTGGATATTGACAAGGACGGGAGCAACGATGTTGTGGAGAAAGGTTGCCCTGGAAGTAATGAGCCAAGTGACCCATGTATGCTTTCTATTAAGTTGTCATCATCTGGGGAGAGCATTTTATTTGAAGCTTGGGGGTTTCGTCTAATCAGATATCGTGCACAAGTCTACATTGTTGCGAATGCTGACGAAATGCGAAAACAAACTAATATCTTCCGGATTGATAGGTCTGGCTTCGAGCTTGTCTGTGAAAAGCTTTAGGAGGATGAGATACTGAGTTATCAGTCATTTACACAGCAGCGGGGAAGAAGCGGGGACATTCTACATTTCTTGGCAGCCTGACGAACGAGCGAGGGGATGAGGATGCCATGCACGGCGCGAGCCGTAGTCGGAGACTACTGCGATCACGTCATCAATCGTGGCAATGGTTGTGCTGAGGTCTTTCATGCGGAGGGAGACTATCAGGCGGTTGTCCATTTGCTGAGCCAGGCTTCGGACCGTCTTTCGATGCGAGTTTTCGGCCCATCGGCCGCCCGCAGGAACTGGTGGAACTGTAGAATGTCTCCGTTCTTTCTGCGCCTCCTTCATCAATAGATTCGGCAGTCCTGGTGGGCATGCGCGAAGCACGCCAGGGGAAGCCTAAGAGCTAAAGCCACAGGGGAGGTCGCAAATAGAATGGGCGATGACAAGATCTCTTGATGAGCCTATGCCTGTTTGGCAGGTTGGTGGAGAACGATCGGCTTCAAAGGGTGCGCGTGTGGTATGGGCAGAAAAGGATGACGGCATGAAGCGATACAAGATCTTCTGTGGACTGCTGGTGTTAGTGGTCGAGTTGGCACTGCTGGAGTCGAGGCCAATTTTGGCAGAGGAGGCGCGGTACATAATCGTGATGAGCAAGAATCAGCGGCTCTGTACTCAGGTGCGTGACGTGCTGAATGACGACCTGGCTCAGTACGGTCAGCGGTATGACCCACAGAAGTTCGGAGCCCCGATATTTTCCGCCATTACCTGGACGCCGATCAAAGGATTGGAGGAAGGATTTAACTACAGTGGCGCCGCCGCGACGGTAGACATCAATAATGATGGGACGACGGATGTGGTGGTTCGGCAAGAAACACACGCGGGCTCAGGCGGAATGATCGGCGTGCACATGCTTTTTGTCTTCAAGGAAGATCAGTACCCAGAGCTGGCTAAAAAGACTAGTGAGCTAGAAGAAAACGCAAAAGGCTTTGTCTTTCCTAATTTTTACGAATTTCGTCAGTTGCCACAAAAGACCCTTCAGACACCAGGAGTGCTCAAAGGGAAAAAGTACTATGAAGGCTTGTCTAGTGGACTGTAACGATTAGATCGATAGTGCTATTGCGACCATGGGAAACACGATGGTGGGTGTGAATAGTGGACTTACTAGAGATAAATCACAGCCCCAAGTTACTACCGAATTAACCGTTACAGTCCACTAGTGCCTTCTTTATCCATCCGTTTCAATTCGAGAATAGGATTTATCTCCTATTGACCCAATCACCAGACTCCCCCGCCCTTCCAAATTGGGCGCTTGTGGCGAACTATAAACAAGGGAAAGTACGTGAGGCCGATCCGGCTTTGATGGATGACCTCTGTTATCTCAAGTTGAAGTAATTAAGCAGTGCGTGGGCTCATCATAATGAGGCTCGACTAACAGATGGCATATGAACGTAAAAAGAGGGACAGGCTACTTTTCGGGAGATTTTCGAGGGCGGCCGCGTGGACGGACAGGGAAATGTGGGCTCATCTCTTGGTATGTGCATGAGCTTCGCAGGTTGAAACTGCGGCCAGGCGCAGAACAAGATCCGATGCTCCCAATGAGCGGGGAACAGATCGCGGCGGTGCGTTGCAAAGGGCGACCGTTAGGGAGAAGGAGGGCTGATGCGTTCGTGCTGTTGGCGGATGGCGTCGAGCAGTTTTTCCTCGGACCCTGAAAATCCCGGCATGGTGCGAAGCAGATGCGAACGAATCAGTTGCTCCAGGTCCGGCAGCGTGCGGATGCCGAGCCGGAAGTAGAGGTAGGTCACCAGCGAATCGGAGAGCCCCGGAAACTTCGACCAGTCTTTGACCTCCGGCGGCAGCGGGGTCTTCAGTTCCTCGTAGGCGCGAATCGTTCCGGTTTCAAGAAATTCCCTTATTTTCCCAGCCAGGTCTTTTCCTACGCCGTCAATGTCTTCCAGGCCCCGGCGCTGAGCGACGGCGGCAACATCTTCTTCAAGCTCCAGTAACGCGTCCGCGGCGCGCCGATAGGCCCGTACCCGATAGGGATTGGCCCGTTGGGCTGCGAGAAGTTCGGCCATCGACCGGAAAAGAGCCGCCAGTTGTCGGTTGTTCTCGTGCATGATCACCGTTTACGTGGGCCCATTGTGCGATGTGTCAGGTCCATTGGGCAAGGGGCCTTTATTGACAAGGTGAATTCGCGTCTCATAGGATGACGGGCGATGCAGGACACGATTCGAATACAGGTGAACGGCGAGGCCAGGGACTGGCGCAGCGGCGCAACGGTGGCGGATTTGTTGCGCGAGCTGGAGGTCAAGGCCGAACGTGTGGCGGTGGAGCTGAATCTGGAAATTCTCGATCGCGCGTCGTTCGCGCAACGTCCGCTCCAGGACGGAGACCGGGTCGAGATCCTGGGTTTTATCGGCGGCGGATCATTTTAAGAGGACACTATGGCGGACGATCGGCTGATTATTGCGGGACGTGAGTTCAAGTCGCGGTTGTGGGTGGGCACGGGCAAGTATAAGGACTTTGTCGAAACACAAAAAGCCATTGAGGCATCGGGCGCCGATGTCGTGACCGTGGCGGTGCGCCGCGTCAACATTACTGATCGTTCGAAGGATAACCTGCTCGACTACCTCGATCCCAAGAAGTACACGATTTTGCCCAACACCGCCGGTTGCTACACGGTGGAAGATGCTGTGCGGTATTCCCGTTTGGCCCGCGCGGCGGGTGTCTCTGATTTGGTTAAGCTGGAAGTGCTTGGCGACGAGAAAACCTTGTTCCCCGATACCGCAGGGCTGATCGAAGCGGCCAAGATTCTCATTAAAGAAGGGTTCATCGTGTTGCCGTATACGAACGATGATCCGATTGTCGCAAAGAAGCTGGAAGATATCGGTTGTCCCGCTGTCATGCCGCTGGCCGCGCCGATCGGATCGGGGCTGGGCATCCGCAATCCCTACAATCTGAAAATCCTCATGGAGTCCGTTAAGGTGCCGGTGATCGTGGATGCCGGGGTGGGGACTGCGTCCGATGCGGCATTGGCGATGGAATATGGCGCCGACGCGGTGCTCATGAATACGGCCATTGCCGGCGCGCGGGATCCTCTTTCCATGGCTGAAGCGATGAAGTACGCGGTCTGGGCCGGACGGTTGGCCTATAAGGCCGGCCGGATTCCCAGGAAGCTGTATGCGACGGCCAGTAGCCCGATCGAAGGCATGTTATAGAGCTGGTAAGGCGTAAGGGGTAAGGTGTAAGGGGTAAAAAATGGTGAAGGGGAAGGGACCGGAATGTTCATGATGCCCCTCCTCACGCCTCACCCCTCACGTCTTACGTTTGTCCGGCATGCCTTCCGTTAATTTTCGCCTGCTTCTCGTCACCGATCGCCACCGGACGCATGGCCGCTCTCTCCCATCGGTTCTTCAACAGGCCGTCGAGGCGGGGTTGCCTGCCATCCAACTGCGGGAGCGCGATCTGCCAACGAGCGAGTTGCTGCGGGTGGCGCAAGACATTCGAGCAATCACGTCGCCGCGCGCCGTTCCCTTGATCATCAATGACCGTGTCGATCTGATGCTGGCGCTGAATTTGGACGGCGTGCATCTGCGTGCGAATAGTCTGCCGGTTACAGATGTGCGCCGGGTGGCCGGCGCCGATCGTCTGATCGGAATCTCAACCCATTCTCTTGCGGAAGTCCGACAGGCCAACCGTGACGGAGCAGACTATGTGGTATTTGGTCCGATCTTCGACACCCCGTCGAAGCGGCAGTTTGGATCTCCGGTTGGTTTGGAACAGCTGGCCGAAGCCTGCCGCCTCTCGGCGATTCCGGTGTTTGCCATCGGCGGTGTCACAGGCGCATCCGTGCCCGATGTGCTTCGAGCCGGGAGTCATGGCATCGCGGTGATCGGATCGATACTTGATCAAGAGGACGCCGCGGCTGCAACGAGAGCAATGATGGCGGCGCTGATGCCGTAACATCCGGTGCGAGTTTCGATCGTGTCGCGAGCCTGAATAGTTTCGTTCAGTTGACCACCCCCAGATCGAGTGTTAGAATCCCGCGCATGTATCTGTGTTTGCGTTCAACCGGCGGTAGTCCTGTCTGTTGAGACCGAGATGGGAGAGAGTAAAGACCGGTCAAGCCGGCTCCAGTCCGCCCGAGATACCGTGAAGAAGATCACGCAGCGGTTGTCTGAAGGTAAGACGGACATGATACACAAGAACGACGAACACGCCCGCGAGATTGACAAGCTTCGCGCTAAAATTGAGTCGCTGGAGGAAGAACTTCGGCGGCTGTATCAGTCACGTCATCAATTCGACCAAGCCAACAAGCAGAACGAAAAGCTCGTCGCCACGCTGCAGGATGCGAAGGCGCAGATCGAGGCGTTGCGCGCCGAGGTGGACAAACTGACGGCGCCGCCCTCGACGTACGCGATTTTTTCCGGCATGAACGAAGACGGCACAGGCAACGTCTATGTGTCGGGGCGAAAGATGAAAGTCAACGTCCACCCTTCTATTAAGGGTCCGAAACTGAAGAAGGGGCAGGAAGTCGTTCTGAACGAAGCGCTCAACGTTATTGAGATTAAGGGATTCGACAGCCAGGGCGAGGTGGTGCGCTTGAAAGATGTGCTCGAAGGGGGGCGCGCGTTGGTCACGCTCCATTTCGACGAGGAGAAAGTCGCGGATCTGGGCGATCCGTTGCTCGCCGAGCGGCTGAGCGTCGGCGATCATCTCTTGTACGACCCCCGATCCGGGTATGTGATCGAGAAATTGCCCAAGTCGGAAGCGGAAGAGCTTGTCCTGGAGGAAGTGCCCGATGTGGATTATGAACATATCGGCGGACTCCAAGAGGAATTGGAGCATGTGCGTGATGCGGTTGAATTGCCCTTCCTCCATCCGCAGATCTTTGCCGAGTACAAGCTGAGCGCGCCGAAGGGTGTGCTGCTCTATGGCCCGCCCGGCTGCGGAAAGACGCTCATTGCCAAAGCCGTTGCCAACTCGATCGCGAAAAAGTTGGGCGATCGCGCGGGCAAAGAGATCCGGAGCTACTTCCTCCATGTGAAGGGGCCGGAGCTGCTCAATAAATACGTGGGTGAGTCGGAGCGGCAGGTACGCGAAGTCTTCAAGAAAGCGAAGGAGCGCGCGGAGGACGGCCATCCGGTGATCGTCTTTTTCGATGAAATGGATGCGCTGTTCCGCACCAGAGGAACCGGGATCTCGTCCGACATCGAATCGACCATCGTGCCGCAGTTTCTTTCGGAAATCGACGGAGTCGAACGCCTGCGCAACGTGATCGTCATCGGGGCCAGCAACCGGCAGGATCTGATCGATCCCGCCGTGCTTCGCGCCGGACGGCTGGATGTCAAAGTCAAGGTGGGACGGCCCAATGCCGCCGCCGCGCGAGACATCTTCTCAAAGTATGTGTCGACCGACCTTCCCTTCGCCCAGGATGAGATAGAGCGGCACGGGGGCGACCGGCGGGCGCTCGTGGAGTGGTTGACATCCCTGACGGTGGATACGATGTACGCGGCCAGTGAGGAAAATAAGTTCATCGAGGTCACCTACGCCAATGGCGAAAAGGAAGTCCTGTACTTCAAGGATTTCGCCAGCGGCGCGCTGATTGAAGGCATCGTCTCGCGCGCGAAAAAGTTTGCAGTCAAGCGGGTGATCTCCGGTGAAGGGACCGGTCTCCGGTCGGATGATCTGGTGCGTGCCATCCGTGAGGAGTTCAAAGAACACGAAGATCTTCCAAATACGACCAATCCCGATGATTGGGCCAAAGTCGCCGGAAAGAAAGGCGAGAAGATCATTCATATTCGGACGATCAGCGGCGGGCCGGCCGAATCTCGGCAGATTGAAACGGTCACCACCGGTCACTACCTGTAATCATCTCTTATGCCCGAACACACACCGACGAATCGCTCGCGAGTGCTTGGCACGGAAACCGAGTTCGGCATCGCGGCAAAGGACAATTCTTCCGCCGATCCCGTGACCGGCTCTATCGCCGTGATCGGACACTACACAGGGCTTCCTGCGCCGGGCGCGATCTGGGATTACGAACATGAAAACCCGCTGTTGGATGCCCGTGGATTCGTCGTCGACGGTGAGCGTGATTGTCCCAATCCCGACTACAATCGGCAGCTCAACAAGGTGTTGGCTAACGGCGGACGCCTGTATGTCGATGGGGCTCATCCCGAATATTCCACTCCGGAATGTTCGACGGCGCGGGAAGTAGTTGCCTTTGAACGGGCCGGGGAGCGGATTCTCGCGCAGAGCCTCCGTGAAATGGCCAGGGTCCGGGGCGGCGAGCAATATGTCCTCTATAAGAATAACTCCGACGGCAAGGGCAACAGTTACGGCTATCATGAAAACTATTTAGTGTCGCGCGCCGTGCCGTTCGGCACCATCGCCCGCGTGCTGACCCCATTCCTGGTCACCAGGCCGATTTTCGCCGGGGCCGGCAAGGTCGGAGCGGAAAATCAGACCACTCCGGCGGAATATCAGATTTCTCAGCGCGCCGATTTTTTTGAATGCCTGCTCGATCTCAATACGATGGTCAAGCGGCCGATCATCAACACGCGCGATGAGCCGCATGCCGAGCATGCGAAGTTTCGGCGTCTCCATGTCATTGTGGGCGATGCCAATATGGCGGAGGTCTCCACCTATCTGAAGGTGGGCACCTTGGATATCGTGCTGGAACTTCTTGAGGCGGGAGCCGAATTGCCTTCGGTGGAGCTGGACGAACCGGTTCGCGTGTTCAAACAAGTGTCCCGCGATCTGGATATGAAGGAAACGCTCAAGCTGGCGGGTGGACGCCCGACGACGGCGCTGGCCATTCAGCGCGCCTATCTCAATGCGGCCGTGAGCTTTTATGCGGCGAACGGTCTCGACCCTTCGACTCAGGATATTCTGCGCCGTTGGGAGACGGTCCTCGATACCCTCGATCGTGACCCGCGTCTGCTGGTGCAGCAACTGGATTGGGTGGCCAAGCGCCACATGATCGAGTCGTATATGGACCGCAAGGGCTGCGGATGGGACGATCCCCGCATCAAGCTGATGGACCTGCAATACCATGATGTCCGCCCTGATCGAGGGCTGTTCTATACGCTGGAGCGCGGCGAGCATATCGAGCGGATCGTCGAGGAGGCGGAAATTCAACGCGCGGAGCTGACCCCGCCTCCGGGAACCAGAGCCTATTTTCGTGGTCGCTGCGCGAGCAAGTTCGCCAAGGCCCTCTATGGGGCGAGCTGGACCTCGGTGCTGTTCGACGTAGGAAACGCCACGATCAAGAAAGTGCCGTTGATGGACCCCCATCGCGGTACGCAGGCTCTGACCGGGGGACTGCTCGACACGGTCGATTCGGTCGATGCGTTGATCGAGAAGTTGAAGGCCTGATATGCCGATCGGTGCATTTCTATGAAGCTGCCCTATTTGCCGAACCACGACGAATCTAGTTTTTTCGATTTTGTCTCGACGCACCACCCGGGCCTGACGCCCGGCGGTCACGGAGTTGTGCCCGCCGATCGATGGGCACAGCCGGAGTCGGCTCGATCGGGTGTACCGATGGCGGTGCCCCATGCGACGACCGTGCTGGCCATTAAGTTTCAACAGGGTGTGGTGATTGCCGGCGACCGCCGGGCGACGGAGGGATTTCAGATCGCCGATCGCCGCATTGAAAAGGTCTTCAAGATCGATGAATTCTCCGCCATGGCGATCGCCGGCGCCGCCGGCCCCTGCATTGAGATGGCCAGGTTGTTCCAAACCGAGCTGGAGCATTACGAAAAGTTGGAAGGCATGCAGCTGTCCTGCGAGGGGAAAGCAAATAAGCTTGGCCAGATGGTCAAAGCCAATCTCCCGATGGTGTTTCATGGGTTGGTCGTGATGCCGTTGTACGTGGGTTATGATCTCAAGCGCGCCGAAGGGCGCATCTTCAAGTACGATCTGGCCGGCGGGCGCTATGAGGAATCGGATTATCACGCCATCGGATCAGGCGGAAAAGACGCGCGCAACACCATGCGCGAGTATTTCCAGAAAAACTTGTCGGAACCCGACGCGCTCAAGCTGGCGCTGACCGCGCTGTACAACGCCGCAGACGACGATGTGGGTACAGGAGGGCCGGATCTCGTTCGGGGGATCTATCCAACGGCCAAGTTCGTCACCGCGCAGGGCATCGCCGATGTGGCCGACGACCGGATCCGTTCCGTCTACGACAGCATGATCGCCGTACGGCGATCGAGGGAGACGTAGCCAGCATGCCGATGCCATATTACGTGTCTCCCGAACAGGTGATGCAGGATAAGGCGGAGTATGCCAAAAAGGGCATCGCCAAAGGCCGGTCTATCATTGCCATGGAGTATGCCGAGGGGATTTTGCTGACGGCCGATAATCCCAGCGCATCGTTGCACAAGGTCTCTGAGATCTACGACTGCATCGCATTCGCCGGAGCCGGCAAGTACAGCGAGTTTGAGAATCTTCGCAAAGCCGGCATCCGCCACGCCGACCTCAAAGGATTTATGTATAGCCGGGAAGACGTGACCGGGCGTTCCCTGGCCAACGGGTATTCCCAGAGCCTCGGCACGATTTTCAGTCAGGAGCTGAAGCCGCTCGAAGTGGAAATTCTGGTGGTGCAGGTCGGCGTCAACGGCCAGCCGAACGAAATGTACCGGATTTCATTCGATGGAAGCATCATCGATGAAAGGAACTTCGCGGTCATCGGCGGGAAATCAGATGCCGTACAGGCGGTGTTGAAAGAGAAAAGCTCCGGCCAGGCGCCCCCGCTGGAGACGGCATTGTCCCGCTGTGTCTCGGCGCTCGAACAGACCGCGAATCTTAAGCTGCCTCCCGAAGGACTGGAAGTGGCAGTCCTGGAACGCCACCGCGTCGGCCGGAAATTCCGCCGTTTGCCGGTGGCGGATATTCGCCTGCTCCTCTCCGTCTGAATCCTCGTCGTATTATTCCGTACCTTCAGTTGAAGACCGACGCGCGGGCGTGTAATCTGAATTTATGACCATGGTGCATCCAGGCTCTATCAAACCGCGGATCTTCGGTCTCGAGAATGAGTACGGCCTGATTTTCTCGCCGAACGGCCGGATCTACCTGCCGATGGAAAAGGTCCTGGGGTATATCTTCGAGGGCCTCATTCCCAACAGCTGGCCGTCCAATGCGTTTTTGGTCAACGGCGCGCGATTCTACCAGGATACCGGCTGCCACCCGGAATACTCCACGCCGGAATGCGACAACATTCTCGATCTTGTGATCCATGACAAGGCCGGTGAGCGGTTGTTGGAAGCCTGTTTGCCCGCGGCCGAAGAGCGTCTTCGCGAGGAGGGGTTGTCCGGCGAAATTTATATTTTCAAGAACAATACCGATTCTCTGGGCAATACCTACGGCTGCCACGAAAATTTCCTGATGCGGCGCGACGTCGATTTCTGGAAAGTGACGGAGCAGTTGATCCCGTTCTTCGTCACGCGGCAGGTGTTCAGCGGGGCGGGGAAAGTGCTCAAGGTATCCGGCAAGCCGCAGTATTTCATTTCCCAGCGGGCGCAGCATATTCACGAAAAGACGTCGTCCTCGACAACGTCCTCGCGGAGCATCATCAACACCCGCGATGAGCCGCATGCCGATGCGGAGCGCTATCGCCGCCTTCATATCATCGTGGGCGATTCCAACATGTCGGAGTTTGCCACGTACCTCAAGGTCGGCACGGCGGCGCTGGTCTTGTCGATGATCGAAGAAGGCTATGCGGTGCATGGGATGGAGCTGGAGGATCCCGTCAAGGCGATCCGCGAGATCGCGCGCGATTACACGCTCAAGAAAAAGGTGAAACTCGATGACGGCCGGCAGATGACTGCGATCGAAATTCAGCGGGTCTATTTGGACCGTGCCAGGGAGTATCTGGACCAGCATGCGCATGACCCGACTCTGGATGATGTCTATGTCAAATGGCAGCAGGTGCTCGATCAGTTGGAAGATGATCCCATGCAGTTGATCCATCAGGTCGATTGGGTGACCAAGAAACATCTGATTCAATCCTACGTGGATAGAAAGTCATGCGGTTGGGACGATCCGCGGGTGCTGTTGTTGGACTTGCAGTACCATGACGTGAAACGGACGCGGGGACTGTACTACCTCATGGAGTCCCGCGGGCTCATCGAACGGGTTGTGGAGGAAGAATCCGTTCAGCGGGCAATGTCCACGCCTCCCCAGACGACGAGGGCCAAGGTCCGCGGCGACTTTATCCGGTTCGCCAGGGCGAAGAATCGCTCCTATACGGTGGACTGGACCTATCTGAAGCTGAACGGATATTGGGAGGAAACGATTCTATGCATGGATCCGTTCAGCCCCGTCAATCGGCGGGTGGAGGAATTACTCTCTCAAATGTCAGGAGGGCGTTTTTACCGATGAAAGAGCCACGTGTTTCGTCTCTGTGGCAACGGGCCGGTGCGACGATATTCATATCCATGTTTTTGTGGGCCGGCGGGATCCCGTTCAGCGCGTGTGCCGGTATCCAATCGGGTAGCCAAACTTCTGAAGCGCACTACAGCGGCAAGCAGGGCCAGATCATCGTGATCAAAGTCCCCACGGATGAGGCCTCCACCCACGTGCAGGGGAAATTTCTTGGAAGGGCCGTCAGCTTTTTCCCGGAGACGCGACCGGGGGAGCCCAAAGGGTTTGTGGGGCTGCTGGGAATCGATATGCAGGAGGAGCCGGGAACTCACGACTTGGCCATCCAGATCATGGATGGGGGACAGGGCCGATCGCTCAGTTATCGTGTGCTGGTGCTGAAAGAACAATTTCGTGTCGAGCATCTCAAGTTGCCCAGAGACAAGGTCGATCTTGACGAACAGGGGCTGGCGCGATGGAAGGGCGAGCAGGAGCAGGTCAAGGCGGCACTCGCAGCCGACTCACCCATGAAATTATGGCAGACGGGTTTCGTCGAGCCGGTGAGCGGGAAACGAACCGGTATTTTCGGCAGCGTCAGAATCATGAACGGTCAAGCCCGCAACCCGCATAATGGAGAAGACATCGGCGCGCCCCTCGGCACGGACGTGGCCGCGACGAACGATGGAATCGTGCGGCTCACGGTCGATCATATTTTCTCCGGGAGAGGCATCTTTCTCGACCACGGGCTCGGATTCTATTCGATGTATTTCCATTTGTCCGACGTGTTGGTGAAAGAAGGGGATCTCGTACGGGCGGGACAGATTGTCGGAAAGGTGGGCGCGACCGGCCGTGCGACCGGGCCTCATCTGCATTGGGGTGTGAAGCTCAACGGCGCGCGCGTCAATCCCTATGCGCTGCTTGATCTGCCGTTCAAGTCCGAGCCACAATCGCCAACTGTGACGCCGCCCGCAGAGCCAGGCTCCGCAGCCGGCGCACCGGCGCCGTAGCACAGCAGCGTCTCTTGTGAAGCGTATCTCGTATCTCGCAAATAAAGATATCAACACTATCCATCCGTCTTGCGTTTCACGCTTCAGGAGATACGAGTGACGGAGCACGGAGCAGCCGATCGGCTACGTCTCGGCTTGTGTAAGGCATCAGGCGTACATACTTTGATATCGCCGGTAGAGTAAGGTCCCGTATATGAGGATATTCTTCGGCGTCCTCTCGGCGCTTGCCTTCTGGTTTGCAAGCCGGCGATTTGCCCGCTCCGAGGAGGTCGGCTATGATATCGGCGCTCTCTTCCTGCTTCTGATCGGTATCCAGCTGTTTGTCACGGCAGCTTTGTTTCATGAACAGCACGTGAATCGTACCCCCAAGCCACCGGCCAAGGATGGGGGAGAGGAAAGCAGCCCTTCAGACAAGCTATAGGTTTCCCCCGTCTTAAGGTGCTTTTCCCAGGCAAAGCCGTTGCCGTGCTGGCGGGTGGTCGTGAATCAGCAGACAGCATCAATAGTCGTCTCTCAGTGCCGCCAGCATGGAGTGCGGCAAATGGAATTCAGTTTGCCCTCGAAGCGCTTCTGCCATATTCTTTTAGCTAGCCCGAGTTATTCGCGACGGTTTGTGAAAACAAACGAATGGAGTCGCGTCGCTCGTGAAGCGTATTTCGTATCTCGCAAACAAAGCGCCCCGATATAGGAAGGCTCTTCCCATCCTGCGCTTCACGCTCGCCTCGCTGAGTCGGCGAAGCGGGCTTCACGAGATACGAGCCACGAAGGAAGCAGAAGCGTATGATGAATCATGCGGGCTACGAGGAGGCCTATGAAAACTGCACCGATCTTGTTCCATGACATCGACGGCGTGCTGTTTGGAGACTATGCGGGGGAGTTCCAAATCAGGCCGGGGGTGAATTCCTGGCTTGCGTGGGCACATGAGCATTTCGAGGTGATCTGGCTCACCTCCTGGGAGTCGGAAAAGCTCAAGACTCTGTTGAGCGTCCTGTACTGCGGGAAGTTCTGCAGCAATCCGGAGGCGCGGCCGTTTCATCACGCCAACTGGACGAACTGCGAGAACAAGGTGGTCTGGATCCAACAGGCCATGCACAAGCTGAAGGGCCGTGAGTGGTTCTGGGTCGACGACGAAATCGAGGCACTGGCGCCGGCGATTCAGAAAGCCGGCATCTCCTTTGACCGTTGCATCCAATCGAGTCCGCTGGGGCAGGACGAGCTGCTCGTCATCCGATCCACTCTAACCGGCCGGCTTGAAAAGCTGAGAGCTAGCATGGGCGGCACGGACGACAACGAGGAAGCGGCGTAGCTGATTCGTCCGGGTTTCTCTGAATCGAGAACGCCAACAGCTTCAAAAAGCCAATGTTTGCTCGGTTGTCGTGTGCCAATACGGGCTCGATCGGCCTAGCCATACGCCCAACCACCTTCTCTCTCACCGCGCCGAAGAGATTGCTGAGCCCAGGTACTGACTTGTCGGTGAGCCGCCGGGACGCACGAAACAATTCGAGAATAAGATTATCTGTGCTCACTGACGGTTGACACAAATTCGGTTGTCGATTATAGATAGTATTAGTGAAAGTATAAGGAGGTCAATAATGGGTGCCATTGCCGTATCCAAGAAGGAAGAACAGCAAATTGAGCGGCTGCGGAAAGAATTGCGCATCCCTACCAAGGCAGGAGTCCTGCGCGCGGCTTTGAAGACGCTCGAACAGCACACCGCTGAAGAGAGGCTACGGGAGGAGATTAGAGAATCGGTTCGCCGATGCGGAGCCGCCGACAAACGGGAGCATCGGGAACTCGCCCAGGCTGCCGTCGGTCGTGATGCCGTGGACACATAAATGCACATCAAACGCGGACATCTTTACATCGTCGACTTCAACCCACGGGTCAGGACCAAGCCGGGAAAACTTCGTCCCGCTCTGGTCGTGCAGTCAAACCTGGTGAATGAGGCGGGGTATCCATCCACGATCGTGATTCCGACAACCAGTAAACTGATCGACGACCCTGGCATTCTTCGGTACCGACTCCTCAAAGGAACGGGAGCACTCGACTACGACAGCGATTTACTGCTCGGGCAACTGATCGCCGTGGCCAATGAATCCTTCTCCAAAGAAATTGGCGCCCTGCCGGAAAACGCCATCGAAGAAATTGAACGGCGGATCAAAATCATCCTCAGCCTCTAACCCGCGGCGCGCTGTGTCACACCCGGATCGCCGGCGGCAATAAGGAGTTACGTCGCCTGGGGAAATCGCCGATGCGCGCAAGCATTGTTTACAGAAGGGGAATTTTACTGAATGGGTCTATCCCGTCCGCAATAATACGATACCTCGATAATTAACGGACGGTACGCACGAGCGAAGTTTGGTGGAGGGCAGTCGCTACCGGACTTATTTAGCCCCACGATTCAGGTCTCGCTGCGAGCAGCACGAGCCGAACCCAAACGCGCTATCGCCAAGAAATAAGTCTGTCCGGTAACACCATTTCCTCCTCCACCCTCACGGCGGGACGGGCTGCGGATCAGCCCACAAGCCCTTCTTGGCTGCGCGAGCTTCCGACTCCAATCCTTCCAGCACCGTATCTCCTGGCGCATACTTTTGATAGCATCAGCACTAGCCCTCTTTGACGAGTGCCTGATTCACATTTATCCCATCGGGTAGCAGCACGTCGGCAAGTGTGCGCTTGTACGTGTCCTTGCCGTAGGTCTGGGGAATGACATCTTTTCGGAAGACTAACGCGGACGCAGCCTGCTTCGCTCGAGTGCCGAAGGCTGGGCCTTGCTCAGCGCAGTCGATGCCGTAGAGACGGACACGTTCAGGTTGATTGAGGTGTAAGATTTCAATGGTGTCGCCGCCAAGGACGGAGACGACTTGGCTCGAAAGATCGACAGCTAGGCCAACCTCAGATTGAAGGAGAAAGGCAAATACATAGACGGTGGGTTTTCTAATCAATTCAACCCCAATCTCTCCACAAGCATCTCACCATCGGGTGTTAGATTCCATTGAGGAGTTATCAGCCCCTTGGCAGATTGCACGTAGTAGCCTGCTAATCCCTTCCAAATAACTCCACTGTCATGAGGCTGTAAACCACCTACTGTGCTGCCTCGGGGAATAAGCTGCTTATGACTTTCCTTTCAATCACTATGTCGATTTCGTGAAATCCGTGTGGAAAAGATGTATGGGGCCGCCTTCGAATTGAACGTGTCCGATCCGGAGCAGCTCCGATAATTTGCGCTGACGGCCCGCCACGCGCAGCGAAATACATGATGGCCAGAGCATCGGTTGCACGCAGTTTCGTGAGGGTGTAACATTAAAGCCTAACCAATCTGATCAAATCCGCGCTGTAGGATGCTCTCGTGGAGAATCAAGTCGAAGATCAGCCGGTCCTTAATTATATTCAGCGCCTTGTCGCAGAGGAACACCGATTGCACGAGCAAAGGGCACACCCCAAAGCCGATCGGAAGCGGCTAGCGCAAGTCCAGGTTGAACTTGATCAGTGCTGGGACCTCTTGCGTCAGCGACGTGCCCTCCGCGACGTCGGACTTGACCCGGACGATGCGGAAGTTCGTCCCCCGGAGGTTGTCGAGAATTATGAGGAGTAGGGATTGAGCCGAGATGACAGGAGGGTCAGGAAGGAATCGGCCCGCCACGCGCCGCTCACCTGCTCCGCTTCCGCCACTCCCACAGTGGTACTGGCTGCGGATCAGGGCATAATGCTTTCTTTCTTGGTGTGCTTCGTTCTCTAATCCCTCAAGAGCCTACCCCCTGGCGCACACTTCCGGTACCACCAGCCCCAGCCCTCTTAAACCAGTTCGTGATTGACGTTCATTCCATCCGGCAAGAGCACATCGGCAAAAGTGCGCTTGTACTTGTCCTTGCCGCGAGTCTGAAGGGTGACTTCTTTGCCAAAGACCAAGGCGGAGTCCCTCCCGCTCCAAGACTTCCAAGGTCGCGGTAATCTCCCACATATTTGAGATGGTGGCTTCTTCGAGGGGCATGCTCTCGCGTTTCGGGCGGTCGGTACTGATGTTCTGCACACTCACGGGTTGCCACAGGCCATTGTCCATAAACCGTAATTGAGACTCTCTGGTTCGACCGGTACCCAGTACGTTTCGTTTGTGAAGGTCCCTCCACCCACGGGGTGGCCGGTTCCCATATGACCATAGAAGTCAATGGACGCTACCGACCTGCCGCTTTTTCGCGCACAGTCGAATTCCTTCGTGCTCTTCGTCGAGTAGAATCTGGTTGGTGAGCGGTTCCCTTGCATCCAGTTCCAGTCAACTAACATCTCCATCGATACCAGATTTCCTTTTCGGCGGATGGTGTCTGGGTCGATGTACAGGGTTTGTAGTCCTGGTGTCTGATACTTGTCCTCCAGTGCAACCCATTCCGCATACACCGGGCTAGTGCTCAACAGGAGAAGGGTGATCAGCGCACATGCGCTCGAATGGTAGACCAACGGCAGCAGACGTTGGAAAAGGCGAATCGTGAAAGACATGAAGGCCTCGCTCGCAGACTATTTTAGAAGGCTGGCGAAGGAGGCGCAAGGATACTCCTGCCGCAACGACCTTGGGTTGGCGTGCCAACCCAAGCTGTAGCTTAGGGGAAGGGGAGACGATGTAGGTGTTCATCCGGCGGCGACAAAGAGAGCCTTCGCCTGACGAGCTGCCGGTACGCGCGAAGAGAAGAATCTAAGCCAAGCGGAAAAGTACCTATCCGCCGCGATGTGATCGAACGCGGCGGGTCAAGCGAAGCTTGGTTTGGTGGAGGGTAGGCATTCTGTCGGTCGTTGGCTTCTGCCTTTCGCTTTGAATTGCGAGGGATTGCGTACGCTGCGTAGCCTGGCCTGAGCATCCTGAATCACGACTTCCTGCCGTTCAACGGGTCCTCTTTCCCATGATCGACATCGAGGGGGCCGGAGCTTCCCAATGCCCTTCAGAATTCCACATCCGAACCCATGCATTGTGTGGACCAAATTCTGAATTTTGGCCATTTGGTTATGCTTGACGCGTTACATCGCTAGCTTTAGTCTCTCGTTCTACGCGATGATGGACACAACACGATGAGGAATGAAAAGCTTGGCGCATTAGCCCGTCACCTCGTTTATCAGTTCGGGCCTGACTATGGCACTCATTATCTCTTCCCGTTGACTTACTTCGTTTCGGCTACGGAGGATCCTCTAATTCAACAGATCGAATCCCGCGGGCTGTCTCAAGAACAGGTTCAATCGAACCTTCGAGAAATACTTTCTGAAGACCCCCACCTCAGAAAATGCTGTGGAGATGTCTGGCATTTAGCACGAGCCCTCGACCATTTGTTCTTTCGCAGACTAAGCACTCTTCATTTTACAATCAACGACCCTCTGCCCGACACTCAGGCTGATTACGTTGATGGGGCACTTCATGAACTAGATGTTCAACTCTATGAGCAAGGACCGTTTGAAAAGTTTGCTTGCTTCCATCTTTTCAACGTCAAGCTCCTTTCCGGACTGCATATAGAACCACCATACGAGGGCTGGTTATTCAAGGAGTTTGCACCTAATGAGGTTCCACAGCTTCTTGGCGAGACCTCTCTCCAGAGTTTCGTGAGTCCTCCATCAACAGGTACCTGGTTTCTCATATGCAAAGACACAGACGGCTTTGATGTCGAACAAATGTATCCGTGGCTCGCGCGACGCTGGAAAGAAACGCAGCCTTTCCGCCAGGCATTGCAATACGCGGTTGACGGGGTTAGCGACATTGACTATGTTGCGCCACATTTCTCGCCAGGTTGGGTGAACGCAGTTCAGAAAGGAGGAATGTACTTTCTTGGCTCACCTCGTCAGGACATTGTGCCTCCTCGGCTCTGCCCGAAACTTGGACCCAATGAGCAGCAGCGAATAAATCGGATGTGGCGAGCCTACAGTCGTCATCAAATACGAATCCAGGACACAGGCTCTACTTTACGCAAAGCAGTAAGAATCGCTGGACAATTCTTTGAGGACTATCACCGAAAGGCAAAGCGAGCCGAGCAATTGGCTGATTTGATAATCGCACTGGAAGCTCTCTTTACTCCCGATGGCAAAACGGAACTTACTCACCGCATATCCCAAAGCTGTGCCCTGCTGTCCTGCGAACTCGGTGATGGTGCAGGGAGACAGGACACTTTCAAATTCCTGAGGAGCATGTTCGAACGCAGGGGCAAGTTATTTCATGGACAGTATGATAGCGAGACCGAACCCCCAGAAAGGCTTGCTTCTGACGACGAAATTGGCAGGCTGGCCTCCCTGGTGCGCCAATCGATTCTTCGTCTGCTTGCGATCTATTTGCGCGGAGAGGACAGTCTGAAGCCCTTGAGAGGGCAAATTCAGAGTGCGGCACTTGATAAGGACATTCTTGCCGATTTGCTGAACAAAGGAGATATCGAAACCCTAATTGCTGATGCCCCGACTGTACTACCGTCCCCGGAACAGCAGCATCCCCAAACTTCACCTCTTGATGCTAGGCCAGCGCCCTCTCCAACGCCTGAACCGTGAGCGGAGCATTCCCTTCCGACCGATTGTTGACCAACAGGACGGCGCTTGCTCATGTGGGTTCAGAGTCAGAAAGGTTTTGCCAGACCAGAAAGCCGAGGGCATCAGCCATGGAGGCTCGCGACTGAATACAGAGATCCTTTACCAGAGGTGGTGCAAGAGGCATGACAGGAGTTCAAACGGTGGGGTGTGACGATCACTACAGCCGTTTCTTTGAAAATGCGCGTCCCGATCCAGACTTGAGATATTGCTCGAATTCGATTGCGCGCTGGTCATCTTGGAAGCAAATGTACGTTTCGAGTTTCCAAGGCCGGTACTTAGCTGTGTGGGGCGAGCCACCGGCGTTATGAGTCTGAAGGCGGGCGTCGACATCCGCCGTAATCCCGATATGGCGCTGATTCGGAAATGTCAGGCTTTGCAGGAGATAAACGTATTTCATGGCGCTGTCCTCCTTCGCCGAGGCTTCGGCACGCCGCCCATAGGCTTTGGCCGATGGGTCGGAGGACAACCTTCGCAAACCATCGGGTTGGCGTGCCAACCGAAGCGGAAGACGCAAGGTACGTGGTCCTCCTACGCCAAGGCTTCGGCACGCCGCCCATAGGCTCTGGCCGACGGGTCGGAGGACAACCTTCGCAAACCATCGGGTTGGCGTGCCAACCGAAGCTTTAGCGAAGGTTGGTGGAGGGCAGGGGAGTTGAACCCCCGACCCCTACGTTGCGAACGTAGTGCTCTCCCAACTGAGCTAGCCCCCCACGCGATGGGATGTGGGAGCGAGCGCATGAAGCCCCGTGGGGTTGGTTGCGCTCGATTGCGCAGCATCGAATCCACGGCAAGAGAACGGGGAGGAGGTGCGCTCGCATTCCCGTTGGACGGCATTATACACGAGCCGTGACCAGGACTCTACTCAAACAATCAGTGCATCACACGTATTCGATATGTACGCAGGCCAGGAAATGTTCCAGCTGTTTGATGTGTTGCTCGGACGCGGCATGGTCCTGCCGCTGGGCTGCCAGTTCCATGACGCCGCCGATTTCTGAAATCCGATCGAATCCGTATCCGCCGCCATCGCCTTTCATGCGATGACCCAGCAGTTGGATGGTTCGAAAGTCTTTCTCGGCCAGCGCGCGGTGAAGCGTGTGGAGGTCCTTTTTCCGATTGGCTAGAAAGCCGGGCACGATGCTTTCAAAATCGCGCTCGATCCGCACAAGGACTCGATCGGATGATGCTGGTGGTGGAGTTTGCATGAATCAGGCAGCTCGCTTCTGGTGCGCCCGAAGAATTTCCAGCAGGGTGGCTTTCTTCACGGGCTTGGTGATGTGGGTGGTACAGCCGGCCTGAAAAATCTTGTCGGTCTCTTCCTTGAGCGCGTAGGCTGTAAGGGCGATGATCGGAACAGGCGGCAAGTCATGATTGCGTTCCCATTCGCGGATCGCCTTCGTCGCGCCGTACCCGTCCAGTACAGGCATCTGAATATCCATCAGCACGACGTCGTACGGCTGGTTCTTGAATTTCTCCACTCCGATCGCGCCGTTATCCGCGATGTCGAGAGAGTGGCTGGTTTGTTTGAGGTAGGAACTCACCAGCACTTGATTGTCGGGGGAATCTTCAACTAGAAGCAGCCGCAGTGGGTGGACGATCGCGGACTTCGCGGGCTCTTTGGATTCGGGTGAAGCTCCGGGCTGGGGTCCTTTGGCGCGGTTCATCGCGATGCCGATCGTTTGAAGCAGGTCAGCGCGGCGGATGGGCTTAACCAGATACCCTCCTAACCCGAGATCGTAGGTGCGGGCGATATCGTCGGCCCAATGGTCCGACGTGAGCATGACCGTCACCAGCCCTTTTTCTACGGACAACGTTTTGAGCTGCTCGACCATGTGAAAGCCGGTCATGTCCGGCAGACTGGCGTCGAGGAGCAGGAGTTCATACGGAGCGCCTTGTTCGCTTGCACGACGGAGTGCCTGAATCGCGGTGGCGCCGTTGTCGGCTTCGGTAATTAAGGCTCCTTGGGCGGCGAGTGTTTCTCGAAGGATCAAACAATTGGTGGGGTGGTCGTCCACGACGAGCGTTCTGGTTCCCGATAGGTTGATTGGAGCAGGCGTTTTCGAGACGTCGTGGACTGGTTGTACGCCGAGCGTCACCGAGCCATGGAAGATGCTTCCTTTGCCCACTACGCTTTCTGCCCAGATCCGCCCGTTCATCAGCTCTATCAGCTGTTTGGTGATTGCGAGGCCAAGCCCTGTTCCTCCATATTGTTTCGCCGATGAATGATGGACTTGCGTAAAACGGGCGAAGATGGCGGTGAGTTTATCGGCGGGAATGCCGATTCCAGTGTCGCGTATTGAGAATTGAATCGCGCCGAAAGTGCGCGCCTCCTTGTCATTGGTTACCTGGACCACGACGGAACCCTTGTCGGTAAATTTCAGGGCATTGCCGATCAGGTTGACGAATATTTGTATCAGTCGTGTCGGGTCGCCGATCAGGGAAGAGGGCACGTCCGGGGCGATGCGGCACACGAGTTCCAAGCTTTTTTCATTGGCCCGCATGGCCGACATTTCCAAAGCTCGGTCGATGACTTCGTTCAGGTCGAAATCGACAGAGTCCAGTTCGAGGTGCCCCGATTCGATTTTTGAGAGGTCGAGGATGTCGTTGATGAGGGTCAGCAACGTCCCGCCTGCCCGCCGAAAGATCCGCAGGTACTTGCGCTGTTCGGAAGTCAGTTCAGTGTCCCACAGCAGATCGGCCATGCCGATGATGGCATTCATCGGTGTCCGGATTTCATGGCTCATGTTGGCCAGAAATTCGCTCTTCGCCCGATTGGCGACTTCAGCCGCCTCTTTCGCATCCCGCAGCGCCTGTTCTCCCTCACGCCGTTCCGCTGCGTCTATGGCCAACGTTGCCATGGTCGCCAGTGAACTTGCGACCTGTTCTTCCTGGATATTCCATCGCCGTGTCGTGCCGACATGTTCTGCGCATAGGACCCCCACGACGGTCCCCTTCTGCCTGATTGGGGCATCCAGCATCGCTCCGATTTTGAAAGGAGTCAGGTAGGTCTGTGTGAACTCCTTGGTTCGAGCGTCTTGAGCGGCGTCGTGAACCACGATGGCTCGTTCTTCGTCGATGAGGGATCGGAAGTAGGTTGGATAGTGCGTCGATAGGAGAGTCGTGCCGGTACTGTGACGATGGAATTTGAATTCAAAGAGGTCGATCAGCGAGATGGCGTCGCGATGGTCAGTGAATAACCAGACGCCGGCTCGCTCCACTCGCAAGAGTCTGCAACAGGCTTCGGTAATGGCTTGGAAGGAGCGGGAGAGATTGCCACCGGTCAGGGCCTCATCCTGAGCCAGTTTCCGGAGAGTCTCCTGGGATTCTTCCAGAAGCGCTGTGGCGCTCGGTTTGACCGAGGCGGTCGATCGTGTAGAGCGCGGTCGTACGCCTGTAGTGGATGCCCGTTTAGGAGATGACGGGGGATTCCGAGAGGGCGCGGCAGCTGTCTTGATCCGTTTTCGAACGGCGATACGGCGATGACGCGGCATAATCGTGAGCAAACTATGGTACCGGACAGTTTCCTCAGGTGGTCTTTACTCTAGTTGTCGTGAGAATCCTGGACCAATGATAAGAGCCCGGCCGGCTTGATTCGATTCCGTCCTTCTTGTTTTGCCTGGTACAGGGCCTGGTCGGCTGCCTTGATCAAATCAGTCGGGGAGATATGCCTGTTGGGGACGATACAGGCATAGCCGACGCTGATTGTGATGATTTCTCCGTCTGAGTGTGTGATGCCCAATGATTCGACTCGGCGGCGAAGGCTTTCTGCGACTTGTGCCGCCCCGTCGATGGCTGTGCCGGGAAGTACCGTGACGAATTCATCTCCGCCATAGCGGGCGACCAGGTCGCCGGGACGATTGACGGCGCTAGAGATGGCTGCAGACACCTGCCGCAGACATTCATCGCCGGCCGTGTGACCCTTGGAGTCGTTGTAGGTCTTGAAGCGGTCGATGTCGAACATGATGAGAGAGAGCGGCGTCGAGTCGCGCACGGCGCGCCGCCACTCCTGGTCGAGGAAGTCGTCGAACTGACGCCGATTGGTGATGCCGGTCAATCCGTCCAGGCAGGAGAGCCGCAGCAGCATTTGATTGGCTTCCTGCAATTGGCGCATGACTTCGAGCAACTCTTGTTCGCGCGCCCGTCTCCGGTCGATTTCATGGACGAGGCGTAATACTGAGCGCACTCTGGTCAACAATTCGATTTTGTTGACCGGCTTCGCTACATAGTCCATGGCGCCTGCGGCAAAGGCCAGTTGCAGGTCGACCGGGTCGGTCTTGACCGTTACCATGATGATGGGGGTATCGCGGAAACGGTCGATGGCTTTGATCTGACGGCAGGCTTCGATGCCGCTCATTTGCGGCATCACGATATCCATCAGAATCAGGTCGACTCGCGCGCCCGATTGTTTGCCTCCGTCGAGACCGAGAAGTTTGAACGCCGCGTTGGCGGAGTCTGCAGCGAGAATGTTTTCGTAGCCTGCAGCGGACAGGAGCGCTTGTAAGAGCAAGCGGTCATCCGCGGAGTCATCGACGATAAGGATGCTCATAAAAGTAGGCAGTCTCCTGGTGGAATGGCTAACTGGCGGAATCGTACCAACTAGTCCGGGTAAACACCAGGATAAAGCTTTTTGACACAGACCTGGCAGATGCCGTGGCTGAATTGGGCGTCCGAATGTTCGCCCAAGTACTCTTCCAGTTGTTGCCAGAGCCCGCCGTCATTGCGGACCTTTTTACATGAGGCACAGATGGGAATCAGGCCGCGAAGCGCCTTCACCTCTTTCAGGGCTTGCTGGAGGTCCTCGTTGCTGCGGCGCAGATCGGCTTCGCGTTCCTTGCGGCAGTCCATTTCACGCTTCAAGGTCAGCGCCGAGGCCACGCGAGCGAGCAATTCAATGCGGTTGACCGGTTTGGCGATGTAATCCATGGCGCCGGCCGAAAAGGCTTCCTTCAGATTCTCGATGTCGTTCTTCGCGGTCACCATGATGACCGGAATGTCACGAAGCTGGTCGCTTTGTTTGATTTGTCTGCAGGCTGCGATGCCGTCGATGTCCGGCATGAGGACATCCATGAGAATCAAGTCGATATTTATTGGAACGCGTGTGTCATCGGGCTGGAGGATTGCGAATGCGGCCTGTGCGGAATCGGCTGCCACGATATCAGTGTGACCGGCCTTGGTCAGCATAGACCGGAGCAACTGGTGCTGATCAGGAGAGTCATCGACAATGAGAATGGCCATTGAGCTTGCCCTGACGATCCCGCGTGAGCGTATCGGCGTTCTAGAAATTGCCTCAGCCTACCCTCAAGTATAGCAAGGAATCGGCAGATCGTTAGGTGAGTTTGGCTCTGACCAGGTCGCTGACTTGTTTGCCATCGACGGTTTGGCCTGCAAGACGGGCCATCACGGCTTTCATCACGGCTCCCATGTCCTTAAGGGAGCGGCTTCCTGTATCGGCCAGGACCGATATGATGATGCGGTCAAGCTCTTCTGCAGAGAGGGCCTTGGGGAGGTAGGTTTCAATAATGGTGATTTCTTTTCGCTCCTTCTCCGCCAATTCAATCCGTTGGGCCTTTTCAAACTGCTCGACGGACTCACGGCGCTGCTTGATGAGCGTGGCCATGATCCGGCTCATTTCCGCATCGTCCAGATCCTTTCTCAGCTCGACCTCTTTGTTCAAGATCGCGGCTTTGATCATCCGGATGACATCCATGCGAAGCTGATCCCTCGACTTCATGGCGAGTTTGAGATCTTCGGTCAGGCGGTCGCGCAATGACATGGGAGCCTCGGTGTATGGAGTGGAGAGCGGATTCTCATCGCGGAGCATACTCTGCCGGTCTCGGCGAGTCAACGACATCGATGTCATGGCATTCGCGGGAGGCGGGTAGTATGATCATCGAGAAGCGGGCTCACGTCTGCATGCGTGCAGCGCTTGTTTTCATGGAGGAGGTTGCGCATGGGAAGAAAAACGCCACGGTACGATGGAATGGCGCGCAGTTTGGTGGCCGGTTTGGCGGGCCTGTCGTTGTTGGGGCTCAGTGCTTGCGCGGGTCATCAGCCGGCGCCGCCTGCGCCGACGGTGACACCGGATCAGGTTCGCACGCATGCGGATAAGGCCTTCGATAAATTAAAACAAGAGGAGCAGCAACGGGCGGTTAGCCCGACGATGCCGTAGTTGTTGCGTATCCGGCGGGCTAACGGCGGCGGAATGCGAGTTGGCGCAGCGGTTTGAGCAGCGGAAGTTCCCACAGCAATCGATGGTGGGCGCGATGCTCCACCGCGCGGGGTTCGTGAAACGTGTGGAGTAATGATGCTGAGACGAGCAGGCGAAGCACGCCGGAGAGAAAGAACAGAAACGGCAGATTCGATGCTGGATGCAGGTCCAGGCTTCCCAGCTGCAAGGATGCCGGGACAGAACTGATAAGCCAGCTGCCGAGCAATGTGCCCAGTGCCCATCCGATGGCATTCATTGTGGCGGAGACCGCTACCGCTTTGGCCCGATCTGCCGGTTGCACCGCATCGAACACGTAGTTGTTGAGGCCCAGGCCGAGCCCTGCCCAGACCACTCCTCCGAAAAAATTCACGACCACAAGAAAGCTCCAGGCCGTACTCAACAGGTAAAGCATCGGCAGGACGGGGACCAGCAGGCCGGTAAAGGTGAGGAGCGCTTTGTTTCCGAAGCGATCACCGAATTGGCCCCAGGCAGGGAGCGTGACGAATTGGCCCAAAATACCCGCTGCGAGCCACACGCCATATTCCCAATAGGCGAACCGGAGGTCTTGAAGCATATAAATGACGAAGAAGGGAGCCGTCATCAGCACCGCCAGGTGCATGAGGCTGGAAAAAAGAAGAAACTGACGAAAATCCCTGGAGACACCGGTCCGAACAAACACCCGGAAGCCCGTTGGTTTGTCGGTTGATGCATGACGCGGGAGGTCCGGCACTTTCACGAGAGAGAGGAGCGAGGCGCTACGGCTCAGGCCGGCGGTGAGAAACATGACGGCAAAGCCGGCCCAGAGTAGGTGCCAATGCTCGAAGACGCTCAATAACACACCGCCCAGACCGAGCGCCAAAAAGCTCGTGAGAGCCATCACCCGAGACCGTTGGGCGAAGTACATGCCCCGTTCGTTGGCGTGAAGCTGATCAGTGACGAGACTATTCCATGCCGGGGACGTAAAATGGCTGAAGGTAAAGTACAGCGCGACGCCGGCGATCAGCAGCCAAGGGCCTAGTTCGGGCCACAATAAGGGCAGGGCGAGAATCGGAATCCAGGCAGCGGATTGTCCGATGATGCCCCAGAAGATTTGTGATCTGCGGCTCGAGAACCAATGCGACACTTTCACGGAGACGAGTTGCGCCCAGACGCCTAACAGCTGCGGCATGGCGGACAGGATGCTTAAATGCCATGGTGTTGCATGGACGAGCAGGGCAAAAGCGGACAGGTACTGTTCCCCTCCGCCTTGCGTGACGGCCTGGAAGAGCCCATCGCGCATGCCGAACCGGCGCCCCGGTTCCTGTTCGTGCGAGCGGCCCGACTGCGAGCGATCGGCGGAGGTGGATTCTCCAGACTGCGGTACGGATGAAAGTGTGTCCGGCATAACAATCTGCCCATCGTGGAAATAGATCAGAGAGCACTCTATCACAGCTGGTCCGGACGGCAAGGATGACATTCGATGATTGACCGGCCACCGACGCGCCGATACGATGCTGTCATGGCTAGGTGGAACCATCATCCGTGGGTGCGTTGCTTAGGAAGTTGGATTGCAATCAGCCTGGTGTGCAGTGGCATGGTGGTTCTCCAAACTAGCCAGGCGAAGGACCTTCTCGCGCCGAAAGAGCAGGACACCACCGAAGTGGGAGTGACTCAGAGCCCGTCCTTCGATAAGCAACAGCAGGGGGTGCCGCAGTCGCTGTTCACCTGGATTACAATGGCAAAGGGGTATGAGGTCGAATGGGACACCTTTGGGCGAACAGGATGGTATGCCCAGGACCCCAGGCTGAAACCAGTCGAGCCTGGCGCAGTCTTTCCGGCAGAGACGCCGGTTGTGTACATTGTGTTCGAAGTGGCTCCGCTCGAAGACCCTGCGCAATTCGCGGTGCAATGGTTTCGTGAACAGCCCGGAGGATCATTGAGCCATGAGGGTGTGGGAAAGGATGTGCTGGAAGTGCCGGGCCATGAACGGTACGGATATCTCGAAATGAAAAGGTCCGGGATGCGATGGGAGCCGGGCCAGTATGTGGCGAAGCTGTTTATTGCCCCGTTGGGGCAACAGCCCTTTCATGCTGCGAATCAAGTCGGAACGATGCGCTTCACCGTCACTGAGTCGGCTTCATCGCGCACACCGGCGCAACCGAAGTGATTGCGATCCCGCAAATTGATCGGAGGAATGTGGATATGGACTCTCGCGTCAAGGTGAGTGATCCGGAGAAATTGACCTTGCTCTATGAACGATTCCGGGACGTGTGTCTGGTAGAAAAAGAAGTGTGGAAGGAAATCTTCATGCCCAGAGAGATCACGGCTGGTCCAGTGAGGACGAATGTTCAGGATCGGTATGATGTCGAGATTGATGATCCGGCCATCGAGGACACGCTGGATGCCAACATCCCGATGGGTTCAGCCGCCCTCGGCGCGGCTATCCAAGAATATCGCGCCCATATTTCGTTTGTTCGGAAAGTCTGAGGTCTGAGGGTGGATCGAAGAGTCGCGACGGCGAGAGGTTCCTCCCGCCGTCGATCTCGGTACCGAGTCGTCTTTAGAGATGTTCTAATGCCGCAATGCGCGCTTCGATCGGCGGGTGCGTAGAAAACAGGCTCATGACCCCGCCGGTTTGTCCGGAGATCTTCATCGTCGCCAGCGCATCCTGTGTCGAGTATTCGAATTGGGCCCGATTGACCCATCGATCGATCGCACGGAGCGCCGAAATCATGGACTCCTTCCCGTAGACCTTGGCCGCAAACGCATCGGCGCCGTATTCGCGCTGGCGCGAGAACCAGCTGATCACGATAGACGCCAGGATGCTGACGATGATCTGAAGGACAAGCGACAGGCCGAATCCCAGCGCGGCCTGATCCCGTTCCGCGAAGAAACGGCGCACCCACATGGCGATATAGTAGACGAAGGTGTTCATCAAGCCGGCTAATACCGTAGTGGCAAACATGTCGCCGTTGTAGACGTGGCCCATTTCATGGGCAAGCACCGCTTTGACCTCATCTTCCCGCAGATTCTGCAGGAGGCCGGTGGACACCGCCACCATGGAGTTGTTCTTGCTGGGGCCGGTTGCAAAGGCGTTGGGATCGGGAGCATCGTAGACCCAGACTTCGGGCATGGTGATATGCAGCCGTTCCGCGATTTCCTGCACGGAGCCATAGATCACCTGCTCGGCGCGCGAACGCGGGTGAGTGATTTGCTGGCAATTGAGCATTGCGCGCGCCATCTGTTTCGAGAATGCCAAGCTGATGAACGCGCCCCCGAACCCGAACATGGCGGCCCATACCAATGTCGACAGATCGACCGAGCCTCGCACGTCGATTCCAAACATCGGCAGGATCACGTTGATCACAATCGGCACGGTCAGCGACAGTGTGATCATGATGAGAATATTGGAGATCAGCAACAGGCCCATACCCTTCAGCCATTTCATCGAACGCCTCCTTGAAGACCAGTCTTCGTCTCAGTTGAGATAAATCACTGAGTTGCCTTTATTATACACAAACTGCCTGATCGAGATACAAGTCTTACACATCTGCTCCGATGACGATAGAAGTAAGGCCGCGCCACCGAAAGTCAAGGCGGCAGACGCCGTGACACCGAAGCCGCATTGACCCTTTCCCGATCTTCCTGTTAGAAGTTTCTCATTGATGACGTATTCTAGGCCGTTGCTTCTCTTCTTGTTGGGGTGGTCTGTCCTGTGGCCCGCGGCGGACGTGGTGGCTGTCGACGCAGGTCCGCCTGGCAGCCCGTGGAGAGTGCCGGTAGGTGCGGATGGAGTCCAACGGGTGAGCGTCATTCTCGACAGTTATTCCTTTCGCCCGTACCATGTGATCGTCGGAGCCGGAAAGCCGGTGGAAGTGACATTGACGAGTGTCACGATGCTAACGCCGCACAATTTCATCATCGATGCACTTGCCGTCCAGGAAGAGGTCGGCGCGGGCAAGACGGTGGTGCTCACGTTTACACCCACCCAGCCGGGGACGTTTCCGATCTATTGTGATAAACGGTTGTGGCCCTTGCCGAGTCACCGGGAGAAGGGGATGGAAGGCATTCTCGACGTCGAGTAGGTGTGATTACGAGTACAGATCTTTCCAAACAGGAGTTGCTTCGCGATCTCCTCAAACAAGTCTCCCGGTTGTTTTATACGACGCTGGCCGTGGTGCCGGCGGATGTCCGGGACCAAGTCAGCCTCGCCTATCTCTTCGCGCGCGCCGCCGATACGATTGCCGATACAGACCTGATAGATCGGCACCGTCGTCTGGACTTTCTAAGCCAGTTGAAAGGGCAGTTTGTCGGCGATCAGATCGTCTGGGGGCAGGTGCAGGATATTCAGCGGGCGATCGGGCCGCTCCAGCAGCATTCAGCTGAGCGGGTGCTGCTGGAACGGTTGGATCAGTGTTTCAGGCTCTTTCTGGACTTTTCGCCGGAGGATCGACGCCGGGTTCAGCGGCTGATGACCACGCTCACACAGGGAATGGAAATGGATTTGAGCACCTTCCCGGGGCAGACCGCAGAGGATCTCACGGCGCTGAAGACGGTTGATGATCTGGACCGCTATACCTACTATGTCGCCGGATGTGTGGGGGAGTTTTGGACGGATCTGATGTGTGGCCACCGGAAGGCGCTGGCATCGTGGAACGTACGAGAGATGTCAGCAGTCGGCGTCCGGTTCGGGAAAGGCCTGCAATTGACAAACATCGTGAAGGATGTTGCGCACGATCTGCAGAAGGGGCGGTGCTATATTCCCGAACCGATGCTTGCCGAGGTGGGGCTCACACCGAGGGATTTATTGGATCAGCAGAATCTCACGAAATTCAGGCCGGTGCTGAGCAAGCTTGTCCGGATGGCCACCGAGCATCTTGATCAAGGCTGGCTCTATACGATGGCGATCCCGCGTTATGAAACGAGGCTCCGGTTGTCCTGCATGTGGCCGATTCTTTCCGGTGGTGAGTCGTTGAAGCTGGTGATGAACTCCCCGGATCTTCTGAGCCCCGCCGTGAAGGTAAAAATCCCGCGCAGCACAGTCTACCGTATCATGGCCATGACGACCGGCACGGCCGCCTGCGGCTATTCCGGTACCGCCTACTGGGGACATCTGCGAAAGCAGATCGCGTGAACCGCGCGTGGGCCTGTTCCGATTTTTCTTTTCTCTCTATTTTTCAAGGGGTGGTCTGGTTGGTTCCCGACTGCGCGCATCGAGCGACTACCGCCTGACATCGAGTATTTTCCCAATCTTTCCATTTCTTCATCACGTCGCGGTGGAACGGATGTGCGGCGAAGGAGCGCCATCGCGTTATGGGGATGGTAGAAGCTTAATTAACAAAGCAGGCGACGGCATGCTGCCGGTGAGGCAGCGTTTTAGAGGAGCCTGCGAGGGATCAACGAGAACGGATGCGTGGCGCGGTATCGCATGATGGCGAGACCGAGACCGCGCACCGTTCGTCAGCCGCGACTCCCTCCTACTTTTTCTGTGGCTCCAGCAGCTTGTCGCCCTTTTTGAAGACGCCGAAGATGGCTTGCGACGGACAGGCATCCAGGCAGAGCCGGCAGCTCTCCAGGCAGCGTGATGGATCGAATTTGTACGGGGGGGTCGAGAGCCAGGCGCCGGTCGGGCAGATAGGGACGCAAATGGCCTGGTGCGTGCAACGGTCCGGGTGGCGGATGAGGTGATCGCGGATGATCATCATGGGTTTGACTCCTTCAAAGAGACCTTGCGAAAAGATCTCAAACATATTCTTGTTGGGGAGGCTGCTCACTTCCACTCCTGCACGAGGGCTTTCAGACGCGCTTTCAATTCGGGAATCGCATCGACATTATTCTGGATCGCGCCGATAATTTTTTCCAGCCTGGCCAAGCGGAGCGCATCCTTGTCTTTCTGTGCCAGCCGATCATACTCCTTATAGGCGTCTTGATGTCTGGGTTCCAGGTACTTTCTGGCGTCTACGAGGGCTTGACCCAGTTCCCAGGCTTCAGGGGCCAAGGGTGGCCCGACGAAAAACGTTCCGTCGGTGAATGTCACGACAACGGCGCCCTGTTTACCCGTCAGGGGGGTGACTGCTTCAACGGTTTTTCCCTGGCAGCTGTGCCACTCCAGCAACAGCCCTGGAAATTGTTTTGTGAAGGCCACCTTTTCGAAGTTGGCCTTCCATTTGTCTTCAGTTGCCATTGGATTCGATGATTCTTATGATATCAGGGTTTCTTCAGCGGAGTGAGTGAGTCCGGAGCCGGATGGTCCGGCATGAGCAATCGGGTGACAATCTCGCCCTTGATGACATGCCGTTCCATGATCTCGGTCACATCGGCTTCCGTCCCCACCCAGTACCAGACGCCTTCCGGGTAGATGACGACGCTGGGCCCCATCTCGCAATGGTCGAGGCATCCAGCCTTGTTGGCGCGGACGGCCCCTTTGAGATTCAGCCGTTTGGTCTCACTCTTGAAATGGGCGTGGAGCTTCTCGGAGCCCAGGTTCGCGCAACAGCCGCGCGGATCATCCTTGGGGCGCTGGTTGGTGCAGACAAAGATATGACGTTGGAATGGTGGCATAGGCAATCGTGTTAGACCGGCATCGTAGCTGTATTGAGACGTTCCATCAACAGCTTAACGTCCCGATCTGCGAGCAGCGTCGATGGTTCCTGTGCGGCGCCCAGAATAGTCATGATTTCCCGCAGCCGGACGGATGCGCGCAGAAACTCGTCTCCCTTCGAGAGCTCTGATCCCTGACCGGCGCTCAGCTTGTCATATTCGGCGCGGATATCGCGAAAGTCTCGTTGCAGATTTTTGTGCATCGAACATGCTGCGCAATACCATTTGGGGCTTTGATCGGAGGAAGGGGACAGCCGGTCATAGGAACGGCCGAAGAAATCCTTGCCCAGTGAAAACTTCATCAGCGCGCCGCCGGAGGTGCCGCAGGCCTGACAGATTCCAGTGTCCATTGTTCTCTCCTTGCCATTCTGTTGGATCGATACAAGCGCGCGCATCTTACACCAGGGGTTTTTCAGGTGTCCAGTTGGGCGAAGTGCTCTGCTATAGTTCCTAGAGACTATGGAAGGATGGCACATGAGGGGCCAAGTCTCCGGGGTAGTTGCCTGCACGCTCTGGGCGGCATTGTTCGTGGCCGGGAGCAGCCAAGCCGGCCTCTGGAAGTGCGCGCAACCGGATGGAACCGTGCTCTTCCAGGATGGGGGAGGGCCTGGATGCCGTGAGATTGAGGCCCCATCTGAACTTCAGTCCACCCGATTTCCAACTCAACGTGGTCCGGCCGAACTCAAGTCAAGCGCAGGGCCGGCGGTGCGAACACCTTCTCCCGGCATGACGGCAGGGTCGGCGCTTTCTTCACGGCCTTTTGCGTCGGCATCGCGATCGATTCCAGCGTTGAGCTATCACGATCTTTCTCCCGGGATGCGTGCCAAGGGATGGAATATTCCCAATAAGGGTGATATCCAAATTCTACAGGTGGATGTGAGTTATCGTTCGGCAGGAAATGGCCCTTCTCTTGCGACGGACCATCATTTCATGGAAGGGGCTCGGCAGGCGCTCGCTGTGGCCGTGATGGCGGCGGCCAAGGCGACTCAGTACGACCCGCGCTTTCTCACTGTACAATTGACGATGCCCATGGTTGGCGGGTCTTTCCACAGTGGAACGCGTGTGGACGGGCCGAGCGCAGGGGCGGCATGGGCGGTCGCGGTGACATCGGCGTTACTGGGAGATCTCTTGCGATCGGATGTGTGCTTTTCGGGAACGATCGACGAGAATCTCGTTATCGGCCCGGTCGGCGGATTGGAGCACAAGATCGAGGGCTGCCATTTGCTCCCGCAATTTCATGAATTGTTGTTGCCGGCAGGCCAGCAAACATTTGCAATTGCCGACAAGGGAATGGCACGATCCATAAAAGTGACAGAAGTCTCGACGCTGGCGGAAGCGTACGAAGTGGCAACGGGCCAACCGCTCAGGCCTGCTCAATAGGTGCAGAATGATTATCGGTGTTCCCAAAGAAATCAAAGATCATGAATATCGTGTCAGCTTGACGCCGGAGGGAGTATCGGCGTTGCGCCGTGCGGGACATGAAGTGTGGGTTGAGCCGACGGCCGGGCAAGGGAGCGGGTTTGCCGACGACGAGTATCGCAAGGCCGGGGCTTCGATCGCCGGATCGAAGGAGCAGGTGTTTGAGAAGGCCGGTTTGATTGTGAAGGTCAAAGAGCCGTTGCTCGCCGAATGTCATCTGTTTCGCCCCGGCCAGGTCCTGTTCACCTACCTGCATTTGGCCTCGTTCCCCGATCTGACCAGGACATTGATGGATAAGAAGGTGACGGCGATTGCCTACGAAACCACCGAGGCCAAAGACGGCAGCCTGCCGATGCTTAAACCGATGAGTGAAATTGCCGGGCGGATGTCGGTGCAGGTCGGCGCGCATTACCTTGAGAAGACGCATGGCGGCCGGGGTGTGTTGTTGCACGGGGTGCCGGGTGTGGAGTCGGGCAAGGTGGTGGTACTCGGCGCCGGTGTCGTGGGGATGTCGGCGATTCGTATTGCCGTGGGGATGGGGACTCAAGTCACAGTCATCAACCTGGACGTCGAGCGGCTGCGGTATCTGGACGATTTGTATCAAGGCCGTATCGTGACATGCGTGGCAAGTCTGGCTGCTATTGAACGGGCTGTGTGTGAGGCGGATCTTGTGATCGGCGCCGTGCTTGTCCCCGGCGCAAAAGCGCCCAAGATGGTTTCGCGTGCCACGGTCTCGCGGATGAAACCCGGGTCTGTCGTGGTGGATGTCTCTGTCGATCAAGGTGGCTGTTTCGAAACGACGAAGCCGACGACCCATTCTGAGCCGGTCTATGTCGTCGACGGGGTGGTCCATTATTGCGTCGCCAATATGCCAGGCATTGTGCCGCGCACGTCGACGCTGGCATTGACGAATGCCACCTTGCCGTATATGGTCCGGCTTGCCTCGGACGGGGTCGATCGGGCGATCCGCGCCGATCCCGGATTGGCCAAAGGGGTGAACGTCAAAGACGGCCTGGTGACGTGTCAGGGTGTGGCGGATGCCCATGGGTTGCGTTTTACCCCCATCTTGTAAGACAATCTGTTTCCCGTTTCCTGTTTCTCTCGCTCTTGTCGGGGCGTAGCGCAGCCCGGTAGCGCACTGCGTTCGGGACGCAGGGGTCGGAGGTTCAAATCCTCTCGCCCCGACCACAGCACACTTCGTGTGACCCGCCGGCTTTTTTTAAGCTTTTGTCATTGATGCCGGCGGATAGACTCCACAAGTATCCTCTCGCCCCATATGATGACACCGCACTTCGTGTGGTGCGCGTGCTATTCATCGCTGTTTCGTGATTGTTGCACGCGGATACACACCTCCTGTGATCCCACTCTCACAAGCCTGCTCGCACCGTCGGTTTTTCATTGCTGTATCGTGATAGATGCCGGCGGATAACATTCTTCAGCGCGCGCGTCTTCATCTTGCTTGAATGTTGGCGCTGCATCAGCCGCTCTCAGCATTCCGCGATGTGAAAAACGCGGCCACTTCTTCGATCTGTGCGTTCGTGCAGAATAGCAAAATGCGTGACGTGTGTAGGGAGGTGTGAGAGTATCCGTGGGCATGAAGAGGCGGCGTGTCCTCAGGTCGTGATGAGTCACGGGAATGCGAATGGCTGAGGAGGCTGGAACGACAGCAGTTCGCGCGCAGATTCTGGTGAGCGGCCGGGTGCAAGGTGTGGGGTATCGGGCGTTTGCGGCGCGTGCGGCATCGCGGCATGCGCTTCATGGCGGGGTTCGAAACCTCGACGATGGCCGGGTCGAGCTGGATGTGGAAGGTACGAGGGCTGCGGTTGACGCGCTCGTGCATGAGCTCAAGACCGGTCCACCGGCCGCGCGCGTGACGAAGATTGAGACGGAATGGAAGCCAGCGACCGGCCGGTTTTCACAGTTCAGTATCTGGTACTAACCCTGCCCGACTCGTGTGGAGCGGGACCAGGGGAAGCAGGGAGCGATTTTGTATGAGCCGACTACGCGGCGGGCGTCTTCCGGTGAGTGAATCTCGAAGGCGGACCGTTGATGATGCGGATGACGCTGAACAGACGAGTGTGGCCGATCAACCGGAAAAAGAGTCCAGCCGGTCCGAGGGCCTCGATACGCTCAAGAGTTATCTGCGGGAGGTCCGCCGGTCGACTCTCTTGACGTTCAAGCAGGAGCAGCACCTCGGCAAGCTGGTCATGGCCGGCGACGAGCAGGCGCGCCAGCAAATGATTGAATCCAACTTGCGCCTCGTCATCAGTATCGGGAAACGCTATATGCATCGGGGGTTTCCCTTTTCCGATATCGTCGAAGAAGGCAATTTGGGTCTTATCAAGGCCGTCGAAAAGTTCAATTACAAACGCGGCTTCCGGTTCAGTACCTATGCCTCCTGGTGGATCCGGCAGTACATCGAGCGGGCCATCATCAATCAAGGGAAACTCGTGCGCCTGCCGGTGCATGTCGTCGAGCGGTTGAACCGATACCTCGGCAGGGTTGAGCAGTTGGTGCAGGAGCTTGGCCGTGAACCGAGGGCGCAAGAAGTCGCCGTCAAAATGAAAACCTCCGAAGAAGAAGTGCTGGATCTCAAGCAGTTGGTGCGTACCACCTGTTCGCTCGATAGTCCGATCAACGATCAGTCCGATACGTTCCTTCGCGACGTGATCGAAGACCCGACCGGCCTGTCTCCCGACGAGACCGCCGACGGCGTGCGACGCCGGACCGAACTGATGGCCTGGATAAAGGAGTTGCCTGACAAAGAGCAAACTGTTATTGTATCGCGGTTTGGACTCGATGGAGACGAAGCGAGGACGCTGGAAGAAATCGGCCGCCAGATGGGATTGACCCGTGAGCGGGTCCGGCAGATCGAAATGATGGCGTTGGGTCGGCTGCGGAATACCATCGAACGGAAAACCATGACACAAGCTGACCTGCTCTAATTCCGTGACTGCACTCAACTACAAATCGTTGATCCGCGAAGTGCCGGATTTCCCCAAGCCCGGCATCCTCTTTTACGACATCACGACTCTGCTGAAGAATGCCGCTGCGATGCGAAGTCTGGCCGATGACTTGGCGAGCCGGTACCAGGATCGTGGAGTCACTAAAGTGGTGGGTATCGAGTCTCGCGGGTTCATCTTTGCGGGTATCCTGGCGGCGCGTCTCGGTGCCGGATTCGTACCGGTCCGCAAACCGGGGAAGCTTCCAGCTGATTGCTTCGAAGTGAAATACAGCCTTGAGTATGGCGCGAACTCTCTGGCGATCCACAGGGATGCGATCGGCATGGGGGAGCGTGTGCTTATCGTGGATGACCTCCTGGCCACGGGAGGAACGGCTGAAGCAACGGTCAATCTGGTCCGTCAGCTTGGTGGGGAAATCGTCGGGCTTGATTTTCTCATCGAGCTCAAGGGCCTGAACGGACGTAGCAAACTCACCGGGCACGACGTCCATTCGACCATCATCTATCCGTAGCGGTCCTCCAGGGGTCGCACCACATCCTCTTGTCAAACATGAGATGCCGTGATATAGATGCCGAGCTTTTTCGGCATCTCTAAACTTCTCAGGAATGAGTGGGAGCGTCATGGGCACGAAAATACAAGCCAAGAAAAAGCCGGCAGCCAAGTCGAAGCCCAAGTCGGCTCGGCCTGCTCAGGGAAAGTCGAAGCCGGCGGCTGCCGTGATGGCGGTGAAGGCGGCGGTGGCGGCCGCTGCCGTGAAACCAGCTCCGGCGGTGGCCGTTCCCGAACCGAACCTTCGTCCCAAGGAGACGGCCAAGGAGCGGGAAGCGAGGGAGCGGCGTCAGGAAATACTTCATAAGATGCTGTTGGAGAAGCGGCAGGCGATCATCAAGGAAATCGAAGAGAGCTTAGGACAGTCGCTGACAGAGGATCAGCAGCGGCGCTTAGAGTCGGCGCGCGATGTCGGCGATCAGGCTTTGATGGACCTTGAGCGGGAGCTCGGTATCTCGTTGATGGAGATGCGCAACCGCCGTCGGCAGTCCATTGATGAAGCGCTGACCCGTCTGCACGAAGGCACCTACGGAATCTGCGCCGACTGTGGAGTCGAAATCAGTGAAAAACGGCTGCACGTCGTGCCGTTCGCCAAACTGTGTGTCGAGTGCCAGTCACGCGAAGAGCTGTTGGAAAAAATCGAGCGAGAAGAAGATCGCGATTAATCGTCAGCTGTTCCGGCAGCGCGGCGCTCAGCCGCACACCACTTCATCAACACATTGTTCCATGCCGTTGTGCCGGACGTGAGGGACGCCCTCATGCGGCGTTGGCATGGAACGTGAGGCAGAGTTACTGCTGTGAACGAGCACACGCGTCAACGGGCGGTCATCCTTGCCAGCGGCGGGCTGGATTCCACCGTGGTTGCGGCGGTGGCACAGCGAGACGGCTATGAGATCTATCTGCTGACCCTTGCCTATCGGCAGCGGCACGCGATAGAGATCGAACGAGCTGCTCAGGTTGCGTCGGCTTTGGGCGCGCGGCAGCATCGCGTGATCGAGGTCGACTTGCGGGCAATCGGCGGATCGGCGCTGACGGATGATCTCCCCGTTCCAAAAAAACGCACCGAACAAGACCGTGGTCAGGGCATTCCCATTACCTATGTGCCAGGGCGAAATTTAATCTTTCTGTCGCTCGCCGCAGCCCATGCGGAAGTGCTGGGGGCGTCGGTTATCTATTTCGGCGCGAACGTGGTGGATTATTCGGGCTATCCCGACTGCCGCCCTGAGTTTCTCCGGGCGTTCGAGACTGTGGTGCAGGCCGGGACGAAAGCCGGCGCCGAGGGAAGACGGATCGAGGTGCGAACGCCGCTGTTGTCGCTGACCAAAGCGGACATCGTTCGCCTGGGTCTGACGCTGAATGCGCCGATTCACCTGACACACAGTTGTTATGATCCAGTCGGAGCCGTGGCCTGCGGGCTGTGCGACAGTTGCCTCATTCGCAAACAGGGATTTGCCGACGCGGGAGTTGAGGATCCGATACCGTATGCGGTATCGTGAAAAATGCGAAAGGGTTTCTTTCGTTTGTTTGGTTTCTCTTGTTGAGCCAGGGTAACCAGAACAACAACAGAAACCAGATGAACGAAACCAAAGAAACCAGATGAACGAAACCAACGAAACAAACCGGACAAACCAGATGAGCACAACTATGAAGATGCCACGGATGCTTGGGGTCAGTTTCATCGCACTGGCACTTAGTGCCGCACCGGCATGCAGCCAAACCGAGCCGCCTCCGCCGCAAGGACCGGCCAGTGCCGCGCCAGCGGAACTGCGGGACGGAGAACAGAAGTTCACCGCCAATTGCTCAGCCTGCCATGGCGCGGGAGGCGTCGGAACCAAGCAAGGTCCGCCGCTCGTACACAAAGTCTATGAGCCCAATCACCATGGCGATGCCGCCTTCCAGCGGGCCGCCGCCAACGGCGTCAAATCGCACCATTGGCAGTTCGGCGACATGCCGAAGATCGACGCCGTGAAACCGGATGACGTCGATCAGATCGTGCAATACGTCCGTTGGCTCCAAAAGCAAGCCGGAATCTTTTAGCGCAGCCTACAAGTCGACGCCCCGCTCCCGTTTCACGGAGCTGCAAGGGATCAGTGCCTCGCCCGCCAAAAGCAAACGGCGGATCTATTCCATCCCTGTGCCTATCAAGGAGGTGCCGTGTCATGGCTCGGGACTATTCCATGAGTGAACAGCTGGACAGGTGCCGTAAGTGATGAGAGAGACCCCATCTTTACTAAGGAGGCGTCCATGACTGCCATGCGCTCGATAGCCATCATCGCGATTCCTGCATTCTTGCTCGGATTCGGCCTTGGAGGGGTGTCCCTCCACGTGGCCTCAGCCCAGGGGCTCTTTGGGCTCAAAGATTCGGTGACTCAGATTGGGACTTCGCTGATCGAGATGCAGAAGAATGTGGACGCCCTCCAAAAGAACATGACAACGATCAAACAGGCCAAAGATCAGTTGTCCACGCTGGCATCACCCAGCAGCGGCGTGGGTGGGGTGATGGATTCACTCATGAACAAGAGTAAAAAATAGCCGGGGTGCGAGAGGGTGTTGTTCTGAGCCGGAGACAATATTCGGGGAGCGACACGCCGGTCGAACGCTGCCAGCTTAGTGTTAGAATCGCACGGTACGCGATCGGACAACGGGCGCAGATGGTGGAGCCAGAGAATGCCGGTTCTGTAAGCTCCAAGGAGGACGACCATGGCGGGAATGTTCGGCGAAAACCCACTGGAAATGTTAATCCCCATCGGGATTCTTATTGCCGCGGTCATTGTGTTTGCGTTTATGACGGCCGGGTCCTAGGCGGATCCGTTGCGATGTCTGGTGCCTGATCCTTCCCGCCCAACCTGCTCACAGGTTGGCGCCTCCACTTCCAGTATCGCCTGAGAACAAAAGAGGGACGGTAAGCGGGGTGCACCTGGTCTTGTGCGCCACCGGATTTCCATACATTCACGTTGCGGCTGATTGTAGGGGAGTGCAAGCCCACGGCTCGCCCGAGTTCTGACAGTCTGCCGCCGCGATCCAGGTGGGCTCGGCGAATGGCCTTGCCGTGTTGTGCGAGGGGCGGCATGCGAACGGGCGTAAGACAGCCGGCACAGCGTCGGACGCGCCATGCCGCGCAATCTGCCGTACTGATAGGGACATCACAATCTGACCCTGTTTGTGCTGTTTCAGTGGGTCTGCCTGCGGCAGGCTCCTGTTAGAGCTGAGGGCTGCGCAACGTGGCCGCCAACGAGTGGAACAGTGGGAGGTAGCCGGAGAGCCGGCGATAAACGGTTTTGGCGAGCGTTTCGTCATAGGTGTGAGCCGTGCGATTGCGGTCTTCGAGCATAGCCAGCCATCCGGCTTCTTCGCCGATCCAGCTGTTCTTGTAGGCCAGTTTGAAACAACCTTTCGACGATTGACAGTCCAGTCCCTCGGTCCTCGCCCGTTCCTGGATCACCTTCCAGGCCAATTCAAAGCAAAACTCAAAACGCTGGATGGCTGCGTCGCGGGAGAGATCAGTTTCTGGAGCCGTCAGGGCGTTGCTGAGTCTGGCGATGGCTTGGGTGAAGCTGTCCTGCCTGGCGGTCATAGAGGAATTCCGTGGCGAAGGGCCTCTTCTCTGAAGGACTTGCTGACGATATGGAGATCGATCAGGTCGATGTCATGCAGGGTCGCAATGGCATCGATCGCATCCTGGAGTGCAGCCATCTGCTGGAGGGGAATCGCGTCTGCGGCGTCGATGGCGATGTCGATGTCGGCATGAGGCCCGGCGGTGCCTTTGGGCCATGATCCGAACCAGATGACTGTGATGCCCTGGCCGAGCAGGTGTCTGGCCAATCGTGCGACCTCTTCCGCAATCTGCTTCGGCTGGGCCATGAGGGCTTGTTGGAGCATGGACTCAGTGTACTGGTTCTGGTGATGAAGTCAACCACGGTCCGTTCCGAGGCAGCTGTGACCTGTGTGGGGGATACACGCAGTCAACGGTCCTCTGCTGACACTGTCCCCTGTGCACCGACCGAACCGGGTGATCTCTGGAGAGAGAGTATGAATTGGGGTCAATCATTTTCCGATAGGCATGTGCTCTTGGCCTGCTGTTGACAGAAAACCGAACCGTTCCATACACTTCGTCACCCTTCGGATGAGGTGAGGAACCAGTTGCGCATGGAACTGTCTTGTCTCTCGGATCCTCACTGCCGCCATATATCAGCCCGCCTCATCAGTTCCAGAGGAGTGTGTGCCCATGGGAGGAACAAATGGGGACATTCTACATTTCTTGGCAGCCTGGCGGCAGATGGAGGCGCGCCATGCCTAAATCCCAAGACAGTTGCTGACACTGGTATCTTCACTGCTCAAGCCGCTGTATTGTTTTCGTCAACGTCGTATCGAGCTTGATACACGTACTGTATTGCATTCGCATGCAATTAGCAGAAGATTCTGATGGTATCCGCGCAATCATGATTGGCATAGAGGTTGCCTTTTCTGATGACAGCAATAAAAGGCGTCTTGCGGGGAACAAACGGGGACCTTCCGCATTTCTTGGCAGCCTGACGCATTGGCGAGGGGATGAGGATGCCACGCACGGTGCGGGCCCCAGTCGGGGACTACTGCTACCACCTCTTGAGCAAGACGGGCATCTGCTGATGGTGTTGCGATATATCGAACAGACTCCAGTCCGAGCCCAGTTGGTGGCACGAGCTGAAGACTGGCGTTGGTCGAGCGCATGGGAGTGGGGCGCCCCAGTGCGCACCGCGCATAGACGCCGGACCTGTTGCGAGACCAGCACCGTGGCTTGTGTGGGTGAATGAGTCAGTGGGGAAGACAGAGATGCAACGGATCCGCCAGAGCATCAATCGGGGCGCGCCATTTGGGTCGGAAGGGTGGATGACAGAAACGGCTGCACGCTTGGGCCTCGAGGCGAGTCTCCGGCCCATCGGCCGTCTGCAGAAATTGGTGGAAATGTAGAATGTCCCCATTCTTTCATCCCTGATGACAGCAATAAAAGGCGTCTTGCGGGGAACAAACGGGGACCTTCCGTATTTCTTGGCAGCCTGCCGCATTGGCGAGGGGATGAGGATGCCACGCACGGTGCGGGCCCCAGTCGGGGACTACTGCTACCACCTCTTGAGCAAGACGGGCATCTGCTGACGGTGTTGCGATATATCGAACAGAATCCAGTCCGGGCCCAATTGGCTGCACGAGCCGAAGACTGGCGCTGGTCGAGCGCACGGGAGTGGGGCGCCCCAGTGCAGAGGCCTCGCATAGACTCCGGACCTGTTGCGAGACCGGAACCGTGGCTTCTGTGGGTGAATGAGTCAGTGGGGAAGACAGAGATGCAACGGATCCGCCAGAGCATCAATCGGGGCGCGCCATTTGGGTCGGAAGGGTGGATGACAGAAACGGCTGCACGCTTGGGCCTCGAGGCGAGTCTCCGGCCCATCGGCCGTCTGCAGAAATTGGTGGAAATGTAGAATGTCCCCATTCTTTCATCTTTCTTTCATCTCATCCTTTCATCTTTTCCATTCTTTCATCCAGCGGTTAGAAAGGTGCCAATAGATCCGGTTGGATCTATTGGCAGGACGAATGGCCGTGCTACTCTCTGTGCCGTTTGCCGAGACGGAACCCTACGGAACTCGCCCATGCGTTTCCTGTACCGACCGGATTTCAGATCCCCAACGAACGATTCGTTCAGCCTATCAGCCTGTATTCCACTAGTCTCTCTAGAAGGAGTGATTCCGTATGAGCGATTCCACTGACAAGACCATTCCGTTGAACGTGCGACTGAAACCCAGTGAACAATCCGCCCATCCATTAGCCGCGAACTATTCCAACGTCGGTGTGGTACAGGGCATCGCCTATCTGGATTTCGGCTTCATTTCGTGGTCATCTCGTCCGTCTGGTCTATTCGGTCTATCTGGTGCGATACGAGACAGACCAGATGGACTAAGCAGACCTCCGATCCGGTCATTTCACACGCGTGGCGATGAGTGTGGATGTGCTGGCCCGCTTGCATCAGCAGATTCAACAGGTGTTGGTTGGTCTGCGCGATGCGCGGCAGGGGAAGACGAAGGGATGAAGGGGAAAAGCAAAAATGCTCTTGAAAGGAGCGCGGCATGAATAATCACCCTTCGTTATTACGGCTATGCAACATAGTCAGCCTGGTCCTGACGTTGGGGGTGAGCATGAACGCGTGTGCAACGAGCACATTTACGTGGAAAGAAGAAGTGCTGTTGCATGATGGCAAGAAGATTATCGTGGAACGGTCAGATACGTACGACTCTAGCATCCCCCACGAAATTGGGCAGGACGCGCCACTGGCGGAACATACTATGACGTTCACAATTCCTGGCACCGGCCAAACGGTGATTTGGAAAAGCAACAACCGACCTTCACCAGATCCGGATAGACTTCACTTGCTAGCTCTCGATTTTTTAGCAGGAGTGCCTTATGTGGCGACGACACCATTAGGTTCTCTTGCGTACGCCAAATGGAATTATCCAAATCCGCCCTACGTTTTCTTTAAATATACAGATGAATGGAAGCGAGTATCGTTGGAAGAATTTCCTGAGCAATTCAAAATCAATGTGACGGTCCCTTCTCTCCAGCATGAACCGTAAGCTCCCCCTCAACTGAGACGGTCCATAA
>LVWT01000012.1 GCA_002083405.1 Nitrospira sp. SG-bin2 | reverse complement strand
AATCGCCGATCAGTTCCACCCGCTTGATCCTCCTCACATCATTGGGCCGGCGTGGCGACGCCAAAGCGGCTCAGGATGCCGGGATCGCCGCCTACTTGACGAAACCGATCCGGCAATCTCAATTGTACAGTTGTCTCAGCCTTGTCTTGGCAAATTCTTCCTCCGCGGTCTCTGGCACGGCGCAACCTCCTGCGCCGCTGATTACCCGCCACAGCCTGTCTGAAGCGCAGGCGCAGTCTCGCGGACGCATTCTTGTTGCGGAAGATAACCCCATTAACCAAAAAGTGGCGGTGAAAATGATCGAGAAGCTGGGCTATCGGGTGGATATTGCCGGAAATGGGCACGAGGCCTGTGAGGCGCTTGAACGGATTGCGTATGCCGTGGTCCTGATGGATTGCCAGATGCCTGTGATGGACGGACTCCAAGCCACCTCTGCCATTCGCCGCCGGGAAGGCAGTGGTCGACGGACGCCGATCATCGCCATGACGGCCAACGCGATGCAAGAGGATCGCCAGCGATGCTTGGAGGCGGGGATGGACGACTTCATCAGCAAGCCGGTCGCGAGTAAAGCCCTCGCCGAGACCTTGAATCGCTGGATGCCGTGCGACACGTCCCCTCCGGAATCGGCATCACGAGCCGCGTAGTCCTGAGGGGGTCGAGAGAATACCGTGGATAAACTCTTCCAACCGGCAGTCTGACGTCGTAGAATCTCCCCCCAATGTGAGCCTGCCTCTTCGATGGGACGTCATCGATTCCCGTAGGCAGTGATCCGCTCACCCAACCGGTTGCCTCAATGCGCACTCTCTGGAAAAACTGTTTCGCCAATGGCGTGTCATGATGCCGCGTGCCGTTGTGACGGGAGCAGCGGGACTGATCGGCCAGTATGTGATGAAGTCCGCTGCCCGATGGGCGCCAGGCTGGGAGGTTCATGGGCTCACTCGTGCCGATCTCGATCTGACGGATCAGGATGCAGTGGAGCGGACCTGGCAGCTGATCGATCCTCACGCCGTCATCCACTGTGCGGCGCTGAGCCGGACGAAGGATTGTGAGCAGAATCCCGAACAGGCCCGTCGCATCAACGTGGAAGCGACGGCTCAGCTGGCGCGACTCTCCAACGATATTCCGTTTATCTTTCTCTCAAGCGGCGAAGTCTTCGACGGCCGGCACAGCTGGTATCGGGAAGAAGACGCTCCGAACCCTATCAACGTCTACGGCAAGACCAAGATTGAAGCAGAACAGCTTGTTCTGGAGAATCCCCGCCACACGGTGCTGCGGATTGTGCTGACGGCGGGAGCTTCGCTGCATGGGAATCGGAGCTTCGTCGAAGACATGTGCCGGACGGCTAAGTCCGGCAAGAGCATGACGCTGTACGGGGACGAATTCCGCTGCCCCCTTCCGGCCGGCGTGATTGCGCGAGCCGTCTGGGAAATAGCCGGTCAGGCCGTGCCGGGCCTCTATCATCTCGGTGGTCGGGAACGGTTGTCGCGCTGGGACATTGGACGGGCGCTCTTGCCATGGTACCCGGAACTGCAAGGCCGGCTCCTCGAGGGGTCCGCTCGCTCCCATGCCGGGGCCCCGCGGCCTGCCGACCTCTCGCTGAATTGCGAAAAGATCCAGACCGTCCTATCGTTTCCCATTCCGGGCTTTCGCAGTTGGCTGGAGCGTCGGATGCATCGAGACACCGATTTGTGGGACTATGACGCCGGCGTGCCGTAAAAGATAACAATGAAGGATGCATGATGGGATCTGAAACCGAACTAATTGAATCCGACCCGTTATCCCTTGTCGTCATGGCCTATCTTGTGATGGCGATCGTCATGGCATGGCTATGGGCGTTGCAGCGGCGTGTGAAGAATGCCGCTATCGGGGATGTCGGATGGTGTCTGGGGCTCATGGCGGTGGTGCTTTGGTATACCACCCAAGCCGACAGCGGGATCGAGCGGATCGTGCTCACGGCGATGTTGGTGGTGTTTTATGCGGGACGGCTGGGGCGCTACATTCTCTTCGACCGCGTGATCGGCAAACAGGAGGATGCCCGCTATCAACGCCTGCGGAAGGAATGGGGAGATTCAGAGTCGGCTAAGATGTTCACGTACTTTCAGCTGCAAGCTCTGGCCGTGGCGGTTTTCTCCGTGCCGTTTCTGGTGCTGCTCTGGAATCCCAAGCCTCCATCCTCGCTGATCGAGATAGTCGGGTTGTTGATCTGGGGTGTGGCGGTGTCCGGTGAAACGAGGGCTGACCGGCAGCTCGCACATTTTCGCGCCGATCCACGGAACCATGGGCGCGTATGCCGGGACGGTCTCTGGCGCTACTCACGCCATCCCAACTATTTTTTCGAATGGCTCCATTGGTGTTCCTATGTCGTGATGACGATGGGAGCGCCCGGCTGGCTATTGACCTGGGTTGGGCCGATTCTTATGGGAGCGCTGTTGCTGAAAGTCACCGGTATTCCACGGACGGAAGCTCAGGCGCTGGCAAGCCGTGAGGAGGAGTATCGGAACTATCAGCAGACGACGAACGCGTTCTTTCCGTGGTTTCCCAAGAGCCTGTGACGCACTTCGGTTGTTCCGAATGGGCCGCGCGTTACCGTTCCTTCAAGTCTGCTAATCGGGCTTTGGCGAGTTCGGCTAGTTTGCTAGAGGGGTGGGCGCGAATCAGTTCTTCGTAGAGTTCCCTTGCATGGGGTATATTATTTTGGTTCTCTTCAAACACGGCGGTTTCGAACAAGTCCTTGGCCTTGTCGGAACAGCCCAGTACCAGGAGAAAACCAAGGGCGCAAAATATCGCACGTGGGAATTTCATAACCATGGTCGGGCAGTATCCTACTCATTTGACACGCGTCTGTCCAGATGGCCGGATCATTTTCTGACCGGCTCGATTCCATACCGGGGAGCTGTAATCCCCTCGCTCCGGCATGTGGGACACCGGCTGGGCCTCGTGAACCTTGTCCGGTCCCGAAACACGAACCCGCAGTCGGAACAGGCAGCCGGTTCCAGCACGAATCGGTGCGTGCGGTCCCGGGCCAGCGTCTTAACCACATGCGGAAGATGTCCTTCAATCAGCCGTTCCGCAATGCCGACCATCTGTGCCAGTTGATACGACGATAACCGCGTGCCGATCAGCAGTTCGATAATTCGCTGGCGGACGGTGCGTTCGGGCGGCGGCATGACACATGGTAAGCACCAAGAGCACGAAAAACCAGCATGAGGAAGTCGCTGTTCCTTGTGAGGCCTGCTTCGTTGGCGATACGCTTCAAGAAAGACCGAGGGCTGGAGGTCACAGTAACCATGATCATGCATCATGTGGGTTAGTGGTTGAACCTCAGTGCCCATTCTGTCAAAATCCCGCGTTGCGTAAGCGCGGGCCCTCTACCCGTCAGTCTTGGCCGGACATGCCCGCTTGAATAATTATCGACGACTTCGAATAAGCACGAGCGTCTCTCAAGGAGGTTTGAGGAAATGAAATTCCTCGCAGTTCACCCCGGTCCCTTGATGTACACCAAAATTTATTTGCGGCTGGAACCACTCGGTCTGGAGATGGTCGCGCAGGCCGTCCGTCAGGCAGGGCACGACGTCCGCTTGATCGATCTGCAGGCCGATACCTGGCAGGACTATGAGGCGCTGATTCGGTCGTGGAAGCCCGATGTCATCGCGTTCGGATGCAATTATCTCGCGAACGTTCCGGAGATCGTGGACCTAGCGAAATTGACCAGGCGGGAATTGCCGCATTCCTTCGTCTTCGTCGGAGGCCACAGCGCTTCCTTTGTGGCGCAGGACTTTTTGAAGCACGGCGACGGTGCCATTGATTGTGTGCTGAGGGGCGAAGGTGAAGTCACCGCTCCCAAGTTGTTGGAAGCTGTGGAGCAAGACCGTAAGGCGATTACGAAGGTTCCTGGCGTCGTCACGCTCGACGGTGAAGGACCTCCGCCGCAATTTATCGAGAATCTGGACAATGTTCGTCCAGCGCGTGATCTGTTGCGGAACCGGCACAAGTATTTCATCGGCGTGCTGGATCCTTGCGCTTCCGTCGAGTTTGCACGAGGCTGTCCGTGGGATTGCTCCTTCTGCAGCGCCTGGACATTCTATGGACGCAGCTATCGGATGGTCAGCCCGGAGAAAGCTGTTGAAGATTTGGAGCAGGTTCAAGAACCAGGTATTTTCCTGGTCGATGACGTGGCGTTCATCCAGGGTAAGCAGGGCATGGAGATCGGCGAAGCGGTCGCGCGGCGTGGGATCAAGAAGCAGTACTACATGGAGACACGCGGCGACGTCCTCCTGCGTAACAAGGAAGTCTTCCAGTTCTGGAAGACGCTTGGGCTCCAGTACATGTTCCTCGGTGTGGAAGCCATCGATGCCGAAGGTCTCAAAATGCACCGCAAGCGCATCTCGTTGGGCAAAAACTTCGAGGCGCTGGAATTTGCCAGGTCTCTTGGGATTACCGTGGCCATCAATCTCATCGCCGATCCGGATTGGGATCGTCAACGGTTCGAAGTCATCCGTCAGTGGTGCTTGGAAATTCCTGAGATCGTCAATATCAGCGTCAATACGCCGTACCCGGGAACCGAGAGCTGGCTCACGGAATCTCGCAAACTCCACACGCGGGATTACCGCCTCTTTGACATTCAGCATGCCGTGATGCCGACCAAAATGCCGCTCCATGAGTTTTATGCGGAACTGGTCAAGACCCAACAGGTGCTCAACAAGAAGCATCTCGGATGGGCTGCGCTCAAAGGCACGGCTAAGATTGCGGCCGGGCACTTGATGCGGGGACAAACCAATTTCATCAAAATGCTCTGGAAGTTCAACAGCGTCTACAATCCCGAGCTGCAAATGGCGGATCACCGTCGCCCGGTGAAGTATGAGATGTCGATGCCGCCGGAGAAGAAAGACAAGATCGACCCGAAACAACTCTTCATCCTGCCCCCGAAAGGCCGCCACAGCCGGGCGATCGACGATGCGACCGAGACCTTCGTCGACGAGACCCGCATGGGCACGGTGGTCTGATCGCTGCTGAGGGATGGCTATGAGCGGCGGGCGAGCTGGATTCGGCGGCAGGTCCGGCTTCCCCGGCATGCAGCCACCGCCCTAAGAAGATGGTGTGGCCTACCTGTGCGTCGCGGATGTCCAAATTGCTTATCGAAAAGATTAGCAAATCAGTCGGCCGACCGGCAGTCAGTCAATAGGCCGTGAAAAGGTTCAACTGATGAGGATGGTCGGTCACGTGCGGCAAAAGAGTTTGGATATTCCAGAAGCCACCCCCATCGTCCAAGAGAAAATCTCTACCGGCATGGCCGGATTGTTCTGGCCCGTTTGCATAAGAATCCATAGTAATGGTCTCGCAGCCGCAACTCATTGAAACGGCAACCGGCATAGAGTATCGTTCTCGAATAAAATCGGCGTGTTACGTGTTATATGGACAGCAATGGGCAGATCCGGTTCTTATGCGGATCAGTTAAACATTGTTAGGCCGAAGCAGAGAAAGACATCATGTCGACCAAACTGCCATACGTGGTTCAGCCAGGGAGCATTCCGAAGATCTTCGAGAAGGTCAGGCAAGCGCAAACGCCAGATCGGTTTACCGTTGATTTCCTCCAGACCAAGCTTGGCTTCCGTGGCGGGAATTATCGGCAGTTCATCCCCCTTGCGAAGAAACTTGGTTTTCTAGCCACGGACGGAAAGCCGACTGATCACTACAAGCGATTTCGGAATGTCGAACAGGGCGGTGCAGCGATGGCCGCCGGGATGCGACTTGGCTACCGGGAACTGTTCGAGCGAAACGAGTACGCGAACAACCTCAACAAGGAGCAGTTGAAGGGCCTGATCGTCGAAATCACCGGCATGGACGCCAAGGACCGCGTGGTCGACCTAATCTGCCAGACGTTTGAAGCACTGAAGAAGTTGGCGAACTTCGAAGGGGCACCCATCGAAGAAGCCGAACAGCCAGGAAAACAGGACGAATCTGACAAGCTTCCTCCAACGGTGAATGCAAAAGCCGGTGACGTCGGCTTGAACCTCGCTTACACAATCAACCTGGTCCTTCCAAAGAGTGACGATCCAGCTGTGTTCAATGCCATCTTCAAGGCGCTTCGTGAGCACCTTCTGAGGAAGTAACGTGAAGGCTGACGAGAAGATTCGTTTGTTCGGGCTGTCGCACGCCGCCCTCGAGCGGGAGCTCGATAGCGTTGAGAGCTCGCTTGGGATCGACCTCGGACGCGTTGAGCCTGACGATAAGGACGAGGACTACTATCCGCAGTTCGATCAGGCTCTACGGCAAGAAGCCGCCGAGATGAGCAAGCATTATGAGGTCTTCTATTGCCTTGAGGCCAGCATCCGCAAGCTGGTTGCGGAGACGCTGGAGGCTCAGCACGGAAAGTCGTGGTGGAATGCCACCGTGTCGCAACCGATTCGCGACAATGCGCAAGGTAACATGCAGCGTGAGCTTGATTCCGGAGTCACCATTCGTTCGGAGCACGAGATCGACTACACAACGTTTGGTGAGCTCGGCGAGATCGTCCGAAACAACTGGACGAGCTTTGGTGCGATATTCTCGAGTCAAAAGGCCTTTACGAAGATCATGACGAGCCTCAACACGCTTCGAGGGCCTATCGCGCACTGCTGTCCATTGGCCGAAGACGAGGTCCTGCGCTTGCGATTGACCGTCAAAGACTGGTTTCGACTAATGGAGTAGCTCGGCCTATCTCGTTTATCCGACCTCGATACCCTACCGTTTTACTCTCCACCTGTTATACTGACCCATCCCTTCATTCAATTCGAGAGTGACCGCCATGAGCTCTCCGACCTGGGACGAATTCGCCGAGCTGGCCCTGAAACGCATTGCGGCATCGGGCGCCGAGTACGGCGATATCCGCATTCAAGACAGCAGCACGGAGCACATCGAAGGTGAAGATCGCCGAATCGCTTCGATTCGAGACCTCAAGGACATCGGCTTCGGCGTGCGTGTGCTCTACCATGGAGCCTGGGGTTTTGCCGCGAGTTCAGTCTTATCACTGGAAGAAGTACCCCGGGTGGCGAATCTGGCCATTGAGATCGCCAGAGGATCTGCGTCGGTGGCCCTCGAAAAAGTGCGATTGGTGCCGGAACCAGTTCATCGTGACCGCGTCATCACGCCCTATCGCATCGATCCCTTCACTATCCCGCTTGAGAAGAAAACGGACTTACTGCTGAATACGATGGAGACACTCCATCGGCAATCCGGCATCGCACGAAGCAGCGCAAGTCTGTGGGCGCGCCGAGACCACAAATTGTTTGTGTCGACGGAAGCGTCGCGTGTGGAATTTGATCTATTGGCAGGGCAGGGCGACTGTACAGCAACTGCGCTGCATGAAGGCCGGTTTGCCTCGCGCAGCTTCAATATTCCACATCTTCGGAAGGGCTATGAACTGATTGAGGAAGCGGACCTCCTGCGCGAGGCCTCGCGCGTTGCCGCTCACGCAATCGAAAAGGTCAAGGCTCCAGCGGTTGATGCGGGTCAGTACGATCTGGTGCTCGATCCTGAGCACCTCTCCCTCACCATGCATGAGTCCTGTGGCCATCCGAGCGAACTGGACCGCGTACTGGGGTACGAAGCGAATTACGCCGGTACGAGTTTTCTGACAACCGACAAGCTGGGTTCGTTTCGCTTCGGTTCTCGATATGTGACGTTGGTAGCTGATAACACGGAACCGGAGACGCTGGCTGCGACCGGTTATGACGATGACGGGGTGGAATGCCAGCGATGGGACATTGTCCGGGATGGTCTGTTTGTCGGGTACTGCACGAACCGCGAGGTCGCGCCGAAAATCGGAGAGGTCCGGTCACGCGGGTCGAACCGGGCTGACGGGTGGGGCAGCGTGCCGATCGTGCGTATCGCCAATATCGGGCTCGATCCCGGCACTGACACGCTCGATCAGCTGATCGCCGGTGTGAAGCGGGGGATTTATATCGAAGGCCACGGGTCCTACAGCATTGATCAACGCCGGTACAACTTTCAGTTCGGTGGCGACGCATTTTGGCTGATCGAGAACGGGAAGCGCACCCACATGGTCCGCGATGTGATCTACCATGGGATCACGCCGGAATTCTGGAACAGCTGCGACGGAGTCGCGGACCGAACCTTTCGGCGGCGGTACGGATTTATTACGTGTGGCAAGGGACAGCCCGGCCAATCAGGTTGGATGACCCATGCCGCATCCCCGGCGCGATTCCGAAAGGTGCAGGTCATCAGAGGTGAGGGGCATGTATGAGTGCGGGGAACGCCAATCGCTGGCCGAAAATGACGGGGCGTGAGGAGTTTCGCTTTCTCGCTGACCTGGTGTTCACCCGATCCTCCGGTGACGAGACCATTGTGACGCTCCACGATGTGCATTCCGGAACCACCAGATTTGCCAATAACCAAGTCGTGCAGAATGTGGACACGCGGCGCGGGACGCTGGCCATAACGGTCGCATTCGGTCGGCGGCACGGCACGGCCTCCACGACGGATTTTACCGCCGGGTCGATCCACGACACGCTCGCACGGGCCGAGCGCATTGCGCAGATCTCACCGGAGGATCCGGAATATCTTCCGGCTCCTGAGCCGTTCCCGTTCGTGGCTCGTGAAACAGCCAGACCGGAAACGACGGCGGCGGGACCGGCGCGCCGTCTCGAATATGCGAACGAAGCCATCGGCCACTGCCGCATGGAGAATCTCCTGGCTGCAGGGGTGGTCTCAACGTCGGCGGCGTCGGTGGGCATTGCGGCCAACAACGGACTTTTTGGGTACGAAGCGCGGGCGGATGCACGATTCAGCCTCACGGTCCAGGCCGGCGACGCGACCGGGTGGAGTGCGGCGGCGCATCGCTCGGTGGATCACCTGAAAATTCAGGAACGGACGCTGGCGGCCATTGCGAAGGCGAAACGCAGCCGAGAGCCGATAGAGCTCCCAGCCGGGCCCTATCCGGTCATTTTCGAACCAGCCGCCGTGGCAGGTCTGTGGACATGGCTCATGTGGTCGCTCGACGCCAAATCCTACGACAAGGGCACCAGCCCATTTGCAGGCAGACTCGGAGCGCAGATCCTCGACGACCGGCTGACGTTGTGTAATGAGCCCGATCATAACGATCTGCTCGGTGCGGGATTGACCTTCGAAGGATTGCCGAGCATGCCGTCCACATGGATCGACCATGGCGTGCTCACCCAACTCGCCCATGATCGGTTCACGGCAAAAACCCACGGAGTACAAGACATTCCGACTCTGGACGCGCCTGTCCTGTCCGTCAAGGGCGCTGTGTGTGGCAACCTTCAGGATCTCATCAAACGGACCGATTACGCGATCCTGGTCACAAATTTTTGGTATATCCGCACTGTCAACCCCGTCGATCTCACCGTGACCGGCATGACTCGCGACGGCACATTCCTCGTGAAAAAAGGAGAAATCGTCTCCGCGATCAAGAATTTTCGATTCCACGACAGTCCGCTCAGGGCGTTTCAACAGATCGACGCTGCAACGGGGCCGATGGAGGCGGTCACGGCGGAGACTGGAAAGATGCTGGCGCCTGCGATGGTCCTGCCGGAGTTCAACTTTTCGAGTGTCACACGCTTCTGACCTAGGGCGTCAACCGTCAAGTGGTTTGTCTGGTTTGTTTGGTTCGGGACCATCGTCCAGTCTGAATAACTCACAACTCAACACTCACCATTCAAAACTGTCTTCCCTCATCTCGCCGAGCCCTCTTTAGCAGCCTGTTTTCCATCAATAGCCGGAGAAAATCGTTGACTCTTGTGTCGGGCAGGAGTAGAGAACAGACTGTTTGTCACCATATGTCGTTTGGTGGTGCAAATAAGCGTGGAGAAGCGCAGATGTCTCGCCGATTCAATGATGAACCGATCAATTTAATCCAGCGCATTCCCTCGCCGGAACAGCTGTCGTCGGCAAGGCCGACGAAACCGTCGTTTGGCCAAAAGTTGATGGAAACCGGAGCAGCGGTTGCTCGATCGGCCATGGAACTGTTCGCGCCGCCGGCTCGGCAGGAACCCTCGGTGACGGCACCGGATGAGGCGGCAATGCCGCACGCTCTTCCGAGGGCGCATGACCATCGTGACCATAGTCTCGACGGGGAATCGAGCGTGGAGCATGCGCTGCCCCACCAGTCGCAGGGCGTGATGCCAGGTGTCCGGCAGGCCACGCAAGCGACTCCCTCTCCGGCGCCGACGGGCAATTACGTGGAAGAAGTCGCTGAACTCAGGGCCTACCTCCTGCGTCAGCAGCACGACATCGCTCGTCTTGCCGAGCAAGTGCAGGAGCTGAAATCCCTCGTGATCTCTCAGCGGCAAATTCTCGCGTATCTTGGCAAGGAGATAGAAGCCAGTTCCCTGTCGCGTATGACGGGAAGCATTGCCTCAGCTGTCGCCAAGCCCAATAGGCCCGTTCGTCAAAAGGTAGTGGTGAAAACGTCGGAGATCAAAGCGAAGGCTGTTGTCCAGGACAACGATCCCATGCTGTCGTCGCGGAACCTCTAACACTCGCCCAGTGAGCTGTCAGAGTATCGGTTCTCCCATCGTGCTCTGCCCTCTCGACGAATTCCGGTTTCCATGACACAAGAGATGCTACTGATAAGCCGAATCCTCAACGGATGCCTGCTCTGTGCCGCAGTCTGGACGGGCTACGATCCGGCTCAAGTCTCTGCGGCCGCGCCCCATGATACTCGTCAGCGGGTTCCGCTGTATGACAATCTCGGCACCCTGCACCATGCCATTACAACATCCTCAGAGCAGGCCCAACGGTATTTCGATCAAGGTCTCCGGTTTGTGTATGCGTTCAACCATGACGAAGCGATTGAGGCGTTTGAAGAAGCAGCCAAACTCGATCCCACTGCCGGTATGGCGTATTGGGGTGTTGCCCTCGCGTTAGGTCCCAACATCAATGCGGCGATGGGTAAGCAGCAGGAGCGTCGAGCCGTGGAGGCGCTGGGCAAGGCGCGCGCCCAGAGTGCAAGGCTGAGCGCAGTCGAGCGCGGGTACATTGACGCATTGAGCAAGCGGTATCTGTCTAAAGGCAGATCCAGGGCGGCGCTCGACAAAGCGTATGCAGAGGCGATGCGAGCGCTCTGGCGGGAGTTTCCCGACGATCCGGATGCCGGCGTGTTGTTCGCCGAGGCCATGATGGACTTACGGCCTTGGGATTTGTGGACCGCTGAGGGGCAGCCAAGGCCAGGTACGGAGGAGATCGTTTCTACCTTGGAGTCGATCTTGTCGAAACATCCCGATCACCCCGGCGCCTGTCATTATTACATCCATGCGGTCGAAGCCTCACCGGCTCCGGAGCGGGCGCTGGCCTGCGCGGATCGCTTGCCCGGCCTGATGCCGGGCGCAGGGCACCTGGTGCATATGCCGGCCCATATCTATATGCGCCTGGGCCGTTACCATGACTCGGCGGAGCGGAATGCGCACGCGGCTCATACCGATCAGGCGTATCTGGCGGGCCGGAATGTAGCCGGTGACTATGCCGACAGCTACTACCCGCACAACCTGCATTTCTTATGGGCGTCATTGGCCATGGAGGGGCGACAGGCTAAATCGTTGGAGGTCGCGCGACAGCTGGCTGAACGGATCGGCGAAGAAGCGGCGCAGAAAGAGAAATGGAAGGAACTGTTTCGTGTGACCCCCCTCTGGTCCATGGTACGCTTCGGGCAATGGAGCGAATTGCTGCGAGAGCCGGCGCCTGGTAAGGGTCTCCGTCTTCACAATGGCCTGTGGCGGCTTGGGCGCGGTTTGGCGTTGGCGGGCACCGGGCGTTTGCCGGGAGCGGAAGGTGAACACTCGGTTTTAGTGGGATTGACGAAACGCTTGGGGCGGGATCGCACGCCTGAGGAGAAAGCAGAGCGGGCCCTGCTCAAGATTGCGGAACGTCTGTTGGCAGGTGAGATCGCCGCTCGCCGCGGGAAATACGACGAGGCGATCAAGTTGCTGAAAGATGCCGTGCTGATCGAAGACGGCTTGCCGTATGCCGAACCGCCGTTTTGGCCGATTCCTATTCGTCATTACCTGGGAGCGACCTTGCTGGCGGCGAAACGGGCTTCCGATGCCGAGGAAGTGTACCGGACGGATCTGGCCAAACATCCCGACAACGGCTGGGCCTCTTACGGATTGATGCAGAGTCTCCAATCTCAGGGCAAACAGGCTGAGGCGGAGGCAGTGGAACAGCGATTCAAAACTGCATGGACCCATGCCGATGTGACGCTGGCGGGATCCCGGTTTTGATATCTTGCACGACGATGGGGAGGATCGATGCGATTTATTGTAGGAGTGATGGGGCCGGCGAAGGCCAAGAAGAAAGACCTCGACAACGCGCGGATTTTGGGAGAGTTGATTGCGCGGCGCGGCTGGGTCGTGCTGACAGGAGGCCGTGACGTCGGTGTCATGGACGCTGCGTGCGAAGGCGCCAAGCGAGTCGGCGGGAGCCTGACGATCGGTGTCCTGCCGACCGCAAAGGACAAGGTATCCCGCCATGTCGATGTGCCGATCATGACGGAAATGGGCAGCGGCCGCAACAACATCAATGTGCTGACGAGCCAGGTGGTTGTCGCGTGCGGGCTGAGCGGTTCAGGCACGGTGTCTGAAGTGGCCTTGGCTGTGAAGGCGGGGAAGCCTGTCATTTTGGTAGAGGCGTCGGCGGCGGATGTGGCGTTCTTTCGCAAGCTGGGGAAGCGGCTGGTTGCTGCCGCTGCTTCGCCGGAAGATGCCATTGCGTTGATTATGAAACAGGTGGAGGGACGCAATCGGCATCCACGGTCTGCAGAGCGCGATGGCTATGACGACATCTCTTTGTGATAAGAAAAACAGGTCTCATAGCACCAAGACGTAGCCCCCACGACGACTCCTCGCAGCGCCGGTCACTCATTCCGTCTGGACATCGTAGGATGTAAGATGTTGTCTGCCTGGACGACGCATGTTCAGAAGCGGAATGAGGAGGATCAAGCCATGATGTCGATTCGACGCGTGTCATGTTTCGCGATCGGTGTCTGTATGTTCGGCGCGATCACGGTCTCGCCGCCAGGTTCGGTGGGCGAAGCGGCGGCGCCGGCGAAAGCGTATTTTGCGGGCGGCTGTTTCTGGTGCATGGAAGAAGCGTTTGAAAAAGTGGAAGGTGTTGTCTCAGTTGTGTCCGGCTACATGGGCGGGACCCTGTCTGATCCCACCTATGAGCAGGTCTCCGCGGGGAGAACCGGCCACGCCGAAGCGGTGGAAATCAGCTACGATCCATCCAAAGTCAGTTATCAAAAATTGCTGGAAGCCTTTTGGCGGAATATCGATCCGGTGACGCCGAATGCTCAGTTCTGTGACCACGGGAGCCAGTATCGGTCCGCGGTGTTCTATGGGACGGAAGAAGAGCAACGGCTTTCGGAGGAATCGAAATCCACGATAGAGCGATCCAAACGGTTTTCCGCGCCGATTGTCACGCAGCTGGTGAAAGCCTCGACATTCTATCCGGCGGAAGAGTACCACCAGGATTACTACAAGAAGAATCCGGTCAGATATAAGTACTACAAGTTCAGCTGTGGTCGGGCTCAGCGTTTGGAAGCCTTGTGGGGCAAATCGTAGGAGTCTGTCCGATTGGCAGTTCGCCCATTCGGCAAAAAATGGCCGAATTGTCGTAGTTGTCGCATATATCGCACAGAACATGATTCGAGTTTGTGTGAGTCTTCATAGGGTTATGCCCGGCTAAAACGGCATGGCTCTTGAGTGAAGAGTCTGTGACCCGGGTCCTTCCATGCACATGGAACGATCAGGTCACAATGTGGCTTTTCAAACACCAATATGGCCTATCAGTGGCGCCGCGTTCCCACTGCGCTGCATGCTGGTCCTATTCCTTTCATGCGTGATGATCGCGGCGACCCCTCTCCCGACGAAACGGGATTATGAGGGGTCCGTCCGCTATTCCTCCCAGGAAATTCGACGAGCGATCGCATTCTATGCCGTACGCTATCGTCTCGACCCGGATTTGCTTCGCGCGGTGATCAAGACCGAATCGGATTTTCGCCAGGACGTGGTGTCGCACAAGGGAGCCGTGGGGTTGATGCAACTGACGCCGGATACGGCGGCGACCTTGCGGGTAGCCGACCTCCACGATCCGTTGCAAAACATCAGGGGCGGCGCCAAGCAACTGCGCCATTTGCTCAATCTCTACGAAGGCGATTTGCCGTTGGCCTTGGCAGCCTATAACGCCGGGGTGCATCGAGTGAAGGGTGGGAAAATTCCTCGTATTCGGGAAACGCGGTCCTACGTTCGGAAGGTCCTGAGGCACTATGAGCATTATAAGGGACAATACAGATGTGGACAGTCTGAGGGGCGGTCATCCTGTAAGTCCCGCCCTGGGTCTGCGCCGATGAAGCAGACCCAAGCGACGTCATAATAAGCAGTCTTGATGGGATGGGAGACTGTTCGAGGTTCGCAGGTTCGTCGCCTGTTCGCTCATCGCACGGGCCCCCTCCAACGAGAAACTCGTACCGCATTCCCCAGTTGACGAATGAACAGATGTTTGCGAGAAAGGAGACCGCAAACAGGAGGAGGGACTCCATGAAGAGGGAATGTGCGGTCAATCGGCGGATGGCGGATCTGGCGCAGTCGGAAATCAGGGCCAGGACAGAGACCCGTGTGAGCGCGAAGGGGCTCAACATGGCGCAAGGATTGGCGAGGGCTTGCTGATGAAACACAACCCAAGTGACCGCACCGCCCGCCTTGCTCAATCCGATATCCGAGCCATGACCCTAGCCTGTGCGAAGGTCAACGGGATCAATATGTCCCAGGGTGTTTGTGATACCCCGGTTCCCCCTGTTGTCATACAGGCAGCAAAAGCAGCCATGGATCGAGGTCATAACATCTATTCGCGGTTTGACGGGATCTCAGAATTGCGACAGGCGATCGCCTCAAAGCTGGCGAGCTACAATCGCATCACGGCCGATCCGGAAACAAACATTACGGTCAGTGCCGGAGCCACGGGTTCTTTCCAGGCGACTTGCATGGCGCTGCTTAATCCGGGCGACGAAGTCATCCTCTTTGAACCCTTCTACGCGTATCATGTCCAAGCCATCCTCGCGGTCGAGGCTGTTCCTCGATATGTCTCGATGCATGCGCCCGAGTGGAGTTTTGACATGCAGGATTTGGAGCGGGCGATCACTCCGAAGGCTAAGGCGCTCGTCGTGAATTCCCCCGGAAATCCTTCCGGGAAGGTGTTCACACGAACAGAGTTGGAACAGATCGCAGAGATGGCCTGTCGTCATGATCTGATGGTGATCACAGATGAGATTTATGAGTATTTCGTATTCGATGGGCGGGAACACATCAGTCTCGCGACTCTTCCCAATATGTCTGCTCGTACCGTTACCATTGGAGGCTACTCCAAGACGTTCAGCATCACGGGTTGGCGGATTGGCTACAGCGTGGCAGAGGCCACGTGGGCCAAGGCTATTGGAGCCATGAGCGACGTGCTGTACGTCTGTGCACCGACACCGTTGCAGTATGGGGTGGCCGCTGGAATTCGTGAGCTGCCGCAATCGTTTTATGCCGGCCTTGCAACAGAGCATCAACAGAAGCGCGATCGATTCTGTCACGCGCTGGAGAAGGCGGGCTTGCCTCCCTCTGTTCCACAGGGAGCGTACTATGTGCTGGCTGATGTGACACGTCTTCCAGGGAAGACTGGTCGAGATCGTGCGATGTATCTCTTGGATAAAACCGGTGTAGCAGGGGTACCGGGAGAAGCCTTCTTCGAAGGGCCGGAGGGCCGTCGCTTTATGCGGTTTTGCATGGCGAAGACAGACGACGATCTAGAACAGGCCAGTCTACGCATAGAACAGCTTGGGTAACGGACTATTCCCTAAATGTATCTTTGCACGGATCCCCGCCGTCAAGACATTGCCCGATTCCGGCCATTTTCCCATCCAGCCAAACTGCCACTTTTCACCCCAGGCCCCATTGAGTTGGGGGAGAGGCTAGCCGATCAGGTAAGGTCACTGGAATAGATGTAAAGATTCTCACAGGATGTTCTCGTTAACTAAGTACAATTAGGAAAATCTGGTGTGCGAATGCTGCCATGCTTAGGGTCTGTCCCGTCGGACAGCAGCTCTTGATCACTCCAATATCAAAAGCGGCTGCTAGCTTGTCTGCATCACACGTCCATGGTATGAATTTCCCCCATGAGCAGGCCTCTGTACTCGGTGATCGGTATTGCCGCTGTCCTCTCAGTTGTGGGGTGTGCAGCTCACTCCATGGTTGAGCCACCGGTCTCGGTTGATTTGTCCGCGGACGACCGGTCGGTGCTGGCAGGGGAGTGGGAATATGAAGACGGGGCCGCGATCATTCTTCGACTTGACGAACAAGGGAATGGGACCTATTCCTACAAGGACGGGCGATTTGAAACCACTCAATTTTCAGACCAGACCTGGGTGGGAAAGTGGTATCAAAAGGAAAACGACCGCGAAGGTGGTTTCTCGGTAAAATTATCGAAGGATCATTCAGAAGGCCAGGGTACCTGGTGGTACGCTCGGATTGGGGCGGACCATACGCCCACCCAAAAAGGCGGCACGTTTCATCTCAGTAAGAAGTCCTCCCTTGCCAATCTCAGTGCTACCCCTCCCGCGCCCTGAGTTCACGGTCAAGCGACGAGAAATCCATGCATCGTGAATACGTCGCCGCGTGGGAACAGGCGCGCAGCTGCCGCATAACCGTATCCGGACAAGACAGACACGGAGTGGTGATCCCTTCGTAACGGAGAACCGGTGCCTCGATAGGCTTGACCTCGCGTAGGAATCTGCGTACAAGCACGTGTTATGAAGCTGGTTCAAAAGCGATCCAAGAAAACGGGATTGTCGCCCGGCACGCTGATCCACATCGGCGAACAGCGTGCGGACACAGTCGCGATCACACTGTTCACCTATTCAGGTTCGCAGTGCGACGAGCGTGTGGTCATGGACCCGAGCGATTTGCGCTTACCCGTGGACGAAACGGTGACGTGGGTCAATGTCAGCGGGGTGCATAAGGTCGATGTGTTGGAGGCCTTTGGAAAGCAGTTCGGCCTTCATCCCCTTCTCTTGGAAGACATCGCCAATACGGATCAGCGTCCGAAGCTGGATGATTATGAGACCTGTTTATTTCTGGTCGTGAAGATGCTGACCATGGACGATCAGGGGAACCTTCTTGTCGAGCAGGTGAGTTTCGTACTTGGACGTAACTATGTCTTGTCGTTTCAAGAGAATGGAACCGATGTGTTCCGTCCGGTGCGCGATCGATTGCGCGGCGGCAAGGGGCGGCTTCGCCAGCACGGATCAGACTACCTGCTCTATGCGTTGGTGGATGCGGTCGTGGACCAATATTTTGTCGTGCTGGAAACGCTTGGCGAACAGATTGAATCCCTCCAGGAGCGGGTGACGGCGGATCCCAAGCCCGATACGCTCAAGCATATCCAGGCGTTGAAGCGGAAGCTGCTGTTCGTGCGCCGGGCTGTCTGGCCCCTGAGAGAAGCGATGAGTAATCTGTCTCGCTCCGAATGTCCGTTTCTCAATGAGCCGACAAAGCTGTTTTTCCGCGATGTGTACGATCACGTCGTGCACGTCGTTGATACCATCGAGACCTTGCGAGAAATGGTGTCGGCCAGCCTGGAAATGTATCTCTCAAGCGTCAGCTATCGTTTGAATGCCGTCATGCGCGTGCTCACGGTTATCACGACGATCTTTATGCCGCTCAGCTTTATTGCGAGCATCTACGGGATGAATTTCGAACATATGCCGGAACTGAAATGGGAATGGGGATATCCGCTGATCCTGGGAATCATGGGACTTGTCGCGGGTGGGATGCTGATCGGATTCCGGCAGCGAAAATGGCTCTAACGGCAGGATGCTAAAAAGTCTCCCAGCGGCTATTCCTGGATTTCCACGCGGTCGACGAAGTAGGTTGTTTCACCGAAGCAGGTAGTCGGAAGGTAGCGGTACTCTTTGTAATGCAGGACGACGCGTTTGCCCATTGCGCGTGAGAGGTCATCGGCTACCCGATCGTCCCAGACCGTAAATCCCCAGAGCAGCGGCGCGACACCGGGAACCGTTGTCATCGCCAGCTCGCCTTCGTGGGTTTTGCACACCCAGCCTTTTCTGGAAAACTTCTGGATGTAGCCCGCGCGATTCCCGTCCGAATAGGTCCAGTTGAAGGCGACTGTCAGATAGCTTGCCAGAAGAAACACAACCAGAGTCACCACCCACTTCATCGGCAATCCTTCCCGCGTGCTACCGAATGTCGGTAAACAGCCATGGCGCATCCTGCTTGCGCCGGCGCTCGTAGGCCGTGATGGCCGCTTCGTGTTGAAGGGTGAGGCCGATGGAATCGAGCCCCCGATAGAGGCAATCTTTGCGGAAGGGGTCCACATCGAATCGGTAGGCGGCTCCATTCGGTGTCGTCACACACTGGTCGCCGAGATCGACGGTGAGTCGATATCCCTCTGTGCCGGTGACGTCTTTTATCATGGACAGCACTTCGTCCGCGTGTAGCACGACCGGTAAGATCCCGTTTTGGAAACAGTTGTTGTAAAAAATGTCGGCAAAGCTCGGAGCAATGACACAGCGAAATCCCTGATCGAGCAACGCCCATGGTGCATGTTCGCGGGATGAGCCGCTACCGAAGTTGTCTCGGGTCAACAAGATCGTGGCGCCCTGATAGCGGGCTTGATTTAAAAAGAAGTTGGGATCCGGAGATCCATCTTTCTTCCTGCGCCAATCGAAAAACAGTCCTTCGCGAAGGCCTGTCCGCTTAATCGTTTTCAAAAACTGTTTGGGAATGATCTGGTCCGTGTCAACGTTGACCCGGTCGAGCGGAGCGACTAATCCGGTGAGCGTAGTAAAGGCTTGCATGAGTTCCTCGTTAGGCGTGAAACGTGAGGCGTAAGGCGACGCGGCTCATGGCCAGTTCCTGATGTCCACAAAGTGCCCTTCGATCGCAGCGGCGACTGCCATCGCCGGTGACACCAGATGAGTTCTGCCTCCCGCCCCCTGGCGGCCCTCGAAGTTTCGATTGCTGGTGGAAGCACATCGCTCCCCCGGCTGGAGGACGTCGGCATTCATGGCCAGGCACATGCTGCAGCCTGCTTCGCGCCATTCAAATCCCGCCTCGCGGAACACACGATCCAGCCCTTCCGCTTCTGCTTGCTGCTTGACGAGCCCCGATCCGGGAACCACCATGGCATGGACCGTCTTCGCTACCCGTTTGCCCTTCGCGAGGCTTGCGGCGAGACGGAGGTCCTCGATTCTGGAGTTGGTGCAGGACCCGATAAACACTTTGTCGATCGTGATGCCGGTGATCGGCATGTTGGGAGTGAGACCCATGTATTCCAGCGCCCGTTCCGTCGCGTGTTTCGTGTTCTCGTCGGAGATTGTTTTAGGGTCCGGCACGGTCTGATCCACCCCGACCACCATGCCTGGGTTGGTTCCCCAGCTGACTTGAGGCGCGATGTCCTCCGCCCGCAAGGTGACCGTCACGTCATACCGGGCCTCCGCATCGGTCTTGAGGTTGTGCCAGGCATTCACGGCTTGTTCGAAGAGGTCGCCTTTGGGCGCGAGCGGACGCCCCTTGATATAGGCAATCGTTTTTTCATCCGGCGCCACCATGCCGGCGCGGGCTCCGCCTTCAATCGACATATTGCAGAGCGTCATCCGTCCTTCCATGCTCAGGGCGCGAATGGCCGATCCGGTGTATTCGATCACGTACCCGGTTCCCCCGGCAGTGCCGATCTTGCCGATGATGGCGAGGATGATGTCTTTGGCCGAGCATCGATCCGACAGCACGCCGTCGACGCGGATTTCCATTGTCTTCGGCCGCTTTTGAACCAAGCATTGGGTTGCCAGCACATGTTCGACCTCGCTGGTTCCGATGCCGAACGCCAGCGCCCCGAATGCCCCGTGGGTCGATGTGTGAGAGTCTCCGCAGACGATCGTTGTGCCCGGCAGGGTGAATCCTTGCTCGGGCCCGATGACGTGGACGACGCCTTGCCGGATATCGTTCATGCCATAGAGCGTGATCCCAAAATCCCGGCAATTGTCCTCCAAGGTTTGGATCTGTTTGGCGCTGATCGGGTCCGCAATTGCAAGCTTCCGGTCGGTGGTCGGAACATTGTGATCAGGCACCGCAAGGGTAGCCGCGGTTCGCCGCGGCCGGCGTCCGGCAAGCTTCAATCCTTCAAATGCTTGAGGAGACGTCACTTCGTGGACGAGTTGCCGATCGATATACAGCAGTGTGGTTCCGTCCGGCTCTGAGCGAACGACATGGGATTCCCAGATTTTGTCGAGTAAGGTGGAGCCTGCCATAACGAATCCTTGTTTGGTGTATTCGCCGAATGCGCCCTATTATACATAGGCGGTTGGTTGCATGCCAGGGACCGGCTGCCCCTTGCGTCGTTCCTCTGTCCGTGTTAGCAGAAAGATCGTCCGGCTTCGTCGCACCAGGTATTGATCCGACATTGCAGCGCATGACTCCTCTTATATGGGCGCTCCCATCAGTCATTGCCTGGTCGAAGCAGTTGCTCGACAGTTATCACCATTGGATCGGCCGAGACTTGCTCGTCCGATCCGGCTCGATAGAAGATCAAGCAGAGGCGCTCTTTGCCGCGCCGTTCGTTGTCGTATCGCATGGGGTGGAGCCGGACCCGATTTTGAATTACGGGAATCAGGCGGCGCTTGATCTCTGGGAGATGACGTGGGACCGGCTGACCCGCACGCCGTCGCATCACACCGCCGAACCGATGAATCGAGCTGAGCGTGCACGCATGCTTCAACAGGTAAAAGAGCGGGGGTCTTTTGACCGCTATCGAGGCGTGCGCATTTCAGCGACGGGGCGCCGATTTCTTGTCGAGGATGCCGTGGTATGGACTGTCATAGACGCGCAGGGCCGATCCCTCGGTCAGGCCGCGACGTTCTCACGATGGTCGAGGGTATCATGAGTTAGAAGGTTGCGGAAAAACTCGTTTTAACCACTGTGGTCATCATAGGCATCGAAGGTTGAGGCGATATCAATGCGTCATCCAGGATGCTCAAAATGGCTGTCCAGCAAGGCCGCAGCGAGCGAGGAGGCGAGGCGTACGCTTCGGTACGTTGAGCCTCTGAGCGATGCGAGAACGCCGCTGGCAGGCTTTTTCAGCATCCTGTTAGAAGGGGAGGTAGACTTCAACACCCCCGTAGACCCCGCTATGGAACGAGGTACTGTGTTGATAGCCGCTTTTGGCGAGCACGTGGAATTTCCCGATCGGCACTTCGATCAACGGTCCGGTCTGTACCGCACGAAAATCTCCGTTGCCCATGCCGGCAACCTCCCATCCTACATACGTGCTGCAACAGCCGCTGGTGACCTGGCGGGCAAGCAGTTTTCCCCGCAGGCGGCCCCAGAAATAGTTATCGAGATCGGCATAGGATCCGATGGCGTGAAGGCTTCCCTTTTCGTGCCAATACATCGCTTCGACTTGCGCAAACGCTCCGATTTGATGGTCTGTTGAGGAGGGTGAGTTCAGCCGTTCTTCCTCGATACGCCGGAGTTGCGGACCAGCCAATGCCGAGACAGTCACGCGGCCGAATGTCTGAGAGATACCGAAAGACGGAACGATAAACTGCACATTGGTATCCAGGGTTCTCCCATTACTCACAGAGCTATAACCGAGTCCGGCGGTCATGGCCTGTACGAAGAGATTCGTTCCTCCCCTCATCTGTAAGACTGGTGTCCGGATGCCCATATATCCGAAGTATTGGCTTTTGTTGTCGATTTGAAACCCGGTGAACAGATCTCCTGCCTTCACGGGAGCGGGCATGACCGCCAGGATCATTGTTGTCAGTAGGAATAATCTGAATCGCGTCATCGTTTTGCTCCTTCTTGAACACGTGCGATGCGAAATCGAACCCAGATGATGTCCCCCAAGTGTCCGCGTCGTCTCAATAGCAGATCGGCACATCGCATGCCGACAAGGACCTCGTCGACGTCGACCCATTGCCGTCTCATGATCCAACCGGTTATTGCACCGGGGATCAATCGCGAGGTCTACTCATGAGTCTATGCCGACCGTCTCGTGTGCGTGCGGTCGTGACTGCCGCCATTGTCGGTCGTGTAGTTTGCGCCATTCCTCCTCGCCCCGCACGATACTGTCTACCTTAAACCGCACAGAGGTTTTCCTGCGTCTGTGGGCTATCGAGATCGGGCTGACCTTGAGCGTGACCTGTGGCAGTTCCAAGAGGCCGCCGTCGAGCGATCCTTTCAGTCTCGATGGGAACGAGACGCTGAGGCCGGTGAAGGACAGGTCGCGCAACGTGCCTGTGAGCAAAAGCGCGGAGGTGTTTAACTTGCAAGGGACCCCGCTGCGGAGACGCAACGATCGGCGTCGGTCCCATGAGAAGGACCTCCAGGGAACGGTGAGCGCATTGAACAGTGATCGCAGGCTACTTGAGATTCCCGGCCTCAACCGATAGCTCTCCTCCCAAGGCGTCGGATCGCCAAAAATCTTATCAACCAGCACATGTTTCGTCGCATCATCCAGATCTGTGAATTGAAGGCCAGCCGCGATTCTGCCGGAAGGCAGCCGTTCCTGCCGGACAATCTTGCCGGTCACTCGCACGATGTTGCCGCCGGGTGATGTCAGGAGCAGCGTGACAAAGTCCTGGGCTGTAAAGACCGGTTGCTCTAAAGACAACCCGGCACCGTGTTGGTTGATATTGACAATACGTGCGGGCACAGACGTTCCGTCCACAAACAACTCGCTTGCGAAATCGCGATTGAGCCGGAATGCCTGTCGTCCTTGCGTTTGCTCGTTGGCAACGAGCATCGCGATGGTCAGAAACAGCAGATTGACGGTTCCCCAAAAGAGGCTGATTGAAAGACCGGGCTCGCTTGGATCTTGTTGCAGGCGTTGGAATCCGAAGACCAGCCCTCCGATCAGCAGGCCGAACGTGAGCAGGTGAGGCCAAGCCAGTGCGAGCTCCGTAGAAACGTTTTTCTTGACGCGCTGTCCTTTGGGGGTGACTTCGAACGGCCGCTCTCTGCGCGGTGCGGAGAGGGCTTTGAGGGCCTCCGCGCTCAAGGCAAAGCACATCGCGATCTCATAAATGTCAGACCAGAACGGATTGCGAGAGCCGCGGCTGATGGGGCGCATGACCAGCGCCGAGGCGATGTAGAACGAAAAGAAATAGAGCAGGAGCTGAACGGTATCCGCGTGGATCGGAGACGTCCTAAAGAGAAGGCTGAAGAGAGGCGCGACCAGGCAGATGAGACGGGGGATGCCAAAAAAGAAGTAGAAAATGGAACCAAAATAATCGATGCGCTGAGCCAGCGTCAGTCCCGGTTTGGTGAGCGGATTATCTCGCAACAGGACCTGGATACATCCCATGGCCCAGCGTTTACGTTGCTTTAGGTATCCCTCGAACGTCTCCGGCATCAGTCCGGCAGAGAGGACTTTATTGAGATAACAAGACTTGTATCCCTTGGCATGCAGGGCCATGCTGGTGTGGATGTCTTCGGTGATGGTCTGTGTCTGGAATCCACCGATCTCCTTCAGCGGCCCGCGTCGAAACAGACCCCCGCTGCCCGCAAAAAATGCACTGTTGTGGGAATCGCGTCCTGCCTGCAACGTTCGAAAAAACAGGGCCTGCTCGTTCTTCACATGGTTGCCGACCCGGAGATTTCGTTGGAAAACGTCCGGGTTATAGAAATGATGGGGTGTCTGAACGAACGCGACGTCCGGGTCGTCGAAAAATCCGATGGTCTCTTTCAGGAATGTTCGGGCCGGGATATGGTCCACATCGAATACAGCTATAAGCGCACCGTCTGTCATCCGGAGTGCATGGTTTAAGTTCCCAGCCTTCGCATGGCGTGGGCGGTCCGGACGTCGTAAGTAGCCGCACCCTAACGCCGCCGCCAGCTCTTTGGCTTCGTCTCGATGGCCGTCATCAAGGACGTACACCTTAAACCGGTCATGCGGATACTCCTGCGACAGGCATCCCACCAGCGTTTGCCGGAGCAAGGGCAGCGGTTCGTCCACCACCGTGACCAAGACATCCACGGTGGGGTAGGTAGTGAGCGGGGGTGATTGGCGATCAGTCAGTGACGAGGATTGAAAAGCAAAGAAACAAAATTGGCAGAGCCCGTACAGCTCTGCGAGGTAGACGATCCCGCCGACCGCCATACTACTGATGTCATCCGTCGGTAATGTGTATAAGGCTCGCCAGACCATATACCGGGCATAGAGGAAGAGGCTGAGCAGGAGCACCCAGCGTCGATTCCGGTCTGATCTCATGAGCAGACTGATCAGTAAAAGCGCAACGGCAGAAACTCCGGCGGCGATGGGGGTGCTAAAAAACTCGTTGATCAGTGTCATGTGACCAATGTCATGAAAGACAATCGCAGGCAAACGTCTTCCTGGGCGGCGTTACCTTATTACAGGATCATCGACAGATCTATCCTACGGATGGAGCCCTGCCTTTGGGGGGTAGACAAACCAAATCGATGGATGGACGGTGATTTCCTTAGGGACGCAGATTGGAGCGCAATGTCGCGAGGGGCGTCAAGTCCAAAGTTCGAGAGGTCCGTGGTTGGCGATGGCGCGTAAGAGATCGCGCGCAGACAAAATGCCGACAAGACGGCGGGTCCCGTCGAGAATAGGCACCGCATGGATTCGCTCACTCAGCATGGTGCGGGCGATTTCACGGATATCCGTCGCAGGAGTCGCGGATATGACCCGTGTGACCATGATCTCGGCCAATCGATGTTGAGCAGCTTGGACAGGGGCTGTGCCGGTGCTCAGACCAGGCACATGCCGCAGAAGATCGCGATCGGATACCATTCCCACGAGAGTGCCGTGCATGGAGGTGATTGGAATGTGGCGGAACCCTTTGTGCGTCATGATGGTCCAGGCATCGCTCACGGTGCTATCCGAGGAGAGGGTCAGGACCGGCGACGTCATCAGATCGCGAGCGAAAAGGGCCGGCTTCGCGTGCTGGTCCTGATTGGCTTGTTGTTGATACGCGTTGTGTGCGGCCACATTTGATCGGTCCGACGACGATGAGCGTTGATCATTATTTCCTTGAGCCTCAACGGCTTCGACCTGCATATGCCGTTGGGCGGCCGGCTTGACCGGATAAGTCTCGACCACTCCGTTGACCGCCAGAATGATAGACATGCTGCGGCTCCTCGATACCGATATCGGATGATCGGGGCAATACTTAAGCCGGGATGCGATCGGTTCCCTAACGGCGCAAGGCGAGTGGTTGAAGCGAGTAACACGGGGAGGTTGCGCCGACTGACAAAACCGGTGTAGCGTAGGCTTTGTATGACACGTGATCCCTCATCGGTGCGCCTTCCGCATCGAGCTTCTGGTTACGCTCGCCTTCTCGGTTTGCTTGCCGTCGCCTTTTTGCTCGGCGCCTGTAGCACACCTGGCTGGGATGGTTATTTCAAGGATGGTATAGGCCGGTTGACCCAAGAAGACATCCGGGAAAAGTTCGGGCCTCCGCATACGGCGAAAACCCCGGCTTTGGGCGGGGACAGTCTTTGGACATACCGGGTTGCGTTAGGCGAGCAAGACTTGGATCGCTGGAAGCCGACGTTCCTGGTGGATGCGTCCCAGTCGGTCGGGTCCCTCATGGGCAAGCCGAACGAGCAGGTCAAGCCGACGTTGTATTGCTATCGGTACACCTTGGCATTTAGCGAATCGCAGGTACTGAAAAGCTGGAAGCGAGACGAATGTGTGCCGGGCACGAGAGAGACCCTGATCGCCAAGTAGCCCGGATCGGTTGCTTCCATTTTCACCCCTATGTTATAAACGCACGTTCTGCGGGGTATCGGATGTGTGCCGGGAGGCGGCATCCAAAATTGAGAAATCATCAGGGTCGGTCCGCCTGCAAGGGTGTGGCAAGGTCATCATTGGTCTAATCGAATATCCGATTCTTTTTGAGGGAGGTAGGTAATGGGTAAGACGATGTGTGCGGTACTCTTTAGTGTTGGAATTGTCGCGACAGGTGCGTCTGCAGCGCATGCTCTTCAAGCCGGCGGCGTTGAATTCGGCGATCTGGAAACCGGATCGGTCGTTGGCCAACCGTTTAAAGAGCTTGAGGTGGATGCCTCATTTTTTGCAATCGAAATCGGAACGATGAAGACGTGGTACCCTCCGACGACGATCATTGACTTCAAAGCTCGTCCCGGCGCTCCGGTTTTGTTGAAGGTCACGAACAATGCGACAGCGGAACATGGGTTTCAACTGACAGCGGCTGTGAATCAATCGGCGCCGACGGTGCTGGACACGAAACTGGTGCTCAAGCCGGGTGAAACCAAATATATCGGTGTGCCGACCAGTGATTTGTTCTACGCAGCGGGCAATGTGCTGACGTATCGGTGCCATCTCCATCCTGGGCATGTCGGCGGCAAGTTGTTGATGCTGAAGTAGCCGGCAGCATTTCTTTTATAGATTTCTCATGGGCCTCAAGGAACGATGTTCCTTGGGGCCCATGTATTTTAGGCCGCCGGTATCCGATCAGCCGACAGATCTCCGGTGGGTCTTTGCCTGCGTTGGAACTCTTACAAGCCAAAAGGCCTTGGTCCCAGTTGGAACCAAGGCCTTTTGGCAACAGTCTCAAGCTTCAGAATGTCAGTTTCTCACGCCGCTCCAGATCTTGGCCGGATCGATCGTTTTATCCGGATTTAGCTGCTTGGCTCGCTCCAGGAGAACCTCGGTTGCTTCGGGATAGAGCGGATCGGAGATGCAGCAGTTATCGACCGGACAGACTGCCGCACATTGCGGCTCATCGAAATGGCCCACACATTCGGTGCAGCGATCGTGCGCGATGACATAAATATTGTCGCCGACTCCTTGTCCGTCGCCGACGTGATTGCCTTTGGTCTCGGCGTCGCTTCTGGTTTCAAAGATCGCTTCATTGGGACATTCCGGCAGGCATGCCCCACAAGAAATACATTCGTCTGTGATCAACAGTGCCATGACCCGCGCCTCCTTCTCACTCCAAAAGACAGCCTGACGATATTGACAAGGCCGCGCCGCCCCCACCATAGTGCAGAGGCTCGCGCAATGCGTGGATATTTTATTCTGTGGCTCTTTTCCAAGTCAACAGAATGGGATCCGGACAGAAGGCCTAGATCATCGGTGATGATGAGCCATTGGGCCCAGCAGGACAAGGAGTTGAACGTTCGCCATGCAGTCTGGTCAGAGCCGATCGAGTGAGCCGGGGCAGAAGAAAAATCGGATCATCATGATGGTCCTCCTCGCCATTTTGCTGATGAGTGTGTCCATGTTTGTCGTCGAGCGTAAGGAGTCGAGCATTATTGTGGTTCGATTTCCGAGCGGTGTTGAACTGGAAGCCGAAGTGGCGGATACGCCGGAAAAGCAGCTCTTCGGGCTGGCTTTCCGCGAGGAGTTGCCTCCGAACGGCGGGATGCTTTATATTTTTGAAGAGAACGGCCTCCATCGCGTACGCACCAAAGAGTATCGATTTCCCATCGACATCCTCTGGGTGGACGAAAGCCACCACGTCGTGCATATGCTGGAGCATGTGGAGCCTTGCGCGAAAGATCCCTGTCCGTCCTACGGGCCTCCGCCGGAAGCGGCGCGGTATGTGATTCAGGCGGAGTCAGGGTTTCTAAAAAAATCCGGTGCCATGAGAAACGATGAGCTCAAGTATTCGCTTCGCATGTAGCTGGCAGAATCGTTGACTCGCCTCGCTGCTACAACGAACCGGCGTGAGTAATGCGAGATAAGGCCAAGGGAGAGGAGCAGAGGGAAGATGGAAGGGTTTCACAAAGTTGCGCAGCTTGACGAGTTGTCTCCCGGGCAATCGAAGATCGTGACAGTCAATGCGCGCGCCATCGCGCTGTTCAATGTCGGCGGAACGTTCTATGCGATCCACAATAGTTGCCCCCATGAGGGAGGACCGCTCATTGAGGGACGGCTCAAAGGTTTTGTGGTGGCCTGTCCGTGGCATGATCTTGCGTTCGACATCCGAAATGGACAGGGGACGGATGGCGGGGGGTACTGTGTCGGAAGCTACGAGGTGCGGGTGGAGGGGACCGATGTTATGGTAGGTCCCCGACGAAAGACCTGATATAGGACCGGCGCAGACTGCTCGTGCGTTCATTGCCGATAGAGAACACCGGATACGTGACTATTTCCAAGCCTGATTCCCATTCCGCTCGTGATTTCAGCGACTGCCGCTCAATGTCGGCGACGGTCGACCGGCCGTTTGTCATCCACCTATGGGAGGATCGAACCAGAGGGGAACAATGGGTTCCGTCCTACGACTCCAAGGGTCTTGCGCTGCTCAGTGACGAATTTCTTTGTATTGCAAGCAACAATGCGGTCGAGAACGGGCAGCGCATCTTTGAATTCAAAGCCGTGACGCCTGGCACGCACCGCCTGGTATTCGAAAAACGTATGGGCTGGAAATTTACCGCTGAGGATCGGCGTGTATTTCAGATTGACGCGGCAAATCCGCCGGGGAGCTGACCAATATGCCGGATATTGCATTCGTGAACGGCCGTTTTCTGCCATGGAAAGATGCGACGATTTCTATCGACGACCGAGGGTTCCAATTCGGGGACGGCGTCTACGAAGTGATCAGGACCTACCGGGGTGCGCCGTTTGAGATTGCCGCGCACCTGAACCGTCTCAATCGAAGCGCACAACAACTGAGTCTCTCACAGCCCTATTCGAAGGCGCAGTGGACACAGTGGATTCACCAGGGGCTCGGCCAGGCCGGATACCAGGAGGCGAAGGTCTATATCCAGATTACGAGAGGGACGGCTCCCCGCGACCATGCGTTTCCGCCTGAGATCCCACCGACCGTGGTCATGACGATTCGGGAACTCCATCCACTGAGTTTGCAGATACGCCAGGATGGCGTCAGTGCGTGCACCTGTGAGGATCTTCGATGGGGCCGGTGCGATATCAAGAGCCTCAATTTGCTCGGCAATGTGCTGGCCCGTGAAGAGGCGAAAAGGGCCGGCGTCTTCGAAGCAATCCTCGTGAAGGATGGGCTGGTCACGGAAGGCTCGCTGAGCAATGTCGCAGCGGTGCAATCCGGAACGATCATCACGGCACCGGAGGGTCCGCGAATTCTTTCCGGCGTCACGCGGACGGTTTTGCTGGGATTGGCCGGGAAGGAGGATATCCCGGTTGAGGAACGGTTTCTCTCAGTGGAGTCTCTCTATGCGGCGGACGAAGTATTTTTGACCGGGACGACACTTGAGGTGTTGGGTGTTGTCCGGATCGATGGACGAACGATCGGGTCCGGTCGGCCCGGCCCGATCACCAAAACCCTTGCCGCCCGTTGGTCGATCTTGACGGGGTAGCGCCCCTTGCTTTGCCGTGGGGTGCGTGGTATTGTGCTGCCGCTGGAAGTGGGCTCAGGCCCACTTTTTTGTTTGAGCTGATATCGGTCTGGTCAGGGGAAGAGGGTTGAGCACACAGAAGCGCGGCGCGCAGTCGGTCGTCGACCGGGTGCAGGAAGTTATTTTGCCGATCCTCTGGGCGCTTGGACTTGAGTTGGTCGAAGTGGTGTGCGTGGGGCAGGGGCCTCGCTCCGTTGTCCGCGTTCTGATCGATAAGCCGGGCGGTGTTACGGTTACCGACTGCGAACAGGCGCATAAGGCGCTGGGACCGGCATTGGATGTGGCCGATCCTTTCCCGCACGCATACACACTGGAAGTGTCTTCGCCGGGTCTCGATCGGCCCTTCAAGCGCCTTCAAGACTATCAGCGAGCGATCGGCAAAGAAGTCAGTCTCAAGCTGCGGCATCCGCTGAACGGCCAGTGGCGTGTGATTGGACGGTTGGTGGAGGCGGATGAACAGGCAGTGTCGTTGACCGTGTCAATAGGGGCGGCTGCGCCACAGACGTTGAGGGTGGAACAGGAACAGATCGCCGATGCCAGGCTGCTTGTGAAAATTTAGACGGAAGAGCAGCCCGGTGTGTGCAGGTAATCGGATCCAGGAGTGTGACGCATGAACCGTGAGCTTATCTCAGTAATCGACGAAATCGGACGCCAAAAGGGGATCGACAAGGCACGGGTAATCGGGGCCATCGAGTCCGCCTTGCAGACAGCGGCCAAGAAGCGTTTCGGCCAAGCTGAAAACATTCAAGTCGAAATCGATCCAAAAACCGGCGAAATTTCTGTCGTCTCCAAGAAGATCATCGTCGATCAGGTCAGCAATCCCAAAGCGGAGATATCATTGCAGGAGGCCCGCCAATACGATAGTGAGGCGGAGGTTGGCGACGAAATCGGGTCGTTGATTGAGATGAATGAACTGGGGCGGATTGCGGCGCAGACGGCCAAGCAGGTTATCTTCCAAAAGGTTCGTGAGGCGGAGTGGGAGGCGGTTCAAAAGGAGTATTCGACGCGCCAGGGAGATTTGGTGAACGGCATCATCCTCGGCATGGAACGGCGGAATTATCTGGTCGACCTCGGAAAGACGGAAGCGATTCTCCCCATTCAGGAACAGATCCCGCGGGAAACCTATCGCCGCGGCGATCGGGTCAAGGCCATGCTGCTGGAGGTTCGTCGTACGCCAAAGGATGTGCAAGTCATTCTCTCCCGCAGCCATCCGCAATTTGTAGCAAAGCTCTTCGAGCTCGAAGTGCCGGAGATCATGGAAAAGATCATCGAGATCAAGTCGGTTGTCCGGGAACCGGGCGACCGTACGAAGATCGCAGTCACCTCGCGGGAAAAGGCCGTGGATCCGGTCGGCGCCTGTGTGGGGATCAAGGGATCGCGTGTGCAGGCAGTCGTCCGTGAATTGCGAGGCGAGAAAATCGACATCATTACCTGGACCCAGGATCCTCGCGTATTCATTGCTGAAGCCCTGAATCCGGCGACGATCGAAAAAGTCGGCATCGACGAAGAAAAGAAGTCGGCCCTTGTTGTCGCGGCCGACTCCCAGTTGTCGTTGGCCATCGGCAAGAACGGTCAGAATGTACGGCTGGCGGCGCGGCTGACCGGCTGGAAAATCGATATCATCAGCGCGACCGAGTACGAAAAAGAAAAAGTCGAGCGGGATAAGGAAATCAAGGCGGCTCTCGCGGAAGAAGCCGAAGCCCAGCGGTTGCAAGAAGAGGCTCGGCAGGCTGCCAGAGCCGAGGCTGGCGAAACGGCAAGCAGCTAGGAGACGGGGGCGGTCCGATGAGTATGCGTGTCTACGAACTTGCCAAGAAGCTGGGGCTGGAGAACAAGACGCTCCTGTCCGAATTGAAGAAGATGGGTGTGTCCGTCGCCTCGCATAGCAGTGCGCTGGACGATGACATCGCTCAAAAAGTATTGGACAAATTTACTCCGAGCGCCAAGGGCGGAGGAAAAGCCGGCGAAGTGTCGACGCCACAGGGGATAAAAACCGCTCATGATGTGCATCATGTCAAGGCAGGGGCTGTGAAGAGTCAGGTTGTCGAGCAGCCGGCCAAGCCGGATAAGCGGCGTATTCTGATCAAGCGGAAAAAAGAAGATGAACCAAACGAGGTGCTCTCTCCCGCACAGACCGTCGAAGTTGACTCCGGTCTCGTCACTCCGACGGACGTGTCTCCATCGGCAGTTTCTCCGGAGCCGCCAATCGCGGTAGAAACCGAAAGCATCCACCCGGTGGAAGCGGCGGCGCCGAGCGGGCCGGTCCTATGGACGCCAGCTCCTCCCATTGTGCCGGTGCAGGAAGTGGTGCCTGTCAAGCCTGCAGCGGCGGCGCCGCCGAGTGCAGCAGCAACGGTCGAGGCGGTGGCGGCCAAGAAAAAAAGTATGGCCTTCGAAGCCATCGAGGCCGAGGCGCAGCGAGACAAGCTCAAGAAGGCACGAAAGCCGGGACGGCCCAAAGACGAGCAGCAGGACGTCAAGTTCCGAGAGGATGCCGCACGTTGGCAAGATCTCCGCGCCATTCCCGTTCACCGGCGCGACGACCGATCGAAGCACCTGCATCACAGCCCTCCGAGCGAGATCACCAAGCCGCGTAAAAAAAGCGTCAAGCTGACTCCCGGTACCAGCGTCAAGGAATTTGCCGAATTGATCGGTCAGAGACCGGCCGATATCGTGCGCAAGCTGATGGAAATGGGGCAGATGCTCACCTTCAATCAGCCGATGAATCTGGACGCCGCATCGATGATCGCTGAGGAGAGCGGCGTGAAACTCGAAGTGGCCGTGGAAAAGGCCGGTGAGGAATTGTTGCAAGACGTGGTTGAAACCGGGGGCGAGGAACGGCTTGAGCCTCGTCCTCCCGTTGTCACCATCATGGGACATGTCGATCATGGGAAGACGTCGTTGCTGGATGCGATCCGGCAGACGAAAGTGGCCGAAGGGGAAGCCGGCGGGATCACGCAGCATATCGGCGCGTATACGGTGCCGGTGCGCGGCAAGCTGGTGACGTTTCTGGATACCCCAGGCCATGAGGCCTTTACCTCGATGCGCGCGCGTGGCGCGAAGGTCACCGACATCGTCATTTTGGTCGTGGCCGCGGATGACGGAGTCATGCCGCAGACGATCGAAGCGATTCACCATGCGAAGGCGGCCGGGGTTCAATTGATCGTGGCGATGAACAAGATCGACAAGCCGGAAGCGAACCCTGACCGCGTAAGAAATGCGCTCTCTGAGCACGGACTGATTTCGGAAGCCTGGGGTGGTGACACCATCATGGTGGAGGTGTCCGCCAAGAAGAAGACCGGGCTCGATACATTGCTTGAAATGATCCTGCTTCAGTCTGAGGTGCTCGAGCTGAAGGCTGACCCCCATCGGCAGGCCAAGGGCACGGTTATCGAAGCGAAGATCGAACGCGGCCGCGGTCCGGTGGCAACTGTGTTGGTGCAGAGCGGCACGCTCAAAGTGGGTGATGTCTACGTGGTTGGAACATTCAGCGGGCGCGTCAGGGCACTGATCGACGATCGAGGGGTGAAGGCGCAGCAAGCCGGTCCTTCCATTCCCGTCGAAGTCATTGGGCTTCCGGGAGTTCCGTCGGCCGGGGATGTGTTTCAGGTGGTTTCGGATGAACGGGTTGCCAGAGAGATTGCCGAGGAGCGCGCCCAAAAACGGCGAGCCGCCGAGCTGGGCGGTCCTGCCAAAGTATCGCTCGACGACCTGTTCGCAAAGATTCAGGAAGGATCGGTCAAGGAGCTGGCCATTGTCATCAAGACGGATGTCCAGGGATCGTCCGAGGCCTTGGCCGGGTCAGTGGAGAAGCTGTCGACTGAGGCCGTCAAGTTGCGCGTCATCCATAACGGTGTGGGCGGGGTGATGGAGTCCGATGTGCTGCTGGCCGCCGCTTCTCGCGCTATTATTATCGGTTTCAATGTCAGGCCGGAACCGAAGGCCGCGTCGTTGGCGGAACAGCAAGGCGTCGACATCCGGCTGTACACCATCATTTACGATGCCATTGCCGATATCAAAGCTGCGATGGAAGGCTTGCTTGAACCGACCCTCAAGGAACGCATGTTGGGGCGTGCCGAAGTACGCCAGGTGTTCACGATTCCCAAGGCCGGGACTGTGGCCGGTTCCTATGTCGTCGACGGGACGATTTCACGCGCGAGCGCCGGGGTGCGCGTGATCAGAGACAGCGTCGTTGTCTACCAGGGGAAGCTGGGATCGTTGCGGCGTTTCAAGGACGATGTCCGAGAAGTACAGCAGGGCTACGAATGCGGCTTGAGCGTTGAGAATTTCAATGATGTGAAGGTCGGCGACATCATCGAGGCCTATGCCATCGACAAAATTGCGGCCAAGCTCTGAGCCTGCACGGTAGTTGATATGGTCGTCGGACTTTGTACCGTCGAGCTGTTTATTTCGGAGAGTCAGTCGCTCAAAGATAAACGGCAAGTGCTCCATAGTTTGAAAGATCGGCTGCACGGAAAATTCAATCTGTCGGTCGCCGAAGTGGATGGACAGGATCTCTGGCAGAAGGCGGTCTTGGGCATGGCCTGTGTGGCGAATGAAGGCGGCTACGTCAACCAGGTGCTTGAGCAGGCCCTGAATGTCATCAAGGGCATGCCTGCAGTCGAGGTTGTCCGAACCAAACTCGAATTGTTATAACGGCAGCTTGATACGTGCCGTCAGTCATTAAGATGGAGCGGCAGATCAGCGCACAATGTCCAAGACCACCTACAAACGGGCGGATCGGGTTGCCGATCAGATCCGGATGGAAGTTGCGGATATCTTGATGCGAAAAATCAAAGATCCGCGGGTGCAGTCTGTTACGGTGACCGGCGTCGAATTGACGGCAGATCTGAGAATCGCCCACGTCTTCGTCACAACGATGGAAACGGAACAGGCCGAGCGCGATACCTTTGCCGGGTTGTCAAAGGCCAGCGGATTCGTGCGGGCCGAATTGGGCCGGCGCCTGACGCTGCGATATCTTCCGGAAGTGATCTTCAAGAAAGATGTCAGCGGTCAGCGTGGCGATCGGATTATGCGGCTATTGGACGGATTACATGGGGACAGTGCGCCGCCGCTGCCGGAGAGCCCAGATCGAACGACATCGGGATCCTAAGTCGATGAGCATTGCCACGCACATGAGTTCGACGAGCACAGTTGCCGACGGAGTCCTTGTGATCAACAAGGAAGCCGGCTGGACATCTCACGATATCGTGGCAAAGATACGCGCAGTATTGGGAAGGGTTAAAGTCGGACATGCAGGCACGCTCGATCCGGCGGCGACCGGAGTCCTGCCGGTGTTGGTGGGGCGTGCCACGCGGGTCTCGGAGTATTTGGTCGATTGGGATAAGGAGTATCGCGCGATTCTGCGCCTTGGTGAAACCACCGACACACAGGACGCTACAGGTAAAGTCCTTGCGCGCATTGATCCGAGTGCGGTCCGTGAAGAGGCGCTTTGTGAAGCGATTGCCAGATTTCGTGGCCCTCAGCGGCAGATGCCGCCGATGTATTCAGCGGTCAAGGTGGGCGGGAGACCGCTCTACAAGGCGGCGAGGGCTGGTGAGACTGTTGACCGGGCGGAGCGGACGATCGTCATTCATGCGCTGGACATTCTTGCTGTCGAGGGTCGGGATGTGACCTTGAATGTCGTCTGCTCAAAGGGCACCTACATCCGAACCTTGTGCGCCGACATCGGACAGGCACTGGGCGTCGGCGGACATCTCTATGCGCTCGAACGCCGTCGTGTAGGGCCGTTGTCGATTGATCACGCATTGACCGTGGCTCAGGCCGAAGCACAAGCGGCGATCGGGACATTGCAGCGGCACCTAATCGGGTTGGATCATGTGCTGGACCAATTGCCGGTTCTTGCGCTGACCGAAGATCAGGTCCGATTGGCGTTGCATGGCGGTGCGGTGTCTCCCGCCGGGATGGAGCGGTTGCCAGCCTCCACCGAGCCGGTTTCTGTCCGGTTGCAGAATCAGGCGGGGCGGTTGCTTGCGATCGGCATCCATGATGCGCGCACGGCGGGGCCGATCAAGATTCGCAAAGTATTGACGGAGATTGAGTCGTTGGATTGAATCAGAAAGAGGAGCATGACCATGGCGTTACTCAAGGAAGCGAAGGCAGGACTGATCAAGGAATATCGGCAGCACCAGACGGACTCCGGATCTCCGGAAGTCCAGATTGCGGTGTTGACCAACCGCATCACGTATCTCACGGAACATTTTAAGACGCACAAGAAGGACCACCATTCCCGTCGGGGCCTGCTACAACTGGTGGGACGGAGACGGCGATTGCTGGACTATCTTCGTGGCGTCGATGAGGCGCGGTATCGGGCTGTTATCGATCGACTCGGTATCCGCAAGTAGGCCGCATCCGCGCGGCCCGGCGCCGCCCGCGGCGGCATGAAACGGACGTCGCACAGGTGAACACGGACATAGGCTCACTGACAAACGATTGTCAGGTGTGAGTGGTGAATGATGAGTTGTTCTAGAATCGCGAATGACTCAGCACTCACATGCGTCACCCTTCCTGGTGAGCCTATCTCTGTGGGCATCTGTGGGACCTAACAGAGGAGACCCCTAGATGGTACAGACAGTTGAAATCGAGATAGCCGGCCGGATACTACGGCTGGAAACCGGCCGTGTCGCCAAACAAGCAGACGGATCGATCTGGGCCTCCTACGGAGATACGGTGATCTTGGCAACCGCTGTGGCTGCGCAGACAGCCAAGCCGGGCATCGACTTTCTTCCACTCACGGTCGATTATCAGGAGAAAACATACGCTGCGGGGAAAATACCCGGGGGGTATTTCAAGCGTGAAGGACGGCCGTCGGAGAAGGAGGTCCTCACCAGCCGCCTGATCGATCGTCCGCTTCGCCCTCTGTTTCCCGAAGGGTATTATTTTGAAACCCAAGTGATCGCCTCGGTGCTCTCCGCCGACAAGACCGGGTCCTCCGACGTCATCAGCATCACGGCCGCCTCCGCCGCGCTTTCCATCTCGAACATCCCGTTTCAAGGGCCGGTTGCCGGCGTCAAGATCGGCCGGGTGAACGGGCAGTTCGTTGTGAACCCCGATCTCGAAACCATGGAGAAAAGCGAGCTGAATCTGGTCGTGGCCGGCACAGCCGATGCCATCATGATGGTCGAAGCGGGGGCCAACGAATTGCCGGAAGCGACGATGCTGCAGGCACTTGAATTGGCGCATGCCGAGATCAAGAAGATCGTTGCGCAAATTGCCGAACTGGCCAAGAAAGTCGGGAACAAGAAGCGCGAGGTAAAGGTCGAAGCCATCGATCCGGCGCTCGCGGCGAAGGTAAAAGACATGGTCGCGCAGCCTATTCGCGCTGCGATCATGATTCCCAACAAAGCGGCGCGCCAGGAACGGTTGGATCAGGTGTTGGCGGAGGCAGTCGAAAAACTCAAGAATCCGGAAGCGCCCACAAGTGAACGGCACATCAAGATCGTGTTCCATGGACTGGAGTACACGGAAGTCCGGAACATGATTCTTGAAAAGGGTTCTCGTGCGGACGGCCGAGGCCCTTCGGACATCCGGCCGATCACTTGTGAAGTGGGCGTCCTGCCGCGCACGCATGGATCGGCACTCTTCACGCGCGGTGAAACACAGAGTCTCGCCGTGGTGACGCTGGGCACCACCGATGACGAACAGCGCATTGATGCGTTGGAAGGCGAGTACATGCGGACCTTCATGCTTCATTATAATTTCCCGCCCTTCAGCGTCGGTGAAGCGCGGCCGCTGAGGTCACCAGGCCGGCGGGAAGTCGGGCATGGCGCATTGGCCGAACGGGCATTGAAGCCGGTTATTCCTGGCAAAGACGTCTTCCCGTACACGCTTCGCATTGTCTCGGAAATTCTGGAGTCCAACGGCTCATCCTCGATGGCCACGGTCTGCGGCGGTACGCTGGCAATGATGGATGCGGGCGTTCCGATCAAGGAACCGGTTGCCGGTATTGCCATGGGATTGATCAAGGAAGGGAACGGCGTGATGATCCTGTCCGATATTCTCGGATTGGAAGACCATCTCGGCGACATGGATTTCAAAGTGTGCGGGACCAAGAACGGCGTCACGGCCCTCCAGATGGACATCAAGATCGGCGGCATCACCATGGCACTCATGCAGCAGGCCTTGGAGCAGGCGCGTGCAGGCCGGCTCCATATTCTGAGCCATATGGCCAAAGCGCTCACGGGTGCGCGAGAGAATCTATCGCCGTTTGCGCCGCGTATATATACGATGAAAGTCAAGCAAGACAAGATCCGGGACATCATCGGCCAGGGCGGGAAAACGATCCGCGGGATCCAGGCCGATTGCGGCGTCAAGATTAACATCGAGGATACCGGGATTGTCACGATTGCATCAGCCGATGAAGTGTCGTTGCAGAAGGCCAAGGATATCATCGGCCGTCTGACTGAGGAAGTCGAAATCGGCAAAGTCTATATGGGTACGGTCAGGAAGATCATGGACTTCGGCGCTTTCGTCGAAGTGCTGCCGGGGACGGACGGATTGGTTCATATCTCGCAGCTGGCGCACCATCGCGTAAAGGCCGTGTCTGACGAAGTGGCCGAAGGGGACCAGATCCTCGTGAAGGTGCTGGAGATCGACAAGCAAGGCAAGATCCGGCTGAGCCGAAAAGAAACTATGCCGGCACCGGCCGAAGGCGGTGCGAAGGATCAAGCGGGCGGGTAATTTCCTTGTACCGCAAACGTATTCTCGACAATGGGATCCGCCTGGTCACTGAACAGATCCCGACGCTCAAATCTGTCACGGTCGGCATGTGGGTGAATGCCGGCTCCCGCGACGAAAGCCCCTCGCAGGCGGGGTATTCCCACTTCATTGAACATATGTTTTTCAAGGGGACGGCCACTCGGTCAGCCACCGATATCTCACGCGAGATCGACGCGCTTGGGGGCGAGATGAACGCCTTCACCACGCGCGAGACGACCACATTTTATGTCAAAGTGCTCGATCAACATCTGCCTAAAGCGCTGAATCTACTCTCGGACCTGTTCCACCGGTCCCGATTTGGGCCGAAAGAAATTGAGAAAGAGAAGCAGGTGGTGCTTGAAGAAATCCGTATGGTTCAAGATGATCCGGAGGATTTGGTCCAAGAGCTGCACACGGGGCTCGTGATGGGCCGCCATCCGCTGAGCCGGCCGATTCTTGGACAGGAAACGACGATTGCGAAACTGAGGAGGGACGATCTTCTCGACTATGTCGGGACTCACTACCGGCCTCAGGAAATGGTGCTCGCGGTTGCAGGAAATTTCGACCAGCGTGGGCTTGAACGGACGATGGCCCGTACATTCGGGAGGCATCGTCCATCCGTGAGCGCCGCGCCGCGCCGACGTTGGCCACCGGACATCTGCGGCGGCGTTGTGACCAAACGGAAGTCCCTGGAACAGGTACACCTTTGTGTCGGACTGAAGGGGATTCCAGCAGGCCACAAAGACCGCTATGCGGCCTATGTGTTGAACAGCGTGCTGGGGGGAAGCGTCAGTTCACGCCTTTTTCAGGAGATTCGTGAAAAGCGTGGCTTGGCCTACTCGATTTATTCGTTTTTATCCGGTTATTCGGATGGGGGCACGATGACGGTCTATGCCGGAACCCGCGCGCGTGAAGTAGAACGCGTGCTTGATTTGATCCGGCGCGAGGTCAGAAACATGGCGGCGCATGGCATCGAACGGGCGGAACTCAAGCGGACCAAGGACCAGATGAAAGGCAGTCTGATGCTCAGCCTGGAGAGTTCGCATAGCCGTATGAACAAGCTGGCGAAAGATGAGCTGATCACGGGAGCCCACACGAGTCTCGAAGAGATGCTGTCGGATATCGATGCCGTCACGGGACAGCGCGTCGCTCAAGTTGCGCAGGAGTTATTCGCGCCGGGCACGATGGCGATTACTGCCTTAGGCCCGCTCTCGTCCCGTCAAATAGCAGCGTTGCAGTAAAAGGTTTGGCCTGCAACCGATTGATTTACATAATCTGAGAGCGGTATAGTCCGCCAAATCTGGCGACAAACATGTCTTGACATAAAATGCCTGATTCGGTACCGTTTCAACTCCGTTGTCCTGACAGAATATACAGAAACGTAACGGAGCGACGAAGGAAAGACATTTAATGGAATGTGATACGTGCCGCAGTCGTTGGGCGGCGCCGAACATTCTTGAATCATGATTGCTGTTCAACAGATTACGGGCTTTGTCTTCAACTCTGTACGAAGGAGGGACGAGATATGAAAATGACAATCGTTCTGGCCGCAGTCGCGCTGTTCTCCGCCGTCGGCCTGCTGGCGGTCGAATCTGCCTCGGCTGCCGGTGCGATCGAAAAAATAGGTCTGGCCGATGCGATCGTCGGTGGAAAGCCGCTCAAGGCTGAAGCCGTGAAGACGATCCAAGGCCGTGTGTGGTCGCAATGGGCGGATAATCCGGACGGAGAGCTGTTGTTCGGGATTCAATATTGGAATACAGGCGAGCCGTCATCCGGCTCGTCGGGGGGGCGATCATCGACGATGCTGGATGTGAAGCCACCCGATCCGTTATTGAGTTGCTGCGCCTGGGGATTTGCCGGCGGCTCTGAGAAAAATAACGCCTATTCCGGCTGGTATCACGCGGCTACGACCGTGCGCTTAGCCGTGAAGGATAAGGCCCTGATGGATCAAATCATCAAGGCGTCACAGGAACTCGTAGCCATGGAAGTAACCTTGGACGGTCGGACGATCACCGGATTCAAGGTGATCAAAGGCGATTAAGGAGTAGGCACGAGCGAATTATTGTATCCTCGCATGTCTTTGAAGGAGGACGTGATGATGACCCTGCAGAAACAAGGTGGAGCCGCAATCGCAGCTCTGGCATTGGTAGCTGGTATGGCCTCGACCGCATTGGCTATTGAATCGTTCCAGGAGCGGTTTGAGTGGGGGGACATGAGCAAGCCCACCACGATTCAAGGACGCGTGATCGTGCTCGATCCCTATGATGAAGCGGTCTGGATCAACGTGTCCGTATACGGCGGACAGGCCGAAAGCGGGTTGTTCTGGCAGAAGGTCCATCCCGGCAAGACGTTGAAGTTTTATGCGGACAAAGGCGCGTGGGGGGAGTTGAAGAAAATGGGCCGTCCGCATGCGGGACCGGCCGCAGCCAAAGAAGTGCCTCCGGGCAGCACAACAGACTTGATTGAGTTTGTCGCCACAGAAACCGAACAGAACCACCGGGTGATTTCCTCGGTCAAGAAACTCCCCGAGGTGGCCGGGGCGATCGGCAAACCGCTCAGCATTTCCGCGTTGCAGTTCAAGGAATGTGCGGGAAAGAGCGAGAATGATGCAGCCTGTGCGGGGGCAAAGCGCGGGCTCAACACGTCACCGGTGAGTCCGGATGGATCCAACGTCGGTATGCAGTACGATGTAATGATCCCGGGCGGAAAAACCATTGGCGGGATGATTCCCGCAACGGCACAGTATAACCAAGCCCACTGATTTCCCGGTTGAATCGATAGAACGGCGGTCACTCCTGACAGGGAGTGGCCGCCGTTCCTTTTTCATGGCGGCCGTTATCCGGTTGGACCATACGTTGCAGTTCGGCCAACCGGTTGAGTGCATCGAGCGGCGTCATGGAAAACAAGTCGATCTGTTTAACCTCCTCGATCACGGGATGGGGCTGCGGCAGGGGGGGCGGCGCCTGATCGGGTTGTTCTCGGACTGATCCTGCGATGGAAGACTCCGGCTGTTCCAGCTGCGTCAGGACGGCTTGCGCCCGTTCGATCACAGATCCGGGGAGCCCCGCGAGTTTGGCCACGTGAATGCCGTAGCTCCGATCAGCGCCTCCCGCGACAATTTTACGGAGAAAGACCACGTCCCCATCGCGCTCTTGGACCGCGACCCGATAGTTTTTGACTCCCTCGCGCTGACACTCCAGCTGCACCATCTCATGATAGTGCGTGGCGAACAGGGTGCGCGCGCCGAGGCGCGTCCGGTCATGAATGTATTCCGCCACTGCCCACGCAATGCTGAGCCCATCATACGTGCTGGTGCCACGGCCGATCTCATCCAACAGAATCAGACTTCGCTGAGAGGCACTATTGAGAATATTTGCGGTTTCTACCATCTCCACCATGAAAGTGCTCAGGCCGCCGGCCAGATTGTCCGAAGCGCCTACGCGGGTAAAGATGCGATCCACCAGTCCGATCTGCGCGCTGGCAGCCGGGACAAAACTGCCGATTTGGGCCATGAGGACGATCAAGGCCACCTGTCTGAGGTAGGTGCTTTTACCCGCCATATTGGGTCCGGTTAAGATCAGCAGGCGGTTGTCATCCAGATCCAAGATCGTATCATTGGGAACGAATGCTCGATCGTCGCGAAGCTGTTCAACCACGGGGTGGCGTCCGTTGCGGATGGCGATGCTGCCGCTCTCATCCACCTCAGGCCTTGTGTAACGATTCAACGCGGCGGTTTCGGCGAGACCGGCGACGACATCGATCAACGAAAGGCTGCCCGCCATGGCATCCAGACGAGAGGCTTCTTGCGCCAAGCGCCCACGGAGTTGAGCGAAGATGTCTTGCTCAAGCGCCAGCAATCTGGCCTCCGCTCCAGTCACCTGTTCTTCGAGCGCTTTCAGTTCGGGAGTCATGAACCGCTCGGCATTGACGAGAGTTTGTTTGCGGATGTAGTCGGACGGAACGCGGCTGAGATTGGCCTTCGTCACTTCGATGTAGTAGCCGAACACCTGGTTGTATCTGACTTTCAATGAGTCGATGCCGGTACGTTCACGCTCGTTGAATTCAATCCCGGCGATCCACTGTTTCCCTTCTTTGCTCGCTTTGCGCAGTTCATCGATGCCGGCATGGTAGCCGTCTCTGATGAAGTTTCCGTCGCGAACCGATGGAGGGGCGTCGGGCTGGATGGCGCGCTCGATTATCTCGTACAAGTCGCGCCCGTCATCCCACGACGAGCGGGCCTCAACGAGCAATGCACTCTGAAGCGACGCAAGTCTGGATGCAATTTCAGGCAACACGGACAGGGATTGCTTCAAGGCAAGGAGTTCGCGGGGACCCGCATAGCCCAATACGATACGGCTGCCGAGCCGCGCGATATCCTGCACCTCACGCAGTGCGGCGCGCAGGGCCACACGCTCCTCCAGGCGGTCCTTCAGTTCTCCCACCGCGTCCAGTCTGGCGCGGATCGGTTCGCATTGAATCAAAGGCCTGATCAGCCATTGTCGCAGCAGCCGGCTGCCCATGGCCGTGACCGTCCGGTCCAGCACGGCCGCGAGAGCAGTAGAACACGATTCCGGTGCACTGTCTCCAAAGGCCATCGGTTTGAGGATTTCCAAATTGCGAAGGGTGGCGGCGTCCAGATGCATGGCGTCATGACTTCTGCGAACCATCATTCGCCGAATATGGTCCAGCGGGGCAGCCGGTTGCGTTTCGCGAAAGTAATGCAAGACGGCGCCGGCTGCCTCCAGGCCGACGGTCAGATCCGCGCACCCGAACGCATCAAGCGACTGGACACGGAATTGGTCCAGCAAAGACCGTGCACTCTGGCGCCGATCGAACGAAGCGGCTGGTCGTTCGCACACACGCGTTCCCTTAATTTGATCAAGCCAAGCGGCCGCGTCATGGTCCAGTCCAGCCGGAAATAACACCTCGCGCGGATCAAGCCTCGCCAGCTCGTCCAGCGCGAGTGCCACCGCCTGTGGACCGTGTAATTCCGTCACCCAGAACTCGCCCGTGGAGACGTCAATCGCCGCCAGTCCGATTACCGCCGGCTGCGCCGATACCGGTTGGAAAGACAGCGCAGACAGATAATTCGATTCAGCCGGGGAAAGCATCTCTGTATCGACGAGGGTACCGGGTGTATAGAGACGCACGACTTCCCGGCGCACCAAGCCCTTGGCCAGCTTGGGATCTTCAACTTGCTCACAAAGCGCGACGGTCCGCCCCGTTTTGAGTAGCTTGGCGATATACCCGGTTGCCGCATGATAGGGAACCCCACAGAGGGGAACCGGATCGGGACTGTGCTTATCGCGGGATGTGAGTGCGATCGAAAGGAGTCGTGAGGCCACTTGCGCGTCCTCGTAAAACATTTCATAAAAGTCTCCGACGCGAAAAAATAGGATGGCTTCCGGATAGCCCCGCTTGATGTCCCGATACTGCCGCATGAGGGGGCTTGTGTCCTGGTCAATCATCCGCGACGTCCTGTGATGGCCCCGGCGACGCCGGGGCGCGGTCGGAGGCGTTCTCGACGGACCGGCGAAGCCGTTCGAGGTCTACTTCGGCCTCTTGCAGCGCTTTCGTTTTCCGCCTCAGCTCGATACGGCTCCGCACCCATGGGGGAAACAGTAAAATGGCTGCAACCAACAGCCCAACCACGAAGCCGGCCATGATGGGCTTGTAGACGGGCGTCGAGGCCTCCAGCAATCCAAAAAAGTATCGAAGGGTGACCTCTTGCTCCTGGTTTTGAAGAAAGAAGGCCAGCGAGAGCAGCAAGAGAATGCCGACTAAAATCAATCGAATCATCGAGCCGGAACCTTTCTTGTGCCGGGGGTCTTTCGCGTCTGGGAAGCGGGCGGGCGTTTGGCCGGCCGGCGGGCTTGGTCGATGCGGGCCAGCAACGAGCGTGATTGCGGTCCTTTGGCCGCCAACCGTACCGTCCGAGTGGCCGGGGTCCGGTGGGTCAACCGCACTTCCAATCGGTCTTCGGGAAGCAGGGCGAGAAACCGGTCGGCCCACTCGATGGCCACAACCGTTCGGTCGGTGAAATAGTCGGAAAGTCCGATCGATTCGATGTCTGCGTCGGTGCGCAGCCGGTACAGATCGATGTGAATCAGGGGAAGCCGGGCTCGGTATTCGTGCACCAATACGAAGGTGGGGCTGCTGACAGAATCGGGCGGCACGCCGAGACCGGCTGCGATGCCCCGGACCATGGCGGTTTTGCCGGCGCCTAATGCGCCGATCAATGCCAGCACGTCCCCTCCTGTCAGGGCGCAGCCGATGGCACGGCCAAGCGACTCAGTTGCAGCGAGGGATGTGAGCGCGAGATCCGGCGAAGCCGCATCGGCTCTCCGCCTCGCCCCCGGTGCTTGATCGCTTTTTCTCGCGCGGGATCTCGCTCGGCTAGGTTTCATGGGCGATCTTGACGGCAAAGGGTATCTGCTCAATCAGGTCTCCTGCGATCAGCCCCGCCTGTCCCTTCTCAGCTGCGGCTAAATCTCCGGCACAACCATGCAGGTAGGTCGCCACACAGGCGGCTTCCCATGACGATAGGCCCTGGGCCAACAGCCCTACGATCATGCCGGTTAAGACGTCGCCTGTTCCCGCCGTTGCCATTCCGGGATTTCCGGTCGGACAAATGGCAGCAGTTCCGTCCGGTCTTGCGACTACGGTTCGGGCGCCTTTCAGGACAACGAATACTCCCCGTTCTCGCGCAAACCTGGCGGCAGTATTGATTCGATCGGCATTGACGCTCTGTGTCGTCGCGTCGGTTTCCAGCCGGGCCATCTCTCCAGGGTGGGGCGTGAGGACCGGAGGCGTCTTGCATGCGGTGAGCATCGATGCGCGGCCGGCCAGCGCATTCAGCGCATCGGCATCGAGGACAGCAGGCCGATCAAGTTGCTTAGTCAGCGCTTGCACCAATTCGACTGTTTCCGGATGAGTCGATAACCCAGGGCCGATCGCAATCGCAGTTCTGGCGGCAATAAAAGCGGTGAGCCGGTCGAGCGCCGTACGCGCGAAGGTTCGCGATTTGGTCTCTGGCATCGGGATGGTCATGGCCTCCAGCAGCTTTGCCTCCAACACGTCGTTGACGCTGGAAGGGACCGCGACGGTAACCAGCCCGGCCCCGATTCGAAGGGCCGCTCGCGCAGCCATGGCCGCCGCGCCGGTCTTGCCGACAGAGCCTGCAATGATTCCGGCATGGCCGAACGTGCCCTTGTGACTGGATGGTCTGCGTGTCGGTAAGGAGGCTCGTACAAAGGCGGGAGTCATCAACATTGTCCGGCTTGTGACGGCATCGATGTAGGCTGGGGGAATGCCGATATCAACGAGTCTGATAGGCCCGGCCAGATCGACCCCATGATTCTGATACAGCCCCAGTTTAGGAAGCCCGAACGTCACGGTGAGGGAAGCTTTGACGGCGCGGCCGAGTATGGCGCCAGTGTCGGCATGAAGACCGGATGGAAGATCGACGGCTACGACCGGTCGTCCAGATTCATTGATGTTGTCGATCGCGTCGCCATAGCGTCCTGTGACATCGGAGGACAGGCCGGTTCCGAGCAGTGCATCGATGAGAATGTCGCTCTCCCGGAGAAGCGGGAGCGTTTGGCTCGCTGAGCGATAGGGCTGCACGGCCGACTTGCCGGCCGCGCGGACGAATTGCCGATACATCGTCGCGGCGTCGCGGCTCAATTCGGAGACGGGCGTCATGGTAAGGATTCGAACGTGGGCCTGACGACGGCGAAGCAGCCGGGCCACGACAAATCCATCGCCGCCGTTATTGCCTTTTCCGCAGAGGATGGTGATGCGCTTCCCACGCGCGGAACCAAACACGTGCTCGAGGTTGGTCACGAGGCCAGAGCCTGCGCGTTCCATCAGTACAGTTCCCGGGACATGGGCTTCGCCGATCGTCCGGCGATCGAGTTCCTGCATCTGCGCGCCGGTGACGATCTTTGTCATTGTGGTCCTGTGGCGAGCGTCGAATAGTGAAGATCGGCGATGCAGCCGCCTACCTGTGTTCGCATCGCTTCGCCGTCGTGACGGAAGTGGAAGGAACTCACGACATAGCCCTCACGCGCGTGATGATCTGGCGGCGCCGCAGGCAGATCGATGGCATGGTGGTCAACCGAGCAAGGCCTTCATTTCCTTCACGGCCTGTTCGAGGCCAACGAGGACGGCCCGCGCGATAATGCTGTGCCCGATATTGTATTCGACGATTTCCGGAATGTGGGTCAAGCGCTTGACGTTGCGATAATTCAATCCGTGCCCGGCGTTGACGCCGATGCCCAGCTTGTATGCCAGTTTTGCCGATTGGGTGATGGCCTCGAATTCTGCGTCGGCTTCCTTGGAACGGGTGGCGTTCGCATAGCGGCCGGTATGCAGCTCTACGAAATCCGCCGACACTTTATGCGCGGCCCTGATCTGATTGAGGTCGGGTTCAACGAAGACGCTGACCGGGATACCGCCGTCATGCAAGAGCGTGATGATTTTCTGGATCTGCTCGCGCTGTCCCGCCACGTCCAATCCACCCTCGGTGGTGAGTTCCTGCCGCTTTTCCGGGACAAGAGTAACCAGATCCGGCTTGACAGTGAGTGCGATCTTGGCCATCGCATCGTCCGCCGCCATTTCCAGATCGAGCTTCGTGCGGATGATGTCGCGCAAGAGCTGAAGGTCCCGGTCTTGAATGTGCCGACGATCTTCGCGCAGATGGACAACCAGTCCGTCTGCGCCCGCAAGTTCGGCAAGAACGGCGGCAGCCAACGGATCGGGGTCGTTCCCTCCTCGCGCCTGCCGCAAGGTTGCGACATGATCGATATTGACGCCTAGCCGGGCCACGGCTCCTCCGTCCGGTCTGTGAAGTGCAAAAAATAAGACAGCGATGAGGTAAGACTAATCGGTATTAGTAGCAGAAAGAAGAGAGAGGGAGCAAGAACAGACTCGTTCACATTGAATCCAAACTGGCCGGCCAAGGTTAGGGGCGATGAATTCAGAACCCCACAGAATCACGGGGTAAATTGACTCGAGTGGGGCCCTCCATTAGAATAGGCCCCTCTCGAGGCTCTCTTGTGAAGTGACCTAGAGAGAACTTTGAGCATCACCGAGAATGTCAGAGGAGGGTCATGGGGCTAGGCGACGGGTTTTATCGAATCAAACGACTCCCTCCGTATGTCTTTGCGCAAGTGCAATCGCTCAAGCTTGAAGCTAGGCAGCGCGGCGACGATATCATCGATTTCGGCATGGGGAATCCGGACCAGCCGACACCGCCGCACATTGTCGAGAAGATGATCGAGGCAACCAGGAAGAGCAAGAACCATCGCTATTCGGCTTCACGCGGAATCACGAAGCTGCGGCATGCGATCTGCGGGTGGTACAAACGAAATTACAATGTGGATCTGGACCCTGAGACGGAAGCCATCGTCACCATCGGGTCCAAGGAGGGGCTGGCCCATCTGGCGTTGGCCACAATTGGCCCCGGCGACGTGGTGTTGACGCCGACGCCGACCTATCCGATCCACATGTATAGTTTCATCATTGCGGGCGGCGAAGTCCGTGGGATTGAACTGCGCCAGGACAGTGATTTTTTTGAAGACCTGACTCGTGTCTATCGCCAGACGTTTCCGCGCCCGAAAATCCTCGTTATCAATTTTCCGCACAATCCGACTACCGCGGTTGTGGATCTCGAGTTTTTCAAAAAGATCGTGGCCTTCGCCAAGGAGCACAACGTCATCGTCATCCATGATTTGGCGTATGCCGATCTGGTGTTCGACGGCTACAAAGCGCCGAGTTTTCTTCAGGTACCCGGCGCGAAGGACATTGGAGTGGAGTTCTATACCCTCTCCAAAGCGTACAACATGCCTGGCTGGCGTGTGGGGTTCTGTGTGGGTAATCGCGAGGTCGTGGGTGCGCTGGCGAAGATTAAGAGCTATTTGGACTACGGTATTTTTCAGCCCATTCAAATCGCCAGCGTGATCGCGTTGAACGGGCCGCAGGAATGCGTCAAGGAGACGGTCTTGCGCTATCAGAAACGGCGCGACGTGCTCGTCGGCGGACTCAATCGTATCGGCTGGCAGGTGGCGAAGCCGAAGGCCACGATGTTCGTGTGGGCGCACATTCCCCTTCCCTATCGCCATATGGGGTCCCTCGAATTTTCAAAGCTGCTGCTCAAGGAAGCAAAAGTTGCGGTCTCTCCCGGGATCGGGTTCGGTGAAGGTGGTGATGAGTATGTGCGGTTCGGATTGGTGGAGAATGAGCATCGCACACGCCAGGCCGTACGGGGGATTCGCAAAGCGCTTAAACTCGACGGAGCGGAAGAATGATGTCTCGCATCGGGGTCGGCATCATTGGATTCGGCACGGTGGGCACCGGCGTCGCGAAGGTTCTGCTCGACAATGCGGCGCTCATTCGGCGCCGGGTCGGTGTGCCGGTCGAGTTGGTCCGCATTGCCGATTTGGATATCACGCGGGATCGCGGAGTCCTGCTGCCATCGGGGATCTTGACGACCAATGCAAAACAGGTGATTCACGATCCCGCCGTTGACGTCGTCATTGAATTGATCGGCGGATATGACATCGCCAAGCGCGTCATTCTTGAGGCGATGGCTGCGGGCAAACAGGTGGTTACGGCGAACAAGGCGCTTCTGGCCCTCCACGGAGAAGAAATTTTTGAGGCTGCGTCGCGCCAGGGTGTGGATGTGGGATTCGAAGCCAGCGTGGGCGGCGGGATTCCCGTCGTTCGGGCGCTGATGGAAGGCCTTGCAGGCAATACGATCGAATCCATCTACGGCATCATCAACGGGACGTCGAATTACATTTTATCGAGGATGACCCGCGAGGGAGAGAGTTTCGACTCGGTACTCAAGGATGCACAGCAAGCCGGATATGCTGAAGCGGACCCGACCTTCGACGTGGCGGGGATTGATTCGGCGCACAAACTGGCTATTCTCGTGAGTCTGGCCTATGGCACGCCGGTCAATTGCAAGGAGATCTATACTGAGGGGATTACGCACATCACGCCGACCGACATCGCGTATGCGAAGGAGTTTGGCTTTACGATCAAACTGCTGGGTATTGCGAAGCTTGCGGACGGCGAAGTGGAAGCCCGTGTGCACCCCACGATGGTGCCGTCAGCGTCTCCCATCGCGCAGGTCGACGATGTCTATAACGCCATTCAATTGGTCGGTGACGCAGTCGGTGACGTCGTGTTATACGGCCGAGGGGCCGGATCGATGCCGACCGGGAGCGCCGTGGTAAGCGACGTGATCGCCATCGGCCGTAATCTGCTCAAGGGCGCGGTCGGCCGTGTGCCGGTTGCATCGTTTCGCCAGGATCAGCGCCGGCCGTTGCGTATGAAACCGATAGAAGAAATCAGTTCGCTCTACTATCTGCGATTCATGGTCGTCGATCGTCCCGGCGTCTTGGCGCAGATTGCCGGTGAACTGGGCCGATGCGGCATCAGTATTTCGTCGATGTTGCAGCAGGGGCGTCGGGAAGGGCAAACGGTGCCGGTGGTGATCAAGACGCACATGGCCAAGGAGCGCGATGTCCAAACGGCGCTTCGCGACATCAACCGCAAAGTCTTCGTGTCTGAACCCGCGACGCTCATTCGGGTAGAAGGCCGAGACGAGTGAATGGACGAGTGATCGGATGAATCGCTGGCGCGGCATTATTGAAGAATATCGCAAGTTTCTTCCCGTCTCGGAGAAGACGCCGGTTATCAGCTTGGCGGAAGGCAATACGCCCCTCATTCGCGCGTCGCGACTGGCTAAGGCAATTGCACCCGGGGTCGACCTGCACCTCAAATTCGAGGGCATGAATCCGACCGGCTCGTTTAAAGACCGCGGCATGACCTTGGCAATCTCGAAGGCGGTCGAACAAGGCGCGCGGGCTGTGATGTGCGCCTCGACCGGCAACACCTCCGCTGCTGCCGCCGCCTACGGCGCCCGCGCGGGGTTGGCTGTCTATGTGCTGATTCCCGCCGGAAAAATTGCGATGGGAAAGCTTTCTCAAGCGATGATGCATCAAGCCACAGTGATTCAAATCGAAGGGAACTTCGATCAGGCGCTCACGCTCGTCAAGGATCTTTCAGCCGTCCATCATATCGAGTTGGTGAATTCGCTGAATCCATTCCGGATCGAAGGCCAGAAAACGGCCGCGTTCGAGGTGTGCGATCAACTTGGCGACGCGCCGACGTTCCATGTGCTGCCGGTCGGCAATGCGGGGAACATTACGGCCTACTGGAAAGGGTATCAAGAATATCTCGCGGCGAGCCAAACGACGAAACGTCCGCGCATGATGGGATTCCAGGCTGCCGGAGCGGCTCCGATTGTGCTGGGAAAGATTGTGGAGCAGCCACAGACGGTTGCGACAGCGATTCGCATCGGAAACCCGGCCAGCTGGTCGGCGGCGCTGAGGGCAGTCGAGGAATCCTCCGGCGCGATTGATATGGTGACCGATGAAGAAATCCTCCAGGCCTACACGGCAGTAGCGGCCACAGAGGGGGTCTTTTGCGAGCCGGCTTCCGCTGCTTCAGTCGCAGGGGTGGCTAAATTGAATCGGGCCGGGATATTGCGAGAAGGCGACACAGTGGTATGTACCTTGACCGGGCACGGATTGAAAGATGCCGATACCGCGATCAGCGTGTCGAAACAGCCGTTAACCGTGAAGGCGACATGTGAAGATGTCGCCCGTCTCTTGCAGATGTGAGCCGTGGTGCAGAACTGATGAAATATGTGATTGTGCATGCCGGTGGAATGGCTGATCAGCCTCGTCAAGAACTGGGCGGCCTCACACCGCTTCAGGCTTCCTCAACCCCCCATCTCGACCGGCTCGCCCAGAGCGGAGAGCTTGGACGGCTTGTGATCCCCGCTGACGGTTTGCTCTATGGAAGCGGATTGAGCAGTACGGCGATTCTTGGCTACGACCCCAAGAAATATTATCAAGGGCCGGGTCCGCTTGAAGCGGCCAGCTTGGGAGTTTCCGTAACGGAACATGATGTTGCGTACCGGTGTACTATGGTGACGGTGAGGCCTGAAGGCGGGAAGACCGGCGGCGAGATCAAGAAATTGGGCGCCCATGTGATATTGGACGATGCGACGGCCGGGTTGATCGACACGGAAGAGGCTCGCGAATTGATCGAGGCGATCAATGAGCAGCTTGGGTCCGAGACCATCCAATTTTATCCTGGAGCAGGCCATCGTCATCTCATGGTATGGGTCAATGGAAAGTCACGGGCGGTCTGCGTCGATCCCAAGACGGTCCTCGGCCGGTCCATCGCGGATGCGTTGCCCACCGGTGACGGCGCCGACATACTTCGGAAGCTCATGGACGCCGCGCACCTGATTTTGCGCGATCATCCCGTGAATGATGACCGGGTAGCGGCAGGCAAGAAACCGGCAAACTGTGTGTGGCTGTGGGGTGAAGGGCGAGCTGTGATGTGGCCGAGCCTGCCCGAAAAGTATCGTATCAAGGGAGCGGTTGTGGCTACGAGCGATGTGCAGCGGGGCGCCGGGATTTGTGCTGGCCTCGATGCGGTGGATCCCGATCGACTTGCAGCCGGTGATCTGCGCGCGAAGGCGGCCATGGCACTGGCGGAGTGCGCCAAGAAAGATTTTGTCTATGTGCATGCCGGGCTGACGGACGAAGTCGTTCACAGTTCCGATCCCAACGCGAAGGTTCGCGGCATCGAAGCGTTCGATCGAGACCTCGTCGGGCCCATGATGGACGGATTGGCCAAACAGGGGCCCTACCGTTATCTGGTCATATGCGATCATGGCGATGCGTCGCAAGGTCCTGCCTTCTATGTTTTTGGAGAAGGTGGGAGCAAAGGATCAGCGCCGGCCGGCCGGCGGTTCACCGAGTCCGATGCCCAGGCTGCAGAGACGCCCGCCCGCGATGCCACCAAGTTCGTCAACAAGCTCTTTGCGAACGGGTGAAGCCGGTGGCCTTGATTGTCCAAAAATATGGAGGCACGTCGGTTGGATCGATCGAGCGGATTCACCGGGTCGCTGATCGGGTCGTACGGGCTCAGCGCGAGGGGCATCGGATCGTGGTGGTGCTGTCCGCCATGAGCGGCGAAACGGATCGCTTACTCAAGCTGGCGCATGAGGCGACACCGGTTCCGGATGAGCGCGAGTTGGACATGCTGCTTTCGACCGGAGAGCGGGTCACGATCGCTCTGCTGGCGATGGAATTGCGCGGGCGGGGGATCAATGCGCGGTCCTATACGGGCCGGCAAGTCGGCATCATTACCGATAGCGCGCATACCAATGCCCGTATTGCGCGGGTGACAGCGGATCGGATTCGCGAGGCGCTTGAGGAGGGTGTGATCCCTGTTGTGGCGGGTTTCCAAGGGATCAACGAACAGTCTGATGTGACGACGCTCGGCCGCGGAGGGTCGGATCTGTCCGCGGTCGCGCTAGCCGCGGCGTTGAAAGCGGACCGCTGCGTGATTTTCACCGACGTCGATGGCGTCTACACGGCGGACCCCAATATCGTACCGGCAGCGAGACGGATCGATAAAATCTCGTACGAAGAGATGCTCGAAATGGCCAGCCTCGGGGCCAAAGTGCTGCAGACCAGATCTGTCGAGTTTGCAGCCAAGTTCAGCGTGCCGGTGGAGGTGAATTCGAGCTTCAAAGAAGGAAAGGGGACCCTCGTGACGAAGGAAGATACGGACATGGAAGCGGCGGCAGTGGCCGGGGTCACAGGAGACCGCAATCAGGCGAAAATCACGATCGTCGGTGTGCCGGACAAACCCGGGATCGCCGCGCGGATTTTCGGCATCGTGGCGGAGGCCCATATCAACGTCGATATGATCATCCAGAATATCAGTCAGGCAGCCATGACGGATCTTTCGTTCACGGTGCCACGGGCGGATCTCAAGAAGGCTGTGCCGATCATTCAAGCTGCGGCCAAGGAGATCGAAGCCAAATCAGTGTCAGTGACCGAGGCGATCGCAAAGGTCTCGCTCATCGGAGTGGGGATGCGGTCTCACTCGGGGGTCGCGGCAAAAATGTTTGAGGTGCTCGCGCGCGAGGGCGTCAATATCATGATGATCAGCACATCGGAGATCAAAATCTCCTGCGTGATCGACGAAAAGTACCTTGAGCTGGCCATGCGCTCTCTGCACTCGGCATTCGGCCTCGATCAGAGATAGGCGCTTGGCATCCGAGGTCGGTCACGCGCGTGAGGTGAGTCTCGACAGATTGACAGTTCACCTGGTACCCTCTCTCCCCATGGCTCGAAAAACCGCACTATCTCGCTCTCCTCGCGCCGCCCATCCGCCCCACCCGTCTCCTCAATCGAGCTTGCCGGCTAGTCGGGAGGCGGCATTGGAAATCTACGATACCACGCTGCGCGACGGCGCGCAGGCCGAGGATGTCAGTTTTTCGGTAGAGGACAAGGTTCGCGTCGCGCAGAAGCTTGACGAATTGGGCGTCCATTTCATCGAAGGCGGCTGGCCCGGAGCGAATCCCAAAGACATTGAATTTTTCAGAATCATCAAAACCATTCCGCTGAAGCATGCCACCGTCATTGCGTTCGGGTCGACGAGGAAAGCCAGCAATTCCGTCGGCAAGGACCCCAATCTTCAGGCGCTGCTCGCGGCTGACACGAAGACGATCACATTGTTTGGAAAGACGTGGTCCTTGCACGTCACCGATGCGCTGGGCATCTCGTTGGCTACCAATCTTGAATTGATCGGCGATTCCGTCGCCTACCTGCGCAGTAAGGGCCGCCGGGTATTTTATGATGCCGAACATTTCTTCGACGGCTATAAGACGAATCCGGACTATGCCCTGAACACCATCCGCAAGGCGGTCGAAGCCGGGGCGGAACGGGTGATTCTCTGCGATACCAACGGCGGCACGATGCCCTGGGAGATCCGTACCATCTGTGAGATCGTACAGTGTGAGTGCCGGGTGCCGTTGGGGATCCATGCCCATAACGATTGTGATATGGCGGTGGCGAACTCATTGGTGGCGATCGAGACGGGCATCGTGCAGGTGCAGGGGACGATCAACGGCATCGGGGAACGGTGCGGGAATGCGAATCTCTGCTCGATCGTTCCCAATTTGGAGCTGAAGATGAAGCGTCCGGCGCTGACGGACCGCTTGAGCCATTTGAAAGAGGTGTCAGGATTCGTGACCGAGATCGCCAATCTCATGCCCAATAAGCATCAGCCCTACGTCGGCGATTCAGCCTTCGCGCACAAAGGTGGGGTGCACATCCATGCTGTGCTGAAGAACCCGGCAACCTACGAACATGTCGATCCGGCGAAGGTCGGCAACCGGCAGCGTGTCTTGGTGTCCGATTACGCAGGGCGCAGCGGTCTCTTGGACAAGATCGAGGCCTTCGGCATCAAGTTGTCAAAAGACCATTCCAAGGTGCATGAGCTCATCGAAACCCTCAAAGAGCGTGAAAGCCAGGGGTATCAGTTCGAAGGAGCGGAAGGATCGTTCGAGTTGCTGATGCGGAAGGCGATGGGGAGCCATAGGCCTGCCTTTCAACTCCTGGGGTTCCGTGTCATCGTCGAAAAGAAGCAGGACAACGGCGCCCCGCTATCGGAAGCGACCGTCATGGTCAAGGTCGGCGATGCGGTGGAACATACGGCTGCCGTAGGAGCCGGGCCGGTCAATGCGCTGGACCATGCCCTGCGAAAATCCTTGGAGCAATTTTATCCGCAGCTCAAGGAAGTCAAACTGCTTGATTATAAAGTGCGTGTGCTGGCGGCGAATAAAGGCACTGAGTCCAAGGTTCGTGTTCTGATCGAATCGGGAGATCACAAAGATAAGTGGGGCACGGTCGGAGTCTCCGAGAACATCATCGAGGCTACCTGGCAGGCCCTTGCAGACAGTATCGAATACAAGTTGCTCGCAAAAAAATAGCTGTATACGGCGGGGATCGGCCCAATTTATTCTTGACAGGATTCATAACCTCACGTAACTTAAGCAAAATCGTTGATGCGAGACAGAGGATCTTGGGATGGGCGCCATACTGGCCGATGAGCGTGTAGGGGGGATCGCATGAGGAAGGCCGATATCGCGAACGAAATTTTCAAGCAAGTCGGTATTTCGAAAAATGAAGCGGCCGATATTGTCGAACTTGTGCTGAATATGTTGAAGTCCGTTTTGCAGAAGGGAGAATCGGTCAAGATTGCGGGATTTGGAAATTTTGTCGTACGGAGCAAGGGCGCCCGTAAGGGCCGCAATCCTCGGACCGGAGAGGAAATCGGCATTACGCCCCGTCGCGTTGTCACGTTTCGGCCAAGCCAGGTTTTCAAGAAGTACGTCAATTCTTAACAGGCTGCTGCACCCACGTCATCGACTGCACTATGAGGACCGGTCATGGGAATAGCGCCCAGGCTGGGTAGCAAGGTTTTCTATAAAATCGGGGAAGTCAGCCAGCTGACCGAACTTCCCGCCTATGTGCTTCGTTTCTGGGAATCACAGTTCAGTTTTCTGAAACCCAAGAAAAGCCGTGGAAACCAGCGGCTCTATGTGCAGCGGGACATTGAAACGGCATTGGAGATCAAGCGGATGCTCTATGACGAAGGGCATACGCTGGAAGGCGTGAAGCGATTTTGGGTGAGGCGTGGACGAGCGTCTTCTCGCCCATTGCGTCCGAAGGAGATGGCCAAGAAACTGAGGGGTGATCTCCAGGCCATTTTGAAAATTCTCGATACACATGCGCGGTAAGAAGGCAGGTTTCCCCCCATTGCCTTTCAATGGCTCTGCAAGGGACAATACCGTTAGTTGTGAAATCGAAACCGAGTCGGGGCGTAGCGCAGCCCGGTAGCGTACTCGCTTGGGGTGCGAGTGGTCGTGGGTTCAAATCCCGCCGCCCCGACCAAATTGAAGTGAGCCGTGAAGGGTAAGGCATCTGGCGTAGTATTGGGGTAGGAGAACAGACCGATCACCCCTCACGCCTTACCCCTCACCGGTTTTGCCAGGAGCTGCCTCGCGCAGCTTTTTTTGTTGCGAGTGAGTCATGCGCATCCTTGTCACCAACGATGACGGCATTCAGTCCCCGGGGATCCAAGCCCTAGCCAAGGCGCTTTCTGCCATTGGCGAAGTGTGGATGGTGGCTCCGGACCGAGAGCGCACGGCGGTGGCGCATGCGGTGACATTGCACAAACCATTGCGGGTCCATCGTCTTGCGCCCCGCACCTTCTCGGTGAATGGGACGCCGGTGGATTGTGTCAATTTGGCGCTGCTTAAAATCATGCCGAAAGCTCCGTCCATTCTGGTGTCCGGCATCAACAAGGGCGTCAACCTCGGAGACGATGTGATCTATTCAGGAACCGTTTCCGCGGCGATGGAAGGGACGATCCTGGGTGTGCCGTCAGTGGCCGTGTCCCAGGAGGGGGCGGAGGATTTTCGCTTTGCCGTCGGCGCGATCTATGCAGCGCGTGTGGCCCGGCTAGTGCTCGAGCAAGGTCTGCCGGAGGAAACGCTGCTGAACGTCAACATCCCGGATCGGCCACGACGGGCGATCGCCGGCGCGCGTGTGACCTGCCTCAGCCGCCGCCGCTTTCACAACCCGATTATCGAAAAACTCGATCCTCACGGACGCAAGTACTATTGGATCGCCGGGAAGCGCATCTCGTGGAGCCGCAGCAAGGATGCTGACCATGAGGCAATCGAAGAGGGCCTGGTCTCCATCACGCCCATCCGTCTCGATAGCACCCACCATGGAGTGCTCGATTGCTTTCGCGCGTGGGAACCGATCGTCACACAGGGTTCCCGTCGGCTGATTTCTCCTCGCCGATCATCTGTCAAGCACAGGAGCTGAACCCGTGATCGGTGGATTCATCGAGAGCATCATCAGCGAACTGAGCCGCTTCGTCATTGCCTGCATTTCCAAGTTCGGTTATGGCGGCATCGTGTTTACCATGGCGGTCGAGAGTGCCTGCATTCCCCTGCCGAGCGAAATCATCATGCCGTTTTCCGGGTATCTCGTGTCGACCGGACAGTTCACCCTGCTGGGGGTGACGCTGGCCGGCGCGGTCGGCAACGTGATCGGTTCGATCGTCGCGTACTACGCGGGTGTCTGGGGCGGGCGGCCGCTTGTGGAACGCTATGGGCGCTATGTTTTGGTGTCGCATCATGATCTCGACATCGCCGATCGGTGGTTTCTGAAATACGGCGAAGCGGCGGTGTTCTTCAGCAGGATGCTGCCGGTGGTGCGGACCTTCATCTCCTTACCAGCGGGAATTGCGCGGATGAATTTCCCCCGGTTTGTGCTCCTCACCTTCATCGGCGCGTTGCCCTGGTGCTATCTTCTGGCCTATATCGGTGTGAAGATGGGAGAGCAGTGGGAGCATCTTCGGGATTACTTCCATCAATTCGATATTGTCATCGGGCTGTTCCTGGCGATCGCCCTGGGATATTTTCTCTGGTCGCATTGGCCGAGGCAGCGTGTCAATTCTGGATCATAATCCCATGCTCCAGCTCTTTAATACCCTGACCGGCAAGCGAGAATCCTTCGAGCCGATTGAGCCGAACAAAGTCCGCATGTACGTGTGTGGGGTGACGGTCTACGACTATTGCCACATCGGCCACGCGCGTAGCGCGCTGGTCTTCGACGTGCTCCGCCGATACTTGGAATACAGCGGCTATGTTGTGACCTTCGTGAAGAATTTCACCGATGTGGACGACAAAATCATCAAGCGAGCCAATGAGCAGGGTGTCTCCTGCGAGGCGATCACCGGCAAGTTTATCGATGCCTATTATGAAGATATGGGCAAGCTGGGGATCGGACGCGCAACGGAAGAGCCGAGAGCCACGGCGCATATGACGGAGATCGTCAACCTGACAGAAGCTCTCATCTCGAAGGGGTTGGCCTACGCTGTTGGCGGCGACGTGTATTTTCAGGTTGAGAAATATCCGGCCTACGGCCGCCTCTCGAAGCGAAAGTTGGAAGACTTGCAAGCAGGCGCGCGCGTTGACATAAATGAGCGCAAACGGCATCCGATGGATTTTGCACTGTGGAAAAGCAGCAAGCCCGGCGAGCCGTCCTGGCCAAGCCCCTGGGGTTCCGGCCGTCCCGGCTGGCATATAGAATGTTCCGCCATGTCGATCCGGCATCTCGGTGAGACGTTCGATATTCATGGGGGCGGAATGGATCTCATCTTTCCACACCATGAAAACGAGATCGCGCAATCCTGCGGCGCGACCGGCAAGGAATTCGCGCGCTATTGGGTGCATAACGGTTTCGTACAGGTCAATCAGGAGAAGATGTCCAAATCGCTGGGGAACTTCTTCACGATTCGAGAGATTTTTGAGAAGTCGGAATGGTCGGAGGTAGTGACTGGAGAGATCCTCAGATATTTTCTTCTCTCTACCCATTACCATGGTCCGCTGGATTTCTCTGACCAAGCGTTGAAAGAGGCCAAGAAAGCCCTGGACGGGTTTTATGATCTTTTCCTGCGGCTGACGGAGTCAGAAGAGGATGAATATCACGCTTATACAATCGCATTCCATGTTGAAGGATTTAAAATCGCAATGGATAATGATCTAAACACGCCAGAAGCCTTAGCCCAACTGCAAGAGCTTCGCGGTGCAATTAATAAGCAGCTACTCAAAGGGCTGCCGGCTGGAAGGAAGCAGGAAGTTCGTGAGGAATTCAGACGTCTTGGGAAGGTTCTTGGACTATTCCAGCTAGAGCCGAATCAATGGGAGTTTAATACCCAGATAAAGAGAACAATTGGTACCGTAACCGAGATCGACGAAGCCCTTCCAATCACTGTAAAAAAATGGCTAACAGATAGAGACATTGAATCAAAGCTTGCTGAGCGCATGGAAGCCAAGAAACGGAAAGACTTTACACGCGCCGATGCGATTAGGAAAGAACTCAATTCGCTGGGCGTCACGATCGAGGACAAGCCCGATGGCACCAGCCGCTGGAAACGCTGACGCGCAGGAGATCCTCTACGGGCTCCACGCGGTGCGCGAAGCGCTCAAGGCAGGGAGCCGGCCGCTGCAGCGGCTCCTTGTCATCAGGACCGACAAACAGTTTGCGGATTTGGTCCAGTTGGCACGGTCGCTTCATGTTCCGGTCCATGTCCAACCGTCGGCTTCGCTCGATCGGCTGGTACCTGACGGCAGGCACCAGGGCATTGTGGCTTTTGCCGCAGCAAAAGCCTATCAGACGGAAGAGTCGATTCTTGCCCGCGCGGTAGAACGCAATGAACCGCCGCTGCTGGTCATTCTCGATGGGGTGGAGGACCCACATAATCTTGGCGCGGTGATCCGAACTGCCGAAGGTGCCGGTGTCCACGGCGTCTTCATTCCGGAACGGAGAGCGGCCGGACTGACGTCGGTCGTCGCAAAGGTTTCCGCCGGCGCGATCGACCATATGCCCGTGGCACGGGTGACGAACACGAGCCGGCTGATCGAGTCATTGAAGGCCGCGGGTGTGTGGGTCTATGGGGTAGAACCGTCCGCGAGCAAACTCTACACGGATGTCGATCTGCGCGGTCCGGTTGGACTGGTGTTCGGCGGCGAAGGAACAGGAATCAGGCCGGGGCTGCTGCAACACTGTGACGAACGCATTCGTATCCCCATGCGGGGCCAGGTCCAATCGCTGAACGTGTCGGCTTCTGCGGCGGTGCTGCTGTTCGAAGCAGCCCGCCAGAGAGGCCTCTCAACCAAATCTTAGCGAATCTTGAGCATGCTGCCTTGGATGGCGGTCTTCAGCAGTTGAGCCGTATTGGACACCCGCATCTTCTTCATCATGTTCGCCCGGTGGGCCTCGACGGTTTTGACGCTGATTTTCAACCGCTGGCCGATTTCCTTGTTCTTAAATCCGGCCCAAATCAATTCTAGAATTTCCTGCTCTCGCGACGTCAATGTTTCCGGACGCTTTGCGCGCGGGGGAGGCTCAAGGTCGGCTAGAGATTTCCGAACCCGCGGCTTCCCAACTGCTTTTGCCATGTTGATCAGTTCTCCTTTGACTAACGGGCCATTCAGGTATACTGGGAGTCGATGGTATTCAACCTGCCCCATAGAGACGAATCTTAAGGGAATTATAGAAATGATCGTTGGTGAAAGTAAATGGTGGATCTTCAGCTCCACAAGGTTTCTGAATTAATAAACAACCCGTCACAACACTAAAGAGCATGACGGAAGCGTCCATGTCCCACGCATGATTGAGCATCAGATCATGTTTCCGGTCTATCTGATCGTTGTGTTGTTTGGCGCCCTCATCGGCAGTTTTCTCAATGTCTGTATCTACAGGCTGCCCCGCCGTGAATCGATTGCGTGGCCAGGATCCCATTGTCCCTCCTGCTCTCATCCGATTGCCTGGTACGACAACATTCCCGTTGTGAGCTATCTGATCCTGCTTGGACGATGCCGAAACTGTCAGGTGCGCATCCCCATCCGCTATCCGGTTGTGGAGGCGCTTAATGCTTTGGGCTATGTCGGCCTTCTGTGGTTCTTCGGGCCTGGCTGGTCCACCGTTGTATATGGCCTGCTCTATTCGGCTCTGTTGGTCGTGGCCGGAACGGATCTCTCCCACAAAATCATTCCCAATGCAATCACGTTCCCTGGCATCGTTGTGGGGCTTGTCAGCGCCGCCACCATCCTGCCCCTGGGGTTGGTCAATGGTGTAATCGGACTGTTCGTCGGAGGCGGAATCCTGTGGTTTCTTGCCTGGGTGAGTCCCTACCTGTTCGGGAAAGAAGGGATGGGCGGAGGCGACATCAAATTGCTTGCGATGATCGGCGCGTTTCTCGGTTGGAAACCGGCCTTGATGACGATTATGGTTGGTTCTCTCTTGGGTTCGCTTGTCGGGGTTACCCTGATTGCTGCTCACGTGATCAAGCGAGAGGATTACATCCCATTCGGCCCGTTTCTTGTCTGTGGCGCAGTCGTCTCGTTATTCTTCGGACAATCCCTCCTCGATTGGTATCTAGGCTTGCTGGCTGGCTAGTAGGTCCTCTTCCACCTCACGCCCTTACGGTCTCCGTGTCTCGTCCGCTGTATCTCTTCATGAAGCACTGTATCTCCTGAGGCACAGCGTGGTGTGTACGAACTTTTCTTTCACACAAGCACTCCATCCATGTGGCTGCATCTTTAATTCATTCGATTCGCTTCGTTGATTCAACAAGTTCAACTCTCTCCGCCAATCGCCATCATTAGGCAGCTCTATCCACAACATCGCACTCAAGGATCGGCACGACTCTTGAGATGCAATCGATTCCAAAGGAACTGTGCGGACACCAGAACATTGAGAGAGGCGTCTATGAAACAGGAAGGCCACACGTTGACGGAACTCATGATGGGACTTGCGGTCACTGGCATCATTTCGGCTCTGGCGGTTCCTAATCTCCTGACCCTCAATTCTGGCGTGCAAATTCATAGTGCCACGGAGGAGGTTGCGTCTGAACTTCGCCTTGCGAGACAGCTTGCAATTACACACCGTGATCGGGTTCGCATTACTTTTGACCTTGAGCAACAGGCGCTTGTCTCGCAGCTCGTTAATGGTTCTGAGGCGACACCCCATCATGTGTATCGCTATGCAGATAAAGGAGTTGCCATCGAAGAACCGAGTGCAGGTCCAGAGATTCTGTTTCATCCCAGCGGACGATCTGCCACGGCTACCACAATTCACCTCCGCAACAAAGAAGGGCAGACTCAAACGGTAACCGTCGGCATTACCGGGAGGGTGTCGATTCTATGAGGAAGCAGGTACAGGATAAAGGGTTCAGCCTTATCGAAGTGATGATCGCAATGGTGATTTCCGGGATCGCGTTCATAGGGGCAATAGGAGCCGTGCAGATCTCATCTGGGCATACTCGCCAAGGAGCACTGGATAGCAGGGCGCTGGAGCTGGCGCAGGCTCGGTTGGAGGTCAAGCAGTCCGTCCGATGGCCGTATCTCCTTGAAGACGATCTTGATCAAGATGGTATTCCTGAGACCATGATGAAGGATGACGGGCAGAATCCCGACGTCATGGCAGACGACGGAATTTACACCGCTATGTTGGAGCGAAATGGAATCACAGTGGTGTGGAGTGTTGAGACGGATCGTCCGGGCCCGCTAGGATCGGTTGGGATGGTGGCCATCCGAGCGGTGTCCTCCTATGTCGGTCAGGGCAGCCCCAAAGAAGTCATGGTGGCCACACTTCGCGCCAATCCCGCATTTGTAGGGCAACGATGAGAAAGCTCTTCGCGACCGTATCACATGAACAGCGTGTAAAGAGGACGTCGGCTCTTTCCGGCATGAACGGTGTCTGCCTTGCAGAATTGCTGATCGGCCTGGCGGCGGGTGTCATTGTGCTCGCGACGGCGCTGGAGACTTTCAGCATCGTACGCCAGCATGTTGCCAGGCAGCAGCGTGATCTGACACATCAACAAGATCTTCGATTGGGCCTGGCCGTGTTTGAGCAGGAAGCGCGTCTCGCGACGGCTGAATCCATCGTCATCGCGAATCCAGATGAATTTCAATTTCGCGCGAATATCAATGCGCAGCGGACAACGACCACCGGCGGCATTGTTCAGGGGCAATCGGTTCTTGCGGTGCAAGACGGCAGCGGATGGGGTGAAGGCAAGTCGGTCGCCATATGCGGGCTGCGTGGATGCGAACTGCATCGACTCGCGCGTGCAGGACAACGCACTTTCCTTACGTTGGCTGAACCGGTTCAAACAGCGTTCCCAGCAGGAGCATCCGTCGAAGTAAGAAACCATGTCGTGTACTACACCAGGCGTGATGAACGGGGATTGTTGCGACTTATGCGTATGGTGGACGGAGGAGCCGGCACACTCGTTGGAGGACTGGACAATGCCCGATTCGCGTATCGAGACGACCGGGGCCGCACTACGTTTGAGCCGTCACAGGTGAAGCGCGTGGTGGTGAAGATCGAATCGAATCGTTCCACACGTCATGCTGTAAGAGAGGTCAGTCTTCGGTCGTAGGGAGGAAGGCATGGTACGAATTCGCAAAACGAATAACCAGCAGGGAATCGCGCTCATCGGGGCGATGGTGCTTGTGCTGATTCTGTCTTTGCTGGGAGCCACCATCTTGAATCTCGCGGGGCAGGAGGCAATCAGTTCCAATGTAGGGCGAGAGGCTGTGGTTGCTCAGCAGTTGGCTGATGCAGCCGGTGAAGTGGTCGTGTCATGGTTTCACAGCCCACAGGCGAAGTCGGCGGGATCGGCGTTCTCTGCAATCTTGGCAAAAAAGAATCACGATGCTGAAGGAATACTCTCATTCTTCGATCAAGCCGGCCGTTCACAATTTGTTGGAACCATGGGCCAGCCGGATGTCCTTTTGGAGGCAGGGGCGGCATCAGATAATCTCGTGTTGAACGAACCCCCGACAGGGATGTTTCATGCTCTGCGCCACCTGGGAAGGATCGAAGAACTCAAGGTCTACGCTCCGTCGACACCGGGGTTGTTATGCACGGTCGATGTACGGGTAGCGACGCACACGACTCCGCCTTTTCGGCAATCGGTACTGATGCAGTTGGGCAGTGTAGATCTGCCGCCTCTTCGTGCTGCCGTGCAAGTGAACCAGAACCTCGGTTTCTTTCAGGCGGGAAATGAGGCGTCGGTCAGCGTGCACTGGGGCGACCTCACGGTGGGCGGAGATTTTGTCGTCGGTCGGGCCGAAGAACTTCCGGCGCAAAGCCGGCTCGTGCCGGTAACCGGTCTGGGATACGACGAGATGTCCCATCGAGAAGATCGGTGGATGGATGCCTGGATCGGCGGCGAGGTGCGTATGACTCAGCTTCCTGCCGGAGAATTGCCGGCGCTTCCGCACAACATCCATCCGCAACAGACTCCGACGCCCGGCATTCAGCTCGATCGATGGAACTATGAACATACCAAGAGAATCGCGCAACGGCATGGCCGCTACTTCGCCATTGATCGAGATGGTTTCTTACACCCGGATGGGGTGGTGAGCCCTGGCCATGGGCTTACTCCGGATGCGGTATTTCAGTCGAAAGGCCCTGGAGATAACCTGGGCCTGATTTTCATCGATACGCTGGATCAAACCGCGCCCCGCGAGGACAATCTCGGAACGCTACGGCTTCACACGGCCTATTGGGAAGGTCACCTGGTCATGCAAGGTCATGTTGTGGTTGCTCCAATCGGATCGGGGCAGTCAATCTCCGCGCTGAGCCCTCCGGATACTGATCAAGTCGCAGATCAAGTTCGAACGCCCGTTCAGCTCTCGCGCGTAAATTTCAATGGCGTCCTCTCTGCAGCCGGAAACATTACCGTAGCCGGAAGCGCAAGAGTCTATGGGGCTGTCGTGACGGGAGGAACGATCCTCTCAAGCGCTGGCGGAAGGCTCGAAGTGTGGTATGACCACGATCTTTTTCAGGGGTTGTATCGAGGGGTTCCGCTGGTCTATCGCGCACCGGGCGCCTGGGTTGCTCAGTATTGAGAACGCCGCACAATGTCATTGAAAGAGAACCACATCATGATTGAGCCGGCAATCTCACAGGATAGGCCATCGCACATCGTTGCGATGGCTCTCCCGAAGAAAGCGTGTCAGTCGCCACAGTTCAAACGCACATGGACTCGCAGCATCCGAGACTATGCCGTCTATCGCACCCTCATCAGCCAGGCAACGCTAGACGACGCTATCGAAGCAGTCGTGAGCCAGGAGATTGAGCTGGAAGCGCTGCTGCTCACCCGCTACCACCTGTCAGAGGAAGAACTTGGGGCCGCACTCAGCCGGTACTATCACTGTCCGTTCCTGTCCTTTGATGAACACACGATCGTTGAAGCTGGCCTGATGAAGAATCTCAGCCTCGACTATCTGAAAGAGCATGCCTGGATTCCGTTGCAGCGTCACGGCGCGGTTATGCACATCGTTGCGAACGATCCGCAAGATTATGAGCGGGTTCTCGACATTCAACGAGCGTTTCCAGGAAGGACCATCACCTTTTCCGTCGGGCTCAGGCGTGATATCGAACGCCTGCTCTCTGCCGCGACAAGCCGGCCTCGCACAGGATCGCTTGCCGACACTCTTGGAGAGTTGGCCATTGAGGCAGGGTCTGAACCCGCAAGCCAGTCGGAGAGTGCCAATGGCTACGAGAACGATTCCGTTATCATTCGGCTGGTCAATCAAGTCATCGCCGAGGCGCACCGTCTGGGCGCCTCGGATATTCATGTGGAGCCGTATGCCGATCGGAAGGACGTGTCTGTGCGGTTCCGGGTTGACGGGACCTGTTTCACCTCCATGCGAATTCCATCGGCCTACCGGCGAGCCGTCGTGTCGAGGATCAAGATCATGGCGAATCTTGATATCGCTGAAAGTCGAAAGCCTCAGGACGGGAAAATTCGTTTCAATGTGACCCGCAATCACGACATCGAGTTACGGGTGGTGACGTTGCCGACGTCGGGAAATACCGAAGATGTTGTGCTGCGGCTTCTGTCCATGAAGGAAACGATGCCGCTGGAGGGCATGGAGTTTTCCCCCGGCGTGTTGCGCGCCGTGAAGGAGCTGTCCGAGCGGCCGCATGGAATTATTCTCTGTGTAGGACCGACCGGATCGGGCAAAACGACCACGCTGCATGCGGTGCTGAAACACATCAACACGGATGAACGAAAAATCTGGACGGCGGAAGATCCGGTCGAAATCACGCAGGAAGGGCTGCGGCAGGTCCAGGTACATCCCAGGATCGGCTTTACCTTTGCCGCTGCCATGAGGGCATTTCTTCGGGCTGACCCCGATGTCATCATGATTGGAGAGATGCGCGATAAAGAAACAGCGGATATCGCGATCGAGGCGTCTCTCACGGGCCACCTGGTGCTGAGTACGCTGCACACGAATAGTGCCGTAGAAACGGTTACGCGGTTACTGGACATGGGATGCGACTCGTTCAACTTTGCCGACTCCATGCTTGGGATATTGGCTCAACGGTTGTGCAAAACAATATGCAACGCCTGCAAAGAAGCCTATCAGCCGTCACAGCAGGAATATGATGAGCTTGTGTGCGGGTATGGGACGGAGGAATGGGCGAAACTTGGGATTGTCTGTTCCGAGCTCCAGCTCTACCGGGGGCGGGGTTGTGACTTGTGCAATCGGACCGGATTCAAGGGGCGGGTGGCAATCCACGAGCTGTTGCTTGCCTCGGACGAATTCAAGAGGCTGGTGCAGTCTCGATCCAAGACGGCGACCATGTTTCGACAAGCCATGCAAGAGGGTATGATGACGTTGGTGCAGGACGGAATTCGGAAGGTCCTCAAGGGTATAACAACCTACCGGCAGGTTCGGGCAGTGGCAATCAAGTGAAGGTATAATTGTGCGCAAGTATTCTTCAAAAGCCCTCCAGCAATAACCGCAGTCAACCGATAGTCTTCACGAGAGCCTGATAAATCCCAACGTGCCACGAGGTCCTGCCATCTGGGGACGCCACAGTGGGCTCTCGATCAGTACGGGAAAAGTAGGCCAAGTCGGCTTGTGCTTTCCCTGTTCTTAGACTGTGGGGCGAAAATCGTCCTATCCTCCTTGCGCCGAAAATTGTCGTCGGGTTGCACGAAAAGTGGCGCGTCCCTCTCCCGCTGCAATTAAGTATCGAAGTAAATACAAAGGGTTAAGTTGTGCTCTTGCCCTACATCTAACGGCATGCCCCTTGCTCGATCAGGAGTCGCCATGTTGTATCAACGACGAACAGCCAGACGGTCTGACACGAATCAGCGCGGGTTTACGCTGATCGAGATCATGATTGTTACGGTCATTATAGGGATTGCAGCAGGAATTGCGGCCCCGAATTTCACCGCGATGTATGCTCGGCACGAGCTCAATCAAGCGACAAGCAACCTCTATAACCGCATACTCTTTGCGCGCTCGGCAGCCATCAGTCGCAATGCCATGATTGTGGCGACGCCGGCTAACGTTCTAGGCGCTGAAAGCCAAGTGACATTCACGCCTCCGCTGGGCTTGGAAAAGTTGCCGCTCAGTGTCAACTTTGTCCTTCCCTTGCCGGCCACTCCAATCGGCTTTACCCCGCGAGGTCTGAGTACGCTGCCCCTGGCAACTCAGACGATTCAGCTGCAGAGCGTCCGTCTTCCGAACTTGATTTATACGATCTCTCTTGCTCCCTCTGGAAAGGTGACATGGTGCAAGCAGCAAATTACCCCCTGCGTGCGCAATGCCACTTAACCGACTGGCCTGAACGATTATTTATGTGGAGCCTTATACGGAGCAGCACCATGAAGAAACGCAATGAAAGAGGCTTTACCCTTGTAGAAATGATGGTGTCGGCGACGATTCTCGGCTTGGGGGTGATGGGAATGGCAGCGATGCAGGGCATGTCTTTCACCAAGAATGTGGACGCCAATGACCTGTCTATTGTGACCAATGTCGCGTCCGACATGATGGAACGGATCCAAAACAACCGCCGGTACGCCTGGGCCTACAATAATCTTCAGACGGTTGGTCCCGGCAATTGCTTAGCTGGAGGAATTCCTGCACCGCCCCCGCCAACGCCCTTTAAGGCAGACCCGCTGTCAATTGTGGCAACGCGAGCCGTTCAAGGCGATTGTACCCAGTGGAGAGCCATGGTGCTTGCCACAAATTTGGCTAACGTGCAGGGGGTTGTCCAGGTTGGCCCGCCGGTTCTGCCGATTCCCAATCAGTCCAGAACCGTTCAAGTCACTGTGCAGCTTCAATGGAACGATCGCAGTCCAACGCAGCGGCTACGAACCATCGCGTTTCAAACTCAGATCGTTCCCGAATAAATGTGAAGAAGAGTATGGAAATAATGATCAGCAGATCGATGGGGGAGTCCATGATCAAGTCACAAGATGTTCAGCGTGACAGGGAGCAGGGATTCACGCTCGCCGAAGTCATGATCGCAGCCGCCATGTCGACCGCGATCATCGCGGCTGGTATCGGCGCGTTGACAGTGAGCCAGAAGACGACCCAGGCGAGCAGCCAGGTAGGCAACACGCAAGCCACGGCAAGAAACGCATTGGACATGATCGCAGCCGATATCAAGCTGGCGGGATTCGGGATGCAGGGCCTGGTGGGAGTCCCCCCGCTCCCTGCGGCGGCGACGCTAGGAGCGGTCGGCAACTGTCAGATCAATGGAGCGCCGGCTGCCATCGTTCCTGGGGATAATAACGCTTTGGGAGCAGATTTCGGGCCGGACAGTATTTCATTAGTCGTACCCATGACCAACTCAATTACCGCGGCTGGAGCGCTGTGGCAGGTAGCTACAGCAGGAGGACCGGCTGTAATCGGCGGGCCGACTGTTTCTATCGCAGCGATCCCACTGCCTGCCAATGCCACGACGGCCATGGGAAATGCCATCCCCGGCGGCGCCGCCGCCCTGGCGGGTATGGCCGTGTCCATTAATGGTGCCGCTGGTTCGAGAATTACCGGCACGACTCCTACGCAGATTAACGTGAATCCTTCGATATCAGGGCAGGCTCAGTTCGGCAACGGCGCGCAAGTGTATCTTGTGCAGTGCATCACATACGAAGTTATTCCGCCGCCGGATGCCCTCAATCTCTGTCAGGGCAATGCGCCTTGCTTAGTCCGTGGCGTAGGGGTTGTGGGGGCGCCGAATACACCACCCAGGTGCAACGCCGCAGGGAATGCCTGTATCCCGATCATGGATGGAGTAGAGGACCTTCAGCTGGCCTATGCCTGCGACGGCTGTGATCCACGGGTCAATGCGGGATCTGCGGATGGCCAGGTTGACGACCTCAATCTATCGAACAGCTTCGATCAAGCCGACTTCATTACGGATAGAAATTGGTTTGGGAGCGCCTTTCCATACGGCACCAACATGCAACCGAAAACCATCAGGATGGTGCAGATCAGTATCGTGGCCCGAGAAACGAGGACCGAGCAGGGGATGGGCGAAGGCAATCAGGTGATGGTGCATGGGGGAGCGGTTCCTATCGTCAGCGACCACAACCATGCAACCGGAGTATTTGCACTCGGTGATAATACAACGCCGGCGCAGCTGCAGGCCTATCAGCAATTCAGGAGACGGATCCTCACCAGAACCGTCGAACTGAGAAACCAAAGGTAAACATCATGACAGATCAGAGAACAGGTTCGCGCATTTTCAAGGTCGTTTCCGACGAACGGGGCATCGCCTTCATGACCGTGATGATCCTCACCCTGATGACCGGTGTGTTGGGGGTGGCAGCCCTCACTATGACCGGGCTGGAAAATTCGATGGCAGGGGCGGTGCGAATGGTCGAAGAGGGTACCCATGCGGCAGAGTCTTGTGTGGGCACTGCAGTGCGCATCATCAACGTGGGAATAGAAGACCGCACCCTGCCAGGTGTTGTCGCCCCGCTGGGGCCGGTCCCGGCGCTGAACGCGGCGTTTCTTGGCAATGAAATCAGCGGTGCAATGACGCATCGAAATAGCACCGATGTGGCAGTGGGAGCCGGCAACGCGCCGAATCTCACCATGAATGTCAATAACTACGTGATCAATGGAGATATCGACTTCCTGTATTCGAAACAAAAGGCCGGTGACGATCTAGCGGAGGGACTCTCTATCAATTCATTCTATCGGGTGGACTGTACGGCGGCCAACGCCACGACGGGGGCGACGAGCCGGGTCGTCGTCGTCTTCGATTGCCTGCAGAAGACGGGAGAAGGCTGTACGAAGCGAACCGGGATCTAGCATTTCTACTTGCAGGTCGGCCAGGGAGCGTAAGGACAAATGGAGTACATGATGAATAGGAACATTGAAAGTCGAACCGAAGGTCTTCGCCCTTCACATGCGAATGTATCGGCTTGTCAGGTTCCTGCCGTCATCGCCACCTTCGTGCTTGTGGTGACCCTTATTGGGGTGCTGGGGCCATCCCTGTCTTTCGCCGAGGAGGCGCCGCCGGTCGCAGTTGTCTCATACAGAGACGGCAAGATAACCGGCGTCTATGAAACCACCATTCAGATCGACCATAAGACCTTCAGCTTTGCGCCTGAGGTCGTGATCTTGGATCGTCACAACGATCCGTTGTCTGCGCGTGATATCCGGGAGGATCTTGAGGTGAAGTACCATCTTCTCAAAGGGACTACGGATAAAATCGACCAGATGATCGTGTTTTTGCCGGAGTAACCGGTTGCAAGAAGGACGTGTGGCCATGAAAGCGATGAGAGAGAACAAGGAGGGTGCCATGAGTAGCCGTATTACCGCACTTCGTGGAACCGTCATGCTGGCGCTGGTGGGGTGTTTGGCAGCGCCCATTGCGGCGCAGGCCCAGACGATGGACCAATACTACGCCGTGCCGCCTTTCGTCGCCGATCAAGTGGCTCCGAACATCATTCTGGTCCTCGATAACTCAGGCAGCATGAGCGGTCTGGCTTGTGATCGCAATGATGACGGGGATTGTGTCGACGCGGCCGATCTTGTCTTCACGAATACCACGAGTTACTCAGGATATTTCGATTCCCTTCGCTGCTATACATATGACAGCGGTGCCGATGCGCGCTTTGAACCGGCCACAGCGAAAGCAGCCTTGGCAACGGCCTGCCCCAATGCAGAATGGGACGGGAATTTCGTGAATTATGCCACCTTTAGACGATTCGATGCATTGAAGAGATCGATGATCGGCGGCGACTGTTTCGTCGCACGTGCGGCGGATGGGACCTGTCCAACGAACGGAACTCCGGCGCTCAAGACGGTTCGTGCGCAGGCGGCTGGTGTGAATACGGAGAACGCCCGCGTGAACTGGAACGGAGGGGCTGGGTCACCAAACACCTTTTTCGCAAGGATTCCTGTAGCCCTCTACGTTGCTAATCAGCCCATGTGTATCAGCATAGGGTCTGCCAATTTCCGTCTCGACAGCAACTGCGATGGCACGTTCGGCGCAACATATGAGCTTAAAGTCGGGAACAGCACTGAGCCCACCGGAGTGATTCAACAGATCGGACCCCAGGCGCGTTTCGGGCTCTTTGAATTCAAACCGGCGGGCGACGGAGCGCGGATGTTGGTGGGGGTTGGATCCCGGCAATCCATCGATTTTGGCGGAGCTGCCGTTGAGACCTTCAATACCAACACTGCTGCCATGGTCGATGCGGTCCAAGAATCGTTCCCTTCGACCTGGACGCCACTTTCAGAGTCAATGTATGAAACCATGCGATACGTGGCGCAGATCAATTCTACATACCTGCCCGGATCGTATGTATTCCCCATTGCATTTTCCGGAGGAGTCTCGAACGGAGTGGGATTTGGCGCCAGCGGAACAGGCTCGATAGGAGCTGCAGAGATTTCGGCGCTCACCGCACCGGAAGTGTGTCCGGCCGGTTATATCAACAATGCCTGTGGACGCGATCCATTTTTCTTTGGCAGCAACCATACCCCTTCTTGGGCTGCCAGTTCGGTCCAGGTCCCCTGCTGCAAGACCTTCGTGATTCTTGTGACGGATGGAGCGCCGACCCAGGACACGAATATCCCGGCAGGCTTGCAGGACTATGCGCATGGTCAGCACGGGATCCATTGCGTCGGGGCAGATACAAGCAGTCCCACGCCTCCTATCAATGGAACTTGCAATGCGCACCAGGCAACCACGGCGCCATTCCTTCTTGGCGAGCACAAGACCGACTATGCGAATAGCGGAAATCACTATCTCGACGACGTGGCCTATTGGGCCCATACGAACGACTTGCGGCCTTGCAACGGAGCAGCAGATGGAACGATCGCTGTATTGAACGTCACCGGCCATTGTCTGCCTGGTTTGCAGAACGTGACGGTGTATACATTTTTTACGTTCGGGAATATCGCCGGACGTGAAATCCTCATGCACACAGCGCAACTTGGCGGATTCGAGGATACCAACGGCAACAATCTGCCGGACCTGGTTTCGGAATGGGATCAGGTGATCAATGCGACCGGAGGGCCTGGAACCGATGGCATCCCCGATAATTACTTCGAGTCCGCAAACGTGGATGATCTGCAAGAACGGCTGATGGCGACCATTACAGCCATCCTCAGGAAAAGCGCGTCGGGTACGTCGATTTCGGTATTGGCCACGTCAGCCACAGGTGAAGGTAGCGTCTATCAAGCCTACTTTTTCACAAACGATGTGGGACAGGGTGGCGCGAACGTCAAATGGATCGGCTATACGCATGCGCTCTTCGTCGATGCCTTTGGAAACTTTCGCGAAGATACCGTCCAGGATGGAGTCCAGGACTACACGCAGGATCTCATCGTCACCACCCGGTACGACAATAACCCCTTAAGTCCGACGTATAAAAAAGTGCTGGTCGATAAATTCAATGATTTGAACGGAGATGGAGTGGCAGACAGTGCGACTCCGTTCATCACCAGCGATCTCAAATCGATTACACCGATCTGGGAAGCGGGAAAGCAGCTGGCACTGACGAATTGGAGTTCCCGCAATGTGCTGACCTGGGTGGATCAGGACAACGACGGCTTGGTGGATGCCGGTGAGGAGATGAACTTCAGTACGGCGAATTGCATGGCCCTGCGCGAGTACCTCCGCTATGCGGGCGACACCTGTGCAGGAGGGTCTAACGCCACGAACCTGATCGAGTTTATCCTTGGTCGAGAAGTGCCCGGATTACGGACGCGGATGCTCGAAGTCCCTATCGGCAGCGGATCGTACAATGTCTGGAAGCTCGGTGATCCGATCCATTCGACGCCCACGGTGGTGGGCGCTCCCAGATCCCGATACGATCTCCAGTATGGAGATGGAACCTACACGACCTTTTATCAGCAGTATCGGACAAGGCGTCAGGTGGTCTATGTCGGCGCAAATGACGGTATGCTCCACGCGTTCAACGGAGGCTTTTATCATAAGGGAGACAACCCGGCCACGCCAGGCACGGTCGAGCACGGTTGGTATACGAAAAATCCCACCGATAATTCGAGTGGAGCAAATCTCGGCGCGGAGCTCTGGTCGTTTGTCCCCTATCAACTCTTGCCGCAGTTGCAATGGTTGGCCAGGACCGACTACTCGCACGTGTACTATGTCGATCTGAAGCCGACTATCGCTGAGGCGAGAATTTTTGCGAACGATGCCGACCATCCCGGCGGGTGGGGAACGATTCTGATCGGTGGATTCCGCCTGGGCGGCAGTTGTGGAAGCTGTATGGCCGGTGGCGGGGCTCAGCCGATGACGGTGACGATCGGCGGAGTGCCGAGGACTTTCTACAGCGCGTACTTTGTGCTCGATATCACCAATCCGGAAGTCGCCCCGAAACTCTTGTGGAGCTTCGGGTCTTCGGGGTTGGGATTGACGACGTCCTATCCGGCCGTCGCCCGTATGAATCCAACGACAGATGCATCCATCGATCCGACAAATGAGAAGTGGTATGTGATTTTCGGATCCGGCCCCAACGGCTATAAAGCGGACATGCCGACGCCTCCACTTCCTGCTTCGCCCCAGACAGCCAAGCTGTACGTCGTGGACTTGAAGGCAGGACCGGGAGCGGGATTTGCCAATGTGACGAGAATGCCGATAGGAATCTGGAATTCCTTCATGGGTCATGTCGTGGCCGTCGATAAAGATCTGGATTGGCGAACTGATGTGGCCTATTCGGGTCGGACGATCCACGATGGGGCGTTGCCCTGGCGTGGCAAGATGTATCGCTTGAAAATGAATTGTCCGGCCAATCCCTGTACTCCGACCACGTGGGGAATTCCGAATGGAGTGGATCGCACTCCGACTGAGGTAATCGATACTTTCTTCGATGCTCCCTCCGGGACGACGTTGGAGGTCGGGCCGATGGCTTCAGCGCCCGCCGTGACGATTGACGACGCCAATCAGGTCTGGGTCTTTTTCGGGACCGGCCGCTACTTTGCCAATGCCGACAAGGTCGATAACAGTATTCAACGTCTCTATGGAATCAAAGATTCTGTCACGAACGGCGCCTGCGTCGAAGTGAGCACCTTTAGCTGTTGGGATGATAATCTTGTGGACGCGACGAATGCGGTCATCTGCTTGATTTGCAGCGGGGCGACTAATCAAGTGACTGATCCCACTAACCCGGGTGTCACAACGTTCAACGGCACTGGGGCTACGTCAATGGTCGGTCTTGTTCAAAGCAGGGATGGATGGCGTGTCACCCTGCCCGGGCCCGTGACAATAGGAGGGGTTGTCTATGGCGCTGAACGGTCGGTGGTCAATCCCACGTTAATTGCCGGGACGATTTTCTTCCCGACCTTCAGCCCGACTAATGACTTCTGCTCCGCGGATGGCCAGAGCTATCTCTATGCCTTGTTCTACAAAACCGGAACGGCCTCGACCGCGCCGGTGATCGGCACAGCTGTGTCCGGCTTAAATACCAACGTGACGACAAAAATCAGTCTCGGCATCGGTTTGGCGTCGTCAGGAACGATGCATCTGGGTGAAAGTGGAACTCTCAACTTTCAGCAAAGCACGGGAGCGTTCAGCCAAACACAGACTAGTACCCCTGACTACGGTAGTCGTTTTGTCAGTTGGGTTCATCAGCGAGATTGAGATTGTGGGAAACCTAGGGAGGCATAACTACCCGGTCGTGACGGGCAACGCGCGCCACGACCGGGTTCCCTATTCCAGCAAGGCGTTTTAATATTAGTGTCCTGAATATTCGTATGCTCCGTCCTGGTTCAATACAGTTTCCATTTCTCCTTGCCTGCCTGCCCATCCTTCTGGCAGGAGTTGCTTGCACAAGAGAAGGGCCGGCGGAATCTGCGAAGGCGTCTCCGGCCATTGGAAACAACGGACCACCCGTTGTTTCATCTGCCAGGGTTCTGAATAATCCTCTGACGCTTGACTCGCCCGTGACCGTCACCATTGAAGCCGAAGACCCCGATCGAGAGGCAGTGTCCTTCCGTTATCAGTGGTATGTGGATGGGACAGCGCTCGCAGGCCACACGTCTCCTACGTTAGCGCCGGAGCACCTGCGGCGAGGACAGATGGTGAGTGTAGAAATCGTTCCTGCCGATGGGGCCCAGACAGGCAAGGCCTATCGAACGGCCGCCGTTGTGGTTGGCAACACGCCGCCCAAAATATCCGGGGTTACCGTCACCCCGCTGCCCATTGTCATCGGTGAGAATCTAGAGGCTCAGGTGGAGGCGAGCGATCCCGATCACGATCGGATAGATCTATCCTATCGCTGGTTCAAGAACGATGTCATGATCAAGGAAGGCGATGAGCCGTTTCTTATGGCAACCGGATTCATTCCCCAAGACCAAATTGCGGTAGAAGTGACTGCGCGAGATCCTTCTACTCCGGGCAACTCCGTTCGTTCCGCTTCTGTCACGGTCGGCAATCGCCCTCCGAAGATCGTGTCCATGCCACCCGCATCCGATGCGAAAAACCCATATGAATACACGGTCAAGGCTGTCGATCTCGATGGTGACCGTATGGCTTTCCAGCTTGAAGCCGCTCCTTCCGGCATGACGATCGACCAACAGTCCGGTCGCATTGTCTGGTCTATCCAAGCAGACCAGTCCGGTACGTTCCATGTCAAAGTGATTGCGCAAGACGGTCGGGGAGGGGCTGCCTATCAGGAGTTTGATCTCTCGCTGGCAGCGCAGGCCCCAGCCACGCCTGGGCAGTCGTAGCGCAATTCCATTCAAATACTTCGCTTCTGCTTGTCTCCTCATTTTCTTGTCTGCTAGAATCGGATCCTATCGATATGTTGGAGGGAGACTAACTCGCGCTCGTGCGTAAGCTCAAACTCCGAGAAGGCACCAATACCGCCGTCTTATTCGGCCACCACGATCAGCATCTCAAGCTGATTGAAGAGGGGTTGGGCGTGCGGTTGTCGGCGCGAGGCGAAGAACTCACTCTGGACGGTCTGCCCGAAGCGGTTCGTCAGGCGGAACGGATACTCCTCGAACTCGCATCTCTCACACATGACGGCATTACTCTGCATGCGGAAGATGTGACGCATGCCCTGAGCGCGTTGCGCCAAAGCCCTGATGCCTCCCTCAAGGATGTGCTCGCCAACCAGGCGACGATCGTCACGAAAAAGCGCTTCGTCGGCCCCAAGTCGCCTACTCAAAAATCCTACATCGAAGCGATTGAACAGCACGATATTGTGATTGCGATCGGACCAGCCGGGACGGGAAAGACGTATCTCGCCATGGCCATGGCCGTCAGCGCTTTGATGAAGAAGGAGGTGAGCCGGATCGTACTTGCGCGGCCTGCAGTTGAGGCCGGCGAGAAGCTTGGATTTCTTCCGGGCGACATGTATGAGAAGGTGAATCCCTATCTGCGTCCCCTCTACGATGCTTTGTTCGATATGATGGACATGGAACGGGCCAACCGCCTGATCGAGCGAGGCGATATCGAAATTGCGCCGCTGGCCTTCATGCGTGGGCGGACGTTGAACGATTCGTTCGTCATTCTGGACGAAGCGCAGAATGCCACGGCGGAGCAGATGAAGATGTTTCTGACCAGGATGGGATTCCATTCGAAAGTCGTGGTCACGGGCGATATTACCCAAGTGGATTTGCCGAACGATCGGGTATCCGGTCTCATCGAAGTGAAGGAGATTCTGAACGGAATCGATGGCATCGAATTCATTTATTTCGATGAGCGGGACGTCGTTCGTCATCGGCTAGTCCAGGATATTATCAAGGCATATGATCGCCGCACGGAAGTGACCGGCCAAGCTCGGGTTCAGGCATCGTCTCAGCAGCTATCGTCCGGACCTCGAAAGTCCCCTCAGGGTCCCTCGGGCCAATCTCACTAAATGGCTGTCTATCTTTGCGTTCGTGTCAAACGGCCGGTCATACGGCGGGCGGTTTTGGTGCGTGTGGCGGAGCTGGTTTTGGCCGCGGTCGGAGAACGGCAGTCGGAATTGAGCATAGAACTGGCGGGCGATCACCGCATGCGTCGGCTCAATAGAGAGTATCGCAAGAAAGATCGAACGACGGACGTGCTGGCCTTTCCTATGCGAGAAGCTCTCGCGCCCCATGCCGCAGGGCTTGCGACGAACATGCTTGGCGATGTGGTAATCTCGGTCCCGCAGGCGCGTCGTCAGGCTATTGAAGTCGGGAGGCAATTGGACGATGAACTCGTTTCCCTGCTGGTGCATGGAGTGCTGCATTTGTGCGGATATGATCACGAGCGAGGCGAAAAAGAAGCGGTCCGCATGCATCGGCGTGAACGGCAACTCTTGACGGCGATTGGTCCTGCCCCGCGTCTGGTGCTCCATCGAACTTTGAAGACGGAGAGGAGGCCCTGACGGTGGGATGGTTTCAACGTTTGAACGAGGGGCTCGGCAAGACCCGGCATGCAGTGCGGCAGTCGCTCGACCGGTTTTTGGGGCGCACTCCGGATCCGGCTCTTCTCGAAGAACTCGAAGCGGCACTGCTCAGCGCCGATCTTGGCGCTCGTGTCGTCGATCGGCTGATGCTCCAGGTTACTGAGCGCGTGCGCGGCGTTGATGCAGCGACGTCGCATGGGATCCAAAACGTGTTAAGCCGAACGCTGTACGACGTGCTCAAGCCGGTCTCCGGACCGTCGTTAGAACAGTTGATCGATCAAGCGCCCAAACCGTTCGTTATCCTGGCGGTCGGGGTGAATGGAGTGGGGAAGACGACGACGATTGCTAAGGTGGCTCAGCGGTTGGCGCAAAGCGGACGGCAGCCGTTGCTTGTCGCCGGAGATACGTTCCGTGCGGCGGCGATCGATCAGCTGCAAGTGTGGGCGGATCGAATCGGGGCCAAAGTCATTCGTCAGCGTCACGGGGCCGATCCGGCGGCGGTTGCGTTCGACGGCATTGCGGCAGCGAAGGCGCGAGCGGCGGACGTGGTACTCATCGATACGGCCGGCCGGCTGCATACCAAATCGAATCTTATGGATGAACTGCGCAAGATGAAGCGTGTCATCGGCCAGGAATTGCCGGGCGCGCCCCACGAAGTGCTGTTGGTATTGGATGCGACGGTCGGGCAAAACGCATTGGTTCAAGCCCGCCAGTTCCACGAAGCCGTCGGGGTGACGGGCATAGTCTTGACGAAGCTTGATGGCACGGCGCGCGGGGGCATTGTCGTTGCGATTGCCGAAGAGCTCAACCTTCCTGTTCGCCTGATCGGTGTTGGGGAAGGAATTGAAGATCTTCAGGATTTTAATCCCGAAGCCTTTGTCGCGGCCCTTTTCGGCCAGCCCACCGCGTGCTCGTAACTCTGCATTTTTCTTCTTGTCTTCCAGATTCCGTGCTAATCTTTCTTCGCGGGCAGCTCATGCGCGAGCGGTATGCACGCGGGCCTGGAGGGTGAACGCCGATGATTAAGATCTTGATTGTCGATGACGATCAAATGAACTGCGATTTGCTGCAGAATGTGTTTACTCGCCACGGGTACCAGGTCATTTCCACCACGAGCGGGCTTGAAGGTCTGAACCTCTTTCGCAAGCATGTTCCCCGAGTCACGCTGTTGGACCTGCGGATGCCGGAGATGGATGGACTGATCGTTCTGAAAGAGATTCGTGCGGTCGATCCCCATGCGCCGGTGATCATTCTCGGTGGGGGAGCCACAGAGGCGCAGGAGAACCAAGCGCGGGCTCTGCGCGTGACCGACTTTGTCCGCAAGGGACTGTCGCTGGATGTTCTGGTCGAAGCCGTCCAGCGGGCTGCACAGCTGCCCATACACCGGAGTACGGCGCCGGTTCCGGTCGCCAACGGAGGCAAATCAGAACAGATCGATGAATCGGTTTTGGTGGTGGATGACGATCCCCTCGTCTGTGATCTGCTCGTCCAGTTTTTGAGCTTGCGCGGTTACCGGGCACTGGGTATCAAGGATGGACAGGATGCATTGCGGGTTGTGGAAGATGTTATGCCTGACGCCATTGTGCTCGATCTGATTATGCCAGGTATGTCGGGCATTGATGTGTTGCGCGCTTTGCGTGAACAGGAATATCCGGGGGGCATCATCATCATGACGGGGAGCCACAATGAGGAATTGCTCGACGAGGCATGGGCGCTGGGCCCGCAGGAAGTCCTGCTGAAACCGATTGATTTGGAGTGTCTGCTGACCGCAATCCAGCTTGTACTCGTCTGCCGCGAGTGTTAATAATTCTCCCGATGTTTTCCAGAACCTGCCCCGTGTCTGCCATCATCGGACTTCTCTGCATCGCCGGCATTTGGGCCCCCGGTGTGGCTGCGTCGTCTATTTCCGATCGTCCTGTCGTACTTAGCCATGACCTCGCTGTCGAGTTGCGTCCTTCCACCCATGAATTGATAGGGCGAGATCAGATCGATATCGAATTGCCGCTCCGTGCGGCGGCGGTGACATTCTCGATCTCGCCGACCGTGAAGATCGATCGCATTCTCTTGAGAGCTCATCCAGCAGCCAGTACTGCCACAGTATCTGATACGGCATTGTCGTTTACGGCGGAGCAAGTTGTGCAGCCGCCCGAGCAAAGGGTGACTGTTGCCCTTCCCGGGACGCATGACGGGCGTGTGACTCTGGTATGGATCTATCGGGGAACCATCGACGATCCGCCAAAAGAACCGCGCCATCTGAGATTTGTGACGCCCAGCGAGACAGCCGGACATATCGGACCAGAAGGCGTGTACCTGAGCAGTGAAAGCCAATGGTATCCGGATATCGAAGGGTCGCTCAGTGCCTATCGGCTTACAGCCCTGGTTCCTCAGGGGTGGTCTGTGGTGACACAAGGGCGAAAAACAGAGGAGACGACGGATGGAGAGCACGTTTCCTCGACGTGGGTCGTCTCGGATCGGTCGGAAGCACTGACTCTCGTGGCCAATAAATTTGCCATGAAGTCGCGTGCGTGGAAAAGCCGCAATGGACAGTCGATTGAGCTGGCAACGTATTTCTTTCCCGACAATGCGGGGCTGGCGGATGAGTACCTTGACGCCACGTCGAATTACCTTGATGTCTATATCCCGATTCTGGGTGAGTTTCCGTTTGAAAAATTCGCAGTGGTGGAGAACTTCTTCGCCAGCGGGCTCGGCATGCCGTCATTTACATTGCTGGGCAGCGGCAGCATCAAGCGGCACTATGTGCAGCCTTATGCCCTGGGGCATGAGATCGTACATTCATGGATCGGCAATTCGGTATTCAATCGAGCCGATCAAGCCAACTGGGTCGAAGGGTTGACGACCTACTTGGCGAATTATTATTGGCACGAATGGACGCACGACGACCGGCAGGCGATGGAGCAGCGGCGGTTGATGCTTCAGGGTTATAGTGTTCATGTGGCTCCGGACCAAGACTATCCGGTGGCTGCCTTCGTCCGGAAAAGCGATGAACGGGACAACGCTATCGGCTACCACAAATCCGCCTTCGTGTTTCACCTGCTGCGCCAGGAAATTGGAGACGAGGCATTCTGGCGCGGACTGAAGACGTTCGTCAGCCGGTACCGTAATCGCGCGGCCGACTGGGAGAACGTTGAGGCAGTGTTTGCAGAAGAAAGCCGTCGGGATCTCCGGTGGTTTTTTGAACAATGGGTTGAACGGGGCGGCTCGCCGTCCTTGTCGTTCGGCGACGCGGCTGCCTCTCGAGTGAATGGAACTGACGGGCGTGATGCCTGGCGGCTGACGGTTCATATTCAACAGGGTGGCCGTCCGTTTCGGATGGCGGTTCCTGTCACAATTGTGATGAAAACCGGTGCGGAAACAAGATGGGTATCGCTCGGTCTCTCATCTGAACACATGGCTGAGTTTACCCTCCGGGATCAGCCCCTGCTGGTACAGCTTGACCCGGAGTTGATGGCCTTCCGCCGGTTGGCACGGGCTCAATTGCCGCCGATGCTGAACGGCTATGTGACCGACCGACATCGAACGGTCGTGAAGGCATTTACTGATCCTGCTTCTCCGTTGCAGCACGTCGTCACTCGTATTACCGACCAGGAAGCACAACTGCCGGAATCTCAGCGGACCAGGGTGTTGTCCATCGATGGCAAGCCTCTTCCGCCGGAGGGGTCGGTGCTCGTGTTGGCAGGGCCGGATCAACAGCCTCTGGTTCAGTCGATTGTACGAGAGTCCTGTGGAGATCTGGCTGTCTTGGGGAGCGAGGGTTTTCAGATCGACGGCCAGACCCATAGTGGGCCGGCGGCCGCGGCATTGCTGTCTTGCCGTCGGGCGGACGTGCCGGGCAGCGTCGTCACGATTCTCTATGGCGGGACCTCTCAAGCAGTTGCGAAGGTCTCACGCTTTTTGTTCTATTACGGCTGGCAGAGCTATGTCATATTCAACGATGGAGCTGCGGTGAAGCGCGGCCTCTGGCAGAATGAGCCGGAGATGAAGGAGGTGCGGATTGAGTCGAGTCACTAGGCCTGTGAGAGTGCTGTTGGGAAGCCTTTGTCTGGCGTTCTCTCTGTCGGCATGCGCTGTAGTGGGAGACCGTCCGAAGGACACCGCGAAGGCCCTGTCCAGTTCCACCGAACGCCATCTTGCCAACATCCGTCAGCTCACCTTCGGCCGACAGAATGCCGAAGCGTATTTTTCATTCGACGGGAATAAACTGATTTTCCAATCCACCAACAATTGGACGAAGGATGCGGTTGCGCCTAGGCTGCGTCCGGCTGATACCGGGTTGGGCTGTTACCAGATGTATGTCATGGACGTGGACGGTACTCAGGCCCGGCTCGTGAGCACCGGCGCGGGCGCCACGACCTGCGGCTACTTTTTCCACGGGGATCGACGGCTGCTGTACTCTTCCACGCATGCGGTCGGGCCGAATTGTCCACCGAAGCCGAAGCGGGACGGCGCCTATCGATGGGCGCTCGATGACTATGATGTGTATGCCGTGGATATCGACGGTCAGGGGCTGCAGCGGTTGACGACAACGCCCGGCTATGACGCGGAAGCCACCGTCTCGCCTGACGGCAAGACCATCGTGTGGACCTCGGTGAAGGATGGAGATCTCGATCTCTATGCCATGAATATCGACGGCACGAAAGTTCGGCGCTTGACCGACGACGTAGGTTACGACGGCGGCGCATTTTTCTCACCGGACAGCCGGCGGATTGTCTATCGCGCAGCGCATCCGACCGATCCGGCCGAGATTGCCCGCTATCAGGAATTGCTAGCCCAGGGGCTGGTCGAGCCGGGCCAGCTTGAAATCTTTGTCATGAACGCCGATGGATCAGGCAAGAAACAGGTCACTTCCAACGGGGCCTCGAATTTTTCCCCCTTCTTTCATCCTGACGGCAGGCGCATCATTTTTTCCTCCAATGTAGAAACGCGAGGCGAGGGAGGACGCCCGAGCTTTCATCTGTATTTAGTGGGTGATGACGGGACGTCGTTGGAACGTGTGACGGTGAAAGGGCGGTTCAACAGTTTTCCCATGTTTTCTCCGGATGGTAAGCGTCTGGTGTGGGCTTCGGACCGCAATGCGAAGGAGCCTGGCGAGTTCAACGTATTCCTGGCTGATTGGATTCCATAAAGCAGCGGTCGATCATGAGTGACCGGTGACGAGTCAGGAGGAACCAGCGGTCCTTGGTGGCGATCAGGGTTCCTCTGATCGCACCGCAAGCCGGACGTGGTTACAGACGGCGGCACTTGTCACGGCGTTCGGCTGCTCGTGTGCTGCGCTGATCGTCGCCTTCGTAGGACTGTCCCAGTTCGATCTTCCTATCGTCCGCTATGTGCGGTCGGTCACGATCCATCTTCCGTGGAACCAGCTCACTGTTCCCTGGATGGCCTTCACCAGCGACGCAGGAGATTGGATTGGTGAAGGGACACATCTGGTTGCCGCGAGTGTGGGGCTTCTGGCGGTCGGGTGGTTCTTTTCACAGGCGGCGGTCAAAGCAGCCGGGATCCAAACCCTGCTTGCGCATGGGCTCGCGGCATTGGTCGTCAATGGACTCAAGCATCTGATCGGCAGGCCTCGACCAAAATTTGCCCATTCCGGAGAATGGCAACTTGCTCCATCCTGGGCCTCCGGCCTTGACTCCTTTCCCTCCGGGCACTCTGCCGCCAGTTTTGCCGTGGCGACCGTGCTGGCCAAACGGTTTCCTGCTGTGGGTCCGCTGTGCCTGGGCATCGCGGCGTTTGTCGCGCTCAGCCGAATCCTTCGTGGTTCCCATTTTCCAACCGACGTGTTTGGCGGGGCCGTCGTCGGCGTAATCAGCGGAGCAATCGCTGGCGCGCCGTTGAAACAATGGCGCACCTCGCTCCGGCATGGGATCCAGCAGGCGGCGATGGGGTCTTCCGTGGCGCTGGCTCTGCTCTGGGCTCTATCGAGGCCGGTGGAGGAAGGAATCGTCGGGGCGCTCTTCATCGGGCTCGGCCTGGCGGTTACGGCGAGCGGGTTGTGGCTTCGTAGAACCGAGTGGATCGGCAACGACACATCAGGTATGAGTCGGCAGGCAACGCTCTCGTCGATCATGATTGTTTACGGCCTGGCATCCCTCACGACATCCTTCTATGCGGTGTCGGCAGTTGGATTGGCATGTGTGGCGATTGCATTCAACAGAGCGGCGGCAAGGGAAGAGGAGCAGCACCACCATACCCGCACTTGGCTGGTGATGAGGGAAAGTGCTCTGCTCGGCGCGGTCATGCTTGCCCTGCTGATCCTCTATGATGGGCGAAGCATCCTGCCGTTCTGATAATCATTCGTTGCTGGTGAAGCGTGTCCCGTTCTTGGACTATGCCCAGGACGGCGAGGCAGTCGATCCGTATCTCGTAAACAAGGATGCGGATATATTCTTTCCGTCCCACGTTTCACGAGCGACGGAGAACAGCGCTATAGATCACCGAGTCATGCAGCTAGTGGCCGGGAGGTTTAGCAAGTGGTGGCTGCGCCGGCGATACAGCCTCAGGAATTGTCACCATCGGTTGAGAGGCGAGGAGAATATAGCCGTATCGCTTGAGGATCGGTTGATAGGTGGCCGCTTCTCTCGGCAGGGCCTCCTGCATCGCTTCCGGGAGGAGAATCATCGTACGGCCGGGATATGCCAATGCAGCCTGCAGCCGCTTGGATTCTCCGGGCGGTATGAACAGCACCTTTCGCCTCGAATAGAAGGCCATGGAGGGCCGTAGCGTGCCGAACGCGATCAATTGATCTTCCGGGCCGAGGTTCAATCCCGCTGCGTAGGCCAGTTCTTGCGGAGGCGCAATGGCATATCGATTGAGTCCGGGGATGACGGTGAGGACGGCAAGGAGAAACACTGTCGCCACCACGCCGCCTGCTATGCCGAAGGCTGTGTCACGTCTTGCCTCATTAAGTGCGAAATAGCCGACCAATCCCATCCCAATCAAGAGCACCGCTGCGGCCAGATAGGGTCCGATACCCAGATCGAACTGGACGGCTGTAGGAAACTCCTTGACGAGTTTCCCCGCGAATTTGCCATAGAGCCACGGCAGAGAGGCAAATCCGATGGCCAAGAGATAGCCGACACCTGTTACGGCATGGATCGAGCCGCGAATGCCTGCGGTCGAAGGGTCCTTCAGTGCCCGCGCCCAATACAACGCCGCCAAAATCGACGCGGCCGGAAACAGCGGTCCGATATAGTGCGGCAGTCTGGTTGAAGACACGGTAAAAAATATGAAAGTGCCGACCAACCAGAGTGCCGCAAACCACTCCAACTCCTTACCTGATCCTGAGTCCACGTGCGAGTGCAGCGGTGATGCACCGGCGTCTGCAAGACTACGCTGTGCCCTCCAACTTTTATAGGTTTGAGAGAACGCAGCGGGGAGCATCAGGCTCCAGGGGAAAAACCCCAGCAGCAGTACGGGAACATAAAACCAGAAGCCCACTCCGTGGCCTTCCATCGGAGCGAGGAATCGCCCGACGGTGTGGACTTTCGCCTGCGAGCTGTAGGCATCGCCATGGATGAGGAACATGGCGGCATACCATGGACCGGCGAGCAGCATGACCACCACAGTACCGGCGATGGGAAAGCCGCGTTGCCAGAAGATTGTCCAGCGTCGTGCCGCCGTCAGATAGAGTCCGGCGGTCAGCAGCGGAACCAGAAATCCGACCGGCCCTTTCGTCAGGGTGGCGAGCGCCATGCCGACGTAGAAGCCCCAGATCCAATGCCGTCCGGCACTCGGCTCATGCAGGCCCAGCCAGAATCCATAGAGTGACAGTGTGGTGAAGAAAATCAGGACGCTGTCGGTAATGGCCATGCGTCCCAGTGCGAGCATCTCAATATTCAACAGCAACATGAGGGCGCCGACGAGGCCGGCGGTCGGACCCCGCAGCCGGGTAAGAAACAAATAGTGCATGAGGATCAAGGCCACGCCGAACAGAGCGGATGGAGTGCGCGCTGCGAACTCGTTCACACCAAACACGTGATAAGAGAGGGTCATCAGCCAGTACACGAAGACCGGCTTGGCGACGCGCAGTTCTCCGTTGAATGTGGGAGTGATGAGGTCTCCGGACGCGAACATCTCACGGCCGGCTTCGGCATTCCGCCCTTCATCGCGGTCAGTGAGGCCCATATCGCCGAGGCCCAGAAAGAGGAGCAGGCTCGAGAGGGCAAGGAGAATAACGACTGTCATCAACTGATTGGGCCGGCGATCGTCAAGCATGAGAGGGTCTTCTGTGATGGGGGAGATGAGGCATGTGGAAACGGGTGTGTGGTCGAGGGATCATGTCTGTTGGGCCGGCGGGTCGTCCTGCCCCTTGGCTCGGTCAGCGCGGCGGATGAGCATCAGATTGCGAACGTACACGACCGAGCCGACGCCTTGTCCGGCGATGAAGACCGGATCTTGACGATAGATTGCATAGGCCAGCGTGATGAGTCCGCCGATCAGGCTCATATACCAAAACGACACAGGGACCTGGCTCGCAGCCTTCTTTTCAGAGGCGATCCATTGGACCACCCAGCGGCCAAAAAAGAGGCCTTGGCCGAGGAAGCCGATGGCGATCCAAATAGTTTCGAGACTCATGGATAGGCCAGAGGCGAGAGGCTAGAGGCGAGGGGACGTGCGTCTTGCCTGGATGAGTTTGCCGATCCTTTTGCCCAGAGTAGAGTATTCTTTTTCGAGTGTTTCATACATGGTTCCGTTGAGATAGCCTGATTCATGCGCGATCTGAAGTTGTGTGCGTAATTCAGCGACTGAACCTTTGGCAATGAAAAAATACCTGACCGATTCCTTGTCGGTATCGCGTTCGTCTCCTTCGGCAAGATTACTCGCAACACTCACCGCGCTGCGTCGTACTTGGTCGCGTAGGCCGAAGTCAACGCTCTTCATCTCGCTATTGGATATTCTATAAATCGATACTGCAAGATCCTTCGCTTTTTGCCAGACTGCGAGATCTTTAAAGCCTTTGTGTCCCACCTCTAGCCTCCAGCCCCTGGCCCCTCGCCCTTCTTGAAGTGATACCGCAGCACCCGATGCTGCATCCACCGCACGGCGATCAGGTCGTAGAGGGATTTGAACAGCCGGTTGCCCATACCGTATTTCGACTGACCGTGAATGCGCGGGTAATGCCGGACGGGCACTTCAGTCACGGTGAATCCATGCATCTGGGCCAGGGCCGGAAAGAACCGGTGCATGCCCTCGTACAGAGTGATGCGCTCGAGCACAGGGCGCCGGAATACTTTGAGTGGGCATCCCGTATCATGCACGCCGTCGTGAGTGAAGTGGTTTCGTACGCGGTTCGCAATTCGGGAGGAGATCATCTTTACGAATCCATCCTGCCGCTGCTGTCTCCAGCCGCACACGAGGTCGTAGCTGGACGTGAGGGGGAGCAGTTTCAAAATATCTTCGCTGTCTTGTTGGAGGTCACCGTCGATTTGGATGATGATTTCGCCGGACGACTGCCGAAATCCCGCATCGAGGGCGCAGGTCTTGCCGTAATTCCGGTCGAAGTGAAACACCCTGACCTGGGGATGCTGCGCCGCGAGACGATCCAGTTCCTGGCTGCTGCCGTCGCTGCTGCCGTCATCCACAAAGAGAATTTCGTATGGGCGTGACCGCGACGATTCGTGCGAGTCCATCACCTTGAAGAGACCCGCCAAGAGAGGCGGAAGATTCTCCCGTTCGTCCTTAATGGGAATGATGACCGAGGCCCAGGGAGTAGAACTGGACGGCGGCGTCATAATGCGCGAATGCTCCGGCAGCGGCCTATACAAAGGTTATTCACGCGCGCATTCTAACGGATGGGGGAAGGAGCGTCAAACAACGGCTGGGTACGTCGGGAATCTGAATGGGCGGCAGCGGAGCTGATGAATCAGCGTACCAAGCTCTGCAAGCAGCTGGTGCTCTCCGACGAGTACCCCACCCCCTACCCGCTGTTTCCGGCCACGGCGTCAGAGTCGATCGGTATGTTGAAGTTTCAGACGTAGAGTAAAGCTCCAGGCATTCAATCATTCCCTACTGTCCATTTCCCTCAGAAGTGTTGACCGCATGCCGATCCGTCGGTACGGTTGAGGCGTCGGCGAAGAGCATCTGCTGACCCAAGCCGAGCATGCCGAGGTATTTCTGGAGAAGGTTGACTGTGATCTGCGGGAAGCAGAGCGGGGTGGAAGCAGGGAGTGCAAAGTCAAGCAATGACCCCATCTCTTTCCTTTCACGAACACTGTGCGCGTCATGCCTCCTGGCTATCATCCAGGCTATCCAAACGGATATTGGATAAAGCGCAACGAGCTTGGCAACCCAATTAATCCCGCAACGGGCAAAGCGACTTCTGCCAAGCAGGACTATCATGTGCCCTTGCCTCCCGGATATATGAAGTAATTAAAGGGGTCAGATACTCATGTACGGACTTCCAGAAAATATCGATTTGAGCTTCTTCCTTGGCAAAGATCTGGAGCAGCTCGCTTTTAGTCCAGGGCAAATACAATTTTTCTTCAGCGAAGGAATCCATATCGGCTTTAGTGGAGAGTTCTCTCACTCAGCGCACGCGAAGACATCAGGGTGGGATGAAAGCACGCCGCTTATCAACGCAGCGAGTATTTTGTCGCTGGTTGGGGCTAAGGTCATAGACGTTCATGCTGTTACGGATGGCACTTTAACCCTGCGATTTTCTAATAGTGAAACGATAGTGCTGTATGACAATTCTGAACATTACGAGTCCTACACAATTCGGCATGGCGATGACGTGTGGGTGATATGAAATGCAAATAATACAAGCGGGGTGGGTTCAAGGTCCTAGTGCAACACCTGTATCCTGGGGATTCCAGGAACCAAGGTGTCCCGTCCGCGTGTCCGGGATGGGAAGGCACCGATGATCGAGACAGTTTTTCGATGAGTCTTCGAGTTTAAGAGGCAGCATGACGGTGATTTCGGGGATGGTGTGATCGAGCAAGAGAGCCAGCATGGATATTTTTCCTGAAATAATTGGCATTTCTCGAGTAGCAGACACAGTTTATCCCCGTGGCACCCGTTCGCGGTGCGGACGACTCTCTCACGGGGGCAATACAAAGGGGCAATACAAAGGGGTCGGGAGTCGTTTGTTGCTGGGGTTCGCCAAGCAATGACTCCCGCTCCCGTTTCTCCGCTCTGTAATTTTGGATAGGACCAGGGGCAGCTTTCTCTGAGAGCCGGAACTCCCAACTGTTTCCTGCGGGGCAATACAAAGGGGTCGGGAGTCGTTTGTTGCTGGGGTTCGCCAAGCAATAACTCCCGCTCCCGTTTCTCCGCTCTGTAATTGTGGATAGCACCAGAGGGGTCCTCTTCTGAGGACCGGATTATTTGGCTGACAGTGCCCACGGGCTATTTCTTCGACGCCGCGACTGTGAACCGCATCGTGCCCATCAGGCTCATCTCGTTGACCTCCTCACCGGCGTGAATTTCTACTTTATACCGGCCGGGGAGCCACCCTCCGTGAGGGGGCGACAGCTTGAGGTATCCACTGTCGTCTTCCAACGCCACATACATGACGTCCTCGCTGATGAGTGTGCCTGTTGCAATGCCTGATACCGACTCCGGCAGGCAGAGGCCGAACACCTTGAAGCTCTGATAGTGCTGATGGAGTGAAAACACGATGAAGATGGCCGGGGTGTTCGTGGCAAACCGATCAGTCGGCCTGACAGGGACGATCTCGTGTGTTCGCTGAAAGCCCAGCTGCTCTTCGAAGTCTTCCGCTGTGGTGATGGAACGAAACATCCCCTTCGGGGGGGCATCGAAATCATACGGGGTCGTGTCTTCGGTTCGGTTTTGAAATTCTGAGATCGGGACGTTTTCCGTCAGGGGCAGATCTTCCGCCCAGCCGACCGGCCGGACCGACAAAACCATCACCGCCGCTATGGCACCGACAAACCGAGAGGCTGTTGTCATGGCTGTCTGCTACACCGGATTCACAGACCCTGTCAAGAAGGAGCCGAACAATCTGCCATTGCGGCATTTTCCAGCCATCTGTTAGGATTTCCCCCGCTGTACGGCCAATTCATCAAACCCACACACGGATGATCTTGAAACATGTTGCAACGTACTGACGACCTTCCCCAGCTGATTGGAGACTACAAACCGTTCGATCACTGGCAGGTCCATCTCAATCGGCTCTTCTATGGGCTGCGCGGAGACAAGCTGCGCTCCTACTACCAGACCTTTGCCTCAGCCGATTATCGTCTCGCGCACGCCTTGGCGGCTGACTATTACGCGCAAGTCACGAAGCGCGAGAAGGGCGCGACAAGCGGGAAAGGCGAGACAACTTCGTCGGGCCCATCGGATTTGTCTCGCCAGTCACGCTCGTCCAGCGAGTCTCGCCTCACGATATTGGAACTCGGTCCCGGCAATGGCAATCTTGCGGCCTGCTTTCTCAGCCATCTCAAGGCGCTCGACCAGAAAGGCACAGTCTATCCTCGTGTTCGCTATATGTTGGTCGATTGGGAACAGCCGGTGTTGGACGGAGCGCTGGCCCATCCTGATCTCGCGGCGCATCGGGATCGTGTCGAGATCCATTGCGGCTTGATCGAGAACATGGCCGGTGTGGCGGATGGGACCGTTGATCGCATCATCTGCAACGAACTATGGAACGAGCTGCCGACCAAGCTGATGGCGAAGAATGCCGGCGAGATCGAAGAAGAATATATCCGTCCGAATCTTACTGAATCCCTGCACGCCACGATTCAGGACTGGTCCGGCTTTGTGAGGGCGTTTGAGGCCAAAGACCTCGATCGACTCAAGACCTTTCCTCCCTTCCTCGACGACCTGGTCTGGGAAAAGGAGTATCGAAAGGTGGAATGGAAGGACGTGCCGTTCCGGAAGACCATCACGGAGTTTCTCAAGGTGATGGACGAGCAGGTGTTGGCGCCTGTGCATTTGGGCGCGTTCGCGACGCTGAAAGAAGCCAAGCGGCTCCTGGCGCCGGAGGCGGTTGGATTCAGCGCCTTCGATGCCGGCACCGGGGATATGAAAGTCTTGAATGATCCAGAAAAGCCTTGTTATGGGCAATTCGGAGGCCAATATAGCTTCATGATCAACTTTGCCTTGATTGAACATGTGGCGAAGCATCTGGGAATGGAACAGACCGCCCTTGAGCCGCAGCGCGAATTCGTCGGCCGGTCGCTGAATACCAACGTCATCACGCTCATGGATCTGCTGGCCACCCATCCGTCTGCCGGCCCGAACCTCCGGCCATGGGAACAGGACCGGCTCGTGCTTAAGACGATCAAAGCCTTGAACGAAACCTACGAAAGCCCCTACAGCCATGCGCTTGCATATCCGCTGGGGCAAGACATGCCGCCGGAAGAGCGCGATACGTTGAAGGGAATGCTTCTCTCGCTGAAACGGCAGGGAGTGCCCGATACCATCGCCTATCTCACGGAAGAAGAACTCACCCGCGCGGCGAAGGATCTGGAAGCGGTCGGCTACGATCCCGATACTCTCAGCATCGCTTTGACCGCACCTCCGAGCCCGATCGAGTACTGCCATTTTTTCTGCCGGTAAGGCGGAGAGGCCGTGGCTTCTTTGATTTCTCACGAATCAGCAGGTGAGAGTCTAATGCATAGCCGCCAAGCTTGCAGCGAACTCATCCGGATGACGCTCAATCGCGTCGGCGGGCTGTCTAAGGAGATGCGGAACTACGAGTACGACGCGTCCCAGAGCTTGGTCACAAACTCGTGGATGGGGAGGATCGTGACTTCGCCGACTTGTCGTCGCCGGGCTTCCAGGCACACGCAGAGATAGCGTTTGAGTTTCCGCTCTTCCGCCAGTGCCTTCAACGATTTCAGATCATGAGGGCCGACGTGGTCACTCGCCTTGAGTTCAATTGCCGTGTGGTCGCCCAAAATAAAATCTACTTCGAAGCCGGACTTTGATTTCCAGAAGGCGAGAGGCTCTCCAGACAGATAATCCACATAGCTCTTCAGTTCGTGAAAGAGATAGGTTTCCACCGCATGCCCGTACTCCGGCGTGCCTCGGCGATACTGCCGTTCCTGCAGAGCGGCCACGACGCCGATATCGAAAAAGTAATATTTCGAGGAGGCGAGTGGTTTACGCTGTCTGGTTTCGCGCCAGGCCGGCAGTTCATGGACAATGAGCGTGTCTTTTAAGATCTCAAAGTATTCGTAAACAGTGGTGCGTGGGACTTGGGCGTCGGCGGCTACGTTGGTGAAATTCACGATGGTGGCATTGCAGTAAGCTGCTACCTTCAGGAATCGGCTGAAGGCCGACACATTCCTTGTGGCTCCCTCCGCCATGATTTCCTGCTGTAGATAAGAACCGGTGTAGGCGTCAAGATCGGCACGAGGATCATCCGAGAAATAGACGGAAGGCAGTCCCCCACGAGCAATGAACTTATTGAGGTCGAAGTGTTCCCCCAATTCTCTCTGAACGAGGGGGTGCAGGTATTTGGTTCTCGCTCGCCCCCCCAAGAGATTGACTCCGCCCTGTCGAAGTTTTCGGGCACTTGACCCCGTGAGCAGGAATCGAATCCCTCGTTGCCCGATGAGACGGTGTACTTCGTTCAATAGTCCCGGGAGCCGCTGGATCTCGTCGATGACCACCAGCTTATCTTTGGAAGTGAGTTCTTCGGCCAATCGCTGTGGCCGTTGGCTGAGTGCCAGGTAGATAGATGTATCCAAGAGATCGTAGACGCGGGTGCCTTGGAAGCTCTGCGCGATGAGGAAGCTCTTCCCGGTTTGGCGGGGTCCCAAGAGGAAGTGGGACTTCTTCTCCAAGAGGCCTGCCAGGTATAGCAGGCGAGCGATAGTCGGCGTCGAACTCATAGGGCTATGGTAACATTTGACGACTCAGTCGTCAAATGGCATGCCAAATGACGACTCTGTCGACACTGGATATGCGGCGGTTTCTTGTCGAGATCTGATCCGCCGTCTGCCGGCTCCGTCGCTAATCGTCACGTTGTCGATCAAGATTTGAACTCACACGTGGCTTTCTTGAATGGCGGCTATTGTTGGTTGCCGCGCTGCTCATTGACTCACAAGGAATCCGTTCATATACTTCCTCTTTAACTGGAGGTGATCGCGATGAAAATCCTAATGGGCTTGCTCGTCGTGGTCGTCTTGATCGTGGGCCTCGTGCTCTCGCTCCCCTTCTTGATCGACCTCAATAAGTACCAAGACCAATACAAGCCGATCATTGAAGAAGCCCTCAATCGCAAGATCCAGCTGCAAGATATTCGCTTAACCGTCTGGCCCAGGATCGGCGCGCGGGTGGCCGGGTTCGCCGTGTTGGATGATCCTGCTTTCGGGGCTGGCCCCTTCGCGTCGCTGTCCTCGTTGGATGTGGGTGTGAAGCTGATGCCGCTGCTCAGCAGCAAGGTCGAGGTGGAAGACATCACTCTGCGCGATCCCGTCATTACCGTCATTAAAAACAAGGCCGGGGTTCTGAACGTGTCGACGATCGGGCGTAAAGGTGTCCCGGTGCCTGAAACGCCCTCGCGCGCCCCGATTCCATCGACGGAGGGTCCGCTCAAAATCCTGGCGCTGTTGGCTGTGGACCGGGTGTCCATCGACGGCGGGAAATTGACGTTCCGTGATCTGTCGGCCGCCAAACCGACTGAATATGTATTGCAAGATATGGAGCTACTCCTGCGGGACGTTCGGCTCGGTCAAACTCCGAGCTTACATTTTGGGTCGCTTGTTCAGCCCTTCAACCTGCCGGTGAAGCTGGACGGCACCTTTGGGCCGCTCAAAGAGACGATGGACATCGATGCGATCAATTTCCAGCTTGGCGTGGGGAAGACTGACTTCACCATCACAGGAAAAGCCGCCGGTCATGACGCGACGGTCAACATCAGCTCGCCGGTGATCAATACCGCGAACCTTCCGGTCGCCCTTCCGTTGAAAAAGCCGGTCGACATCAAGAATTTCCAGATTGCGGCGGAGGTAAAGGGACAAGAGGCCAGACTGAATTCCCTGTCGCTCCAACTGTTCGACGGCCAGGTGAAAGGGCAGGGAAAGTTGATTGCCGGATCCGATGCGCCGCCTTTCAACGGGGGCGTCGCGATTCAAGGCGTGCAACTCGGTCCGGCCCTGGAAGCCGTCTCGGAGACGCCGGTCTCCATCAGCGGAACAGCCGGTGCCGATCTGACGCTGAAAGGCCGCGGGTTCTCCATGCCGGACCTGACCAAGGCTCTGGAAGGAACCGGTCACATGGCGGTGAAGGATGGGAAGATCGAAGGGGTCAACCTTTTGCAGGAAGCCATGTCTATTCTAAAAGTCGCTGGTATCACCCTGGACAATCCCAAGGCCACGGCATTTTCGACGATTGAGACGGATCTCGTGATCAAACAGGGGATTGTCAACGTGCAGCGCCTCTTGATGGACAGCCACGACTTTCAGGCCACCGGCGGGGGGACCATCGGATTCGATCAGACGCTGAACCTCACGGTGAAGATGAACCTTACCCAGGACTTGAGCCAGAAGATCGCCGGTGTCTCGCCCGTTGCCAAGCTGGCGCTCAAAGAAGGCCGGTTAAGCCTCCCACTGACCATTGGAGGAACCGTCCAAGCACCGTCCTATGGGCTGGACATGAAAGGCCTGACGGGTGCTGTGCAAGAGCAGGTCAAGAAGAAAGCGGAAGAAGCCATCGGTGGATTGCTCAAAGGCACAACCAAACCACAAGACTTGAAACATGAAGGGCGCGATCTCCTCAAGGGATTGATGGGGCGGTAGAAACACCGCGCAGAAGGCAGCCATGGATACATTGACCCAATATGCCGTGCAATACGGCCTGCAAGCGCTGGTGGGAATCGGCATCTTCATCGCAGGTGTCATGGCGTCCCGCTGGGCCGGAACCTTTACGCAGCGGTCGCTTGAACGGTACACACTCGATCCACCGGTGCGGATGCTCATGGTGCGGGTCGTCAAAATTCTTGTGCTGCTCTTCACCGCTATGATCGCCCTCCAGGCAGTCGGGGTGCCGATCGCGCCGTTGGTGGCGGGTATCAGCGTCGCAGGCGTCGGCATCGGTCTTGCCCTGCAGGGGGTCTTGAGCAATGTCATGGCCGGACTCTCAATCATCTTCACGAAGCCGTACAAGGTCGGAGAACACATTTCATTGCTGGGCGTCCATGGCGATGTCGTGATCGTCGACATTTTTTCCACGACCTTGGTGCATCCGGATCAGTCGCGGGTCATCATTCCCAATCGGAAGATCGTCGGGGAAATCCTGCATAACTTCGGCACCATCAGACAAATCCATCTCACGGTCGACGTTGCGTACAAGACCGATGTAGACCGCGCACTCGCGCTCGTGCGGGGTGTAGTTGCTGCGCACCCACATGTGCTCAAAGATCCGGCTCCTTCCGTCGGCATCAGCAGTCTTGGACGCCCGGCCGTGACCATCGCCGTCGAGCCCTGGACAACAGTTGCTCAGTTCAACACTACGCAGGGTGAACTGAACAAGGCAATCCTGGAGCAATTGCGCGACGCGCAGATTGAGTTTCCCTCTCCGCCCCCGTCTATCCCGAGGTGAATGCGCCGATCTGGGGCTCCGCTGGTCCAAAGCCCAACCCCGTTCGGCCCGTTCAGCGGTCGTTCCTCCAACCGTTTTCTGGTGTATCTGCGAGGCTGATTCGATCTGATTGCACTGAGGCAGATAAGAGTAATCTCAGGCCAAATCGCCCCATAGGAACAGAGCACCATCCGTAGGGCTGGATCGAAACATCTTCAAAACGCGGGCTTCCCAGCATATGCACGATGGTTCAGCGTGGGCACTGACTTTGCTTATGCCTGTACGTTCATTCGCGAGGTGCGCGAGTTTTTCGCGATGGATAACGGCATCCGCTTCGAAATATCGGCGGGCCTGGCGAGCGGATCCCAAAAGACGACCCGCTACAACAACCGCGCGCCGGCATGACCGATACGGATACTTTGTATCGATTCACGTCAGGCCACAATTTCGATACGACACGGAAGCGATAAGCAGACGGGTGAAACTAGGGGTGAACCGGATTCGTGAAGGAGGAGAACTATGCTGAAAGAGTTTAAGGAGTTCGCCATGAGAGGCAATGTCCTCGACATGGCAATCGGTGTGATCATCGGCGGCGCCTTCGGTAAGATCGTGTCGTCGCTTGTGAGCGATGTCCTCATGCCTCCCCTGGGGCTGCTGATGGGCAGAGTGGATTTTTCCAGCCTCTTTGTCGATTTGTCCCTTACGTCCCCGCCATCATTAGCCGCAGCGAAGGCTGCCGGAGCACCGACGCTCAACTACGGAGTGTTTCTCCAGAGCGTTTTTGACTTTATCATCATCGCCTTTGTCATCTTCATGCTGGTCAAGCAGGTCAACCGGTTTAAGCAGCAAGCTCCTCCCCCTGCGCCGCCTGCACCGCCGGAGCCGACCAATGAAGAGAAATTGTTGAAGGAAATCCGTGATCTGTTGAAGAGCCGTCAGTAGGGTCCTGGTGTTCATCACAATGACAGTGTGCGGGGCGAGTCCCGCGTAATGAAGGAGAAAGAGATCATCATGCGAACATTCACAATCACCGTCACTCTAACGGGGATCGTCGCCCTAACAGGCTGTTCCTACCTGAATCCGCCCGATACGTCCCACATCAAGCAGCCCACCGTCTGTATCGACCAGAAGTGGTATGGCTATCACCAGGGCAGCGGGTGTCCATCTCTAGCGAAGGCTGTGGCGCCTGATGCCTCACAAGACGCGGCTGCTCGGCTGGCGGCGCTTGAACGAGATCGTCAACGGCTGGCTGATGAACTGGAAGCCGCTCGGAGGCAGAATGGAGCCTTGAGCAGCCGCGTGAGCGAGTTGGAACGGCAGCTCGCCGATCGCGATCGAGAAATTGCCGCGCTTCGTTCCGGTGCGGGAGATTCTGCGAAGCTCGCGAGTCAACTGGCTGCGGGGCAAAGCGATCTTAATCGTTCACAAGCGGAGCTGGCCGCCGCGAAGCAGCGCATTGCGGATCTCGAATCACAATTGAACCAGAGCAAAGGCGATCTGGCCAAGGCAGAGAAGGATCTTGTGAAGGCGTTGCGCCCAGAAATCGCCAAAGGGACTGTTTCAGTCAGCCAATCCGGCGATGCCCTCGTCATCAACCTGGCGTCGAGCCTGTTGTTTGATTCCGGGCAGGATCAATTAAAGGCGGGCGGCGCCGATGCCTTGAAGCGTGTCGGGACTGTGCTCAAGGACTTCCCGGAAAAGCAGGTGCATGTCGCCGGGTACACGGACAACGTGGCGATCAAGAGCGCCTTGAAGAAAAAGTACCCGACGAATAAGGAGCTTTCGGATGCCCGAGCCCATAGTGCTGAGCAGGCGCTGCGGGACGGCGGGGTCAGCAGCAACCTGTCGGCTGCCGGTCATGGAGAGACGAACCCGGTCGCGAGCAACAAGACGGCGGACGGACGTGCCAAGAATCGCCGTGTCGAGGTTGTCGTCAAGTAGCACAGAGGCAGATTCTCATTGCTACCTGTGCCTGTCGTAACGAAGGGGCTCTTCCCAATGGGGAGAGCCCCTTTCGTTTGATGGATGCCCGCTAAGATTCAACCGAATGCTAGAGACCAAGCTCAGACAGCCCGGGGTGATCATCGGGGCGGCGGCCGATGGGCCAGAAATACTTGCGATCCTGTTCGGTGATTGGGATGTCGTTGATGCTTGCGATACGCCGGCGCATGAGGCCACTGTCGGCAAATTCCCAATTCTCATTTCCGTAGGATCGGAACCAACTTCCTTCTTCATCGCGCCACTCATAGGCAAACCGCACGGCGATGCGTGTTCCGTGGAATGCCCACAGTTCCTTGATGAGACGGTAATCCAGCTCCTTGTCCCACTTGCGCGTTAAGAACTGAACGATGGCCTCCCGGCCTATCAGGAATTCCGAGCGGTTTCGCCATACGCCATCGATCGTGTAGGCCAACGATACCTGTTCGGGATTACGCGTATTCCAAGCGTCTTCTGCCATGCGGACTTTCTGGATGGCACTCTCCAGAGTGAAGGGCGGAACAGGCGCTCGTGTGTTCGTGTCCGATGACATAGGGCCTTCCATGCGTAAGTCTCGTGGTCGAGAGTCGAAATTATTACTTTCCTATTGGGCGGATGGAGTACTCGATCCGCGTCTTGCTGCACGTAGCTCGGCCTCTAATTGAGAGATGCGTGTCCGCAAAGATCCTGTGAGTTCCTCGACCTCCTCAATCGAGTACCGTGGAGTGATGTATTTCGGGCAGTTCCAATCGAACGACACGACGTCGATGAAGACCAGCCGCTCCACCGATGCTCGCATTTTTGGATCAGCGAGCTGTGCGATGAGTTCTGGATGGGTGCGAGCATCTTCGACGCGGGCATGGCCAAGAATCTTCAAGCGCGCCCGGTTCTGGTAGTCCATGAGGAACAGCGCCACACGATCGTTCATGGAGACGTTGCCGGTCGTGAGCAGCTGGCGGTTGCCCTTATAGTCGGCGAAGGCCAGTGTCGTCTCGTTAACCACCCGTAAGAACCCCTTGGGCCCACCGCGATGCTGAATGTAGGGCCATCCGGTTTCACTGATGGAGCCCAGATAGAAGCTGTCCCTGGCTGCAATAAACTCTGCCTCGTCGTGGGTCAGTGGGTCGCACTCGGGGGCGCCGGCGATGTTCACAGCCGTTCCGTAGTAGTGGCTCTGTGCTCGGCGTACGGCCTCGGTCATTGCCAGCTCTAAGTATTTCAACGCCATGGTTGTCTCTCTCCCTGCCGGGAGGATATGCCGACGGGTCTCGTCGCATGCCCTCTCATGCTCAGTCTCAGAACACGATCGTATTCCAGCCCTCCGCCACATACCGGCGCAGGCTCAAGAGCCCCGTAGTCCCAGCGAGGGCATGGTCTTTCACAATCGGCACGCCACAGGCCTTGACGCTTTCTGTTGCCCCAAAGACCTCGGCGCAGCCGCACGACGCGCCCTGCACGACATCACGCACGGCATTGTAGAGCCCATTCGCTGGATGTGAGAGTTTGGTCAATTCAGCCGGCCAGCGCGTGCCGGCGCCATTGAAGACCACGGCGACTTCGTCGCCCTTCTGCTTACATTCAGCTGCAAGGGCCAGCGCATTGAAGACTCGTCCGAGCGCTTCTTCCGAACCACTTTTCGGATCGGACAGAATAATGATGGCAGTTTTCATGGATGCTCCTTAGAAATTGGTTGTCCTCTCGCCTTCTTGGCGAGAGGGAAAATAAAACATAACCGTCTAATATACGTTTAGAGGGTTATATCAACTGAATGCTAACTTGTCAACGCTGGTTTTGTAGGTTATCTATAAGCACGGGGAAGAAAGCTGATGAAGAATGAAACACGGAAGTTTCTGTTTTTGGGCAACCACCCGTGCCTGGATTTGATCAATACCCAGCTGACAGTGAAAGGAGAGCCGAGAGATTTACTCGAGAGCTTTGATGACCTTTCTTTGTGGTTGGTACGGGCAAGACTTCTTACGGCGACACAGGCCGAGGCCGCCAAGGTTCACCTGAAGAACGAAGAAGCCGCATCCTTGCTTGAGTGGGCGAAGACATTCCGGGCAACGTTCCGAGTCGTAGCTGAACGGGTCGCAGCAGGTAAAACCGTACCTAATTCAACCATCAACACCATGAATCAGTTCTTAGCTCAGCGTCCCGGCTACCCCGAGCTTGTTCGGACCGAGGAAGGCTTCAAGCGGCGCTTCCATTCATTGGCGACTCCACAGGTGGAGCTCTTGGCCCTCCTTTTGGAATCGGCGAGCGACCTGCTCAGCTCCAGCCATTTGTTCTTGATCAAGAAATGCGCTAATGCCCCCTGTATTCTGTATTTTTTAGATACGACCAAGAATCACACGCGGAACTGGTGCAGCATGCAGATGTGCGGTAATCGGATGAAAGTGGCGGCTCATTATCGGAGAAGTCGAGGCAAGTCACCTCTGTAACCGGTTACATGCAGAGATTGCCAGAGAAGGCGGACAGGAATCGGTTTCCGATGGGCAACTTTAGCTGTACTGATCCCACGTGTCGCACTGTTTGATGGCCCAGAAGACGGCCTCTTTGAGTTTCTTGAGGATTGTATTGTCGGGCTCGTAAATAGCTTGCAGTTTCTTGTCTAAGTCATACAGCGGTTGGATCGCCCGCTTATCGGGAATCTTGCCGAGTGCCCAGGCCACTTCCGTGAGGACCGTCCAGTCGGTCTTGGGATCTTGCAGTTTTGCGAGCAACGGCAGCACAACAGACGCATCCCCTGCGATTCCCCCGATCTGCCCCAACCCTTTTGCTGCTGCCGCCTGGACTTCCACCTGAGTCGTCGTGTTGAAAATCTCGATCAGAAGAGGAATGCTTTCCCTGCCGAGATTCCCCATCGCCACGAGGGCCTGCTTGGCGAGATCACGATCCTTCAACGCCGCTTTGAGTTTGGGCATCGCTTCGTCGGCCTGCATCTCTCCCAGGAGCGAAATGATTTTTATTTTTCTGGTCTGGCTCGTGTCTGCTGAGTCCAGCAGTTTCAGCAGGCGGTCTGGATGGCCCCATTCAGATGCCAAGAGGAGAGGGAACTCGTATTTTTCCAGCGCCTCCTGTAACTTGGACAGTGCATAGACGCCGGGATCGGCTGCTTGCGCAGCCTGGGCGGCGGCCACCACATCCTCAAATTCTGTCCGCACCTCTTTTTGCCATTTGATTTTCATGCCGCCCAGGATATAGGTGAGCTGGCAGGCTGGTCCTTTCCAGAGTCGAGACGGGGCATCAGGGAGATCGGCATCTCCTCCCGCGCTCGTGGTGCCCTCCCATGTCTTGTGCTGTTCGCATTTGATGCGAAACAGGACATCATGGGGCTGACTGTGATCAAGAACGACCTGGTACCCCACTTCTTTGAGGCGTTCAGCCGCCGTGTTGGCGAGAGAGGCGGAGTCTGTACGGCCTTTGTCCGTGAGGGCGATGGCTTCGATCAATACGGTCTGAATCTTTTCCAGCTGGGATTTTTGCTCGGAGGTGAAATGTTCCCGGTAGGCCCAGGCAGGCAGAATTGCACAGCAGAACGACAGGATGAGGGTAGAGCCGATCACGGTGAAAAACGGTGGCATCGAATATCTCGTAACCCTCGTAACCAATTTCCGTATGGTTTCCTTGCAGCTTGTGCCCATCGTGTTTCCATTATACCCGGACACATGATTTTTGCGAGCAGAGTGCCGTGAGATCGCGCATTGACAGATCCGGTCCAGCAATGATAACTTTCCGCTCTCATTTTCGCGCGTTTCGCGCGAGAGTGTGTACTTTGTCTCACGATAGAGCGAGTGGATCAGGACAGTGATTAAGACAGCAGTTGCGCGGCGTTACGCACAGGCGCTCTTCGAGCTTCTCGATCAATCCAATATCGAAGCGACTCGGGGGACCCTCAATGGCCTGAGCCAGGCCATGCAGGACTCCGTCTCGCTCCGGCACGTCATTGCGTCTCCGGCGTTCAGCCTCGAAGACAAGATCGCCGTCTTAACGGAACTGGGCGGCCGGTTGAGATGCCCCCCGGTCGGGAAGGCATTCTTGGCGCAGTTGGTCAGGAAGAATCGCGCCGCATTTCTGCCGGAAATCGCAGAGGCCTTTGCCAAGCTGGTCGATCAATTAAAGGGGACCCAGCCGGTCACGGTGTTTTCGGCCGCTGCCCTGTCCGCAGCTGAGCAGCAACAGATGAAGAAGCGCCTCAGCGACACGCTGAAGCGGGATGTCGATATTACCTTTCAAACCGATGCGAGTTATTTGGCCGGCGTCAGGATTCAGATCGGAAGCGCCGTGGTCGATAGCACCGTTCGTGGGCGTCTGAAAGACATCGAGTCATTGCTGACGCACGAATAACGGTCGCGCAGGCATGACGGTGTGGAATCGCCGACGAGCGGGTCACTACGGGGCCGACTAAGGAGTAGCCATGCAGATCAAAGCGGATGAAATCAGTGCAATCATCAAGGAGAAGATTCAAGGCTTCGACAAACAGGTCGATGTCAAGGAAACCGGTTCTGTCATCCAGGTCGGAGACGGCATTGCCAAGATCTATGGTCTCGATGGTGCCATGGCCGGTGAGATGCTTGAGTTCCCCGGCGGGCTCTATGGTATCGCCTTGAACCTTGAAGAGGACAATGTCGGCGCGGTCTTGATGGGTGACTCGGTCGGCATTAAAGAAGGCGATCCCGTCAAGCGGACGGGCCGCATCGCAGAAATACCGGTCGGAGAGGCTCTCGTCGGTCGAGTCGTCAACGCCATCGGTCAGCCGATCGACGGCAAGGGCGCCATCAAGTCGACGCAGTCGTCGCGTATCGAGATGGTGGCCCCTGGCGTGAATACCCGCCAATCGGTGCGGGAGCCGCTGCAGACCGGTATCAAGGCCATCGATGCGATGATTCCCATCGGACGCGGCCAGCGCGAGCTCATCATTGGAGACCGCCAGACCGGCAAAACGGCCATCGCGGTCGATACGATCATCAATCAAAAGGGCCTGAACGTATTCTGTATTTACGTGGCGATCGGCCAGAAACGATCGACTGTCGCGCGCGTCGTCAAGACTCTCGAAGAAAACCATGCGATGGAATACAGCATGGTCGTCTCGGCCAGCGCCAGCGATCCGGCCCCGATGCAGTTCTTGGCGCCCTTCGCCGGCGCCGCGATCGGCGAGTATTTCCGCGATAACGGGAAGCACGCGCTGATTGTCTACGATGATTTGTCCAAGCATGCCGTCGCCTATCGCGAATTGTCCTTGCTGCTCCGCAGACCACCGGGCCGCGAAGCCTATCCCGGGGACGTGTTCTACCTCCATTCACGGTTGTTGGAGCGGGCGGCAAAACTGAGCGAGAAGCTCGGCGGAGGCAGTCTGACCGCCTTGCCGATCATCGAGACACAAGCGGGTGACGTGTCGGCCTATATTCCGACGAACGTGATTTCGATCACCGACGGCCAGATCTATCTGGGCAGCGATTTGTTCTATTCCGGTATTCGCCCCGCGATTAACGTCGGTCTGTCGGTCTCCCGTGTCGGCGGGTCGGCCCAGATCAAGACGATGAAACAGGTGGCCGGTACCCTCCGGCTGGACCTCGCGCAATATCGAGAAATGGCGGCCTTTGCCCAGTTCGGCAGCGAACTCGACAAGGCCACGCAAATGCAGCTTGCGCGCGGCGTGCGCATGGTCGAGCTCTTGAAGCAGGGACAGTACAAGCCCATGCCGGTTGCCGATCAAGTCCTGTCGATCTATGCGGGCGTCAACGGCTTCCTTGACGATGTGCCGGTCGATAAAGTGCAGCAGTTCGAGGCAGATTTTCTGCACTATGTGCAGCAGAATCATCCTGAACTCAAAAAGGAAGTCGCCAGCATCGGCAAGATCGACGACAAGGTCGGCGGCAGGCTCAAGGAAATTCTGGCGGCCTTCAAACAGAAGATGGGATACGGGGCCAAAGCGTAAGCACAGGACTGAGTATCGAGGACTCAGGACTGAGACGGACGGCCGTGAGCCGGGTTGCAACCTCAGTCCTCAGCACGCAGTCCACAGCCCTAATAGAATACGATGCCTAGCCTTCAATCGTTACGCCGCAAGATTGCGGCATTTAAGAATACGCAGAAAATCACCAAGGCCATGAAAATGGTTGCGGCGGCGAAGCTCAAGCGCTCGCAGGACCGCATCTTGGCCGCTCGTCCATATGCACACAAGATGCGGGCTGTGTTGAGCAACCTCAGCCGGCGAGTGAATCGTTCGGCCCATCCGCTCTTGCAGAAGCGCGAGGGGAAAAAGATCGAAGTCCTGGTCATTACCAGCGACCGAGGATTGTGCGGCGGGTTCAACGGCAACATCGTGCGGAAGAGCGCAGAATTTCTGCGGCAATGCGAAGCCCAGGGGTTGACGGTGGGAGTCAGCATTGTCGGGCGAAAGGGCCGTGATTATTTCCGGCGCCGGGCCTGGCCGATTCGTCACGAATGGACCGGAGTGTTCGACAAGTTGAGCTTCGAGCATGCCATCGATATCGGCGGCGACCTCACCGATAATTTCGTGAAAGGCACGTTCGACGAACTTCATGTCGTGTACAACGAATTCAAGTCGGCCATTCAACAGCGCGTCATTGTGGAGAAGCTCTTTCCGGTGGATGCGGCAGCCGAATTCGGAGGAGCTCCGGCTGAGGGGGTCGCCTCGGGAGCCTACCTCTATGAGCCGGATGAAGCGGGTCTCCTGAACGCTCTGGTGCCAAAGCACTTTCAGGTTCAGGCGTACCGGATACTCCTGGAATCGGCTGCGGCCGAACACGGCGCCCGCATGGCCGCGATGGATGGAGCGACGCGTAATGCCGGCCAGCTGATCAAGAAGGTCACGCTCTATTACAACAAGACCAGACAGGCGGCGATCACAAAAGAATTGATGGATATCGTCGGCGGCGCCGAGGCTCTAAAATAAAGTGTTGAGTGCTCAGTTGTAAGTGTTGAGTTCCCGAAAAGCTCACAACTCACAACTTATAACGCAGAAGAAAATAGAGGAGCGACATGAGTACAGGAAAAGTCATTCAAGTCATCGGACCGGTTGTAGACGTCGAGTTTCCTCCCGGGCAACTGCCGAATATCTACAATGCCCTCAAGGTGACGAAGGAAGAGAACAAGGCGGCGGGGACTCCTGCCATTCGGATCACCTTGGAAGTAGCCTCGCATCTCGGTGAAAACCGCATCCGCAGCATCGCGATGTCCACCACCGACGGACTCACCCGCGGAATGGATGTGGCGGATACGGGCGCGGCCATCTCTGTACCCGTCGGCCGTGAGACGCTGGGTCGTCTGATGAACGTGCTCGGCGAACCGGTCGACGAAAAGGGACCGATTAAGACGAAGAAAACCTATCCGATCCACCGGCCTGCGCCAAAACTGGAAGATCAGGAAACGAAGACCGAGGTACTGGAAACCGGCATCAAGGTCGTTGATTTGCTCGAGCCGTATAGCAAGGGCGGCAAGGTCGGGCTCTTCGGCGGCGCCGGTGTCGGCAAGACCGTCATCATCATGGAGCTCATCAATAACATCGCGTTGCACCACGGTGGATTTTCCGTATTTGCCGGCGTCGGTGAGCGGACCCGTGAAGGGAACGACCTCTGGCACGAAATGATGGAATCGAAAGTCATCGATCCGGATGACTTTTCAAAATCCAAGGCCGCGTTGGTCTATGGCCAGATGAATGAACCACCGGGTGCGCGTCTTCGCGTCGGCCTTACCGGGTTGACCGTTGCGGAATATTTCCGTGACGAAGAGAATCAGGACGTGCTGCTCTTTGTCGACAACATTTTCCGGTTTACTCAGGCCGGTTCTGAGGTGTCTGCATTGTTGGGCCGGATGCCCTCAGCCGTCGGGTATCAGCCGAACCTCTCGACCGAGATGGGTGCATTACAAGAGCGGATTACTTCGACGAAGCGCGGATCGATCACGTCTGTTCAGGCCATCTATGTACCTGCCGACGACCTGACCGATCCGGCGCCGGCCACTGCATTTGCGCACTTGGACGCAACAACGGTGTTGTCACGGCAATTGGCGGAGTTGGGCATTTATCCGGCCGTTGATCCGCTGGACTCCACCTCACGCATTCTTGACCCACAGGTGATCGGCGAGGAACATTACAAGGTGGCCCGCGGCGTGCAGTCTGTGTTGCAGCGGTACAAAGACCTTCAAGATATTATCGCCATTCTCGGTATGGACGAGTTGTCCGAGGACGACAAGATGGCCGTGGCCAGGGCGCGTAAGATCCAGCGTTTCCTCTCACAGCCCTTCCACGTGGCCGAAGCCTTCACGGGCGCTCCCGGGAAGTATGTCAAACTGAAAGACACCGTTCGGAGCTTCAAGGAGATTCTGGAAGGCAAGTACGATCACCTGCCGGAACAGGCATTCTACATGGTTGGACCAATCGAAGAAGTCATTGCGAAAGCGGAGAAGATGGGAGTGAAAGTATAAGCGCGAGTCGGCAGGGCCGATCTCCTGCCCGCGCACGATAAGACTGTGCTCGGTCAATGCGCGCAATCGAGATCGGCCCTACCGCTTGCGCTTTGGTGAGAGGAAAGAGAGAAGGGAAGAATGGCGGGAAAGATTCTCTTAGAAGTGGTGACGCCGGAGAAACAGCTGCTGAGCCAGCAGGTGGATGAAGTGATTGCGCCAGGCTCGGAAGGCGAGTTCGGCGTCTTACCCGGACACTGTCATTTTCTCTCAACCCTGAAGATCGGAGAACTCCGTTATCGAGTGGGCGATCAAACGAGCCATATGGCGATTCTCTGGGGCTACGCGGAAGTGACGCCGACCAAAGTCACCGTCATGGCCGAAATTGCGGAGAAGGCGGAGGACATCGACGTGGAGCGCGCCACGGCCAAGGTGCAAGAGGCCGAACAACGGCTCCAGGCAGGAGGTCTGCCTTCCGAGGTCAAAGAAGCCCAGATCAGTCTCGAAAAAGCCCGCCTTCGTAAGAAGATTGCCGAACGCACCCGTAAGACCGGCCACTCCTGACCCCCAGGTCTTCCTCCGTACGAGCGCAGTTGAATTTGACGGGTCCCTCCAGTAGCGTGGGCCTCCATGATCACGGAATTTCTTATCACGGCCGGTGAACAGCCGAAACGGCTGGATGTCTTTCTCGTCAATCGCGAACGGGATATGTCGCGGTCTGCGCTTCAGCGGTTGATCGAACTCGGCCGTATACGCATCAACAATGCCATTGTAAAGCCCAGTCAGAAGATCAAGCCCGGCGATAAGATTACGATGGATGTGCCGAAGCCGGAACCGCTCGCGCTCAAGGGCGAGGCCATTCCATTGGATGTCCTGTATGAAGATGATGCGCTGCTCATCCTGAACAAGCCGGCGGGGATTGTCGTGCATCCGGCCCCCGGTAATTGGACTGGAACATTGGTGAATGCACTGCTTCATCACTTCCAAACTTCCGGGGGCACGGTCTCGTCCATCGGCGGGAAAGAACGTCCCGGTCTCGTCCATCGATTGGATAAGGAGACCTCCGGCGTCATGGTCATTGCCAAGACCGATCAGGCGCACCGCCACCTTGCCGCACAATTTAAGTACCACACCATCACGCGGGTGTACGAAGCCTTGATCTGGGGCGTCCCCAAGAAAGGCCGCGGTTTGATTGAATTGGCCATCGGGCGAGACTCAAAGGAACGCAAGAAATTTTCCGCCCGCACGGCGCGGCCCAAAGAATCCGTGACCGAGTACCACGTCGACCGCCGGTATGGCAAACTGGCCGCGCATGTCTTGCTCTATCCGCGCACCGGGCGCACGCATCAATTGCGGGTTCATCTCACATCCCTGGGCCATCCCATTCTGGGCGATCAGACCTACGGTGGAAAAAAGGTGTGTGCAGTCGATCCCATCGAGATTCCGCGCGTGATGCTGCATGCCAGGACATTGGGGTTTCAGCATCCCACGACCGGAGAGGTTCAAGAGTTTACCAGGCCCTTTCCAACGGATATGGAGACGGTGTCCAAGGCAATTGAACAATTGACCCATGACGGGCGTGCGGCCGCGACTACGTAGGAAAAGCCATGCAGACTGCCGACATTCTTGATGTGATTGGAGCCTTGACCTCTCAGCTCAAGCTGTATGCAGCCAAACTGCCTCCGATTGTCCATTTGTCGGCTGTGCCGGCTGGGATCAAACCTCAGTTTGAAGCGATTGAAGACTATGAGGAGCTGGTGTCACGCATCAGGGCGCAGAGCGCAGGGACTCCATACAGAAGTCTGAACGATTCGCTGATCGAATCTCTCGAAGCATTCGAGGCCGGCCGGTTGTTGGGGGCGGTGCAGTCCCTGTTGGCCTTGCTCGATCAATTGGAACGGATGAAGCTGGACAGGGAGATCGAAGTCGGGCGACTCGATGAAAAGCACGTGGCCGACTACCGGGCCGCGCTCCACAAGATTTTACCCGGCAACAAGCCTGAGTTAGACGGTGCAGGACGCGGGATGTGAAACATAGTGGAGCGGAACGTTTCCCCTAACCCCCTCACCCTGTCCTGCTCAATGTCCCATCTTTGGACCGGTAGCATTCGGGCCCTCTGTCACCAGCTTGAAGCGAACGAGCGCGCCACAGTGGGGACATTTCGCACGGATTGTGCCTTCGTCCAAGAGCTCATACTGATCAGCTGTGAGCCACATGAGCTGGAAACATTTGTGGCAGCTACGGACTTGCGTTGACATAGTTTTCCTCGTACACTCCGCTTGCGGCGAATCTCCATATGTACAAGATAATCTAGTACAAGATGCCCCCAACCCTCAAGCCCGTCATCACCTTTTCAGAAAAGAAAGACCTCTCCGCCGCTCAGCTGCTTCGTCTGTTTCACCAAGCCCCCTGGGCGAAACATCGAACGATCGAGGACGCCAAGGAGATGCTTCGTCATACTGACGTCGCGCTCTGCGCATGGGACGGCGATCTTTTGGTCGGATTCGGTCGTGTGCTGACGGATTTTGTCTATCGGGCGACGATTTGGGATGTTATCGTCGACAAGGCCTACCAGAAGCAAGGTATCGGTACTGCGGTCGTTCAGCGGATTCTCGACCACCCTCGCCTCAAGAAAATCGAGCTGTTTTGGCTCTGTACCAGGCGCCCCGGTTTTTATGAAAGACTGGGATTTAGCTCTCAAGAACAGACCGGGATGGTCTGGAGCCGGAATAAGCAGGCCCGCACTGAATAATAGCGCGTACTTTTCTGCCGCAATCGCCCGCCCGTGCGTGCCACAAGCAGATGGGCGAGAGTGGCGGGACTAGCAAGACTGGCAAGCCCCGGCTTTGCGCATCACGCGAGTCTCGCTTTCCGCGCCTGTCGTGCGGAGGTCACCATTTCGCAACGATCTCCCATGCGTCATCCCGGCTAAAAGAATGCCTTGGCACCAAAGAGAAATCCGAAGGAAGAGGCATTCCAATCGTTGATGTGATCGCCGTCGATCCTGGCATGGCCGTCGTTACGTTTGTAGGCCATTTCTACGTTGAGGCCGAACTGTCGATTGAGCATGTAGTCGGCGCCCCAGCCAAGCCGCCAGGCGAAGGTGTTACTGGGACTGATGCGATTACCGCTGTCTTCCCCGAAGCTATTGACGTTCACGCCGAAACTCATGTTCACATAGGGCACGACCGGTCCAAGCTTGACGGGCCTTAGCTCAAGGGTCGGCAATACCGACACCGTGTCTTGATGCCCCAACTCAAGGTCGCCGGACCGCCGCTCTAAATCGAAGCCATGGCGTTCCCATTCGAGCATCATTCCCACTAAGAGCCAGGTGTTCAGGCTGTAGAGCGCCTGGAAGTTTACCAAGGGACCGACGTCGCTCGAAATTCGAGGATCATCATCGGTCAGCGATTGCGTCAAGGGCGCAAACCCAGCACGCGCGCCGAGCACCCATTTCTTAGCCTCGATACCACCGAGGCCCTGCCTTCCTTCTTGTGCCAACGCGTGGTGAGCGGGAGTCATGATGAAGACGGCACTCGCCATGGCACAGCTCATCACACAAGCCTGTAAGACTGGAATTCGCATATAGTTCCTCCTCCAATACGTCAAAAAGACAGCCTGTAAATAGCCGAAATTGCTTCGCACATCAAGCAGCTACCTCAGGCCAGCTCATGGGGCATTCGGGCTGTGCGAGGAGTTGTTTCAGTGGGCATGGGCGGAAGCGGCACGTTTGAGTTTTTTCGGAGAGAGCAAGATCGAGAGGAAAAACACCGTGGTCGCAAGCAAAACGATGGCAGGCCCGGAGGGCACGTCCCAGAAGGCGGAGATCATCACGCCGGCCACTGATGTTGTGGTGCCGATGATGACGGAATAGAGGGTCAGGGTCATGAGGCTATGTGTGAGTTGATAGGCCGTCGAAGCCGGAATCAGGATCATGGCAAACACGAGGATGGCGCCGACGGTTTTCAGCGACACGACCACGGTGAGGGCGACGAGCGTCAGTAGGAGAAAAAAGATGGCGCGGGCCGGGATGCCGGATGCATCAGCCATCTCTTGATCGAAGGCGATAAAGTACAGTTCTTTTGAGAATATCAGGATGAGTCCGAGCACGAGGATGGCGAGTCCGCCGATCACGCGCAGTTCATCACTGCTTACCGACAGCACACTGCCGAACAAATAGCCGTACACTTCGGCGTTATAGGTTTTCATCAAGCCGATGAACAGGATCGCCAGCGCCATGGTAGTGGTGTAGAGAATGCCGATCGAAACGTCCAGTTTCATTCGGCCTCTCTCTTCGACCCACCCGGTAATCCACACGGTTGCAAGCCCGAACAGAATGGCCAGCAACAATGGCGGCCAGCCCATCAAATAACCCAGCGCGACTCCGGCAAACGCTGCGTGGGAGGTGCCTGCGCCGACGAAGGCGAGACCCCGGAGCACGACGAAGACGCCAACGACCGAGCAGAGTCCCCCCACCATCGCCGCCGCGAGGAGGGACCGTTGCATGAAGTCGTAGGTCAGGAGTTCCAGCATCGCGATCTGCCAGCACTTCAGTGATGGTGGTGATAATCCTCAACAATCACAAGATCTTTGTCCGTGATCACCAGGTCTTTGCCATAGACCGCGCTGAGGATGTCCGGTTTGAGGACATCGGCGGGTGGGCCGGCGGCGTAGAGCCTGGTCTTGAGGAGCACCAGGCGATCGACGCGGGAGCGGATCATGTTGATGTCATGAGTGATCAACAGCACGGTCAACTTCAATTCTTCGTGCAGGTGTTGAACGAGCTCGATGACGTTGTGTTGCGTCGTGATATCCAGCCCGGTGGTGGGCTCGTCCAACAGCAACACTTTCGGTTGTTGCGCCAATGCCCGCGCGATGAACACACGCTGCTGCTGGCCGCCTGACAAATGGCCGAGTGCGGTATCTTTGTGTCCCTCCATCGACACGTGCGCCAGTGCCGCCATGGCGATTTCACGGTCGTTGGCGCCTGGACGCCTGAACAACCCGAGTGCTCCGTAACGGCCCATCATGACCGTCTCGAGCACCGTGACGGGAAAATTCCGATCCACAACGCCTTTCTGCGGGAGATAGCCGATTTGTGCACGGTGATGACATCGTAATTTGTCACAGGCACAGTCGAAAATGTGAAGATGGCCCTCAATCGGAGCCATGAGTCCCAAGACCGCCCTGCAGAGAGTGGTTTTCCCCGATCCATTGGGACCGATGACTCCGACAAACTCGCCGGCATCGATGGACAGCGAAATGTCCTTGAGCGCAATGACGCCGGGAAATCCGAATGATGCATGGTCGAACCGAATGATCGGTTCGTGGGAATCTGTCGGCACGGAATCAGGCGTTCCTTCCATCACGGGAGCCACCAGAGATCAAGCGACACTGCTAGGGGGTCTCCAACGCGTTGGCCAATTGGAGCATATTATAGCGGAGCATGTCGAGGTAGCTTTCGGTTCCCGGTAAGCCTCCCGGCAAGGTGGTCAGGACGACCACCCGGGCCTTGGTTTCCTTGGCCAGCAGATCGGGGAGTTTTTGGCTAAGTTGGATTTCCGACACAATGACTTTGAGGCGGTCTTTCCTGATTTTCGCGATCAGCGATTGCAACTGAAGGGCGGATGGTTCCGTGCCCGATTGCACTTGAATCGTTGCGGCGATCTCAAAGCCGAATCGCCTGGCCATATAGGGCCAGGCCGGATGGTGCGCGACGAAGCGACGATCCGATAACGACTTCACCCGATCGGACAATTCGGTACGCAGCCGGTCCAATCGCTGAAGATAGGCCGCCTGGTTGTTGCGGTAGGTCTCTGTATGGGCAGGGTCGATCTCGATCAAGGCTGCAGTGATATGGCGCAGCATGATGACGACGTTTTCGGGGTCCAGCCAGATATGGGGATTCCCGCCCGACGCATGTTCGCCATTCTCTTGGTGTTCATTATGATGCAGGTCAGAGTGGTCACGAATCAGGCCGACGCCTTGAGAAGTGGTCACGACACGCAGCGACGGGCTTCCGGCGTTCTTCACGAGCGAGGCGGCCCATACCTCTAAACCGGTGCCGATCTCGAACAATAGTTGGGCTTTTCGCACTGCGACCAAATCGGTGGGTTTCGGTGCGTACGTATGTTCATTCTCATAGCCGCTGAGCAAAGACTTCACCCGTACATGAGGCCCTCCCACTTGCTCGGCGAGATCCTTGAGGACTGGAATGGTTACCACGATATTGATCGGATTGTGAGCGGGTTCTGCGGAAGACGGCAAAGCCGGGCTGAATAGGACAAGCAGGGTCGAAAGGGCAATCGAAACAGGAGATCGTTTTGCTTGGTTTATCGAAAACATGGGCTGGGGACGGTAACACTCAGGTTCTACCATGTCAACGTGACAGGCGGCAGGCGCTCCCCGCACGGTTTTCCCTCTGCGCTGTCTGGCTTGACCGGCGGCGAAAGTTCAATTAGCGTAGCATATTCGAAAGCCGATTCCTGGTTGAAGGGGTGGGAAAGGATGGCTCAGTCATGAAAGTTGTCGGGTTGATGTCAGGAACGTCCGGTGACGGCGTCGATGCGGCGCTGGTCGAAATCGGCCCTCGGAGGGCAGGCCTTCGCATCAAGATGATCGCCTTTCATCCGTTGCCGTATCCGCGTTCGCTTCGGCAACGCATTTTATCCGCGTCTGTGTCAGGCACCGTATCGGAACTGTGCCATCTCAATGCGCTCCTGGGTGAGTGGTTTGCGAATGCCGCGCTCGGCGCCATTCGCGCTGCGAAGTTACACCCGAAGGACATCGATCTTATCGGTTCTCATGGCCAGACCGTCCATCATCTCCCGTACGGGGTCAAGGATGCGGGAGTCGGCGCCATTCGTTCCACATTTCAGATCGCCGAACCCGCCGTGATTGCCGAACGAACGGGAGTCACCACGGTCGCCGATTTCCGACCGCGCGATATGGCCGCTGGCGGGCAGGGGGCGCCGCTGACTCCGGGAGTGCATGCGTTGCTTTTTCGCCATCCACGCCGCGCGCGGCTTATTGTCAACCTGGGAGGGATCAGCAATGTGACCTACCTGCCGCGAGGTTCCGGCTTTGACGGCCTGATGGCGTTCGACACCGGTCCGGCCAATATGGTGTTGGATGGATTGATGGCCCGGATTACGAATGGGCGCATGTCGATGGATCGTGAGGGGCGTGGGGCCGCTCGCGGGCAAGTTGACGGACGGTTGTTGGCCAAACTGCTCGCCCATCCGTACTTGTCGCAGGCTCCACCGAAATCCACAGGGCGGGAAGTCTTCGGATCAAAGATGCTGGATGAGCTGTTGGCGATGCAGCAGGCGCAGCAGCTACCGATGGAAAATCTTCTGGCGACGTGCAGTCGATGGACGGCCGAAGCCGTTGGCTCAGCCAGACGGTGGATTCGCGGTGGAATCGACGAAGTGATTGTCGGCGGCGGCGGGGTCAAGAATCGCGCCATCATGCAGCATCTCGCCGATGTCTTTGCGCCTGTCCCGGTGAGCGCGTTCGAATCGCAGGGGTGGGACAGCAAGGCCATCGAAGCCGTCGCGTTTGCGGTGTTAGCCTATCAAACTGTGATGGAGCAGTGTGGAAATGTTCCCTCCGTCACCGGAGCTGCTCACCCGGCTCTGTTGGGCTGCATCGTTCCCAGCGGACCAGGGTGGCTTGCTCGGCTGGGTTCTTCTCGACGGCGAAAGTAACGATCGATGATGGATGCTATCCGGAGGATCTTTTCCGTATCAAAGAAGTCAACCAGCCCATCCACCGGTTTCTCGCTGCCGCCCGGGGTTGCCGTGGCATCCGCTCCATTGCTGACAGAAGCTGAGATTGCCCTCTACAATCTTCTGCAGATGGCAGCCCAGGATCAGTACCTTGTGTTCGCTGATGTGCCGCTCTGGTCTTTTGTGTCTGTCGAAGCAATGGGGAAGTCCCGATTTACTCTGTTGAACCATATGGCCCTCAAACGAGTTGATTTTGTATTGGTACATCCGGGGTCACGGCATGTGGAACAGGTGGTACAGCTCGAAGACCTGTCTCCAGGGCCTCATCAGATAGAGCGCCAACGCGTGATCGAGTCGGTGCTGGATGCGGCTGGAATCAAATTGGTGACAGTGCGGGCGACAAAATCCTATACGATTCCCGAAATCACTGCGCTTCTGGGCCTCACAACGAATGAGTAATATCCGCAAATCGACGTGCGACGGCAGGCAGCGGTCCCTTGCCTATTCTGATTGGCTGTGGTCCGTATTACTCAGGCCGTCCACTACGTCGATAGCTTTCCGGGCGATTTCCGCTTCCGCACTGTCGGGGTACTGATTGGCGACGCGACCGAACATGATACGCGCGTTGTCCTGATCGCCAAGCTTTGCGTAGGTCTGGCCTAGCTTGAGTGTCGAAGCCGCCAGCTTTGGGCTAAGCGGGTAGGATAAGACGACGTTGTAGAAGGAGTTCAGCGCATCCTGGTAGCGTCCCATGCGATACTGACACTCTCCCATCCAATATTGGGCATTGGCTGCCAGAGCAGAGCGGCCATGGAGTTCAATGAATAGACGGAACCCGGCCAGCGCGGCTTCATAGTCGCGCTGTTTGAATTCGCTCATAATGCGATCGTACAGGCGCCGGGAAGTATCCTGCATTTGGCCGGGAGCTGCGACGGACACATTCGGCGAGAAGAGGGTGATGAGCATCAGCAGAATGCCCAATATGTTCCGTACCATATGTAAACTCCATTTTGAGTAGGTAATGGGCCACAGGATCATCACGCAATCGCCATGCCACACGTCACACCATTTGCAGCTGGAAACCCTATACAAAACATGAAGTTCCAAGCCTCTCGCTCGGCTGGAAATGAGCCTCAACTTATAATCTGCGTCTCCAAGACAGATTTGTACGAGTCCTGGCACTTTTCTGCCGAGATGGGGAGTCTTACCAGATCATAGCCATGGGCCATACTCTGAGATTCGTCATAGTTGCAGACGCATCAATGGAAGCGACTGTCCGGTCAGAGGCAAAGCGGTATGAGTGAAGAATCTATCCCACCGAATCCCTTGGGTGGGAAGACGCTGATTGTAGACGCGCTGGGTCAGCGGGGTTATGCTCTGCCGAGTGAGGCCCTCAAGGAGGCGGCTGATCAGGACCAGATCTACATCCGTCCTGGCGTGTACGAGGACAAGGTATTTGTCAGTGAGCGATCGGTTCGGCTTGTGGGAGCAGGGCGCGATGCCGTGCAGATTTTCAGCCGGCGAAGCGGTCCGCTGTATTTGCAGCGGGTCACGGGCGGCCAAATTTCAGGCATCACATTCCGCTATGTCGGCAGTGACCAACACTCGGCCATGAATGTGCTCGATTCCACCTGTGTGATTACGCAGTGCCGGGCGATGGAAGGGATTTTGTCCGGTGTCTTATTGTATGGGCCGGAATGCCGGGCGACGTTTTCGGACAATGAAGTGTGCCGCAATCGTGAGTCCGGCATCTTCGTTTTTGCCGGGGCACAACCTCGAATTGCCGGAAATCGCTGTGTCGACAATCACCACTTTGGGATTGCGGTTCGCGATTCGGGCAGCTATCCGGAGATTGTGCGCAACCTTTGTGAGACAAACATGCTCAGCGGGATGCTCTTGTTTCACCACGGAGGAGGTTTAATCCTGGACAATAGTTGTACAGGCAATCAACATTGGGGCCTACTGGTGACGCCGGATTCTCATCCCAACCCGTCGCCTACGGAGCTTCCTGAGATGAATCGTCTCGATGGGAATTCGCGCGGCGCCTATACCATATCGGATCAGCCTCTCGCCGACATCGGCCGATAGCCGGCAGCTTAGGATGATTTGGAAGAAAGTGTGGAAGGGGGCGAATCGTTCGAAATATGGAACTCGAAGGAGTTCCCGCCCCGTTGTTTGGCGCGGTACATCGCAGCATCTGCATGTCGTAACAGATCGTCAATCTCGTGATCGTCGGTTGGATAGGTGGTAATTCCGATACTGACCCCGATTGAGGTTTGCTGGTCTTGAATGTTGAAGGGCGTACCCAGCGACTGGGTGATTCTTCGCGCGACGACCACGAGGTCGTCTTCGTGCGAGAAGCCCTCCAGAATGATCGTAAACTCATCTCCACCCATGCGTGCAACCGTATCGACTTCGCGCACGCATTCACGAAGCCGGTCTGCGACGACTTTCAATAACTGATCTCCCGCATCGTGCCCCAGGGTATCATTTACGGCCTTGAATCGATCAAGGTCGAGCAGCATCAGCCCCATGGGTTGTTGGAGCCGCTTGCTTCTCGCCATCGCATGAATGAGGCGGTCGCGGAAAAGCGTACGATTCACCAGCCCGGTCAGTTGATCGTACTGCGCAAGGTAGGTCAGCCGTTCTTCGGCTCGCTTGCGCTCGATTGCGTAGCGGATTGAACGGGCCAGCATTTCCGGCTGACCCTGGCCTTTGACGAGATAGTCTTGGGCGCCGCTTTGGACGGCTTCTACCGCCAGCGTTTGATCACTGAATCCGCTGAGCACGATAATGGGAATGGTCGGGTTAGCGGCCTGCATCTGTCTGAGCGTCGATAGCCCGTACCCGTCGGGGAGTGAGAGATCCAGGAGAATCGCGTCAAATCGTGTTTGAGAGAGATGACTGAAGGCCTCACTCAAGCGAGCAACATGAGTGACATCGAATTGCTCGACGCTCCACTCCGCCAGGATATCCTGCGTCAAATGGGCATCGACGTCGCTGTCTTCAACTAACAAAATTTTGAGCATCGCTCTCCGCTGCTGGAGCATCAGCTTTTCGGCGTAGCAGCAACCTGCTCATGGCTGATTTTCTTGCCTGATAGCAAGTATAGCCTAAGCTACTGGTTCAACAAGGAAAATGCTGAATCGTCCCATGCCGATGTCAAGGATGGGACTTGAGGCCGCTACGAAATCATGAGTGAAAATGAGGGCTATGAAAGAGGTGACCCCCTGGAGAGGTAAAACGAAAAGCTGCCTCTCCAGGGGGCCTGGTATCTAATCACGATTACGCGCAGTGCAATGCTTCAGCACGCCGGCGGACATCCTCGGCCTTCTGGACCTGCCCGAGGTTTTCATAGAGAGAGGCAATATTTGTGTGGAGATGGGACAACAACTGCCCGAGTTGGGCTTCCTGTGCGATCACATTGGCCTCCAGCGCCAACTTCTTTTCCTCACTCCGGCGGAAACGTTCTTCCAGCCGTTGCACCAATTGAATCCACCCACGGACTTTGGCCGAATCCAGGTTGGGCAACGCCGGCAAGGGTTCTGCGCGGTCGAGGGATTTTTCTGTTTGGTTCATCCAGTTGATAAAGACGAGAAAGTCGCCCAACGTAATTTCAAGTGCAGATGTTGCGCCATCTTCGATTACCAGGTCTTCCATTCTTACTCCTTTGCCAATCCGGTCACGTGAATGGGGATTATCTCAATTGGTTGAATGTTTACCCAGCCTGAACGGGGTATATTGCTTCGCAATACCGTGGAATGTCCTACATATGGTGCTTGGCTTGGGGAGAGCTATTTCCCCCGATCCGTCATTTGACCTCCTTTCGTAATGGCACGGACATACGCCAATTACCATATGAGTCCACAACAGGATGGGGCTATGGATTAATACCCCACTAGATTAAGGGATGTCAATGAATCGAATGAGTTAAGGAGAAATTATTCTTAATCTTGTTTACGGAGTGGGGTACTGAGGGAAGTTGCCTGGCTGACGGGCATCATGACCCCTTAGAAAGAGGTCTGTTCTCATCGGATAGGCACCTGCCGGTGGTTGTTCTGAGCCGATCGCTGCTTCGCAGGCGTAGCCTGGATGGAGTGGCCACAGCAACGAGCGGCCTACAACGTCTCCTCGGATGTGAATATGTCGAAAGGTGACGCCCAGGCGCACAGCATCCTCTTTCACTTTTTCGATGCATTCCTCGGAGGTGAAGGCTCGGCGCGAGATGAGCAGAGGGTCTCCCGATGCACTATGAAACACAACAAATTCCTTAGCACACCCGGTCATGAGTCCTAGCACTAGGCACAGACAGGTGATCCCTCGTATGGGCATACGGCTATTCATCAGAAATTAACCTGGTGATGCGATAAGCACGGCCATGAGGCGCCCATTATCCTTCGGTTAACCATACCATAAGAGACTGAGTATTGTTCGACGTTGCACGGAGAGTGGTGCTGCGGTAGAGACGCAAAATGCGTCGATAAGAACGGAAAACTCGATCCGATGTGTCACCCCTCCCTACGAAAGTTGGGAGGGGTGACAGCGTCTAAACGGTTGGTAATTCGAATAGTTTTATCGATGCGCCCAAAGTCGTTTTGGCATGAAAGCTGCGGATGTCAGTCCTGACTGTGTGAGGGCGTTTCAGCCTGGAGAGGTCTCACAGAATCGGATAATGACCGTAATTGATTGAGAGGAGCGCACCGATGCCAACATCCTTTGCCTTGCGCCGCACGAGTGATCGGCCGGTTGAACGGATAGGCGGCCTCTGTAACAAGAAAGTATCGAAAAGAAGAACACGGGTGTATGCGGCAGCGCTGCTCGTTGTGGTCTCAGCCTTTCCGGCACATGCGGAGGGCGATGATCATCGGTCCATTAGTTCTACCGGAATTGTTCATGTGGCGAACGTGCCAGGTGACCGGAAACTCATATCGGTCACGAATCGGCATCGATATCATGCGGCAGTATCGGACCAAGAACTTGAAGAGGCGGTTGCACACTATGCCCGGGAAAACCGGTTGTCTCCGGCGTTATTGATGGCCATCATGAAGGCGGAGTCAGGCTTTAATCCATTGGCAATTTCCAAGGCGGGCGCTGTCGGTCTTATGCAGCTGATTCCCGAAACAGCGATCCGGCATGGGGTAAAGAACATGTACGATACGAGGGATAATATCGCCGGCGGCGCTCGACATATCCGATATCTCCTCAATCGATTTCACGGCAATGTTCCGTTTGCGCTCGCTGCGTACAATGCAGGAGAGGGGAAGGTCGACCGCTATCGCCGGATTCCGCCGTACAAGGAAACGAGGGCCTATGTAAAGAAGGTCATCGGGTTCTACCATGGCTATCAGGCCGGCATGAGAGCGAATAGAATCGAATATAGGGGCAGTCTGATGCCTATGCGCTGATGCCGGAACTTGAGGGAAGCAACAAAGATTCTTCGTCTACGGAAGAAGACGTGCGGGGCGGATGGATACATGATCCTCAATGGACCCGGAACCATCAGTGGCGTGTGGAGCTCAATCGCCGGCACAACTCGACAAACTGTACGATCGAGATCGATTCCGCTCTGACGGTTGATGCGAGCCCACATGATGCCAAAATTTCAGCCGTGTTGCTCTGAGCGTAGCCCTCATCCTTCAGCGAATTGACGAGTGTTTTGCGTCGGTGCGCGAAGGCCGCTTTGACCAGGGCGGCGAATTTTGGTTCTTGTTCCTGGTCCAGTGCTCTCTGAGATCTGGTCTTTAGCTGAACCACAGCAGAGCCGACTTCTGGTCTGGGTCGGAAGCACTGTGCAGAGACGCGAAACGCCTTCGTGATCTCCGCCGCATACTGTGCCATGACCGACAGCACTCCGTAGGCCGAACTTCCAGGCTTGGCAACGAGCCGGTCAGCCACTTCATTTTGCAGCATCAGTACCATACGGGGAAATCGATCACGCTGATCGAGCAGCCGGAACAAAAGAGGAGTGGACAAATAGTACGGAAGATTGGCGACAACAATGGTGCCGATTGGAAGGCCGTCGATCGGGTAGGTCATCGCATCGTCCAGGATCAGCGTAAGATTGGGATAGCGCACTTGTTGTTCGCTCAGATAGGCATGGAGCCTCGGATCGACTTCGATCGCCGTCACACGATTGGCCGATCGGCAAAGCGTTTCTGTGAGAATGCCGCGGCCTGGTCCAATTTCCAATACAGAATCGTTTGAGTCTAATGCGGCGGCTGCGACAATCTTGCGGACGATATTCGGATCGATGAGAAAGTTCTGTCCAAGACGTTTGATCGCAGCAGGCTGGTCCGGGCGACTCACGCGCCATGCACCGGCGGAATAGGAGAAGGCCGTGACAGCCGTTGAATCAAGGCGGCCAGCGGCGTTCGATAGCAGTCGATTAAATCGGTATATTCTTCGATCATATCGTTGGTGAAGCACGGTCCCGGGTGAATCCCGGCAAAGGTCTGTCCTTCTTGGGCTCCCACTGATTCTGTAAGGACTGCGATGGTTGCGGTCCTCCATTTCGCCACGCGTTCGATTCCTGCGACGGTGTTGAGATCAGTCAGTGTCTGCTTGGCGAGCGCATCCAATTCGTGCAGTTGTCGCTGGAGCCGTTGAAGCGCCGTGGCCGGCTGAGTGGTCATGGCCGGACCCTTGCGATGGTGGCGGCCAATGTGATTGCTTCGAGTAAACTGCCGGGATCGGCGAGGCCTTTGCCGACGATATCGAATGCTGTTCCATGATCGACGGACGTGCGAATAATCGGCAGGCCGACCGTGAGATTTACGCACGTGCCAAACGCCATGAGCTTCAGAGGAATCAACCCTTGGTCATGATACAGAGCCACTACTCCGTCATATTCTCCATGAACTGCCTTGCCGAACAGCGTATCAGCGGGCAGCGGATTGCTGGCGAGGATGCCTCGTGCCTGTGCCGCCCGCGCCGCCGGTAGAATGACGCGGGATTCTTCGTTGCCGAACAGGCCGTGTTCGCCTGCGTGAGGGTTCAGCGCCGCGATGCCGATCCTGGGCTTTTTGATTCCAAAGAGTTGAGTCAGCGCCAGTTGTGCCAGTCTGATCGCCTTTTCAATTTTTGCCCGAGTGAGAAGTGATGGGAGATCTTTGATCGCGACGTGAGTCGTGACAAACATGATGCGCAGCGGCCCGCCTATGATCATCATGCCGGATTCTTTCGCACGGGTCAGATCAGCCAGCAACTCCGTATGCCCCGGATAACAGCAGCCGGCCATGTTGATGGCTTCCTTATTGATCGGTGCGGTGACGATCCCGTCGATGCAGCCGATTTGAGCCAGTTCGACCCCTTTTTTTATAAAGGCGACCGACGCAGCCCCGGTTGCCGCCGCCGCCACTCCTTGTGTAAATCGTTTCAGTGGTTGCTCAAGCGGATCGAGCACCGCGACAGTTCCTTCTCGCCAGGGCTGTCGTTCATGACTATCTACGCGCAGGGCTTTGAGTTTTAGGTTCAGTGCCTTAATTGTCTGCTCCATCACAGGAAATGACCCGATGACGATTGGATGGCAGACATTTCGCAGCCTTCGTCCGGCAACCGCCTTGGCGATCACTTCCGGGCCGATCCCGGCTGGATCTCCCATCGTGATTCCGAGAAGGGGGAGCCGCGCTGATATCGTCGTAGCCGATGTCGATTTCATTGGGTGGAGACTCACTGTCCCAAAGCCAAATATAGTGTATAGCCTATATACAGCAGCGCCCCGCTGCTCAGCAACCACGCCCGCCAATAGCCGCCGATGAAGAGCTGTAGCAGGTAGAACACCACTGCTTGCACGGCCAATACCATCGTCACCGATGCAGAGGAGGCGATGGCCCACTCGGTTCCCAGCAAACCTACCGAGACCGGAATGGTCCCCTGAAAAACCATTGCGCCTGTCACATTGGCGACGGCGAGGCGGTCTTTTTTGCGATAGAGCCAGAGAAAGCTATTGGACATCTCCGGCAGTTCGGTTGCCAGTGGTGCGATGAGTAATGCAAGGATCAATGGCGAAACCGCAAACATCCCGGCCATTGACTCTGCTGCGCTGACAAACAGATGTGCGCCTAAGATCAGTCCGGCCAGACCAGCGAAAGCCTGTAGTCCGATCATGATTCGTGACGGTGTAGCCGCGGATTTGGCGAAGATCAGCGGTTCGAGTTGGCCGCCTGCCCCTCCTTCCTCTTCAGGCGCGCTGAGTTTAAGCCTCATATATACGCCGTACAGAAGAATCAGTCCGACTGCCGCGATGATATGCACGAGCCGGGAGGGAATGTAGATGCAGGCCAAGGCAACGACATATCCGACGGTAAAAAACGTCAGATCCGTGATGACTTCACGATAGTTCAGCTGAAATCGGGCTGTACGTTTGCCCATCCACGCATAGAGCATCAGCAGGAACGCGAGAATCGGCAGCACCAGCGTGCTGAGCATGAACGGCGCTCCGAGAATTGCGCCTAATCCGACATCAGTTTCTTCCTGGCTCTCTCCGAAGAAAATGGCGATGATCGGAATGGACGTTTCCGGTAATGTTGTGCCGATCGCGGCAAATATACTGCCGACAGCCCCTTCCGACACTCCGAGGCGTTTCCCGAGCCATTCGACGGCGTTGGTGAACAGCGCACAGCCGCCGAGCGTCACGGCGACGGAGGCCACAAACATGAGGATGTAGAGCATGGTGGTCACGAATCGCCTCGCAAGCTGAGTCCTAAAAAGTGAAAAGAAAAAAGTAAATCCACGGTGGTGTGTTCTTATGACGGCCGATGACGTGTGTCTTTCCTGCCGTCATAGGCACGAGAGGCTGCTTCCATGACACTCTTAAGCGGGCGGCCGGTTCGATCGGCGATGTTCTTGCAGTCGATATACTCCGGCGCAGCTTTTTCCCACCCGGCGCCGATGGCGGCGATTTTCATGCGCACGACTCCTCCCGGCACTTTCACGGAGACAAAGCGCCGAGGGAGGATGCGTCTGCCCAGTTCCTGGATTCGCGCGCCCAGAGCCGGGGTTTCCTGGAACAGGATCTCCAGCACCGCATCGGTGTGATCGCGCGAGGCCAGACAACTCAGCACCACACCGGGCCGGCCTCGTTTCATAATGGCCGGAATCAGGGCGACATCCACCGCGCCGACTGCAAACAGCCGCTCCATCACATGCTCATACGCTTGCGGATTGAGGTCATCGAGATTCGTTTCGATTTGCGTAATATGATCGGTCTGGCGTTCTGCCAGGGGAGCTTCTTCCGAGAGAAACACACGCAGTGCATTCGGCCAACCTTCAGGATCTCGGTCGCCGGCGCCATATCCGACCACCGCGGTTTCTATCACCGAGGCTGCGCCGAACTCCGATGTCAGTGTCCGAAGCAGCGCCATCCCTGTCGGCGTCGCCAGCTCACAGCGGGGACCGTCGGAGTATACCGGAATTCCTTTTGCCAACGCAGCCACGGCCGGACCCGGCACCGGCAAGAGTCCGTGTGAGGTCTGAATCGTACCGGCTCCGACGTTGACTGCGGAGGCTGTGACTCGAGTGATGTTCAAGAGATGGCAACCCAGGATACCGCCAACCACATCGATAAAGGAATCCATCACGCCGACTTCGTGAAAATGCACATCGCGCGCCGCAACCCGATGGGCCAGACCTTCCGCCTCAGCCAGCCGATCGAAGACGGCGCGGCTCTGTGTCTTTACAGGATCGGGCAGGGTGCTGTCCGCAAGAATTCGCCGAATGCGGGATAAGCTGAGAGGGTGTTGAAATCCATGCTGGATGACGACATCCACCTTCGTGGCATGGAGGGCGCCGCGCCGGACTTCGCGCTGACGCAATCGGTAGCCGTTCAGCTTGAGGCGTTTGAGCCCGTTGATCAATCGCGCCCATGGCAAGCCGGCATTCACCAGCGCGCCCAGCACCATGTCCCCGCTGATTCCAGAGAAACAATCAAAATGCAGATGCCGTCCCACTCCATCCTCCGTTCAATGGCCGCCCATCTTACCCAAGGCGGTGGTCTACGGCAATCCATGCCGACGGCTCATTGACAGTCTGTAGTGGCTATGCTATCCAACTGACCAATGCAACTCAGTCGGTGCCTCGGCTCCTCTACGATCCCTTTCTCGACATTCTTATGAGTACGCGCTCGTCGGTTTCAACGCGAGTTCGAACAGGTCTGCGAAGAACTTCCCCGCTCGTTGGACTGCTTGTCGGTCTGTGCCTTCCGTTGCTGCTTTCGGACGACGGGTGGGCGAAGAACAAACAGCCTCGAGCGCCCCGACCGGAGCCGGAGTTGAAGATTCTCGACGTGAATGTGGCCCCGAGTCCGTACACACCGGGAAACGGATCGCTTCAGTTCACAGTCAGCGCCCAAGTGCCGAAAGAGTTGGATGGAGCCACGATTCTGGAGGTCACGTCGTTGATCAGTTCTCCGTCGAAGACCTCCCTTCGTTTTCTCTCACACCGCCGGCCAGTGGAAGTGCATCCTGTGGCCGGCATCACGGAACGGCCCACGCTTTCCATCGAACTCTCCTGGGACGGGCAAGATCATCGAAAACAGCTCGCCGGTTCCGGCACGTATTCCTACGAAGTGCGGATGAAGTTGCTGAAGAATGGAGACAAGGGCCTTCGCACGATGATGGTCTCGTGGCCGAAGCGGGGCACGTTAGAGGTGAAATAAGGCTCAGCGTGACGTGCGGACGGGCGCGACTTGCGCGATGCGGAAAAGTTGTTACTTGCTCGGCATCCCACCTTGCTCGCCTGTCGCGCCTTTCCCGCTCCTCGCGCCTCCCCTATTGATTCGGTGCGCGAGACAGCCTGCTCCGAATCCATTGTCGATATTCATCACGCCGACACCCGCCGCGCAAGAATTCAACATCGTCAGCAGGGCAGCCAGTCCGCCGAAGCTGGCGCCGTACCCTCGGCTGGTCGGCACCGCGATGACCGGGCACTCCACAAGGCCTCCCACCACGCTTGGCAACGCCCCATCCATGCCTGCGACGACGATGATAACCCTCGCCTCGAAGAGCCGCTCTTTCCTTCCAAGCAGGCGATGGATGCCTGCCACACCGACATCATAGAGCCGTTCCACATGGCTGCCCATGACTTCCGCTGTCACACGGGCCTCTTCGGCCACCGCCGAATCCGCAGTGCCTGCCGACACAACGAGCACATGGCCCAGCCGTTTCTGGGAGGGCGCATGGATGGCGACAATGCGCGCATCCGCATAGTACCGCGCCCGCCGGTCCAGCTTGCAGATGGCTCGCGCAACGGCCGGCTCCGCTCGGGTCGCAAGAAAGGGGCCGCGTTTCTTAATGAATGAGCGCGTGATGGCGACGACTTGAGCGGTGGTTTTTCCCTCACAGAGCACGACTTCGGGAAACCCCTGGCGCAGCGACCGGTGGTGATCGAGCGAGGCAAAGCCGAGATCTTCGAAGGGGAGGGATCGAAGGCGCTGAAGCGCCTGCTCCACGGTGACTTGTCCCTGACGAATCTGTCGTACCAACTGTTCAAGTTTTTCGGGGCTCATGCTGATCCTTTTTCAGGTTTGGCGTCTCGCTCCATCAAATCGCTGACGGCTTTCCGGCAGGGCTTCTGGTTGAACAACACTTCATTGATCTCCTGTGTGATGGGCATGTCTACGTCGTGCTGTCTCGCCAATACCAGGGCCGCGCGCGCCGTCCGCACGCCTTCCGCGACTGCGTGCATCCCGCCCATAATTGTATCCAGCGGCTCGCCCTTGCCGAGCCGCACTCCCACTGTGTGGTTTCGACTGAGTGTTCCCGTGCAGGTCAGCACCAGATCGCCGATGCCGGAGAGTCCGTAGAATGTCCGCGCATCGGCTCCCATCGCCGTGCCCAAGCGAACGATCTCGGCCAATCCTCTGGTGATCAGCGCGGCGCGCGCATTCAGCCCAAGCTCCAATCCATCGACCACACCGGCCGCCAGCGCCATGACGTTCTTCAGGGCGCCGCCGAGCTGGACGCCGATGACATCGGTATCGGCGTACACGCGAAAAACCGGGGTCATCAGCGTGTGTTGAAACTGTTGCACAAGGGCTGGTTCACGTCCGGCCAGACAGAGCGCCGTCGGTTTCCCCGCACTGAGTTCCGCGGCGAAGCTCGGGCCGGACAAGGCCATGATCATGGGTCTCATCGGTAGAGGAAGCACGTCGTCCATCACTTGCGTCATGAGTTTGGCGGTTTCCTCTTCAATCCCTTTTGTCGCGCTGATCAGGGGAATGGGCTTAGCCATACATGGCGCGAGTGCCGTGAGTACCGATCTGGTCACATGTGAGGGGACGACGAATAAGATGGCCTGGCAGCCGTCAACCGCATCGGCGATCGATGATGTTGCGACGAGCGTCCGCGGCAGTGTCACGTCGGGAAGAAACGTCGTGTTTTCGTGCCTGGCATTGATCGCCTGCGCCACGTCAGGTTCGTAAGCCCAGAGCCTGACCGTCACCCCCTTTTCGGCCAGATGTTTGGCCAACGCGGTCCCCCAGGCTCCGGCCCCAATCACACCCATAGTGCTGACTGCCTGCATGTTGGAAAATCCCATGGATTGGAGGAAAACGATGGACGATAGCCGATTGGGCGGAGCGAATTATAGGAAGGCCCTGATCGTCTGTCAACGAATGGAACGAGCCTCTCGATTCTGTCAAGTGTGCGATTCCAATCGCACGTGTATAAATCCAAATGATGGCATGTGGTTTGCTCATTCTCATGAATTGAGAAATGACTTTGTCAGAATAATCCCAAGAGTTAGCATCGAAGCAGGAACAGAAATCTGTAGGATGTGAGAGGGTTCGTAATGAATATGATATCAACAGCCATTCGGTGGTTCGGAATATCGGTGCTCGTTGTGGCATGTGTCGCCGCTGCGAATGTCCCCCGCTCGTATGCTGAAACCTACATCGCTGGACAATTTGGTGTGACGTTGCCGTCGGTAGCGGGGAAGAGTCTGGGTGAGGGGGAGCTGACTGGCCAATTGATTGTTCCTGGAGCGAGAGTCTCCGCACAATCTCTTGATGAGTCGATTCTCTTTGGAGGCAAGATCGGGCACTATTTCAAGGCAGTTCCATGGCTTGGTCTGGAAGCAGAAGCCTACCACACTACTCCCCACATCAAGCAGCAACCGATCACATTCAGTGGGCCTTCGGGTCCCGTCGGGACTGTCGAGCTTCCCGGTGTGCATTTTCGAGTGCTGACAATTGCGCCTCTCAATCTGATGTTTCGCTATCCGGGAACTAGGCTTCAGCCGTATATCGGTTTCGGTCCCGGTATATTCATGGCTCGAATCAACGATCCTTCGATCACCCAAGGCGACAGCTCCCAATCGAGCACGAAATTTGGCCTGAACGCTCTTGCCGGCCTCAGGTACTACTTGACGAGACATATGTCTATATTTGCAGAGGGAAAGTTTAACTACGTTCGATTCAGTTTTGAGGAAAACTCCAACTTTTTCGGGTTCGACGCCACCTACATGCCCATTCACGCTTCAGGCGGTCTCAGCGTCCATTTCTAATAGCGCGCGCTCGATCATGCATCTAGTAAATCAGCATCAGTCCGTGTAGCCTACGGCGGTGATTCGGACTGTCCGTAAGCTGGGAAACAGCTGATGCAATCGTGTTCCTCCTGCAACCGCTCACAACCCGAGATCAATCGTTTCTGCACACATTGTGGCCGTCGGCTCGACGGGAGTGGAGGTAAAGCCTCGGTTTCTCGCCCCGATGCCGACGTGCCGGAGCAGATGAACATCACGGTGTTGTATGGAATGGTCGCTGCCCTGATCCTCGCTGTGCTGTGCCCCCCCTGGGAAACTCCTCCCGATCAGCAGCCGGAGTTTCTCGGGCTCTCGTTCATCCTCTCTCCCCCGACTGCTGAGGCTGTCGTGAGCCGCATGCTCCTGACTATCGAACTGGTGACGATCGCGATCGCCGGCTTCTATGGAGCGTTTTTGTTGCGGAAGAAATGAGTGCGTCAATCATCAATACGTGATTCGTCAAGCTCAAAAGTGCGTGAGAGATAACCGCTTTCCAGATTAACGGCTGCGGCTGACATCTCAAGGAAAGCAACATCTGAGGGTCATCTTCCCGGTTAGTGCCATTCATCTCTAATATCTTTCATAATTTATATCTATTTGTAAGCAACAGGTTGTGATATCTGAAGCGCGGCTGTGGCATGCACATTTTCTGGTACGCTTGTTCCGAGGTTCTGGGGAAGCTCATGCGGAACGCTTGTGCACTGCCGCCACAGAGAAACCTTAGTTGGGTCTGCCGGTTGCTGAGAAGAAGGAGACGCTGCCATGCACAAGTTGATTGGAGTTTTATTCGTGAGCATTTTATTGTTTGAGGGGCCGGCGTTCTCGCAAAGTATTATTCCTTCGAAGGCGCAACCCATTAACCCGACCGTGACGGAATAGTTTCACATACTTTCCTGCTACGATGCCTTTACTGGCAACTTGCTCAACTGTCAGGTGAAACATGGGTTAAACCCTCCAGACAACGACCCAGCGAGCCAGGGTGGTCACACTCATTCGGGGACATTTCCGTTGTCCGATCTGAGCCAGGGTGCGGCCAATGGGTTTGTGTGTATCGCCTGCACAGATTCGAATCCAGACCCCTATGCCGTTCATACTCAGACGGAGGGTACCGTCGCCGTCATTCTGCACCGAATACCGCAGTTTGCCGGACGCATCTTAGTTACTGGGTTTATCATTCCTCCGCCCGGGTGGGTCTGCATTACCCCGTGCAATTTCAATTTCACCGAAGATATCGGAGTTGACGGGTTGGGGGACTTGCCGCTGGAGGGCGACTTCTATCGAGTCATCCGTTCTCCTGCCTCAGTGGGACTGCATAAAAGGGGTGTTTCAGGTACCAGTGATGCCGTCTCGGGCGTGAGCGCCATTGCGCAGGACTATTTCTACGTGTCAGGGCAAGGGCTCTCCGTGAACGATTTAAGCCTCCCGCGGGGAGGCAAATTCGACCTGGCAGCCGGGTACACCGAGGGTGGTGAGCATGCATCTCACCGACTCGGTAAAGATGCGGATTTCAACTCCACGGATCTCGGAGGGCGATCAACCAGCTGCTTTACAGACAAGCGGTATCAAGCAATTCTCGATAGACACAATGTCGGGTATCGGATTTGCCATGTGGATAAGGGAGGTGGGTACCATGCGCGTTTTAAGTAACCGTGACTACTCATCGAGGTGGCGCCGGTTGAGGGTCGTCGTTTCAACCATCGGCGTCATGTGGACTGTCAGTCTTCCCGGCGCAATGGTCCAGGCCGACGTTGGACTGCTTCCCACACCGACGTTGACGGGCGTCCAAACTCGAGCGGCCGTGACATTCGACCCGACGAGCCAGATCTACAGCTACAACTATACCGTCACGAACCCCTCCTCCAATACCGGACAAATTTGGATGATCACCGTCGATGCCACCACCAAGTTTCCACGCGCCTTTGTGCCAGCGTTCGATTCCACCGATCTGACCATCCCGTATGGAATCAGCACGCTCTCGTTCGACGACATGGTGAGTCCGATCAGTCCCCTTGATCTCCCTGTGTCGAGTGGGTATCTCGTGGCATTCGGCCAGCAAGTGCCGGCGGGATGGTCTGGTGGGCTGACGAAGACGGGACTGGCCCAGTTCTGGTCACTGGACGATACACCGAATGTGGGGCCAGGAGGCAGCATTTCCGGGCTGATTCTTCGAAGCCGGGGGCTGCCGACCCTCAAGACAACAGAAGCGGTTCCATTCTGGAACCTTGTCTTAAATTCGGAAGGCGATTCGACGCCAGAGATCGAGCAGGCATCAGAGCAAATCAGGCAAACGATCGTCTTTCGCGCTCGGACACTCGGTCCGTCTGGCGTGACGGCCGGAACCTTTGGACATTGGGAACAACTGCAGGATGACCTCAACCAGACCATTCAGCTTGGCTGGATCCCTGATCTGACGTTGGCGAACGCCTTGGTCACTCAGTTGGCCTCGGCGCGCCAAGCGGTTGAGGCTCAAGATGGAACGCTCGCGAAGACCCGCCTCAACACGCTCATCCAAACGATCTCGTCCTCGACGCCTGCCCAGCGCAGAGAGGAAGTCGCGGCACTGGTCTTGTTGAATGCCCAAGCGCTTCGTGACAACACGGGCGATACGGTAGAACCCCTGGAACCACAGATCACCCTCACGCCGGGAACCGCCACATCACCAATCGGCACGATTCGCACCATCACGGCCAAAGTGATTAATGTGGCGGTGTCTACTCATCCACCCGTGCCCAACTATACGGTGACATTCCGAGTGACGGACGGCCCGAACAGTGGATTCGATTTCTCACAGACGACGGATGCCACCGGCCAGGCACCGTTGAGCTTGACCAGTTCAGGACTCGGCACCGATCGGGTGGCTGCTGGACTGGGAGGCGAGGTGTTCGAGGAACATGCTTATGCGATGGTGACCTGGGATGGCGGTCCGGACGTGGTCGTCCCACTGTTTGCGCCGTCTGTCCTTCAATCTCAGAGCGGCAATCCAGTGACGATTACCGAATGGACGCGAAACACCGGGACGGTGGCGGTCGGGCCCAGCATCACCCGGTATTATCTCTCGCCCACGGCCGGCGTCGATCCGGATACGGCGCTCGTCCTTGGTGAACGGTCGGTTCCCGCGCTTGCCCCAGGGGAAATCAGCAAGAGTCCGCCGATCACCTTGACCATGCCGCCTGGGTTCCCCTTGGGGACGTACAATCTCGCAGCCTGCGCGGATGCCCATCGTCAGGTGACCGAATTGCAAGAGGAAAATAATTGTTCCTTCAACATTCTGAACACCTCACAATCAGTGGTCGTTCCCCACGCGTTCGCCGGTACTCCTAATGATGCTCCCATCTGTACGACGGCAGGTCCAAGTACGGATCGATTGTGGCCGCCGAACCATAGACTGGCGACCGTGTCGGTGCAAGGAGTCACGGATCCAAATGGCGACCCGATCACCATCACGATCACGGCGATTACGCAGGATGAGCCCGTGAACGGGTTAGGGGATGGGGATACAGCCCCGGACGGGTTCGGGGTTGAGACCTCGCAAGCTCAACTGAGAAGCGAACGATCAGGGACTGGTAATGGTCGAGTGTATGCGTTGTCATTTAAAGCCAGCGACGGGAAGGGAGGATCGTGCACAGGACGTGTCACGGTGGGTGTGCCCCATGATCAAGGGCAACAGTCCATGCCGATTAACGATGGACAGAACTATGATTCCACGAAGACGCCATAGGCCTCTGCTAGGCTTACATGCTGGGACCGTCTCAGGAGTCACCCGAGGCGTGAGCACAATCCAGTCACGCTGGACGGTTCGGACGATGACGGCGCTGGTCCTCACCGGTTTCCTGTTCGGTGTCTCCATCATCTGCGCAGCCGGGGGCATCGAGTTTCGGGAGACGGATACCCTTCCGTATGTCGAGAACATCCTGTTCAACCCTTCCTCGGTGGGCATCGTGTCACAAGATGGCCGGTTGTTTCGCGTCGACCGGCAGGTCCAAGACGTGCAACAGCTCGATGCGCAGACCTTCGCCCAGCAGTTCCCCAAGCCGTGGCCGCCGAAACCCTCCGATTCGCCTCAGTATGGCCCGAAGATCCTCCGCACCACAGGTGGAGAGGAATTTGAACAAACGCCCGGGTCCTGCGACGAAGGAGTCGATGAAGCCCATGTCCTGCGCTACCAGCAGCGCCGCTTTCCCGACGTGCTCAAGCCCTGCAGTACCGTGACGGCCCTCGAGATTATTGGTCCACAGGTCTGGTTGGGCACCGCAACATTCGGTGAAGGGGGTGACGGCAAGGCCGAGGGGATTGTGGTGCAAGCGTGGCACAAGCGGCAGAAACTCCAGTCGATCACTGCCCAATCGGGGTTGACCGGTGGGGTGATTCGGATGCTGCGGGATGATCCCTTTACTAAGACGGTGTGGGTGGCCACGGAACGGGGGATCAATCAAATTGATCGCCGATTTAGAGTCACATGGAGTCGCTACTGGTATGAGGAGTTTGAGCCCTCGTCAAGGAAATCGCAGACCTTCTTGAGCCCAAGACCGAGAACCAGTAACCCCTTCGCAGTCTTAGGGCGAGAATTGGGTGTCGAGGACTGGGTCGCGTTCTCACGGGCAGTCGAACAAGTATCTCCAGCCGAACGGAATAACCTCCGATTGTACGATTTTCATATGTATGGCTTTCCGGCTCAGAGTCTCAGTCATGACCTGAATGGTCTGGTCCCGTTCTTCATTCAGGCCGCACAATCACACGTGGAGGCCATTCACCTCTTTGGCCTCAGCAATCTCTGCAAATTTGAGGATCCCCGAGTGCAGGCGTTTCTGGTCACCATGGAACCGACCACGGTCAAGGATTCGGCAGGGCAGGGATTCGTCCAGGATTGCCTCAAGGCCAGAGCAGCTCAACCGTAGAAGCGTGGTCCTCTCCGGTCGATTGGTCCCGAACACATAGGTTCGGCAATCTTCCGTCACTGACTGCGTAATGAGGATATGTGTGGCTAGCCGGTGGTCGGGAGTGAGAGAAGAGGTTGATTGGAAAACGACTCTAGTCCAGCGCCAGCGTCAGGCACTTCGCTGAGCCGCCCGATTTCATGAATTCATCGAGAGGAACGGAATAGGTGCGGTATCCCCTGGCTTGGAGCAGGCGTTCGGTTGTCGGACATCCGGACGGCAGGACGACATGGTTTCCGACGCAGACCGCGTTGCACGCGAACCGTAACGCGTCATCCTCCGGGACGGGGAGTTGCCGGTCCTTCGGAACTCGCTGGGCAATCGCGGACTGACCATAGGAATCGAAGGCAGGCGGGAAATAGAGCAGGTCCCCTCCACTCAATGGGCAGAAGCATGTATCGAGATGGTAAAAACGGCTGTCGACGAGTTCGAGTGGAATAACTTCTCGATGGAATCGCTCGCTGAGTTGGGGGAATGCACGGATGTCCGATCGCTGCCGATAGCCGCCGAACCAACAATCCGGAAAACCCAGCAGGTCCCCGGCACCTTCAAAGAACAATGCCTTCTCCAATGCCACCACGGCGTAGCCGTGCCCGCGAAACCAGTCTTCGAAGTATGCCTCCTCCCGTTGCCGCTCAGGATAGCGGAAGCGGCTCACCACAGCCGTGCAGTCGACCACGACACCGGCATTGGCCGTAAACACCAGGTCGGGCAGCCCCGCAACCGGCGTCATCCGATCAAGTGTCACCCCCAGATCCTGTTCAAAGACACGCATGAGACCATGCCACTGTTGAACGGCTCGTTCATGGTCCACCCGATTGCTGAGGCGCATCCAGGGGTTGATTTCATATTCGATTCCAAAATAGTCCGGAGGGCAGACGAGGAGCCGGGTCATGCCGATCTTCCCAGGAGTCTCGCCAGTTCGGAGAGAAACGATGCCGCGTCCATGACGAGACCGACTGCTTGAAAGCTGCCGCGATCGGACAGTTTGATCGGTACAGAGGGATTCACGTCTACACATACGGTCGGCACTGTGGCGGGCAGGAGATTCCCCGTGGCCACGGCATGCAAGGTGGAGGCGACCAGCAGGGCCAACCCGACACCGGGAATCGCGGCGCGCATGGCGTTCTGCGCGAGAACGGAATCGGTGATTACGCCGGGGAGAGGGCCGTCATCGCGGATCGTTCCGGCCATGACCACCGGCACGTTCTGACGGACACAGGCTGCCATGATGCCCTGCTTCACCACACCCGAGGTGACCGCTGCCTCGATGCTGCCGATCGCGCGGATTCTGTTGATCGTTCGCAAATGATGTTCATGGCCATGCGGAACCGCTCGTCCGGCCGCCAGTCCATAGCCCAGCGACGTGCCGTACAAGTCTGCTTCCATATCGTGCGCCGCCAGGGCATTTCCACAGAACAGGAGATGGACAAACCCCTGCTCGATCAGCCAGGTCAAGGCATCCCGTCCGCCGGCATGAATAATCGCAGGTCCTCCAGCCAGCAACACTCTTGAATCCGCCTGTCCCTGCCTGCGCCCTTCCCGGAGTTGACGCATCCGGGCCGCGACATCGGCGATGATATGGTGATGGGGCCGCTCTGACGAGACTTGCGATTCCATGAATCCAAACACATCCCGCTCGCGCGGGCGCTGCAAGGGAGCGACCCGCACCCCGTCGCGGCCGACCACGATCCGGCCTCCTTGACGAACGTCCCCCATGGGGAGGGCTCGCGCAGCGGTTCCCCGCGTATCTACCAGAATGCCGAGATCCATCTCGATCCGATCGACATCGATCCACTGTCCGTGGAGTCGGATCTGCGTGGGCAAATGGGTTGTGGCATAGAAGTCATCGGGGAAAATGCCGTCGGCAGGGGCCTCGGCGGTTCGACAGTCCGCCTCACGTTCGGCGCAAGCACCATGCGGCTGAATCGCTTTGAGAATGTCGTCCAAGAGTGTCGTCGATGATGCCCGGATGACGATGCGGGCGCGAGAGGGCTCTTCCCTTGTTGTTCCGATATGCATGTCTTCCAAGTCGAAGGCGCCACCCATCATCAGGATGATGTCCAGCACCTTCGCCAGAATTAGCGAATCGATAATGTGCCCGTTGAGGAGGACGGTTTCTTGATGGAGGCTCATGGCGTCTCCTGGGGATGCCCTCACTGATTCTACCAGTGAATGGCCGGAGACCGCAGGGACATTGTAAATCGCGACAGGAGTGATGTCGGCGGCTCAGATGGATTTCATCAATTCGCGCAATACACTCGTGGCGTAAGCGCCGGGCGGGAGTGCAAAGGCCAGAGTGAGGGCCGAACCATTTAGTGACCATTCCAACTCCGCCAACGGGATCCGTAACGCACGGCGTTCGCCGCGGAAACCGCAGGCCTTTCCCGCCACGACCAGGGCCTCTCGTGTCGTTCCCGCTTCCGCGATGACGGCCTCTTCAATCTTGCCCGGCTCACCATCGGCCCAGGACACCCGCGAACCGAAGAGGATTCCCGTCGGGCTGATTTCAAACTGATCGGCGCGCGGCTGTTCCTTATCGGGATCCTCGACGAGAAAGCAGGCGCCGTTATCCGACTTCATCGCCCAGTCGCCGGCCAGGACACGATCGATGAGATTGATGCGCCGGGCCAGGATACGGTTGAAGAGAAACGATTGATAGGTATTCAGGTACCAGATGCGTTTGTTCCGGTTCATCTTCTCGCGTCGCCGCGCATCATTCAGGAGGGCGGCGCCGACCTGGTAGTTATCTCCGTCCTTCCCCTGCCGCTGCGGCCCGAAATAATTCGGCGCCCCACGTTTGCTGAGTTGTTCGAGTACGGCCGGTACGGAGGTGGCTGCATGGCCGGCAATGTCGCGGATGATCAATCGAAAGTAGTTTCCGGCGTGATGGCCGGTGCGTAACCGATTACGATGGCGAGCCAGGATTTCAACGCGCATAAGTTGGTCGTCGATAGGTAACTTCGACATATGCTCAGGCTTGACTCCTTGGAGCGAAACCATCTGAGTGGTGACGGCGCGGGCATCCTTGAGCCCGGCTACTCCGATCGCCTGAGCCTTGATGCCGAGGGTCGATGAAAGGCGGCGGACGAGGTCCGGCGTCGAGAGACCCCGTTTGGTGATCCTCACATAGAGATGTTCTCCTTCCCCGCAGGGCAGATAGAGCGGGCGTTCCTCCACCTGAAAGTCTTCCGGCGTCGCGCGGATCTGTCCGCCGATGCCGGGGATATCGCTTGTGAGGAAGGGCTCGATTGATGGTTCCACGCGGTACTCCCTATCTAAATGGTCTGTATGCCGTTCAAGCGTCCATTCATTGTTGGCCAATAAGCCCATGCTATACTTTTTCTATTCGACTCCAGAGGGGCGAGAGAACAGCATGGATCACGGAATGAGCGCGCGTGAGAGATTATCATGGCCTGACCGCGTGCGATCCTCCGTCGGAGCTTGTCTGAGGGAGCCACTCTATAGACTGTTCAGCCTCGTCCCACAGTGGGAGTTTGGCCTGTCCGACCACGAGGTAACCCGGCATACCCATGTACATGGGCCGTTGGCAGGTCACCGCGCCGTCCATTTGACCGATTTGCATCTGGACATCTACTATCCTCGTCATGATCGCATTGTGGACACGGTGAGGGCGCTTCAGCCCGATTGGATTTTCATCACGGGCGACTTGCTCAACGTGCCTGAAGGGCTCCCTCATCTCTTTCGATTTCTTGCGCGCCTGCGGGAAACCGCGCCGGTTTTTGTGACATTGGGCAATCACGATCACTATAGCGGTGTGCCGGTGACCGACTACGCCGAACTGGCTGATCGGCATAAAATAACATTACTGGTGAATCAAAGTGTGTTTGTCTCAACGGCAAAAGGCGAGCTGGCGATCGTCGGTGTCGATGATCCGTCGCTGCACCGTGCCGATCTGCACTGTGTCCCTCCTCAGGCCGACCATCGCTTTACCCTGTTATTGGCCCATGCGCCGAATATCCTCGATCAAGTGAAGGCGCATCACGCCATCGATTTGATCCTGTGCGGGCATAGCCACGGGGGACAGTGGCAGGTGCCGGGCATCCCGACGTTCTGGCTGCCTCCCGGATGCAATGGCCGGGTGGCCGGCCGTTATGAGTCGGGCGAACACACCCTCTACATCAATCGGGGACTCGGCTGGTCGTTTCTTCCGTTCCGCTTGAACTGCCTGCCCGAGATCGCTCTGATTGAGTGGATTGAGGAACGGAGCCAGGCTGCCTAACGGGACGGCCTATCCGTTACGCATTTGTTCCAGCGCTTCGCGTGCCCGGCCCCTCACTGTTTGATCCCCGTCCTCCTCTGCAACCTGTGCCAGCCGATCCCGCGCATCCATCGCCCGTAGTCTTCCCAACCCCAACGCCGCGCAAGCGCGCACGTAGGCATGATCGTCCTTCAGTGCTTTCACCAGGAGTGGCGCCACCGACTGATCTTGCAAGACACCCAGATGACTGGCTGCCATGCCTCTGATGCGGTGTTGCTTGTCCTCCACGGCTTGGTGAAGGGTCATGACCCAAAGATCTTTCAAGGACGGTGCGATCCCTTCAAGTCCGTCAAGCCGGTACGCATTGCATTCGATGAGCGCAAACGACAGGTCCAGCTTCTTTTCCTGCGCCGTTTCACGCTGGAAGGCTCCAATGAGCCGATTCCGTTCCCGCCGCGCCGCCGCGCGCCGCCGGATCTTCACAACCACGGCCAGGACTATTGCCGCAACGGCCATTCCTCCGGCGGCGACAGGCAGAGCCTGATCGATAACATAGTCTTGGGTTTCTGCAGGGAGCCGTTTCCAAATCCACACACCCGCTACGATGAGGCCGATCAGAATGACGATCGCCGTTGGATAGACCTGTCTCTGGTCGCGATGGTCCGTCATGGGAACAGGATCTTACGGGCGCAATCGATCAGCCGTCAACGAACTCCTGGACGGGCTCCGCCTTGACGATTCATCTGCTTCCCACTATTCTCCGTTCATGGAATTGCCCCATCTGAAGGACGACCCCTACCTCAAGCTCGTTCGGCCATTGGTCGAGGCCTATCTGGCCTTCTGGCGTACAGGCAGCCGGCACATCAAATCCATGAGGTTGACCCCGTCCCAATTCGATGTGCTTGTGACGCTGGGCGATACCGACGGTATGACCTGTTCGAAATTGTCGGAGAAAACACTTGTCACGAAGGGCACATTGACCGGCGTGCTCGACCGGCTTGTGTCAAAAGGATTGATCAGGCGGGATGCGATACAAAAGGATCGCCGCTATACGAAAGTGTCGTTGACGGCAAAAGGCGATGCGCTGTTTCGCAAAACTTTCGCGGCGCACATCGACTTCCTTCGTCCATTCTTCGAGCGGGCCTTGAGCCCTCAAGAAGTGGAGCAGGCGTGCGCATTGCTTCTGCGCCTGCGGGACAGTTTTCGCCAGGATGGCTGAGGCAGGGTATTCAGCGGAGAGCAGCCAATATGAATCATTTCCCCCACAACAGCGCCATACGACGTGTGATGGTCGGCACGGACCGCTCCAAAACGGCAGACCATGCCGTTCAGTGGGCCGCTGAGTTCGCCAACCGCTACGGGGCAGAGCTGTTTGTGGTGCAGGTGATCGTGCCGCACCACCCGGCCACCACGGAATTCGGCGCCGCGGAGCATACGCGAGCCGCTGCCGCCAACGATGAGCTCGGCAATGTCGTGAGGCAGTTGGCCGGAGAGCGAGGGCACGCCCTTGTCGCGATCGATCCCGATCCGGCACTGACAATCGTCCGCGCCGCTGAGCGCGAAGCCATCGATGTTCTGGTGGTTGGTAATTCGGGCATGGCCGGACGAAAGGAGTTCTTGCTCGGCAACGTACCAAACCGCATCAGCCACAATTCCCATTGTACCGTCGTTATTGTGAATACCCTCCTATCCGGGGATGAGCAGGATCCTGAATCGGTACGAGTACTTCAGTCCAAGGGTGAACCTCAAACGGCTGAGCCTCACCTGGCGGGACGAGCCATACATATTGCGACAGTCATGGCGAAGCATGGCCTCAAGGAGCTCTTCAGCCAGCCCGATCAATCGGACGGATCCATTCGCCGTCAGCAGGCCCAGCGCCTACGTGCGGCGCTGGAGGAGCTGGGCCCGACCTTCTCAAAGCTCGGCCAGGTGCTGTCGACCCGCCCGGATCTCCTTCCTGCGGAATACATTGAAGAACTCGCGATGTTGCAGAGTCACGTGCCCCCCATGTCCGAGCGTGAAGTCGTTCGAGTCGCCGAGCAGGAGTTGGGGGTGCCGTGGGAGGATGTGTTTGAGTCGATCGACCCCCAACCACTCGCTGCCGGGACCATTGCCCAAGTCCATCGGGCCACACTCGAAAACGGCGACCGAGTCGTCGTCAAGGTTCAGCGACCCACCGCTCGAGCCGACATCGAGCAGGATCTTGCCCTGCTCGAGATCTTCGCCCAGAAAGTGGGGCAACGTCAGGCCCTCAACCAAGTGGTGAACATGGAGGCGGTGTTCAAGCACCTTGCCACGTCGCTCCAGCGCGAACTCGATTTTTGCCAAGAAGTCGACAATATCGGGCGGATGCAGACTGTGCTCGCAGACTACGATCGGTTAGCAGTCCCCTCTGTATACCGGGAGCTGTCGACATCCCGATTGTTGGTGATGGAGGAGATTCAAGGCGGCCCGATCGCACAGGCTCCGGAAGGCCAAGAGCGTATCGAGGCGGCCCGCCAGCTGTTGGAAAGTTTCTACAAGCAGATCGTCGTCGACGGCTTCTTCCATGCCGATCCTCATCCGGGTAATCTCATGTGGTGGAAGAACCGCATCTACATTCTCGACTTTGGAATGGTCGGCGCCATCGATGCCAACGTACGGGAGCACCTCCTGTTGTTGCTGATGGCGCTGTGGAAAGAAGATGTGGCTTTTCTCAGCGATGTCACGCTGATGATGACGGGTGCGATCGACCGCAGTGATCTGGACGTTCCACGGTTTCAACGCGAAATCGGCGAAGTGATGGCGAAATACCGCAAGGCGGCGCTCGCCGAGATGCAGATCGGACCGCTGCTGCAGGAAATGAGCACGATCGCATTTCGGCACGGCGTGCCGATGCCGGCCTCCCTTACGCTCGCAGCCAAGGCCCTGGCGCAGGTCCAGCTGGCGACCGCGAATCTTGACCCAAGACTTGATCCGTATGACGTCGCGGGCAAGTTTTTGATGCGCGTCATGATCAAGCGGATGGGGGCCGCGCTCGATCCCAAAGCGATCGCCTATCAAGTACAGAAGTTCCAAGTGCGAGCCGAACGGGTGACCGAAGCGATTGAACACCTGATCGGCGCTCGTCCCGGCCAAAAGCTGGTGGTAAATTTCAAGGCCAATTCGCTCGAAGATATGGTTCGACGGACCGGGCGGCGCCTTGCGCTGGGCGTTGCCGCTGCAACTAGCATCCTCTCTAGTGCGCTTACGGTCATGTCGGGAACAGTGGCAGATTGGATACCGGTCACGTTCGGGATCGTGGCCGGACTGCTGACTCTTGGATTGGTCTTCGATCTGGTGCGAGGACGTTGACGGTGCGTTGCTCTGGCAGCGGTTGAGCGGACTCTACGCCTCGGTTTTGTCGCGCCCGATCGAGCGCAACACGGCTCTCTCGAGTAAATATGCGATCACCGACATTCCGATCGAAATGACTCGGTGCTCAATGTGCCGGATAATGGTCCGATGACCGGTCTTTGTCGGGGAAGAACCGTTGGCCATGGCAATATTATCAATCAACGTGTCACCGGCTGCAAGAAGCAAGTATTCCATGTCCGGCATTCACCGATCCAGGCTTGGACCGTCATGATGGATGATCGCGTCTCGGCATGGCTGGAAAGTCTCGGCCTCGATCGCTATCGGGACGTATTTCAGCAGAACGCCATCACATGGGATGTCCTGCCCGAACTGAACGACGGTGATTTGGCATCTCTGGGCGTTGTGCTCGGCCATCGGAAAAGACTCCTGCGCGCCATCGCGCACCTGCCACAAAAGGCCGACAGCGATGGTCTTCAGACTGTACCCATCGCAACCGACCCGGAGGCAACGCCGTTCCCTTCCGGTCGAGATCAAGCGGAGCGACGCCAATTGACCGTCATGTTTTGTGATCTTGTGGGCTCGACGGCGCTGGCTCGCCGATTGGACCCCGAAGATCTCCAGGCCTCTATCCGGCGTTTTCTGGATACCTGTGGTGAGGCGATCAGCCGATTCAACGGCTATATCGCAAAATACATGGGTGACGGACTCTTGGTGTATTTTGGATATCCCCATGCCCATGAGCACGATGCCGAGCGTGCGGTGCATGCCGGACTGGCCGTGATTGAGCTGGTAAAGGCGCTCCCTCGGGAGTATCGCCCCGAGCAGGAATGTGAAATTGCGACACGAATCGGAATTGCGACCGGTCCCGTCATCGTCGGCGAACTCATCGGACAGGACACCGCCAAAGAACGGTCGGTGTTCGGTGAAACGCCGAATCTGGCCTCTCGCCTCCAGGGAGTGGCGGCACCGAATCAATTGATCGTTGATTCGGTGACGAAGCGTCTGGTCGGGGGAGAGTTCGAGTTTGCCGATCAGGGGACGGTTTCTCTCAAGGGGTACGAGACGCCGGTTCGGATCTGGCAGGTGTTGTGTGCCAAGCCGTCGGCCAGCCGGTTCGAGTCGTATCGATCCGGCCGATTAGCCGATTTCATCGGCAGAGAGCACGAAACGGCGCTGCTTCTCGGGCGCTGGCGCGAAGCGGTCGACGGTGAAGGCCAGGTCGTGCTTCTCTGCGGCGAAGCCGGCATCGGCAAGTCCCGGCTGGTTCGATATCTGCGTGACCAGCTTACCGGGGATCGCTATGAGACGATCCAATCTCAGTGCTCACCGCACCATACCAATACGGCACTGTATCCCGTGGTTACCTATCTGCGGCAGGCAGCGGGGCTGGCCGGTGAGGACAGCGCTCCCGCGCAACTGCACAAGCTTGATGCGCTGGTAGCCAGCAGCGGCCTCGATGACCGCATCACGGTTGCCTTGCTCGCGGATCTGCTCTCGATCCGAGGAGACGAGCGATACCAGCTGCCGAACGTGTCGCCCGACAAACGCAAGGACATGACTCTGGAAGCGCTCGTGCAGTATTTGCAAAGGCTGGCGGATCACTCTCCGGTGTTGCTGATCGTGGAGGATGCCCATTGGCTTGATCCCACTACGCTGGATCTCATGACCCGCACCATCGACCGGATCAGGCAGATGCGCGTGTTGTTGCTGGTTACTTTTCGACCGGACTTCAGGCCGGTGTGGGCGGAATACAGCCACGTCACGTTTCTGACATTGAACCGGTTTCCGCGCCGGCAGAGCGTCGAGCTGATTGCCACGATGACCGGAGGAAAGGTGCTTCCGCAGGAGGTGCAGCAGGCGATTCTGGCCAAGACCGACGGGGTGCCGCTGTATATCGAAGCGTTGACGGAGAATCTTCTGGAGACCGGATTGCTGGCCGAAGGAACCGACGCATTTACCCTCAAGGCTCCATTGAAGGACATGGTCATTCCGGACAGTCTGCAAGCGTTGCTCATGGAGCGAGTTGATCGATTGGGGCCGGTGAAGGAAATCGTTCAGATCGGAGCGGCAATCGGACGGGAGTTCACCTATGAGCTGCTACGGGCCGCCGTCGATGTAACGGACAACCGGCTCAACGGCGCCCTCGATTTGTTTGTCTCCTCAGGTCTCATTCTGCAAGAGGGTGAGCGGCCGCTTTCGCGATATCGGTTCAAGCATATGCTTGTCCAAGAAGCGGCCTACAACACGCTCCCCAAAAAATCTCGCCGCCTCCTCCATGCCCGCATTGCTCAAACACTGGAAGAGAAATTCGCCGAGCGCGTACGGTTGGAACCGGAACTCCTGGCCTACCACTGTGAACAGGCAGGTTTGACCCGTTCGGCCATCACGTATTGGCAGCTTGCGGCCCGAAGAGACGCGGACCGGTCGGCCAATGTCGAAGCGCTGAACCATTTCAATAGCGCGTTGGCAATGGTGAAGAAACTGCCGGAGGGTCCCGAGCGGGATACCTCAGAGTTGGATCTCCTCATCGCGCGAGGAGCTCCCATGGTGACGGTGAAAGGATATGCCTCGCAGGAGATCGAGCGTAATTATCTCAGGGCAAAGGAACTCTCCCAGGAGAACAGCGACTCCGGGCATCACTTTCTCGCGGTGTGGGGGCTGTGGGTCTTCCATCTGGTCAGGGGGCCTCTTGCAACAGCATGCGACCTGGCTGAGCATCTCTTGTCTCTCGCACAGCGCGAGCACAACCCGGATATGCTGATCCGCGCGCATGAGAGTGTTGGCTCGACCTATTCCTTCCTTGGCCGGTTTAATGAAGCCAAAGCCCATTTGCTCGCCGCCAAGTCCCTGTATGATCCCGCCCGGCATCGCTCACAGGCCCTCCCCTATACGCAGGATCCCGGCATCACCGCGAGAATCATGCTCGCCAGAGCGCTATGGATATTGGGAGAGGTCGATCAGGTCGAAGCGCTCTCGCGGGAGGCCATCGGGATGGCAAGAGAGTTGGAACACCCCTTCACGCTGGCGTTCACCTTGACGACCGTGGCCTGGACCTATTCCACGCTTCGAGACACAGAGCAGACATTACATCTCACTGAAGAAGCCATCGCGCTGTCGACCAAATATTCATTTGAAGTGCCGTTAGCGTGGGCGACATCTCTGCAAGGGTGGGCTCTGGATCAAAAAGGGGACGAGCAAGGTCTGGGCAGGCTCGTGAAGGGCCTCTCGGCTGCACAAGCCGCCGGCGCGAGTCTCAACAACACGTTTACGTTGGCGCTGTTGGCAGAAATATATTTGCGACAGAAACGTATCGATGAAGGCTTGGGCGCACTGTCAGAGGCGCAGAAATTGGTTAGCTCCCAAGGAGAACGCTGTTGGCAAGCGGAGCTACTTCGGCTGGAAGGGGAATTGTTGCTGGAACAGTCCGAGCCATCCATCTCCGCAGCGGAGCAGTGCTTTGCCGAAGCTTTGAGGGTTGCACAGGATCAGCATGCACGTATGCTTGAACTTCGAGCCGCGGTGAGTATGGCCAGACTTTTGAGAAAACTGAACCGGCCGGATGCTGCGAAGCACGTCTTGCATGCGGCTTGTTCCCGGTTTGCCGGACAGGTTGCCAATCCCGACTTGATTGAGGCTCGAACAATTCTTGAGCAGGTAAGCGTGTGAGGCCGAGCTTGCTATGTTCTCAACAGTTGTTGTATCCGATGTGTGAACTATGCGTTTGACGATTCTCGGCTCCGGCACGAATGTTCATTCCACCCGCGCTGCCGCCGGTTATCTGGTGCAGACGGATCAGACTCTACTGCTGGATTTCGGTCCGCGTACGTTGATGAATCTGATCAAGACCGGTGTGGACCGCCATCAGATCACGCACGTCCTCTTTTCCCACTTTCACGCGGACCATTTTTCAGATTTCATCACGTTTTTCTTCGACGCCATGATCTTCACGAAGTACCAAGGCGGGAAACGGCCGCCACTCACCGTCATCGGTCCGCCCGGGACAAGAAGTCTTTTCAAGGTTCTGTTCGCGACACTCCCAGGCTTTAGCCGCGCGCCATTCGGCGTGACGTTGAAGGAAGTCGATGACCGCCCATTCTGGATCGGCCGGACGAAAGTTCTTCCACGAAGGGTGACCCATAGTCCCCGCTTGCATTGTTTGGGGTACAGGCTGGAGTACGGTGGAAAGGCGCTCGCTTATTCAGGAGATTCACAATACTGCACCAGCCTCGTGCGTCTCTGCGGAGATGCTGATCTTGCCGTTCTCGACTGTTCATTCCCGGCCAATCGACCGGGCCCCGTCCATTTGCATGCCGGACAGTGCGGACAGGTGGCTCACGAGGCAGGGGTTGGTCAACTGATTCTGTCACACTTCTATCCGATTGCAGATCGGTACGATGTGAAAGCTCAAGCAGGAGAACGGTATGAGGGAACAATCAGGAAGGGGAGGGATTTGTTGTCGGTGAAGTTGTAGTAGGCTACAGCCCTTCTTCGCGAGGCTCTCCGCCCAAGATTTCGATAAACCTGGTCAGACGGGACATCTTGACCGGTTCATCCAGCTTTGCATAAATCGACAGAAGATTTTTCACCATGCGGGACAGGATCGCGCGAACCGGGCTCGGTTGCAAATATTTGTCGTCGAATCCGTACCCTGCTTCCGTCAAAAACCTTGCGCAGTTTTTTTCGGTCAACAGCGCGCCGCCGTTGAAGCAATCGATGAAAATTTTGTAACGATCGGATTCGTACTTCACCAGGAAATGCCCGGGCATTCCAATGCCGAACAGCGGGAGACCCAGACGCTGTCCGATGAGCAGATAGACCACCGAGAGGCTGATCGGAATGCCGACTCGCCGGTCGATGACACAGTTGAGGTAGCTGTTTTCTACTTCATAATAGTTCTTGGTGTTGCCTTTGAATCCCTGCTCGGCAAAGACGTAGCGATTGAGGGCGTTGACGGTTTCTTCCCCGGAGGCGCGAAGGCCGATTCGGGCGCGCACTTCCTGCGCCATGGTATCCAGCCGTTCTTGATAGCGGGGCACGTCCAGAGCCGCATAGGCGTGGCGGGCGATCAAGAACGTCCCGGTTTCAAGGCTCATGGTCTTGTCCGGAAGCGCCGCCAGTTTGACCAGTTCCTCTTCCAGCTTGCCCCAGCGGATTTCTTCGAGGACGGATGCGATTCGATCGGCCATCTCCGGCTGTTCGATTTCAGCCTCTTGCAGGAGCGGGACCGCGGCAGGTCCGATCGTAATCAGCTTCCCGCTGATGGTGCGGACGATTCGATCGTCCTCATCGGAGAGCAGGCGAATCAGGGCGCGGATTTGGCCTTCTGGAGTGACCATCGTTCGTCTTCGTATCTCGTATCGTGCTACACAGAAGAGCGTATAGCGTATGGCGTATAGCACGGACACGGCACAAGACCATATCCAGTCTTGAATCTCTGTCGCGTGCCATGAGCCATCTGCTATCGGCTCCCCGCTCTCCTACCCCATGGCCCGGCGGAAGGCTTTGGCCCCGCCGTACAGGCACAGCGCATCGAAGACCAGCATAACCAGCACCACCATACCGACGTGCGGCAAGGCTTCGCTCCATCCGGACAGAATCAACGGCCGCACCGCATCGATGGCCCATGTCATGGGATTGAACTGGGCGAGAACACTCATCCATCCCGGCATGGCCGCCAACGGCACGAGCGCTGAGCTTAAGAAAATCATCGGCAGGGACAAGAACCCCAACACGGAGAAGAAGTCGCCGTGGCTTTTCACAGAAAAGGCCATGGCCATCGAAATGGCGGTCAATCCGACACCGAACATCATGCCGATCAGGAGAATCGTCGCGATGCCGAGCAAGCCGGTAGCCGGGTGGACGCCGAAGAGGAACGCGACGCCGAGGATGACGAGCACTTGCAGCGACGTGATCGTCATGACGAAAATAAACCGGCTCAAAATGACGGAACTGCGATGGATCGGCGTCGACATGAGGCGTTCGAGAAAGCCGTTTTCTTTGTCAAACAGCAGATCTACGCCGCCGGCCAATCCATTGTTGAGAACGGTCATGACGACGACCCCGGCCGCCAGAAAGCTGATGTAATTCGGCGCCTGGGTCACCTGCGAATCCGCAGCCCGCTGAAACAGATTGCCGAAGAAGATCAGCCAGAACAGCATCGGCTGCACCAGCGTGAACAGCATGCTGAATTTCTCTCGGCTCAGCCGGAGAACCCACCGCATCGTCAACGCACGGATTTCTTGCCAATAGTCTTTCATGACGTGAAGCGTGAAGCGTGAAACGTGAATCGAGGGCCCCGGAGCGCGAAGCCCTCCGGAGTCTTTCGAATGACGTGCGACGCCTGACGGCTATTCCTCCTTTGGGATGTCATCCTGAATGCGGCGGCCGGTGTGGGCGATGAAGACGTCATCCAGCCGCGGGCGATTGTATTGAATAAATTCGATGCTGCACCCCAGTCGATTGGCCGATTCCAAAATGACAGGCAACGCCTTTTCCGGCGACTCGACCCGAATGTCGAGCCCTTTCGTCGTGAGCCGCACTGCTTTAATCGCGGGCTGGTTTTTCAACGCCGATTCCAAGCCTGCCATGCGATCCGTTTCTTTGAGGGTCAGCGAGACGATGTCGCCGCCGAGCGCGATCTTGAGTTCGGCCGGCGCGCCGAGGGTCTTGATCTTACCGCCGTCGATGATGGCCAACCGGTCGCACAGTTGATCCGCTTCGTCCAGGTAGTTGGTCGTCATCACGATCGTCATGCCGCGCGCCTTCAGCATCCGTACGTATTCCCAAATCCTGAGCCGGCTTTGGACGTCGAGCCCGAGCGTCGGTTCGTCGAGAAACAACACTTTCGGGTTGGGAAGCAAGCCGCAGGCAATATCGAGTTTGCGCTTCATGCCGCCCGAATAGGTTTTGGCCGGCCGGTCTGCGTGGCTCTCCAACTCGACCAGTTTCAATAATTCGGCGATGCGCTTGGCCGCCTCTTCTTTGGTCAGATGGTAGAGCGCGCCGAGCAGCTGGAGGTGTTCACGGCCTGTGAGAAACCGGTCGATCGCCCGTTCCTGCGGCACATACCCGATCAGCATGCGGACCGTGTCCGCTTCGCGCACCGTATCGTGCCCGAAGACGCTGGCGGTGCCGGATGTCGGATGCAACAGTGTGATGAGCGTGCGAAGCGTCGTGCTTTTTCCCGCGCCGTTGGGGCCCAGCAAGCCGAAAATTTCACCGGCATAGACCTGGAAAGACAGATCGTCGACGGCCTTGTGGGCATCGTACGTTTTGCACAGGCGGCTGACTTCAATCGCGATGGCCCGATCCATTTACTCCCATCCTCCCGCGCCTTGCTGGTCGTGCAGCATAAATTGAATCAGATCGTTCAGGCGGCGCGCCCGCTGGACCAATCCCTCGGCTTCCAATAAAAACTGTTTTTCCAGCGGAGTGCATTCCAGATAGGTGGAGAGGGTATTCACCAGCACGTCGTCGCTGACGTCATCACGGAAGAATCCCTGCCAGGCCGTGTTGTCCTCCCGTGTTTGGAGGTATCGGCTGAGCAGCTCAACCAATGCGCGCCGAACGCCTGCCGCAAGCCGTTCTTCCGAGGGCTGGGGCGTGAGCTGAATTGTCGCTTCGCGATAGGGCTTCTCAAAATGTTCTTCCTGGATGTCGCAGCGTTCGAGTCCCTGGAGCAGGATGTTCGAGCGGCCGTCAGACAGCGGTTGCGCGCTCATGATGCGTCCGACGCACAGCGTGGGATAAATCGCCGGATTTCCGTAGTAGTCCGTCTCCCACCCTTCTTTGAGCAAGGCCATGGCGATGCACCGGTGCCCCATTGCTGCGTCGGCCACCATTTGACGATAACGCGGTTCGAAAATGTGAAGCGGCAAATAGGTCTTCGGGAAAAAGACGACATTGGGCAGCGGAAATACCGGCACCCGATTGGGGATTGGAAACGGTTCGACTCGTCCGGAGGAAGCTCGGCCCTTGGGCTCACGCTCGCGATCAATCTGCATGACTCACGATAGCTGAGGGATGTGAAAATTGTCAACGGAGCCGCAGGCACGCGGCTATGCGGGATGAGTGAGCGAATACCGCTCTGGCACTGGTGATTTGTGCGGTCATAATTCCCGTGCTATAACCGTGGCGAGATGCGATGGACCATGTTTCCCCAACGCAGTCGGTTTTCGCCGCTCGCGGGGAGCATACCCGCCGGCGTCTGTGCTGTCGTGGTGCTCGCTGCATGGCTGGCAGGTCATCACTCCGCTGCCTTTGGAGCGGATGCTCCTGCGACGCCGTTCAAGCTGGCGACCGCAGGCTACCGGTACGATTTTCCCAGAGACCATGGATCGCATCCGGCCTATCGAACCGAATGGTGGTATTACACGGGCCATCTTCAGGCGAAGAACGGACGGGCCTTCGGTTTTGAGTTGACCTTCTTTCGACGGGCCATTCCACCCGACGAGGTGAAGACACAGCCCTCGCAGTGGTCGGTGAATCATTTGTATTTCGCCCACTTTGCCGTGACCGATGTCGGGGGGCGACGCTTTCATTTCTCCGAGAAGCTGAGCCGGGCCGGCTTAGGCAAGGCCGGCGCGGAGGAATCCCGTCTGCATGCCTGGATCGACGATTGGCGGGCCGAGATGCCGGCCGGTCCTGGCGGCGCACAGACGTTGTTTGCGCGCGCCGGGACATTCGCGCTGTCTCTGACCCTTCAGCCCTCGAAGCCCCTGGTCATCCATGGACAGGACGGCATCAGCCGCAAAGGCGCGGAGTACGGACAAGCTTCGCATTATTATTCATTCACAAGATTGGGTACGACCGGCACGCTGTCAATCGGCGACGAACAGTTCGAGGTGACCGGGACCAGTTGGATGGATCATGAGTTCGGATCAGCCGATCTGGGCAAGGATCTCGTCGGGTGGGATTGGTTCAGTATTCAATTGGCGGACAACAGCGAGCTGATGGTGTATCGCCTGCGTCGAAGCGATGGATCGCCAGATCCTGCGTCCAGCGGCACGGTGGTGTCACCCGACGGACAGACTCGCCATCTTCCGGTCGGAGACATCCGTATTGAATCCACCGGGACCTGGACCAGTCCGAAGAGTCGGGCGATCTATCCCAACCACTGGCGGATGACGATTCCATCCTTGGATATAAAGCTGGACCTTGCCCCGGTACTCGCAGATCAGGAACTCCGAACCACGAGCAGCGCGCAGGTGACGTACTGGGAAGGAGCGGTGTCGGTCTCCGGTACCAAACAGGGCCGGCCCATACAGGGTGAAGGCTATGCGGAGCTGACAGGCTATGCGGAGCGGATCGAACAGCGGCTGTAATTGAAAAAAAGGACGGACTGCACCTCTGGCGCTATTCGGTGTGGTGCCGTTTGATCTCAGCGATAGCTTCGGGAGTTCCGATGGCCGCTAAGGCATCTCCTGCAGCCGAGGCGAGGTACGTTCCTCGTTGTTCCATCAGCTTTGACAGGGCCGGGACCGCCGGGGCGGCTTTGGGTCCCATGCTCAATAAGACTCTCACGGCTGTTTCGCGTACGGTTCGCCGTGAATCATCAAGCGCATCGGCGAGCGCAAGCACGGCTTCTTTTGACTCAAAATTCTCCAATAACATGGCGGCCCAGGGCCGCATGGCATCGCTCCCCCCCTTCAACAGCGAAATCAGAAAAGACTGAACTTCAGGGGAGGACTTTCCAATGCAGGCCAGGGAAGACAGGAAATGGGAATTGATCGGCTGCAACACGCTTGGGTCGTTCAAGAGGCGGATGAGTTCCGGTATGGCACTCGAGGATTCAGGCCCTCGCTCGCACAGGACGTCCGTGAGCAGTTTGGTGTGTGCGAACGCGCGCTGGTGCAGCGCTTCTAACATGGCCGGGGTTGAAACATTTCCCATACGAACGAGCGATGCCTTGATCTCCTCTTTTTTCTTGAAGTCGGCCCGATCGAGCTCGGCGATCAATCGCTGCGCGCTTTTAAATGATGGATGTGAGGTGTTGACGGGATGTCGGGTCACCCATTGTTGCACGTTCCGTTTCGCGTCTTCCTTCTGTTCGGCCGTCATCTGATAGGCCGACACGGACTCCTGGGGATTACAACGTGACGGGACATGGAGGTGAGCCACGCCGCACCATGTATAGGCCTGGACAAGATTTGGCTTGATTCCGTCGCCCCGACTGTATCGGTCAACCAGCTTCATTTGGGCGTCAACATGGCCTTGATCGGAAGCCAGGGTGAACCATTTGATCGCCTCGATTTTTCCCGCCGCCCCTGGAGTTCCCCCCTCCAACAAGAGGGCATAGATGTACTGCGCGTCGGCCACCCCATTTTCCGCCGCCGGCTTGATCCATTTGATCGCTTCGGCGCTGTCCTGCGGAACACCCTTTCCGCTGTACGCCATGAGGCCGATGTAATACTGCGCCTTGGGATCGCCGGTCTCAGCGAGCGGACGCAATTCTTGCTGCGCGGTTTGGTAATCGCCTCGCTCAAATGCCGAGACGCCGGAATCAATTCCGGCTTCTGCAATCTGAGGAATCGAACAGAGAAAGAGGATGAAGGATAAGAGGACAATGGTGGCAGGCATAATCGCGCTCCCTTACTGACTATGAGAGTTCTAGAGGAGGTGTTTTGCTGATTATGAAGGATTGGAAGTGTGAGGCAATAGAAATCTGAGAATCAGGCAACCTCGATCTCTTGAGCAGGCCTGGGGGCGAAGTCATGGATGGATGGGTAACATGGCCGACGGAGTGCATGCTCACAACCACTGACTTGCATGCCGACTACGTGAGACAGTGGGAACGGCTCTGTCGCTTAGTCGGGCAATGTATGAAGATCAAGTTCGACGGTGGACGCTGGTAGTGCATCGATTAGACGATTCCCGTGAGCGTTGGAGTTTCACAATTCAACGTACATGCCAGATCCTAAGTATTGAAAGAGTCGACTCCTGGTCCAGCCCTCTCAGTGGTGCTGTTGCTGTCTCACCATCCAATTTCCTCATCGGTGGCGTTGTAACCGTACTTAATGCGAGGCGTGGATGATATGTCCACATCCGCATAGCCCTCAGTGGACTCGGTCACCGAACGAAGGAATTGCTCAGAGAAAGACTTACCAGAGAACTGTCTTGCTAGGTGGTCACCCCATGTTTTTGCATCTTCCAAAGTGTTTGCATCGATCACAATGCAGGCACACCATTCATAATCCTGCTCTTCAGGGTGAATCAAGGAATCTCGAAACCAGGCAGTGTAAAGATAATCCATCAGCCCTTACTTAATGAGGACGCTCGTTGTGGACGTCAGCTAACGGTCGGACTCGGGGGCCGCTAGGACCCGACGGGCGGACAGAACTGGCGAACGCAGCTGGGCAGCGGTCCCCTGAGACGGACGGTCAAGAATCACACTGACTACTGGAAATAGCCCTTAGAAATTCGTGCCCAAGGACCGTTCGATGCACACAGCTGAAAATCGCGACACTGGTCCACGTCATTGCAGTTGTAATCAATCCAAGACGGGCAAGGTTGCCCAGAGATATCTCTACGTAGCTTGGCGGGCGCAAGTTTTCCAGATTGGGTTTTTCTTCAGTAATGTGATCAGGTAGATGGGTTGTCCATGTCTCCGTTTCAACGTTAGGTACCTGGGATGAGGAGTAGATCTTATCAAGAAGCGATGCGTCCAGCGGGGTTAGATCCTCTAAGATACTGATGAAGGCTCGTCGAACCTCAATTTGAGCAGCTGCGTCGGCTGCGTTTGCCAGGAGTGCAGCCCATCGATCCTGGAGCCGGTCGTCCTCTTCAAGGGAGCCGCCTTGAATTAGCGGTATTGCAATCTGTAATGGCACCTTCCGGCTAGGTTGCGATAGCCCCCTTTCGGATAACAGGGCGTTAGCACGATCTTCCAACCGAATCTGACGTTCCCACCGCAAATACTTGAGCTTGTCCTCGACTATGCCCATAGCATGCTCCATGGAACCTCCGATGTACTTGGACAAGAACCCCCCAAGCTGGCGGCTGGCATCAATGGCCTTACCAGTTGTCTTCGCAATTTCTTCGATAGCCTTGGATTCGTCGTTCATATTCGTGAATTAAGTCTAAAGGGTCACTCTATATGCTGACTTGGTTGCGTCCGTTGAACAGCTCAGGTCAACGCGGAAAGCCTATCGACGTCTGCCACACGATTACCTCAACAAGGATCTCGGGATGGCGTTTGGCAACCTCTAGTGTTTCGTAACGTAAATCATATTAATAT
>LVWT01000011.1 GCA_002083405.1 Nitrospira sp. SG-bin2 | reverse complement strand
GAGAATGGAAACCCGAGCCAGATCCGATTCGTAGTCGGCGTGCGTATGTGGTTTTAGCAGTCTGGATTAGACCAAGAAGCGGCTGGACAGCACGCCGGAGAGATAAGTTATTACAATGCTAAGCAATTCTTCCATCGTCATGCGCCGACACATCTTCTCATAAAGTCACACGTCACCTAGTGAACAACACACGGGATTATCTCTCCGGAGGAGGTGAAGGATTTCTCTTTTATTCTCTTCGGCACTGCCAGCTTTGTATGGCTCCGACGAACCAAATCACATCCATCCATGGACGTCGAGCAGCCTCTCGTTGGAACTGCCCGACATCTTGAGCTGGTTTCCCCTACCTCTCTCACTTAGTAATCGACGCCCATCACGTATGTCCTCGCCGCACCTCTTGCCGCAGTGATTTTATACGGACGCATCATGTCATTGTCCTCATGGTCAAGGATATGACAGTGCCATACGAATCCATGCCCACCGGCATCTGGATCAAAAGAATAGTTTCTCGCCACGCCGGCTGCCGTGTCTGTCGGCGCGAAGCGCACGGCGATGCGAGTGACTTGGCCCGGATACGCAATCACCGTATCTTTCCATCCGGCTTCGTTGATTTCCGGAAGCTGGATGGGGCCATCAAGATAGGGCTGAATATCCGGATTCCCTCCGTGTTTCGATCCGGAAGCAGCGGAGGGCAGGTATGTCAACGGCGGACCATCGCCGAACATAGAGGCGCCACTGGGGAAGGCCATGTCGTAGGCCATCTTATACATGCCCAGATCGATCCGTTGTCGATTGAGCACCTGAACCGGCGTCAAGTGTATGTGAATCGGATGGGCGTCTGCCGTCAGGTTGACGATTTCCCAGACCTCCGTCTCGCCCTCAGCCGACGCTTCAGACATATATTCCGTCACGCCTCCCACTGTGACCGCCGTGAAATCCGTTCGGGCCGTTCCATCAGCGCGTGTGCCGGACGCCTTCGTATTGTTTATCAGCAGTCTGACCATGCCCATTCCGCCTGAACCCATCATGTCGTTCAGCGTGAGTTGGCGAGTTTTCGAAGGAGCGACGGTCAGCATCCCTGTGGCGGGGTTCACCAACCGACGCATGGGTGGGCGGAGCGCGTCGCCCTGAGCCAGGTTGTAGCTGGCGTCCGCCCCTGCCAACGTGGACGGTCCAACTCGAAACTGGAGAATGCGTCCTGCTGTCGCCGCATCGGGTGGAGCGCCATTGGGGAATGGTGTGCGGCCATGATTCTCTAAGATCAACGTTTGCCCTGCTAATCCTGAAAAGTCGATCATGATGTCGGCTCGCTCACCGGGCATCACGGTCAGCTTGCCTAGCCGGACCGGCTTATCGAGATACCCTCCGTCGGTTGCGATCTGCCACAGAGGTTGTCCGCTCAAGGAGAGTTCATACGTGCGCGCGTTCGATCCGTTGATGAGGAGGAAGCGGTAGCGCCTGGCCTCGACGTTCAGATATGGCCAAACTTTGCCGTTCACGACATTCGTGTCGCCGAAGAACTCCATCATCCAGAACGGATGCTCCGGGTTGGGCCCCATATTGGGGAAATACAGCTGTCCAGTTGTGTCAAACATGCGGTCTTGGATCACCAACGGCGTCACATGGTCTATGGAGCCCCCGGCGCCTTGCCGCAACCCGATCGGATGCAGACCGGCCGGCAACGTCAGCGCCGGATCGGTGATCAGATAGATCCCTGCCAACCCCGCATAGACATTCAAGCGTGTCACGCCTAACGCATGGTCGTGAAACCAGAGCGGAGCTGCTTCTTGCTTGTTTGGATAGCGGTAGATCGCTCCATTTGGAACCGTGCCGGCTTTGCTGTAGTACGAATGGCCTCGGTAAGTCCCATCACTAGTGAACCAGGCATCCGGGCCTCCATCTAGCACCGGCGGAACCTCCCCTCCGTGCAGATGGGGGATAGTTGGGACCGGACCGGCATAATTCGACGCGCAGCCCCCATACGGCGGTTGGTTTTCGACGACAGCCCCTGCGCATCTGTTGGCTTCACTGTTCAGCGGATCGGCCCAGGAAAGGGTCTGATCGGTCGAGGTCTTCCAAGCCGACAGTCGGCTTGCTGCGGTATTCGGCAGACTGTTGATGTACTGAATTTCGGTCGGAGTCCCACGCGTCGAGACGAGCACCGGCCCGATGTACGTTGAGAGCGGCGTTCCCGATCCAGGACAGGTTGAGCCGTTGCGGTAGCCCCAGACATAGGTTCCGGAGTAGGTGGAAGATGTCGGCGCGAATGTCGACGGCATAACGGTGGCCTTGAACTCGCACATCGAGAGCGTCGCCGATGGCGCGGTGATTGTTTCGATGGTTCCCCCCGCAACAGCCAGAAGAGGCAAGGGGTCCACGAATTGCGGGATCTGACTCGCCGGTAATGGTGTCGGCGCCATCGCGTTGGGCGGAGTCCCGCTCGGCGGAGCCGCGCTAGGACTGCAGGAGGCCAGCGTCAGTGCTACCAGGAAATATTGAGCTGGAAACCAAGTTCTCATCATGTTCTCTCGAAGATATCGCATGCTCACCTCCATTGATCGAGAGAGAAGAACCACGTTCCTCGCTCTCACAAGACGATCAGGTTTTCTAGTCATCCGAACCTCCCCGCATTAACAACACAGCCCCAACGATGACGTAGGCGACGACCGGAATAGCCCACAGGATCTTCGTGCTGTCAAACTCCGTGCTGCCAGACGGCGTCGGGTGAAACTCTAGGAGCAGCCATATCGGCTCATGAATAAAGAGAAAGGACATCAACATTGCTAAACCCAGCCAATTAGTCCAACGCATGCCCATCATGAGATGTTCTCCTTTTACTGATGATAATCAGCCCCTCTTCCGAGTCCGTGGACACTGGGTGGAGTGGCGTCGGGGCCGATTGTGTATTGTGTCATGACACCTCAGACCAAGCCGAACGGATGAATCAGTGCCGCCTACGAACACAACGGAGTGGCAGTGAATGGACTGGATGGTGTAAATTAAATTCGAAGGACCGACGGCGCAGCTATGGAAATGGGGACGAACTCCGAGGCAGAGCTCCAAGACAAAAATTCTAAGATTGAGGGAGCGGTGAACGCTGTGACTGGGTTAAGCGGTACCGCTATCTGATTCAGGTCGGCGGGTGCCGGGTGTTTGGACTGTCGTTCCGGCGATGAGACGGCGGACGGTGGACACATGGTCGTACCATCCATCGGACAGGCCATATCGCTCATGTCTTCGGCCAGTTGCGTCGCGTCGTTGGCCAACGACAGATCCGGCACGGTACACATTGTCCCGGTGATCTGACAGAGGGTGAAGAATAAAACCAGGCTGAAGAACTGCATCCTAACCTTGGCAAGTACCCAACTATTCATAGGTTGATACCTTGCCTTAATGCGGAGAAACCTGTCAAGCTATCAAAAGTGTACACTTGTCGCCTTGTATAAATGGTCATTGATTGATGCATGCAACGAACTGTGCTAGCGTGATTCCGTGATGCCCCCAAAGCGTAAAGCATTCTCGTGGTTTCGAGCGACAGTCCTACTGTGGGTATCTCTCTGGATGCTCGCGGCTCCGTTGGTTCACGTTCATCCTGAAGCGGATCATCGTCATGGAGAAGCGGGGCATGTCCATGGTGGGACCATTCATACGGTTTGGTCTCCGGATCTCGACTGCGAGTTCAACGACCATCAAGAGGTTGGAGGAACGGAAAATGCCGGGCATGACGGTGCGATAAAGCTTACTCAGTTCGCACACACACGCGACCGGCACTATGAAGTCGGTTTCTCTTTTCTCAACGATTCAACCGATCGCAAACACAGTAAGCCGCTCTTGGCGCAGGCATTTGCCGTTGGGCATGCGTCCATTTCAGATCCCAACTCTTCCATGCGGCATGAACAACACGCCGCGCGTGTTTCCTCGTGCATACGGTTCATTCACGATCTCCCTTCCCGCGCGCCGCCCAGTCTTTTCGTCTAAGCTTCGTGCGCTCACGCAACAAGTAACATAATCGATCGCGGACGCTTGAGATGGACTCAGCCTTTCTCAGTCGCCGGATTAGGCTGTCTGCGGAGGAGATTTCCCATGATTCCGCACGGAATTATTATTCTGTTCGTCCTGTTCTGCTCGGTTGACTTTGGCTGCCTCCACGCAACCGCGAGGGCGGCTGAATCACGCGCTGTACCGTATTCCTTATCCGAAGTCCTAACCCTCGCGCTCAAGCACAGCCCGGTAATGACTGGGGTGGAGGCAGTCCTTGAAGAAAGCCAGGGGCGACAGGTGGCAGCTGACGCCTACCTGAATCCGACGGTGATGGGGTCGGCCGGACGCGGGTCAATTCGTGATCCGAGGACCGGGACCTCTATCACCGAACGGACGATTACGATCGAGCAACCGCTGGAGTGGCCTGGAAAACGAGCCGCTCGACAACGCGCCGCCGAGGCGGGGTTCTCTGGCGCGCTCGCCGGAATGGAAGAAGCCAAAGTGGCGATTACGGCTGAGATCAAATCAGCATTCTTTCAATTGCTCTTTGCCCAACAGGATGTCCAGTTGGCCAAAGAGAATCTCCGGACGGTCGAGGATTTCATAAAGCTCATTCGGGCGCGGGTTGAGACAAAGGAGTCGCCGAAATTTGAGTTGGTCAAAGCGACAGTGGAACTGCAAAAAGCCGACAAAGATCTGGCGAGAGCGGATAACGCTCTTCTTGTCGCCCGTGCCAATCTGAACAAGGCTACGGGGAAGGCGCTTGGAGGGCATTTTGTCATCCAAGGGGAATTTGAAGCGACGAGGTCCGGCCTCGATCTCCATACCTTGACCGAGCAAGCGCTTGGTCGTCATCCGACACTTCGGCGGCAAGAGAAAGCGGTCGAGCAAGCTCAATTTACCCTTGAGCAAGAACGAGCGGCGCGCATACCGAACGTGTCGGTGTTAGGCCAGTATCATCGGGAGGCCGGCGATGAATCCGTGACGGCGGGGCTGAGCGTGCCTCTGCCCATATGGTATCAGCGACAGGGTGAGATCGGCACAGCCATGGGCGCTCACCATCGCGCCCAAGCCGAGCAAACGCGGGCTCAGCACGAGTTAGAACAGGCGGTCACGCAATATTTTCAGGAAATGCAAACCGCTCAGCGGCAGATTCAAGTTTTTGAGAAAGGACTCCTCTATCAGGCAAAGGAGGCTCTGGACATTGCGCAATTCAGTTTTCGAAACGGGGTCGCGAGTCTACTGGAGGTCATTGACGCTCAGCGCGTGTACCGCCAGACCTTGCTCGAATATGCTCAGGCACAGGCTGACCATTCCATTGCGTTGGCCCGGCTGGAGCGGGCGGTGGGAGGATTGCCATGAATAGTTCCTTTATAACGTCTGCGTTATGGTTTTCTTTTCGGATCGTCTGGTCCCTGTCGGTAGCCGTCGTGAGTCTGTCTTGTCAATCGAAGCAAGACGATGCGCCGAAGCCTCCCGCCGAGACAACCACGGTGCCCGCTGAGCACGGCGTTATCGAATTGCCGGAAGGGAGCCCGGCTCTCGCGCAACTTCAGACGGATCGTGTGGTGATTCGTCCGATTCGGATGACCCTCAAGGCCCAAGCTGGAAAGATTCTAGCCAATGACAATCGATTGGCACACTTGAGCGCACGAGTCCCCGGTCGCATCGTGGCCGTGTTTGCCAATCTCGGCGATCGCGTGAAGGAAGGCGATCAACTGCTGTTGCTCGATAGCCCAGCCTATGGAGAAGCGCAGTTGGAATACCGCAAAGCGAGGACCATGCTGAGCGTTACGGAAAAATCGCTCGAACGGGCCACCGCGTTGCTGGATCGAGGTGCAATTGGTGTGGGTGAACAGCAGCGTCGCAATGCCGACTATGAGAATGCGCGAGCTGATCTGCATGAAGCGGAGGAAAAGCTGCATTTGCTCGGCATGACCGAGCGGGAGATTCAGCGGCTGGCCGCTCAGGCATTACCCCATGCGGAGGTTGCTCGGGTCTCCCTTCGAGCCCCCTTTGCCGGCGAAGTGATCGAGCGAAACGCCACTATCGGCGAAGTCAGCGATCCCAATAAGACGCTGTTCACCGTCGCAGACCTCTCGACCCTACGGGTGCGCGCCGATTTTCCGGAACAACAGGCCGGTCGATTGAAGACTGGGCTTACCATTGACGTGCGGGTATCAGCCTATCCGGACACGACGTTTCGAGGGACCATTACGTACGTAGGCGCTGTGATCGACCCGGCCACCAGGACGGTCATGGCACGCGCGGATGTGTCCAACCCTGACGGGCGATTGCGGCCCGAGATGTTCGCTGAAGTTCTGCTAGTCACTGACGAGCAATCGGTCTTGAGTGTTCCACGTTCGGCGATTCAACAAGTCGGTAGTCGGACAGTGGTTTTCGCTGTTCGGGGACCGCGTCGATTCGAACCCTGCGAGGTGACCTTCGGCCAGACCTCACCTGAGTATGTTCAGGTCATCACCGGGCTAGCTGCCGGAGACGAAGTAGTGACGCAAGGTAGTTATGCCTTAAAGTCCGAGTTGCTCCGGGAAGAGATGCCGACAGGAGGCCCGCTATGATCGAACGGCTCATCCGTACCGTTTTAGAACAGCGGCTCATCGTGTTGCTGGGCGGGCTCGGGCTCATCGTGAGTGGCGTGGCGGCATTCCGCCATCTGCCGATCGATGCGTTTCCCGACGTGACCCCCGTTCAAGTTCAAGTAATCACCCGCGCGCCGTCCTTGGCTCCGTCGGAAATAGAACGCCTCGTGACTTTCCCCCTGGAGATCGAATTGACTAACTTGCCGGGAAAAACGGAAATGCGATCCATCTCGCGATTCGGACTCTCCGTGATCACGGTGGTCTTTGAGGACCGGATTGATCTCTATTTTTCCAGACAACTCGTTTTGGAACGGATACTCCGGGCGCAATCCGGGCTTCCAGCAAACGCCGAGCCGGTGCTGGGACCCGTCAGCACCGGATTGAGCGAAGTCTACATGTATCTTGTCGAGGGTTCGACACAGAGTCTCATGGAGTTACGGACTCTGCAAGACTGGGTCATCCGTCCGATGCTGCGCGCAGTCCCAGGCCTCGCGGATGTCGATACGTTGGGCGGCTTAGCGAAGCAGTACGAAGTCCTCGTCGATCCCAATCGATTGGCGAGCCTTGGCCTCACGTTACGCCAAGTGCACGTGGCCGTCGTGGGCAACAATCAAAACGCCGGAGGCAGTTACATTGAGCAGGGCGGGGATAAGTTGGTCGTCCACGGCGTGGGACTAGCCCGCTCTGTACAAGATTTGGAGCAGATCGTGGTCGCGGCGCACAAAGGCACGCCGATCTATCTCCGTGATGTCGCCCAGGTTCGCCAAGGCATGGCCATCCGCTTGGGAGGGACGACGCGGGACGGGAAGGGTGAGGTGCTCGAAGGGATTGCCGTCATGCTGCGGGGGGGCAATAGCCGGGACATTGTCTCCACGGTGAAAGACAAGGTCGAGCTGATCAATCGGGTCTTGCCTGCCGGGGTGAAGATGGTGCCTTTCCTGGACCGCATTGAATTGGTGACACGGGCCCTCGATACGGTCGAGCGGGCCTTACTGGAGGGTGTCGCAGTCGTCATCCTCGTGCTGTATTTGTTTCTCCGGAATCTGCGTGGCGCCCTTGTTGTCGCCCTGACATTACCACTGGCCGTCCTTGCCACATTCCTGGTCATGCAACAGGTCGGCCTGTCGGCGAATTTGATGTCGTTAGGCGGCTTGGCCATTTCACTGGGCATGATCGTCGATGCGGCCATCGTGCAGGTGGAGAATGTCGAGCGCCATCTGACCGAGCAGACCCAGGGCCGTGCCCTCTCGATCACGGACCGGTTGCCGGTCGTCTTACGCGCCGTGCTGGAAGTGCGGAAGCCAAGTCTGTTCGGGGAATTGATCATTGCATTGACCTTCGTCCCGCTCCTGACGCTCCAAGGGATGGAAGGCAAGATGTTCATTCCACTGGCCCTGACGGTCGTGATCGCGCTCCTCAGTTCATTACTGCTCTCGATGACCGTCATTCCCGTGCTGGCGGCGGTGCTGATGAAGCCTCGGGCCACGGAGAAGAGTGGGGAGCTCTTGGAGCGCTGGCGGCGAGGGTATCGTAGGCTGTTAGAGGGGGCCATCCACCGCACAGGTCTCGTGGCTTTCATAGCGGGCGGTGTGCTCGTCGGGGGGGCGGCACTGATTCCGTTCATCGGCCGGGAGTTCGTCCCTCTCATGGATGAAGGCACGATTGTGGTGAATATGATGCGGCTTCCCAGCATCAGCTTGACCGAATCGCTGAAGATTTCGGGAGATGTCGAACGACTCTTGCTGGAGATTCCGGATGTGCGCTCTGTGATTTCCCGTACGGGAGCGAATGAACTGGGGACGGATCCGATGGGAATGGAACTGAGTGACATGTATGTCTTGCTCAAACCGAAATCCGAATGGCAGGCCAAGTCCAAAACCGACATCGAGCAGCAAGTCCGCAGCCGAATGGAGCAAGTGCCCGGCATCGCGTTCGGACTGTCTCAACCGATTGCGATGCGTGTCGATGAATTGGTCTCGGGGGTCCGGTCCCAGGTCGCCGTCAAATTGTTCGGCGAGGATCTTGAGATCTTGCGGACCAAGGCGGATGAGATGGCCCGGGTGCTGAGGCAGGTGCGCGGCATCTCCGATCTCCGGGTCGAACAGGTGTCAGGCCTCTACTACCTAAAGCTCGACATCAATCGTGCCAGGATTGCACGTCATGGGATCAACGTCGCTGATATCACAGAAGTGATCGAGGCTGTCGGTGCCGGGATTGCCGCTGGGGAGATGTTCGAAGGGCAGTGGCGGTTTCCAATCAGGGTGCGATTTCCGGATGATCGGCGCGCCGATGTTGAATCGATCGCGGCCCTCTGGGTGACCGCGCCGGACGGCTCGCGCATTCCGCTTCGGGACTTGGCCGACATTCGAATTGTGGACGGCCCGGCGCAGATCAGCCGTGAGCATGCGAGCCGACGAATTGTAATTGAAGCCAATGTGGTCGACCGCGACCTGGTCGGCGCGGTCGAAGAAGCGCAAGCCGCAGTCGATCGGCAGGTGAAGCTTCCGCCAGGCTACTACGTCACCTGGGGTGGCCAATTCGAAAACCAACAACAGGCCATGGCCCGCCTGGCCATTGTCGTGCCAATCGTCATCGGACTCATCTTTCTCCTTTTGTACTTTACATTCGGAAATCTCAGACAGGCGGCACTGATTCTGCTCGCAATCCCCTTTGCGATGGTCGGTGGTCTCCTGGCGCTGTTGCTCAGCGGGTCGTATCTGTCGGTTCCCGCCTCCGTCGGCTTTATTGCCTTGTTCGGTGTCGCGGTGCTCAATGGGGTGGTGAAGATAGCCTACATCAACCAGTTACGAGATCAGGGAATGTCATTGGACGAGGCGGTGCTGACTGGCATGGTCTTGCGGCTACGGCCTGTCTTGATGACCGCGATTGTCGCGATGATGGCGCTTATTCCCCTATTGCTGGCCACCGGACCCGGTTCCGAGATACAGCGACCGCTTGCCACGGTCGTGATCGGGGGCTTGTTTTCGTCAACGGCTTTGACACTCGTGGTACTGCCGGTGCTCTATCGGTGGATCGAACAAAGGATCGTTCATCGAGGCGAAGCCAAATCCTCAGTTCTTGCATCACAGTTGGACAAGGAAGCGGCAACATGAATTGAACCGCATATTCCTGATTCCCCAAGGATGTTCCATGGTGAGCGTCACTTTGTAGAAAAAGCTGCAATCGCCCGAGAAAGGAGTCCTGTGCATAACCATTCAGAAAGCCGAGCCGCTCAGCAAACAAATCTTTGGATCGTCCTGCTCATGACAGGAAGCTTCATGGTCATTGAGGTGGTAGGAGGATTGCTTACTCAGAGTCTCGCCATCTTAGCGGATGCAGGCCATATGTTGACTGATGTGGCGGCGCTTGGACTGAGTGTCTTTACCATGCGGATTGCTGCAAGGCCGTCCACGCTTGAGAAAAGCTATGGGTACCACCGCGCTGAAATCCTAGCCGCTGTCACGAATGCCGTAGTGCTGTTGCTGTTGGCCGTCTGGATTCTCTACGAGGCGTACCAACGTGTATTCGAGCCGCCGCACGTGCTTGGAATTCCGATGTTGTTGATTGGATTTGTTGGTCTTGCCGTGAATGTGGCAAGTATGAAGCTGCTTGCTGAGGAATCCGCGTTCAGTTTGAATGTTCGTAGTGCGTACTTAGAAGTGCTCGGCGATGCGATTAGTTCGGTTGGAGTTATTCTTGGCGGAGTCACGATCTGGCTCACCGGGTGGTTTATTATCGATCCTTTCCTGAGCGCTGGAATCAGTGTCTTTATCGTCTGGCGCACATGGGCACTTCTTTCTCAAGCGGTGCATGTGCTTATGGAAGGAGTACCAGCCCATCTAGATGTGCTGGAGATCGGACGAGCTATGGCCAGCGTGCCTGGTGTGAAAGGGATTCATGATCTTCACATCTGGACCATTACCTCAGGCTGGGACGCCCTCAGTGCTCACGTAGTGGTCTCCGTTGGGGAGGATCGAGATGCAGTATTGGGCCGTCTTCAATCGCTGCTACAAGACCGATGGAAAATCGAGCATACAACGTTGCAGATTGTGGCAGAACGATCAGATCGGGTTCAGGTGGGATAGGGTTTGCTTAAATTCGGATACATGATTCCTCTGTTGCTGGGACCATTATTTCTCAACCCTCACTTTCGACCTTGATACACGCATAGATGAAGCGCTCACAAAGCCACATTCCGTCCGGTGTCTGGGTGCTGGGCTTCGTCAGCATGTTGATGGACATCTCATCGGAGATGATTCATAGCTTGCTGCCGTTATTCATGGTCACGATCCTCGGCGCAAGTACCATCGCCGTCGGCCTTGTCGAAGGATTGGCCGAATCCCTTGCTCTGGTTGTGAAAGTATTTTCCGGCACGCTGAGTGACTATCTGGGAAAGCGTAAGGCGCTGGCCGTGTTTGGTTATGCCTTGGGTGCATTCACCAAACCCCTCTTTGCGCTTGCTCCGGGGGTAGGCATGGTATTAACCGCACGATTATTGGATCGAGTTGGAAAAGGCGTTCGAGGAGCCCCCCGCGATGCGTTGGTGGCAGACATCGCGCCGCCGCAGTTCCGAGGTGCAGCGTTCGGCTTGCGGCAATCGCTGGATACTGTCGGCGCGTTCATTGGTCCACTGGTTGCCGTTGGGTTGATGGTTCTCTGGGCCAATGACTTTCGGGCAGTTTTTTGGGTAGCCGTCATTCCAGGGATGATGGCCGTGGTACTCCTGGTGTTCGGGGTTCAAGAACCTGTGCGTCGTCAAACTGAGACGAGGACAAACCCGATTCGAAGGGATAATCTCCGGCGACTCGACTCCGCCTACTGGTGGGTGGTGGGAATCGGATCGGTGTTCACGCTGGCACGGTTCAGCGAGGCCTTTCTTGTTCTCCGCGCCCAGCAAGGGGGAATGCCCATTGCGCTTGTCCCTCTGGTCATGGTTGCAATGAATTTGATCTATGCTTTATCGGCCTATCCGTTCGGCAAGCTCTCCGATACGATGAGCCATACGAGGTTGCTCGTATGGGGCCTGATTGTCCTGATTGCCGCCGATGTGGTGTTGGCCATCAACAATCACTGGAGCATTGTGTTATTGGGCGTTGTCTTGTGGGGTCTCCATATGGGGATGACGCAGGGCTTGCTGGCAGCCATGATTGCCGGCGCCTCACCAGCAGATCTGCGCGGGACAGCATACGGCTTCTTCAACCTGGCCTGCGGGCTGGCCCTGCTAATTGCTAGTGTGCTTGCGGGCATCGTTTGGGAACAATTCGGCGCGTCGTTCACATTCTATGTGGGGGCAACGTGTGCCGCTTGTGCGATCGCGCTGGTTGTCTATAAAAAGAGTCAGCCGTCTGGTGTTTGAATCTACTTGCCATAGTAGTTGAGTACCCTCGGAAAGGATGCAAGGATGTCTGTCGTTAGTTCATTAGGACTGTTTGTGCTCGCCGGATTGTGCGAGATCGGCGGTGGGTATCTTGTGTGGCTCTGGTTCCGCGAGGGACGGCCGCTTGCGTGGGGAATTGCGGGGGCAGTCATTCTTATTCTCTACGGCATCCTTCCAACGTTTCAATCGGCACATTTTGGTCGAGTCTATGCCGCATACGGCGGAATGTTTATTGTATTATCCTTGTTATGGGGCTGGGGTGTCGATGGAGTCCGTCCGGATCGCTATGACACGATAGGAGCCATCCTCTGTTTGGGCGGCATGATGGTCATCATGTATGCTCCAAGGACATAGAAGGAAAGAGCATAAGGAAAGGCGCATCGACACAAAAACTCCATCCCGTAGCAGGTTCAAGCCCGGTTTACAGGCTGTCTAGTACGGCGTACGATCACGACTCATAGAGCCTTTTTGATTGCGTCATATCGAATTATAAGTGCTTGGTCTCAGAGCCCATGATAGGCTGGCCACGGCGTTTCACATGGGTTCTGGTCGACACATCCTCATGGAGTGTCTCCGCGAAAGACGAACTGAAATGATGATAGGGTTTGCCATAGGATGGCTGATTGCGAGCCTGGGGGTTCCGGTATCGGTCTTGGCCGTGACACAGCTGATCCCTGTGACGACCGGCAACGATTTGCAGAGCCAGGTCAAGACGACGGCCAATAAGGTCATTCCGGTCGTGGTCAGCATCGCGTCTACCGTGATGGTGCGCGATCAGGCTTTCAGCGACGATGCTCTGCCGTTCGGGTTGTTCAAGGAGCCCCTGGCTCATCGGCAGTATGGGCAGGGCTCCGGCGTCATCGCGTCCCCGGATGGCTACATCATTACCAACCACCACGTTGTCGCCGACGCCGTCGATGTGGAGGTGATTCTGGCCGATCGCCGCCAATTCAAAGGAAAGGTCGTCGCCACTGATCCCAAGACGGATGTGGCGGTGGTGAAGATCCAGGCGGTAAATCTGCCGGCTGCGGTATGGGGCGATTCAAGCCAACTGGCCGTCGGCGACTTCGTGTTGGCCATCGGAAACCCGTTGGGGTTGAGCCGCACCGTGACATTCGGCATCGTGAGTGCGGTCGGTCGCGCAGACGTGGGTGTAGCCGACTTCGAAGACTTCATTCAAACGGACGCGCCGATCAATCCTGGGAATTCCGGTGGCGCGCTGGTGAACATCAACGGGGAAATTGTGGGCATCAATACTGCGATTGCCAGCCCGACCGGCGGAAGCGTCGGCGTGGGCTTTGCTATTCCGAGCAATATGGCCCGCGCCGCCATGCAGAGTCTGCTCAAGACCGGCCGAGTCGTGCGCGGATTTTTGGGAGCCTCGACGCAGGACGTGAGCCCTTCACTGGGGAAAATTTTCCGCTTGCCTGATGTGAAGGGCGCGATCGTGACCGATGTGCAGGCGAAGGGATCGGCGGAGCGGGCCGGCCTTAAGCGCGGAGATGTCGTTGTGCGCTTCGATGGGCGGGACGTGATGGACAGCGGTCAACTCCGCAATCTTGTTGCGCAAGCTCCGATCGCCAGCAAGCATCGCCTGGATCTCATCCGGGACGGGAAAGTCTATCAAACCGAGCTTACAATTCAGGAGTCGCCGCGCGAACGCACAAAAAAAAGCCAGGCGACTTCCCCTGCCTCGACCGTACATCCGCTCTCGGGCGTCGTGTTCGACGACATCACCCTCCAGTTGGCCCGGCAGATGGATCTTTCGGTGAATAGCGGCGTGGTCGTGACCGACATCGAAGAAGGCAGCCTGGCCGAAGCATCCGGCTTACAGCCGGGTGATGTGGTGTTGGAACTCAACCGGCAGTATATCAGCAGCTTCACGGTCTTTCAGCGTCTGGCCGATCCGTTGAAACCTACCGACCTCGCGCTCCTGCTCGTCAACCGGCAGGGGAACGTGCTCTACATCCCGATTCAGGGCGACTAGAACCGAGAGGGGATGGCAGAATGCGGTCTCTGAAGCCCTCATGGGCACGTATCCTTGAAGACAATCTTATGTGTACGGATGTTGTGATCCAAGCGCCAGATTCATCACCGTTAATACGATCTTGCCAAGCAACTAACCTGTGAGTTCGAGGTGAAATCATTAAAGACCGAGCGCCCGTTCGGTAAACCAGACAAGGGCGATGGCGATCACTGCCAGTGATCCGCCGGTGAGCACGAATCTCGGGTATGCCCAGGATCTGCGGACCAGATAAGCCAAGGGTAGGAATGCGGCGACAATGGCAAGTTGGCCGAGTTCCACTCCGATATTGAAGCTGACCAGACTCAGCAGTAACGAGTCGTGAGGCAGCCCGAGATCCGTGAGCACTGCGGCAAATCCAAACCCATGGATGAGTCCGAACCCCAACGCAATCATCCAGCGGCGACGTATTACTGTGGGATACAGATTACTGAGTGCTGCGAGTATCACCGAAGCGGCGATGCTTGATTCCACCAATCGAGACGGTAGTCGGATGACATCCAGAGCAGCCAGACTCAATGTCAGGGAATGAGCGAGGGTAAAGGCCGTGACGATGCTGACAACGTTCCAGCACACCGATGAGAAATCACCTGCCGCTTGCCAGCGCCCTTGCATATGGATCAAGACTGCGGGAAGCAAAAGGGCAACTAAGAACAGGCCATGGTCGAATCCCAGCCAGATGTGCCAGATGCCTTCGTAAGCGAATTGCATGATCTCGGTCCAGCGTGACCGCCCGGCGATCGAGAATTCTTGAATCGGAGACTCCTGGCTGAAAATGGCAGTGCCGGTTAGTCCACCTTGGGTGAGGCGCAAGAGCCCCTTATGTTGTGCGTCGATATCGAACAGCAGTCGATAATCCACTACGAGCCGTTGGATCGGTCTGCTGCAGTTGGAGCGGAAATGTAGCACGGAGTAGGATCCGTCCGTGTGGTGATCGATGAGCTGCTCCAACACCTGATTGGTACAGGCTTGTTTATCAGCCGATAGCACAAGGCGAGACAGCGCATAGGCTCTGATCTCTTCATGCTTGTTCCGGACCTCTCCCCAGGTGAGTTGGCCGTTTCCGTCACTGTCCAACCCGATGGCATCGGAGAGGTCGCGCAACGCGATGTCCCACTGCCCTTCAACGTGATCTTTCTGAACAGACAGGGAAAGATAGCTGTCGCTGGGCTTGTGAGCCCAAGCCGGAAGACTGAGCAGAAGCCAGGCGGTGACGAGCAGGATGCTGATCAAGGCCGTCAATGGCGTCCCCTGCCTTCGCCGAAGCGCTTCGCGCAGGCAGATCGCATCGCTCAGTGGTTCGACGTACCGAAGCGTACGCCTCGCCGCGTCGCTCGCTACGGCCTTGATGGACAGCCTTTGTGTGGATCTTACAGACATATTGGATTTTGTGCAGAACGCGGAGCCTTTTCGCAGCTGTTAGAATGTTGTCTTTTGAATCTGTTTCGCAAGTTGTCGCAGCCGAAAGTCTTCCACGCGGTTGGTCTTCAGCCAATCAATCACGGGCTGGGCCGACGCTGGGTTCTTAGCGGCGAGCGCACTTTCGAGGAGAATTCTGGCGTCCGCCGGCTCTCGCTGAATGTTCCAATTGGCCTGGGCTAGCGGCAACGCCCGTTCGGCATCGCGCAGTAAGGCCAATGTGAAACGCGCTTCTTCTCGAATATGGACGGCTGTTCCTCGCTCCCGAGCTGCGGCAAAGCGGGCTGTCAATTCGGCGGTATGACGCTGGGACAAAGGCAGCTGCAATGCTTGTTCCGCGATCGCCAGACGCAGAAGCAATCCATCGGCTTTCGTTTCAGATCGGAGGAGGGCGATGACATCGTGATGGCGGCCTTGATCCAGCAGGAAGTCTGCGTAGGCGCCGAGCAAGTATTGATCCTTGATACTGACCTTGAAGGCTTCAGCGAAAGACTGCTCAGCCTCCCGGACGGCCCCGGTGCGAGCGGCTGTTTCAGCTAGGATGGTCGCAATCCAGATCCGCTCTCGACCCGAGAGACCTGGTTCAAAACACATCGCCCGGAGTAATTCTCGGCTCTTCGCTGACTGGCCCGTCACGCCAGCGATATCGCCCAGGCAACCGGCCTGCACATGAGCGGCGGCCAAGCGTGCGAGTCGTTGACAGGCTCGACGTGCATCGTCGTAACGGGCTTGTACCTGGAGAATGGAGGCTTTGGTGAGCCAGGCCTGGGCATTGGTCGGTTGGGCAACCAACACCTGGTCGAGGTCGGTCAGGGCCTCGTTGAACTCGTGGGCGTTCTGTCGGATCGTTGCTCGGAGGAGGAGTATAGCAGGCGGAGGGGTGGGCGTGTTCCACCAAGGACTCAGGACCGCTTGTGCTTGCCCTAAGAATCGGGGATCACCTTCTGATCGGCCTTGTTCAATGTAGTGAGTCGCCAGGTCCACGGCTGATGCAAGATTGCCAGGATTTTGTCGCAGGTGGGCACGCAACCTGTCGAGATTGCGCGCGACCGGGTCAGATGCCTTGAAGCTGAGTCGTTCGAGAACCTGGGCATCATCCGTTGGCCGATAGGGTTCAGCGTAGGCGTCGACAGCCTGGCTTAACAGGAACCATCCGAGTACAGTTTTGACGGCAAACAGTCGACTCATGGATTACTCTCGTGAATACGTGATGGGAATGCGCATGGCTACCTGTTGTCGGTCCAATGGGTGGTCTAGTGGCAGGGGGAAAGCCTTTTGGACCAGTGCCATTGCTGCCTGATCGATGTGATCCAGGCCGGAGCTCTTCACCACTGCGGAGTCGAGCAAGATTCCCTCCCTTGAGACTACGGCTTTGACCGTGACCTTGAGGGGGCGTGAATCATTAAGTGATGGGCGAGACGATCGCTTGAGTTCTTCCAGCCGCCGGAAGATCGCCTGTTGAAGCCATCCGTAGTCGGGCTGTATCGTGGAAGCGGGGAGAGTGTCTGATGCGGTGGCGGATAACGGCGATGGCTGGGTGGCGTCAATAGGTTGGGTACCCTCTTCGAGGGCGGCGGCTGTTTCCAGGTGTGGCGGCGCTTTTGCCGTTGGGCCGATCGCCGCGTCAGACTGTTCTGGGGCAAGTTGAGTTGACTGGGCCAGCGGAGAGGGCAATTCACTCGACATCGAGGTTGAGGCTGCCTCTTTCGGTGGTAGGACCGATGAAGGACTGTCACGGATGGATGTCGGTGGAACTGGGGCTTCGGGCTTTGTGTCAAGTGAGGCACTGCGGCTAGCAGATGGGGCTGCTTGACGGATCGTGTGGTTGGTGTGGGAGGCTGTGGCTATACGATTTGGTTGCTTCGGTGCAGCCGACGTGGTGGCATCGACAGACTGAACCGGTTTGTCGGCTGTGTAGGTCGATGGCACGAGTACGACATTCCAATAAAAGGGCTCGGTAGCAATCGTGATCGGAGACTGGCGAAGCAGCGACAGGGAGGCAGACAGTAACAAACCATGGAAGACAAGCGAGATGCCCCATCCATGCAGGAGATGGAGCCTCGTATCCGATATCGTCAGGTCTCCGTTCACAGCGCAGTTTCCTTTGGGCGCGGGCGCCGCTCGTAGAGCGGCGCCCCGTTGTTAACCCTTACTGGGGCTCTCCTGGATCGATGTGCCGACGGTCTCGTCCATCAAACGGCGTTGGGAGGAAGGGAAACGCCAGCGCAATCCCGTTGGCTGTCTTGTTGCCGCCGACGGCCCCAATATTGAAATTCACACCGTCTCCGAGCTTCGGCACAGATGGGGTCGTCAGGATCCCGGCGACCACGCGCAGGGCCACGTCCGTCACATCGTCGTTCGGTCTCCGGCCGTTCGGCCAGCCGGCATTGTCGGGTGTCGCGTTGCCTGATGCATCATGCGCCAGGGGGCCAAGCCGTTTTTGGCTCTCCGGTGCGGTCGGTGGGACGTTCAAATCAACTCGAAGGAGGTCGGCCAACGCTTCGTTGGTGTTTCCCGAGCCGCACACCGGAGGCCCCGGAGCATACCGAAGCAAGGCGTTGACGAGATCTTCCCGATTCGCCGTCGGGAAACCGGTGCCGAACACGGTATTAAGCGCCGTGGCCAGCGCGGAATTGCAGTAGAACGGGACGAACTCGTTCTCATCTTCCGCATCCGTGGCGTTCCACTTGTCTTTCATGTTCGTCGCGATGATCAGCTCGTTGACGAGCGGATTCCCCATGCGCGCCACCTGGACAACGCGGGCGCTGTTCTGCCGATGACCGTCTTTCTTGATGACCGTCACTTTTGGCCGACTGGTGCTCGCATAGGCGCCAAGGACTCTGTTATTGTTCGGGCCCACCAATTCGTCGATGGGGATTTCCAACGCAATCGTATTCACGTTGAAGCCGCTGAACGTATCGGCGTTACCGGAGCCAGGCGCTCCCACGATAATCCCGTCATTGGCGTCGTCGGCGTCTGAAAGTATCGGCGAGACATGCAGATTCAAGGTGTCGAACGTTCCCCCCAAGGCAATGTAGAAGGTCTCATCTCGCTGGCCTGCGAAGACACGGCCGCCGTTCTTTAACGGGAAAATGCCTTTTGCCGCCAGCTGCTCATAGTTCGGCGTGGTGCGTGGGCCGACGTTCGACGGTACGGCGTACATCGGACCGGTGCCGAGGTCACGCGGCGGCCTGCCGTAACGCGCTTCCGTGACCGTATAGCTCTGGCGGAGGAGCAGTCCTTCTGATCCTCCACCGGTCAAAGCCGTGATGGGCGGCAATGCGACGTAGGCTAAGGGAAACACATTGCCTGGCTGACGGATCTCGGTGTTGAAACGGATCTGATAGACGATGTTCGCCGCGATATTGTTTTTATTGTTGTCGATATGAATTTCGTACAGCACGTCATCGGCAAAATTGAAGTAGTTGGGGCCGGATCCCGGCTCCTGACCCGGAATCACGTTCATGATCAGAATCGCTTTCCCGGGGTCTTGCCAGCTACGGAAGAAATAAAAGTCGGTGATATCGGCCGCTGGGTCATTGGCGATCAGCGGAGCCTCGCGATGGCTGGCAGCCAAGACCGGCGACGCTGTGAGCATCGTCAGCAGCATCAACATGAGTGGTCGAATTTGAGCGAACATGGTCTCCTCCTTTTTGAATTGATCCGTCTTATGAGCGGGTTGCATTACAGATCCGTCTTGGGAGCCGGATCAGGTTCCGAGTGAGCTTGGCTGACCAGCGCGGCTTCTTGCGATGTCAGCGCATCCGATTGCGGGGCACGTTGATCATCGGTGGAAGCCGCCGATCCGCTTGGAGGAAGGATTGGGCCTGTATCGTTTCCGCTGCAGCCGGACAAAAGTCCGATGAGGCAGATCAGTCTCGGAGACAAAAACACGCGTGATTTCATATGTCCCTCCTTCTCTAGATAGTGGGTATAATACCTAAGTGCAGATATAACCATTATTGCATGGGGCAACATGGACTTTGGACTAGGACAATCCCTAGTCTCTTATGTTTGATAAGTATTTCCATGCGAGGAATACCTTCTTTATAGATGGGCATAATGGCGTACTGTTCACCACTACGGAACAATTTCTCATTTGGATCTTTTCGGGACGGAGGGGTTCTTTGTGGGGCGGTTCACCTGCTGACACAGTTGAAGCCTGCCGCGAATAAGCATACAAATAGGCCCAATTTAGAAATCCGATCTTCCCCCTATCCTCGTATAGATTGATGGGGAAGACCGCAGCTGATCATGACATCGGAAACAGCCAAGCTGACTCAAGACCAAGAATGGGCAGGATTGATTGCCCTGACCGCGCAGGGCGATCAGGTCGCACTCGCCACGTTTTATGACCGTACGAGTTCCCAGGTCTTTGGGCTTGTCTTCAAAATTCTGAATAATCGCGAAGCCGCCGAAGAAGTGACGTTGGACGTCTATACTCAAGTGTGGCGTCAAGCCCATGCCTATGACCGAACCAGAGGAGCGCCGGGTGCCTGGTTGACGATGTTGGCCAGAACAAGGGCGATCGATCGTTTCCGGGCCGGGGCGGTTGAACGCAGTCGCATCGAGTCTCTGGATGCGGCCGCGCTGTTTGCCAGCGATGATGACACGCCAGAACAGGAAGTCGAAGGGCAGGAGCGCCGGAAATTTGTGCAGCAAGCATTGGCGGTGTTGACTGCAGAACAGAGACAGGCGATTGCGCTGGCCTATTTCTATGGGTTGAGTCAAAGCGAAATCGCCGAGAAACTGCAGTTACCATTGGGGACCGTGAAGACGAGAGTGAGACTGGGGATGATGAAATTGCGCGATGCACTCGCGCCTTATGAAGCAGGGTTGGTCCCGTGACTGAGACGAAGTTACCGGAAGCATTGGAAGAACAGGCGATGCTCCACGCCCTTGGGATCTTGGATTCCGACGATCGCCGGGAGTTTATGGTGAGACTGAAAGGAGAATCACATCTCTTGAGCCAGGCCGTAACGGCATACCAAGCGGCAGCTGATGCCATAGCTACAGCCGTACCGTCGATTGCTCCTCCGGCGGCCCTTCGCGAACGGCTCGTCAAGCGGATTGCGGAGGAAGCTGCCAGGGAAGCCGAACAGTTTGATCGGGTGGCTAGCACTCTGGCCTTAAGCGTCGTTTCCGTACAACCCCATGATTCGGTGCGAGAGCGGCTGCTCTCCCAAATCGAAGCGCATTCAGATGTCCGACGTGAGGTCAAAGACTCGACGCCCGTCCCCAGCGAAACGCCTGCCCTTATGGGTGATGAAGGAGGGAGACAAAGCGACAGATTTCTCCCTCAAGAGGTTGGTCCTTTCCTTACTTGGCTTCGATCTTGTTGGACAGCCGTGTCAAACTTTTTGAGGACGCTAGTGATTCGTTCCGTGACCTCCGAGCGGATCAGGTATTGGAAGGCCAAGATCACATTCCAACAGCCGACGAAGGGGCTGACCTTCATCGGGGCGTCGGAGGGAATCTGGAGGGGAATCGCTCCAGGAGTGACCGCCAAGTTGCTCTCCTTCGATCCGGTTTCCCGCAGGACGACCGCGCTGCTCCGTTTTTCACCGGGCACCAGCTATGCCCCGCATCGTCACACCGCCGTGGAAGAGCTGCTGGTACTTGAAGGTGGCTGCAGTATCGCCGGTCGTGAGATGGCGGTCGGGGATTACCACCGTGCAGAAGCCGGAACAGAACACCATGACACCTCGTCCGATGACGGATGTCTGTTGCTCGTGATTTCCTCTCCCCAGAACGAGATGCTCTCCTCGCGCCGTCCCTAACGCCGGTTTCGCTTTTGTGAATCCGGTCATGGACGAACTTCCGTAATAAGAAAAGAACGAGACACCCGCGTTGAGTTCTCTGGCCCCGCAGTGCTATGAATGTGAAATACGTGATACCAAAGGAATGGAGGCATTATGGATGAACTGGTTCGGTTCGGGGTGTCGTTGGATCGGCACCTGCTGGAAGAATTCGACCGGCATATCAGGCGGCGGCATTATACGAATCGGTCGGAAGCGATCCGTGATCTGATTCGGGCGAATTTGGTCGGCGATGAATGGGATGAGAATAAGGAAACGGTCGGTACGATCACGTTCGTCTATGACCACCATGTACGCGATCTCACCGGAACGTTAACCGACATTCAGCATGGCTACCAGGGACAGATTCTCTCAGGCATGCATGTGCATCTTGATCATAGGCACTGTCTCGAGGTGTTGGTGGTGAAGGGGAAGGGGACGGACATCAAGAAAGTGGCGGATGCCTTGATCTCGGTTAAGGGTGTGAAGCACGGCAAGCTGACGATGACGACGACTGCGAAAACTCTTCGGTAGCTTTGTACTCTGGGAGACGTCGCACGCAGATGAAGACGGCATATATTCTCCCTTCGTTGTTGATCCTGTGGGCGTTCTGCGTGACGGATGGCGCGTTTGGCCATGTTCCCGACGAACCCGAGCTGGAAGTTCCAGAAGTGGCCGTCCTCGGAGAAAAACCGGCGGCGGCTTCCTCTCAGCAATTTATTCCCGACAAAGAAATTGTGCTGCAGCCTCAAGGCAGGTCTGCTCAAATTCTTCGCCTGATTCCCGGCTTCCTTGCCGTTGAACATTCGGGCGGCGCCGGGAAGGCCGATCAATACTTCCTCCGGGGTTTTGACGCAGATCATGGGACGGATGTCGGTTTCTTCCTTGACGGGATGCCGATCAATTTACGTACTCATGCGCATGGACAAGGCTACACAGATCTTAACTTCATCATCCCGGAGACGATCGAAGGCGTCGAGGTTCACAAGGGCTCGTATCTGCCTGAATATGGAGATTTTGCCACGGCGGGAGTAGTGAATTTCCGGACGCGCGATGTAGCCAGAGAAGGAGTTCTCCAAGGGGCCGGCGGAGAATATGACACGCAGCGCTACCTGCTCATGCTCTCTCCGACCAAAGACCGAGTGCGCACATTGTTTGCCGCTGAGGGGTTCTATACGAACGGGCCGTACCAGAACGACAATCAATATAATCGGACCAATCTACTGGGAAAGGTGACGACAAATCTTAGCGGGAGAGATGAGATTAGCCTGCAGGCGACGTTCCTTCATTCCAAATGGGACGGCTCCGGCGAGATTCCTCTGCGGACAGTGAGCAGGGGGGCACTCGACCGCTTTGGCTCAATCAATCCGTATGAAGGGGGACACACGCTTCGGACGACCGGCCAATTAAACTATCACTATGATACAACGGCAGGCGGCCAGTTCTTTGCGAACGCCTATGGCCAATATTACCGGTTGGATCTCTTCACGGATTTTACGTTCTTCCTCAATGATCCCGTCAATGGCGACGGTTTTGCCCAGTTCGATCGCCGTGTCATCTATGGCGGCGATATCGGATACAAACAGCGTGCAGAAGTTCTGGGGATGCCGATGATCGGGACCGTGGGGTTTCAGACGAGAGTCGACGATGTTCATGCGAAATTGGGAACTCAGACGTTGAGAATTCCGACCGGTACCAGGATTGATAGTGACGCCCTCACTCTGTCCTATTCTCCGTTCATTAAAGCGGAGGTCGAGCCGTTGCCGTGGGTCAGGTTTTCAGGGGGAGTGCGTGGAGAATATTTTACATTTGACGTCAGTAACCGCTGTGCCGCTTGTGCGGAACGACCGGCCGGCCAGAAAGGCTCCGGCATGGTCCTGCCCAAGATGAGCATGATTCTTGGACCGTGGGCGAAAACGGAGTTGTTTCTCAACTATGGAGAAGGATTTCACAGTAATGATGCCCGATCCGCTGTGGCCTTCGGTGCATCGCCGCTCGCGAGAGCGAGGAATTATGAGGTCGGCCTCCGTTCCAAGCCATGGGGACCGGAGGGCCTTGAGGTAACCGCTACGCTGTGGCGGTTGGATTTGAAGTCGGAACTTGTCCTTGTCGGCGATGAGGGGACGACGGAGATTCGGGGAGCGACCAGACGCCAAGGTGTAGAAGTGGCGGCCCGGGGACAGGTCTGGGGGCCGCTCTATGTCAATGGCAGCTTCACCTGGACACACGCGGAATTTCGCAATGGCGACGCCATTCCGTTAGCACCGGAATATACAGCCTATGGTGCGGCTATCATGCAATGGCCGGAAGGACTGACGTCCCAATTCCAGGCCACGTATCTTGGCGTTCGACCGCTTGTCGAGGATCGGAGCATCAAGTCACCCTCCTGGATTACGTTTGATCTGTCGGAGCGGTATCGCATACCGGTCAAACTGTCCCATGGACGGTTGGAGGCATTTCTGTTCGTGCAAAACTTGTTCAATACCCAGTGGGAGCAGGCAATCTTTGCGTTCGACTCGCGTCTGCGGAACGAGCCTGCAGGGGTGACGGACATCCATTTCGTGCCGGGAAATCCGCGCACAGTGATGGGTGGCCTTGCCTGGTATTTTTAGGACGCCTTGCGATGTCCACGATTCTCACCCGTACATTTTTCAACCGCCCGACGCTGACGGTGGCCCGTGCGCTCATCGGGAAGCATTTGGTGCGGGAAAATGGGAAGGAAAGGATTGCTGGGAAAATCATCGAAGTCGAGGCCTATGTGGGAGTTCAGGACAAGGCCTGCCATGCATCGAAAGGGCGGACGGCCAGGACAGAGGTCCTGTTCGGTCCTCCGGGAGTCTCCTATGTCTATCTCATCTACGGCATGTATCACTTATTGAATGTGGTGACAGAACGGACCGACTTTCCTGCCGCAGTGCTTATTCGAGCGATTGAAGTTGAGGGAACATTGATCGACGGACCGGGGAAGATCTGCCGGGAGTTGAACATCGATCGGTCGTTGAATCGACTCGATATGACCGAGGGGCGGCACGTGTGGTTTGAGGATCGCGGAGCCAGAGGCACTCGGAAAAAGGTCGGGACGTTTCCAAGAATCGGTGTCGAGTATGCCGGTTCCTGGGCGAAGAAACCCTGGCGATTCAGGTTGATTGACCTCAAATAAGAATCGGGGCTTGTTCGGATAAAGATTCCGTGGCGGAAAAAGAAACGGGGCCCTCCCGTTTTGCAGGACGGCCCCGTTATGTGCAGACCGAAAGAGCGCGTTACTTGATCTTTCGATCAGGGGCGATCTTCGTTGCGGAAGCGACCGGAGGCGCAATCTTGATCTGGGGGCCTTGCACTTTCGGCAGCCGACCGGCTCCCTGTCCTTCGGTGATCCGGGCATTGTCGAGTTTCTGCAGATTCTGTTCGGCATTCTTGACCGATTCCGCAGACTTCAGCAGCGAGGCTTCCCCACGGGCATCCGATTGGCCGGGATCGTTGGCCGTCGGTTGGCCGGTCACGGGGCTTCCACTGTCCATCATGGGATAGCCTTCATGCTTGGGCAGGAGCGCCGGATTGGCCGAGGCCATGGACAGCGCGAACAGAATGGCGGAGGTTGTCGCAAGGGCGCCGATGACAATCTTCATACCGCTTCTCCTCTGTCTATAGGTGGCAGGAACCAGTCAGTGTCGTGATGGAATTCGTATTCGATGAATGCCGTCAAGCTGGCGGGAATCATAGCGATGGCCGGTATTCTCTGTCAAACAGGAAAGTATGAAGCGCTCGACATGCGGGATGTGCAAGAACCGCGAGACTGGCAAGGGCTTCAGCTGCTGGCGTCTCGCCTGTCGCGTATGTCACGCTTCTTAGCTCGGTCGTCGATGCGGTGGCCGGCGGCCACGGCCGCGATGCCGGAAGGAGGGGCCACGGCTTACGCCCGGCAGGCGGATCGTCACGGAGGTCCCTTCGCCGGGGGCACTGCCGATGGCAATCGATCCGCCGTGTTCTTCCATGATCTTTTTGACTGTGGGCAGTCCTAAGCCGATTCCCGACCGTTTGGTCGTGAAAAACGGCTCGAAGACTTTGTCGACCAGATCGGCCGGGATCGGGACGCCGTCGTTCTTGATGACGATCTGGACTTCCAAGCCTTTCCCGGCCCGATGCTGGCTGACTTGAATATGGAGATGGCCGCCCGGAGTCATGGCTTCGCAGGCATTTTTGAAAATGCTCAGGAAGGCCTGTTGCAGTTTCGCTTCATCGGCACGCACCGGCACGAGGACTGTCGCATAATCTTTGGACACCTGGATACGCGTCGCTTCAAGATCCGTTGCGAGGACGACCAGGGCGCTCTCCAGGGCTTCGGGAATGCGGCAGAGGTGCCGGTTCAACTCCAGTGGCTTGGCGAAGTCCAGAATCTCGTTCAGGATCGCTTCGATTCGAATGAGGTCGCGCATGGCGTTTTCCACGCGTGTCTGTGGATCGAAGTCCAAGATCCCTTCGCTGGTCACTTCTTCGAGCTGTGCGCGAATCGAGGCGAGAGGCTCCCGAATTTCAGTGGCTAAGAATCCGCTGAATTCTCCGATGGCGGCTTGGCGTTCCTGTTTACGAATGATCGGTTCAGACGAGACCGGGATGAGCGGCTGAAGGCTCGGTTCCCCTGTGTCGTGATCCGGGGTCGAGCTCGGTACTGCCGCTGCCGGCGCCTGCATCAGATCCGCCAGCTTGAGAATGACGGGTTCCAGCGTACGGGCGTCGGTCGTCTGATAGCGCTGAGGTTCTTTCGATCCCAACGTCAAGGTCCCGCCGACTTGGCCGCGAACGAAGAAGGGGAGGACCAGTGACGACTGAAATCGATCCTTAAAAAGATGTTTGTGATCCAGGAAGCGGCCTTGCGTGGACGCCAGATCATGATCGACGCGCGGTTTGCGGTGGCGAACCGCCCACCCGGCGGCTGAACTGTCGAGCGTCAGGCGTTGGCCGGGTTTGAGATCTTTCTTAGCGTCTTTTTGATCGCCCTTGGCGTCCCCGCCAAGTCCCAACACCTCGACATTGCCCGCGAGCGGATCGTAATGGCAGACCCAGGCTCTGTCATACGGGACGACTTGGCCGACTTCAGCTAAAACCGTTTCGATCTTCCCTTGCAGTTCCGGAGTAAATTGCGCCGTGACGGCAGGAAACATCTCCGGCCCGGCTGGTTGGGGAGGTGCCGGCTCATGCGCCACGTAGGCTCGGCCCATGACGACATCGGTATTGAACAACCCCTCGCGGTCGAGTGCTTTGGTAATACCGTCGCTGGCTTGGTCTAACAGCGCTTTATCTTTTTTAGCGAAGACGGCGCCTTCTTTTCGCCCGATAACCAGGTAACCATAGGCCCGATTGCCATGGCGAAGCGGAACACCCAGCAGCGACTTGGCGCCGGGCGTAATCAGGCGCAGCTTGATCGTGCGGCCGCCGTCGGGATCTTGGCCGGACGACCCCGACGCGGCGGCATGGGCCGATAACGTACGGAGAATCGCCTGGACATCTCTCGGCGCGAATCCGCGTACCGCGTGGTCAATCAGCGGTCCGTTCTCCAGATGGAACACTGCGGCCAGTGCCGACTCCATGGCCAGCTCATTGAGCGCGCCATTCAGCGTCCGTTGGAGGTGTGTTTCTGGCGCAGGTTTTGTTCGCGCAGCAGGAGTAGTCGTCGTAGTCATAGGTTCATCGACAGTATCGCGGCGGCATTGTAGCCGGATCGTTTAGGAATAGCTACTGAATCATCCCATCGCCGACGAATGTCTCTCAGGGACTCAATCGGGATTGATGACCTTGGGAGGGCGGCGAACTTCCATTGGCGGATCGGCCGGTTCGATACGACGGCGGTCCACGGTCCAGCTGTTGAGGACGGTGGTGACGATGCTGATGACCAGCGCGCCGCCGGCCGCGGGCCAGAATCCCGAGACGGTGAATCCCTTCACAAGGTAGGCCGTCAATTCGAGCAGCAGCGCGTTCAGCACGACCAGAAAGAGTCCCAGAGAAAACACGATCAAGGGCAGGGTCAAGACGAAGAGGATGGGGCGCAGGATCAGATTGAGGATGGTCAGCACCAGCACGGCGGCGACTCCCGCCGTGAGGCTATCCGCTTCCAGGCCCGGGACGGTTGTGACGGCCAGAAATACGGCGACGCCGGTGATCAGCACTCTCGTTATGGCGTTGCGCAGCCCGCCGTGGAAGGGAGACTCGTGGATCACACGTGTGAATCGCATGGTGGTACTACTGGGCGGTCGCCGTAGCCTTTCTCATGGCTGAGTAATGAACGACCGTCGCGAAGAGGGCCTTGTTCTCTTTCTTCGCTTCGATGATGACATGGTCGCCCACTACCGGCGGTTCATTCGATCCCGGGCGATTTTTGTCTTTGAACCGCACCTGTTTCGTCAGTTTTACCGAAACCGGCGCAGTCTTACCGGTCGTTTTGACGGCAATGTGTTTCTTGTCGATTGCCGTTACAGTGCCGACGACATGCAAGATGATGGCTTTCTCCGCAGACACCGTTGTCGCCGTCAACAGAAATCCGAGCAGCACAATGCCGATAACCATAAGTCTTCGTACTCCGGGGTATGCACTCATTCCATCGCAAGGCCATCACCTGTGTGAAGATCAAGGCTAAGGGTGAGGCTAAGATACCGCAAATTGAACGCTTCGCTGTACCGTAACCTTGATCCCAGCCTGCCGCGATCGTCCGACCACTATACAAATTCTTCTGAGCGAATGCCACTTGAGGAGGCGGTGGAGGAAGTGGAGGGAAGATTCATAAGACGGTAGATGACGAGCGCGAGCACCGGCAGGTGCATCAGCAGTCCGCTTAGGCCCATGAACCATTCATCGATCCAGAAGGTCATGCCGAGATTGAAGGCCAGCACTCCATAATAGAGGCCGATGCCGAGCAAGAGCCGGTACGTGGTTGCCTGATGTGGCGGGAGGGCAGGGAGCCGTCGGTCCAATGGGAAATAGATGGCGAGAGAAAGGAATCCCACCACAGCCCAGCCGATATAGTTGGTCATCGGCACGCCGAAGTGCCAGCCAGGGTCGGGATAGTAGTAGATCTTGCCCAAGAACCAACGGTCGCCGCGCAGGGCCACCGGATCGATCACCATGTCGATGAAGGCAAACAAACAGGCTGTCACAAGCAACGCGGGCCAGCCTGTTCGTGCCGGGACATTGAATCGCAGCCGTTTCAATCCGATTCCGGTGGACGGTGCGGATGGCTCGATGGGGAGGAAGAAACAGAGCGCCACACAGTAGGCGGCATAGAGGAGGAAACTGAAGGAGATGGAATCCATAAACGGCACGTCGGAGAAATACAGCTCTTGTCCGACCGTCGAGCCGTTGTAGAAATACCAGCCGAACGGAATTCCTGTGCGCGTCGAGGAGTACTCGCACACAAAGGCTGTGATCCAGCTGATCAGCCAGAAGCGCCATGTGCGAGGCCACCCGATCAGCTTGATGGCGGAGAAGAGAAATGCGGCAAGGAAAAGGAAGACGTACGGGCGAAGCGCGATCGTTTTCAAGAACAGAACAAGAATATCCATCGATAGTGGCGTTGCTAGAAGCGTGGTGGAAACGGTAACACTCCCGTCCGCGTGGTTTCAAGATTGCGTGGTGTGTACGGGTTAGCAGGCTGCGGAAAAACTCGGTGTATTCATAAAATGCCGCTGAAGTCTTACGTATGGCATGGATGGCACAATAACCACAGGATGCTCAAAAAGGCCATCCAGCAAGGCCGCAGCGAGCGAAGAGGCGAGGCGTACGCTTCGGTACGTTGAGCCTCTGAGCGATGCGAGAACGCCGCTGGGGGACTTTTTCAGCATCCTGCTAAGCGTAGCCGTGGGATTTGAACCAATGCACGGCCTTTCCCAGCGCGACTTCCGGCGGGGCTTGGGGAATGCCGAGTTCGCGGATCGCCTTGCTGCAGTCGTAGTGCATTTTGTACTTGGCCATCTTGACACCTTCGAGCGGGATGCGCGGTGGACGCCCGGTCAGGTTCGCAAGCCAGTGATTGGCATAGGCGAGGGGCAGCACGGCTGATCGGGGCAGCTTGATAGAAGGCGCCTTGATGCCGGTCAGCTTGCTCAGGATCTCGAACACCTCGCGCAGCAACAAATTCTTGCAACCGAGGATGTATCGTTCGCCGATACGGCCTTTCTGCATCGCCAGCAAATGGCCTGCTGCAACGTCATCGACATCCACAATATTCATGCCGGTTTCAATGTAGGCAGGCATCCGGCCCTTCATGAAGTCGACGATCATCTGGCCTGTCGGCGTGGGCTTCACGTCGCCTTCGCCGACCGGCGCGCTGGGATTCACAATCACGACTGGCAGCCCTTCATTCGCCATCCGCAAGACTTCCTGCTCGGCAAGGTACTTTGATCGTTTGTAATGCCCCGCCATCTGCGACAGCGAGACAGGCGTGTCTTCGGTGCCCGGGCCTCCATCGGGAGGCAGTCCGATCGCGCCGATCGTGCTGCAGTAGACGATGCGCTCCGTCCCCACCTCGCGCGCGGCTTCCAGGAGATTCTTCGTGCCGTCAACGTTCACACCATAAAAAATAGCAGGGTCTTTGGCCCAGAGGGCGTAATGCGCGGCCACATGGTAGAGCTGCCCGCACCCGGCTAGGGCCTTGCGCAGGGAAACGTTATCCCGGAGATCGCCGTAGGCATAATCGACTGTGAGTGATTGAAGATTCGAGACATCGCTGTCGCGACGGGAAAGCACACGCACGTCGACGCCGGCTTTGATCAGCGCACGGACAACTGCCGCTCCGACGAATCCTGTCGCACCTGTGACGAGGGCTCTCATGCTGTGAGCGTGAAAGGTAAAAGGTGAAAGGTGAAAGGGGTGGCTTGGGTCGGAGGCTCGGGCGCCTTGCTGAGGTGACGTCTCACGTTTTACGTTTCACGCCTTACGATCAGTTTTTCCGCGAGGTGATATATCGCGCGATTCCGCGCAAGGCATCGGCGGACGGGCCGAACGAATCCAGGCGTCCGATGGCGCGAGCGACACAGTCGTCCGCCAGCTTGCTGGCTCCCTCGGTTCCATAGAACGTCGGGTAGGTTTTCTTGCCGCGCTCCGCGTCGGTGTTCGGGTTCTTGCCCAGTTCCTCGCGCGTGCCCGTCACGTTCAGCACATCGTCGGCAATTTGAAACGCCAGACCGATGTCTTCGGCATAGCCGGTCATCTCATCGAGTTGGCGGTCGCTGGCCCCGGAGGCAATGGCGCCCATGCGGACGGCGGCGCGGATCAACATGCCGGTCTTGTGCTTATGGATGTTCTGAAGGGTGGGGAGGTCGATGTCTTTGTTTTCGGCTTGGATGTCGAAGACTTGTCCCCCGACCATGCCGAGGTTGCCGGAGCCGAAGGCCAACTCTTGAATCATCCGGACCTGGCGCACCGGATCGACGCCCTTCATCAGATCGGGTCTGCTGATGAGGTCGAAGGCCATCGTCAACAGCGCGTCGCCCGCGAGGATGGCCATCGCTTCGCCATACACTTTATGGTTCGTCGGCTTGCCCCGGCGGAAGTCGTCGTTGTCCATCGAGGGCAGGTCGTCGTGAATCAATGAATAGGTATGGATCAGTTCCAGTGAACAGGCGACCGCCATGAGGCCGGGCGGCGTTTGGCCCAGCGCTTCCGCTGCCGCGATCGTCAGAATCGGCCGAACGCGTTTGCCGCCCGCCATGAGGCTGTAGCGCATGCTCTCATGCAGCGTCGTCGGCGGCGTGACGGCCGGTGGCGTCACTTCGTCGAGGAAGCGATCGACGGCGATCCGCTTTTGTTCGAGGTAGTCTTTGATGTTCATAAGGCGTGAATCGACTCTTGTTGAGAAAATTTCCGACCCGCGCGGAGAGTAACAAACGATTTGGGGATGAGTCAAACGGGGGAGGGACAGGAGAGGGGGCTCATGGTCTCCTGTGCTCGCGCACCCCGCACGCGGGACTGGTCAGAATTTATATCGAGGGCGGTGCTCGGTGCATGCGCGCAAATAGGAGACCATGAGTCCCCTCTCCTGAAAGAAAGGAAAGGAGGGAGAGGCAGAGGGCGATGGCGGTCGGTGCTCGCTCAATGGGCGCGGTGGTAGGCAATCGCGGGCGCCGTCCTATTGAATTAAAGGAGGACGAGGTAGAGAGAGATGGTTGGTGATTGGCAGAGGGGAAGGGGGCTGGTGGTCTCCTGTGCTCGCGCACCCCGCACCCCGCATGCGGGACTGATTAGGGTTTGTGTCGAGGATAGTGCTTGGTACATGCTTCCACCGTCACAACCCATTGAAACGGCATCAGTCATGGCGTATGGTTCACAAACCAAAGTAGCGTGTTACACGGATCTTATAAGGATCGGCGCTAAACACTGTTAGCACTCACGAAGTACACATGGCACCGAAGAAACCATATGTTGAGTTGACGGATCTAGAGAAGCTTGAAAAACAATGGCGAAAGCTGTCCGGTCTACATAGTCGGGAGGAATGGTCGTCAGCCATTGTCCGAGCGGCAACGGCAGCAGAAATCGCTGCAAATTTCGCCATCCGGAGAGAATTCGAAGCAAGAAGTAAACTGAACGCGAATTTCATAAACAATTTGTTGCGCTGGGCAAATGGATTGGCGGGGAAACTTGATCGCTTGCTTGTTCCGTTATCGGAAGGAAGTCACAAGAAGCACAAAAAGATGAAGAGGCTCAAAGCGCTTGCGGACAAAGTCAATTTAAAGAGAAACACAATCGTGCACCAAGGAGAGTTTTGTAATGAGGGCGAGGCAAAGGAGCATATTGAGTGCGCGCGGAAGTTTATCACCACTTTGGTTGGCCTCTATGACCAGCAGTTTCTGCTCAAAGAACGTAAGCGCTAACAAGCGCGCCGAGTCGGATTCGCTACGTCAGCGCTTTGCGCCGGTTCCGCTCGCCGTTCATGCGCAACATTAGGCCTCAAAATTGGAGTGGTAATGGCTTGGATCAATCAGAGTCAAATTGAATCACGCAAGTATCGTTGCGGATACTGCGGCAATATTGTTGCAACCGATAAGGGGTTCTATGACAAAGATCGAGCATTCCGGGCCTACCTATGTCCGCACTGCAATAAACCGTCATTTTTCGATGCGTCCGGTAATCAGACACCAGGCATTGCTCCTGGTAATGATGTTAGTTCCCTTCCCAAGGAATTGGAGACCATTTACAACGAGGCACGTCGTTGCGTTGCAGTTAATGCGTTTACGGCGGCGGTTCTCGCGTGTCGAAAGCTGCTCATGCACATAGCTGTGGAGCAGAAAGCAGAGCCAGGCAAATCATTCATCTTCTATGTAGAGTACCTGGCAAATAACGGCTATGTTCCACCGAATGGAAAAGGGTGGGTGGATCACATTCGGAAGAAGGGTAACGAGGCAACTCATGAAATCGTTCTCATGTCGGCTGAAGATGCTGTTGAGTTAATCTCTTTTTCAGAAATGCTCTTAAAGTTTATCTATGAGTTTCCCGCCCGTGTTCCAACAAAGTAGCAGCAGGCCCAACAACGGGGTGCAGGCGCTAACGCGCCGCCGTGCCTGAACCTGAGCGTTAGAGCACGACCCCTATGGACTACTCATCGTTGTTTCGAATGCCAACCCCGATGAAGATCACTGGGCGATCTTCAAGCATTACTAACGCGTTCATCAATTCCATAATTCCCGTCGTACCGCCCACTGCGGAAGAAGTCAGGCGGGCCTTGGAAATACTTGGGATGACCCCTGAAACATTTCAGTGCGCATATTGTGGCAGTGTTGCTTCGGAATGGGATCACCTCCGACCGCTTGTTAAAGGTAAGAAGCCAACTGGGTATATCTCGGAAATCCACAACCTCGTGCCATCCTGCGGAAAGTGCAATCAGTCAAAGGGCAACAAAGAATGGAAAGTCTGGATGCTCAGTAGCGCGAAACTGTCGCCAACGACACGCGGCATTAAAGATGTCCCAGAACGAGTCAAACGGTTGGAGACTTACGAGAATTCAAAGGCTCCGACAAAAATGGATTTTGCCGTCATTGTTGGGGAGGATCTCTGGGCGCAGCACCAAAATAATCTGGAGCGAGTGCAGTCCCTCATGCGCGAATCGCAGGAGCTTGCAGCCAAGATTAATGCTGGGGTTGCCAATGCATACAAAGCGCTCTAGCCTGGTGCGCAACCTCGCTTCCTTCCGTCGCAGGTGCTGCGCGATAGAGCCGCGCAGCGCGGTTAGTCATACGTTAAATGCCAAGAGGTGTGACCGTGGTACTCGCGAAAGCACAGATTGGGAAATGTGGAGAATTGCTGGTGCAATACCTGCTTCTTCTTCGCGGCGTTGAGTCCGCGCCAATGTCGACAGACACCGGTGTTGATCTTGTAGCCTACTCGCCCAAACTTGCGCGGCCAACCACTATTCAGATTAAGGCTAATCAGAGGGGGCTCCGGAAAATCGGACAGTGTGGT
>LVWT01000010.1 GCA_002083405.1 Nitrospira sp. SG-bin2 | reverse complement strand
TAACTCGGTGTCTTTGAAACCAGCAGCAGCTCAACCATCACTTAACTGATACTGGTGGTCCTGACAGCTTAGGTCCAAAAGAGCATCCTGTGTGATCTCAGAATGTCCCCACACTTCATTGCTTGTGAGATTATTTGCGTAGTCAAGAAAGGCGGACTCAGTTTCAATAGCAGTTTGTCCGGGAGGAGCCAGCTTCCCTTCGACTCTGGCACTGCGCTGACCTTTAGCTTTATCGTAAAGGGATTTATATTCCTTGAACACGTGTTTTTCGCAGAACTTGTCCGCGCTGGCTTTCTCGGGAGGTATTTTGCCCTCCGGATATTTCTTGGCCTCGGCGACTACTATGTCAAAAAGCATGATGTCTGTGACAGCGCTTCGTTCCATACTGTTCTCTGCCATAAGTCGGTGTATGCAGTCATAAACTGATGAAGAACCGGGAATAGCTTGTTCGGCAGCGATTCTGTCTTTTTGCTCGGTTGGCTGCGCTTCTGCTTGCGCTACGTAATACAAAGGGTGCAGCAAAAGCACATAGAGGAAACAGCTAAAGCGCATCAGGGCATATAGGCCGTGGTGGAACGTTTGCTGCCTCATTTTATTTCAGTAGCCTCCTGGTAATCTTCTTTTATTGACTTGTTAAGGCTAGGGCTTGAGTGGAGTCCCAGGCTTTTGCGGACACCTCAGTAAGCCCGATCCGTAACAGGATTCATAGCCGTCAATTCAATCAATGGTTCCTGCCGCTATTTTCCGTTCACCATTTTCTGTCCCTGCGACAGGCGGTATTGCATGCGGACTATTTGACTGTTATCGTGGCAACCGCTGTCTTGCCTGTTTCATCGGCTGCTCCCACTATAGAACGACCTGGTTTTGTCCCCGCCGTATAAATGCCGGTGGAATTATCAACCGTCGCACCACCAGTGGTGTCATGCATTATAGTGAATTTGACTAGGCCTGTTCCACTGGAGACTTGGAATGCCTGTGTGCCGGATACTGTAGTAGTTGCCATTAAAGGATCAATTGAAAGCTTGTTATGGTGATACATGCTGTTATTCATGGCCGCATTCACCTCTGGCCTGCCTGCAAAATCGCTTGCGGCTTTGCCTGTGGCGAAGAACTGGATGTGGGTGACGCCGCTATCAATTCGTTCTTTCAGAGTGCTCGAATTATCTAGCGAGGCAACAAAGGACGGGACTGTTACTCTTGATCCTACCTCTCCCTGAGGAGTCTCAGAGGTGGTGCACGCATTGTCCGCTGTTGCAAATACTGGTGGGAAGGCGAGTTCCCTACGGCTATAGCCGAGTTTAACTGTACTGGGGTACGGTCCAGTTACGCCATCCCACGCGACCTTTAGCCCAAACGCTGTATCTGTTGCAAAGTAAAACGCACGAGTGTCTTCTTCAGTACGTCCGGACAAGAAGTGTTGCACAGGTTGCCATATTATTTTCCACAAGGGCCGTGTATCTGGTTTTTTACTCAAGCAAAGCGAGGATTCATGTTCATCTGATTTATTTATCGGGCGGTTAGGACCTTGCGCGATGATCAGAGCTGCATTTCCTCCGGCAAACCGTGAGGTAATTTCAGGGTCCAGGAAATTGCCTGTTAATCCAAATGACGCCAGTAATGGCAAGGTCTTTTCCGCACCCATAGCATCCTGAAACGTTGGTGTAATCGCCAGTTCTCTTCTGGCAATCGTGATTTCTGCGGTCGAGGGCTTGTCGTCAATATCAAGTCCAACATTTGTCTTCGTGGCAAACAGGATACGGTCATATCCTGCACACCCTGACAGCGCAAAGATTCCGGCTGCTAGTAGCATGCTGTGTTTGATGTGGTGGTTCATTGGTGGTTCTCCCTTTTATTGTCCGAATTGTCGGTATCAGTTCTGACTCCGAGCTCAGGCGGATAGGTTCCTATTTTGAAGTAGAAAAAGTCATTGCTCGGAGGGCGCCTCATGGTAAGCGCCACATTCTCACCGTATATGAGGATGTGCTCTCGACGGTCCCATCCGGCGCTCATCCCCAGCGAACCATTGTCTAGCCCAATCGCTAGTCCGGTAAGCGTCATTCGCTGAACAAGCGCCTGTTTCCCTTCATGGGGAGGTATGGTCCTGACCGACAGGTGGCCGAATCCGAAAATGTGTTCGGCCCCAGTATCACGGTCGCGGTAATAGACGGCGCAGCCGGGTAAGAGGAGCCCAATGAGGACAAGAAGTCTAATGTTCTGTGCTGACAGAAGCTTTGTTTTCTGCATCAGGAGATCAACCCTGTATTTCTGGCGCAAAGTCTTGAACGGGGAAAGGGGAAGGACAATGGCTAAAACGAAATGATGCCATCTCCAATGGCGGTCGGTCTGGCTGTGAGCACCTGCGAACCCCATGTGCGTAGCCATTGCGGAGAAAAAGTAAGTACGTCTACGCGGCGGGAAGGTAGCAGAGGAGCAAGCTTAAAAATATACCTCGGAAGCTTAAGTACGATATTGCCTACCTCCGTTTAGGTCCATACGGTTCTATTCATGCTAGGACCGGTAAGCAGGTGGGATGTTGGGATCGGGCGGGGGGATCGACGGTGGTCGTTGTGCCTATCGCATTGATGTGAAACGGATTCGCGAGGGGAATGACGGCCTTGGTCAGGCATGCAACGAGCGGAGTACTGCTGTGGCTGAGGGGTTACATGGGGGCAGTTTGACCTTGCGCCGCACGAATAGCAGTCATGGCGGCAGGCATAACCAGCGCAGCCTATGATCGAATGACGCCCCTCATCTCTATCAGGCCTGTTTCAGCCACAATTTCCCCGCTCCATCTACTTTTCGCGTCGGTACCACCGTTCGGTCTAAATCGCCCTTCAAGACTTCGCAGAAGTCCTTGGCAAAGGTGGCGTTGCCGATGTGCCAGGAGTGGTTGAAGGTGCCGATCTCAGCTTTTTGGTCTTTCTTCCGCAGCGCCGGGTCCGACTCCAGCTGGTGGAAATAGTCTGAACAGTCGATATCCACCGCGTTGCCTGGCGCATCGTCTGGAAGTCCGACGCGGCCGACGCGCGGGGCCATGCCGACTCGCTTGGCGTTCGAGAGTTTCAAGACGGAGTCGTGGCGATTGGAATAGTTCGTGAGTCTTGTGCAGTGGCGGTAGAGCGATTCGGAGGAGGAGCTGTCGGCCGACAGTGATCCGGCAGACACGTCGCCGCCGATCAGCGCGATCTGGCTCACGAGCCAACTGTTATTCGCGAGTGAGGCATCGTCGGCGTCGTCGAAGGCTTCGCGGATGACATAGGCGCCGGTGGAATGGCCGAGCAGATGAACGTTGATGGTGCAATCGGGGCCTTGTTCCTGTGACAGTAACGCGATGCCGTCGGTGACGAGTTGCAGCGCGGTTTGTTTGGCGTCGTGACGGTCTTCGAGATAGTTCAAGGTCATGTCAGCGCTGGGCCAATCGAAGGAGGCGACACAGCCTTTCCAGCCGGCGGCGGCAAGGTCGGCTTTCAATTGTCTGTGCCGCTGCATCACGATACTCTGTGGATTGTTATAGCCGTGGATGAAGATCACAATGTCGCCGCGATCCGCTTTGGTGCGAGTATCTTTGCCCCAGATCGATTCTTTCCGCAGCCGTTTGACCCACACGTCTTTTCGTGCGACGGCATGTTTCGGGGAGGGCAGTTCGTTCGACGGAACCTGGAGGAAGAGAGTGGGGCCCGGCTCGGCGACGAAGGAATTCTTCTCGACCAACCGTGCGCACATTACGAAGTCGTCTGTCATGGCAATCTCCTTCACATCGTGCGAGGCTCGTTCACATGGTTAACAATGATGCCAGGCCTGACGACTGTTCGGGTAATCACTTGTCAGCTCCAAATGGTGTTCGGCCTCGCTGTTTTCAGTTGCGAGCTCTTCATGCGCAAGTATTGTATCGAAAAAGTACGCATGCTCTTGCACGGCGTGAAGGTAGCACAGACGCAATCCTCATAACATACCCCTGAAGCATAAGTCCGTTTGGACATGCTTCCGTTTAGGGTTGGCAGACGATCGTGAGGGGTATTTCCAGCGACCGCGAAAGCGTCAGCTTCCTCGGTCGCTTTCGATGAGCACGGGACGGGATCCATTCAGCTGCGGGGTCACGTCGGTCAACACCAGGGGGGATTGCGGAAATTCCTCAACCACCGGATGGGCGCCCATGTTCGTGAATCCTTTGAAGTAGACCCCTTCTTCCATCGAAAACGACGGAGTCTGTACGTCTCCGATGAGGACGGCGGGCTTGAGGAGCTGTACCTTGCCGCTGGCTGCGACATTCCCCTGGATTTTTCCGCTGGTGATCAATGTGCCGGCGGTGATCGTGCCTCGAATGACGGCATGTTCCCCGACGACAATCGTGCCTTTTGTGTGGATTTCACCTTCAAAGCAGCTATCAAGCTGGACGGTGCCTTCGAAGTGGACGACGCCTTTGAACCGGACGTCCCTTCCGAGAATCGTGAATGCTTCATTGTCGGCATGGTGCTCGGCTCGCTTTTTATTGTCCCACACGGCGGCAGCCTCCCCTTCGTGAAAGGTTTTGTCGAAACAGTCAAAAACAAGCAACAGCCATGCCTTCTACTGATATGGGAAATACGTAGTAGTTTCAGTCATCTCTGAAGCTGCCGTCTGTCGATCCCATACATATTGTCTGTAGGGAAATGCCAACAACCCTACAGTGTCGAAAGGAGTTGCACCGTGCGCGCATGTAAATCGTGGTCACCTCACGGTCCGGAAAAGCGGGGGAGAACCAGGGTGAAGAGGTAGGGGTAAAGGGTAAGCTGTGAGCGGAAGGCGTGCGGCGTAAGGGGAGGGTCAGCCTTCGGCTTGCATCGCCCTACTTGTCGAGTTCGGTGAGAAAGTCGGCCAACGAGATGATCGTGCTCTCCGCATGTCGTCTAAGCCCAAGGAGATGTCGATCCCCGGTGATGATCCACTGGGCGTCTGCGGCCATCGCACATTCAAGGATGCGATTGTCCGGCTCATCTTTCAATAGATGAAGGATCGGGCGAGGGCGTAGGACGGTTGCGGTCTGGCTGATCTCCTGTATGGCTTGTCGAGCTCTGTTTTCCGCCCAATCGAACTTCGTTTGAAGCACGCCGGCGGTTTCCGTCAGGATGGCAACCGAGGTGAATAGCTCGAACCGGCCGTGCACTGCTTGGAGGTAAGCCTCCTCGGCCTTCCCTCCCGGAATAGCAAAGGCCGAGACGTAGATGTTGGTGTCAAAAACAACCCGCACGATCAGCGACCTTGGAACACCAGTTTCTCCACGTCGGCTTCGGTCAGCACCCCTTTCTTGCGGGCCTGCTTTACGCCGTATCGCTGCAACTCATGGAACTGCTCTTCCCGTCGCCTTCGCTCATAGGCCGTGAGCATGTCCCTGAACAGTTGGCTCTTGTTCTTGGCCTCCGCCTTGGCCAGCCGTTCAAAATTCTCGGCGAGATTGGATGGGAGCGAAACCGTGATCGGTACGCGGGTGCGTTTCATGAGCGTCTCCTGTGTGACAAAATCATACAGCGGCGACTGAGCGAGGTCAAACGTTGCGTCTGAAGAAATGACAGCGAATCCGGCGACGGCGGGGCGGCCTATCAGGATTGAGGCCGATTGATATGACTCACAGAGGGTCGAATCCTACCGGGCCGTGGTGATGGCAGGATGCCTGGCGCGGCGGCAATCCCGGACAGAGCCGGCGTCTCCTCACGGCGCGCCCGGCGAGAGTAAAAAGTCGAAATCGGTTTTGGTCAAGACGCCCTGTCCGGAGCCGCGCACTGCGCCGGCCATGACTGCGTCGTACAGTTCGAGCTTCCGTTGTTTGAGCGCGATCATCTTTTCCTCGATACTGTGCCGCATGAGAATCCGCACGATCGACACCGTCCGCTGCTGCCCGATGCGGTGGGCGCGGTCCGAGGCCTGTTTCTCGACCGCCGGATTCCACCAGGGGTCCAAATGAAACACATAGCTCGCTTTGGTGAGGTTGAGTCCCTGCCCTCCCGCCTTGAGGCTCAAGAGAAACACGCTCGACCGTTCGCCGGTCTGAAAGGCCGACACACGGCCTTTGCGGGCTGCCGCCGCAGTCGAGCCGTCCAGCCGGTGGTACGGCAGATGATGCTTGGCGCAGGCTTCTTCCACAAGGTCCAGAAAGCTGGTGAACTGAGAAAACACGAGGGCGCTGTGTCCCTCCTCCAGCAAGACTTGCAACCGCTCCACCAGGAAGCTGAGCTTGGGGGAAGGCTCATCGGTTCGGTTCGTCAGGAGGCGAGGTGACAAACAGACTTGGCGGAGCTTGAGAATAGCCGTCAAGGCAATGAACTGGGCCTGGCCTGACGTCTTGGTGCGGTAGGCTGCCTCGATCGTGGAGCGGACCTGAGCCACAGTCTGCTGATAGAGGGCCTTTTGGCGATCGGTCAAATCGAGAAAGACCTCGCTTTCGATTTTCGGCGGCAAATCGTGGAGAATCTCGGCCTTGGTTCTCCGCAAGATGAAGGGCCTGGTCCTGCGAAGCAGCCGGTCCAGCGTGGGGCCATCAGCCCGCTTCAACTTCGGCGTGAACTCGCCGAGCAGCCCCGGTATACAGATGTCGATCACAGAAAAGTATTCGCCGAGGTGATTTTCAAGCGGGGTGCCGGTCAATGTCAGTTTGAACCGCCCCTTCAGCCGGCGGACGGCTCCTGTCGTGTCCGCGAGAATATTCTTCACTGCCTGTGCCTCGTCGAACACGATGATGTGAAACGCCGTGCGTTCCAAGCATTCGATGTCCCGGCGAACCACTCCATACGTCGTAAGGACCACGTCACCGTCCTTGGCCTCAAGCGTGCGTGCGCTGCCGCTATAGACGTGGACCTTCAAGCCGGGCGCAAATCGGGCCAGTTCTTGCTCCCAATTGAATAGGAGACTCGTCGGGGCGACGACCAGATGAGGCCCTTTCGTGCGGGATGATGCTCCGATACGGCCTTCCCGTACGGCGGCCAGGAGGCAGATCGCCTGGAGTGTCTTGCCCAGTCCCATATCGTCCGCCAGGCAGGCGCCGAAGCGATGTTCGTAGAGAAACGCCAGCCAGGCATAGCCGTCTTGTTGATAGGGGCGGAGCGTCGCATGCACACCCTTGGGGAGAGGCCGAGGGGCGATCCGTGTGAATCGCAGCAGACGGGCGAGCACGGCTTCGTCTTCAGCCGGCAGTGAAACGGTAATGCCCTGTTCGCGCAAGGCCAGCCAGTCGAGGACCTGGAGCCTCGGCACCCGGACGATCTGCGCGGAGTCCCGGTTAGCCGGCGCTGTTCCGGTCAGGTCAAGGATCGCGCGTAGCCGCTCTATGGTATGGCTGTCCAGCACACGCAGCTCGCCCTTGATATTGACCAGTCCTCCCTGGCGGAGCGCCGTCTGCCAGTCGGCTTCATCCATCACGACGCCGTCGCACCGGATCTCCGGGCGGATCTCGAACCAGTCGATCCCGGTCGCTTCCTGTTCGCCGCGGCCCACATGAACCGAACAATCCCAGCGCGAGGACTGAAGCGGCTTGTCTTCATAGAACAATGTGATTCCGGAGGCGGTGAGCGCTTCCAAGAGAGCCGGCAATTGCTGAAACAGCCGTAACGCGTCGATCCTCATCTCGTCGCTGCGCCGCATGCCGCGAAAGATTTCAGGACCGTACAGGCTGAATGGTATGTGGTAGAGCAACGCCTCGCGGGCCTTCTCGACGGGCAGCAACTCCCAGCGCCCAGCGCGTATCTGTAGCCGGAGATCCTGCCTGGCATAGTCCGATACATGCTGTGTGAGCCACTGCATCGCCTCGTTGCTGACGGCGCGCGACCAACCTTCCAGGGCAATGGTTGTTTTGATGCGCCGATCCCGTTCCTTGGAGTCGTGCACCGTCAGCAGCCGGAAAAACGTGTCATAGAGCACAGCCTTTCGTTTATGCGCGCGCATCGCTCCTGACACGGCGCGGCCTTGTTCCAATGCCTGGATACATCCGAACGATGCGAGACACGGAGCGAACCGGACATCGCCGCGACGGCATTGCGCCTGCAACGTCCAGAAGGCGGGTGGCGCGTTGTCGGTGCCGGACGGAGGTCTTAAGATCAGCGCATAGGAAGGCCTGTCATTGGAGGAGAGAGAGGTGGGCCGGTGAACCGGAACCTCCCGCCCCTCCACCGTCAGGATCAGATTGCACAGGATCCGGTCCGCTTGTTTGTGTGCCATCTCGATTTGCGATGATTGGAATTCGTCCGACGAGATGGAGAACTCCATCTCCTGGTCGGCGCTGCGCCGATACCCATGCTTCTCGTTCGACAACACCGGTGAGGAAGACCATCCGTCGAGATCGTTGTAGGGATTGAAGAACGGCTGGATCTTCCTGAGTCGATGCCGGAGTGAATGGAAGGAGGACCATCCGGCGTCATCTTTCAGAAGGAGCAGCCGTCCGCCGTTCACATCGGCCACAAAATCCCTGAAGCGAACGATGCGTTCGAGCAGGACATCGTCGGCAAGACAGACTGCGCGGACTACGACCCGATCTCCGATGAGGCCGAGTTCTGTCTTGCTCCGGCATGTGACCGACCGGTCCCAGCGGAGCGGGATCAAGGCTGTCGCAGTTGCCAGTACGATCGGGTAGGGCTTGTTGTAGTGCCGGAGGTAGTGGAGTAGAGGGTCTTCTCCGAATCCTGAATGCCAGGACCCATGGAGGAACGGAACCAGTTCGGACGGGAGCGTGGAGACCCATCCTCCAGACAGCGGCAGGCCATTCCGGTGGAGCAGGAGCCGCGGGTGCGGCTGCCTGACATCGATGACGATTTCGTAGACCGGTCCCGTTCTGACGGATGTGTTGAGAGCTGTTCCGATGGCCCCTCTGCCGGCCTGCGCAGTCTGGTCAGACCTGTTGCCGAGCAGCTCGGCCTGGAGCAGCGGCAGTCTGGTGTCTTGCCGGGGCTGCACTTTGAACGTCTCCGGCGAGAGGACATGTTTCGTCGTGAAACAGGCGCACAGCACATGTTTGCAGTGCCAGTCCGGGGTCCAGGCCGGACAATCGCAGGACGCGTCAAGGAACCCCTCATCGAGCGCAAAAAGGACTGAATAGAGACGAGTCCCTTGCACCTGTGCCGTCAGTATCGTGGCATCAGGACTCCACTGATACCGTTGAAGGCGCTGCTGCCGGTAATACTCGTATCCACGGACGACGGACTCCTTAGGCGCCATCGTGTACAGGTCATTGGTCGATAGCGCGCGAAAGGCAGCGAGGAGCGCGGGCGAATGCAAGGAATAATTCAAGGAGGCCTGAGATCTCTCGCGACCGGGCGTGAGGCCTTTTGCAAGATCAGGCGATGTCTTCTTCGGCATGGCGCAGTGCGATACCGGGGAGAGGGCCTGTTATTTCTTGGGAGAGGACTGTTTCAGCCGTTCCAGTTCGGCATTCTGCTCAGCCAGCTTCTTCTGCATCGCTTTCAGTTCTTCTCTGAAAGCGCGCAGCTCGGCGTCGCTTGCAGCCGGCGCCGGCTGATAGGACTGGACCGGGGGCGTTGACGCCGATGGAACCGGCCGTCCGGTTGGGGACAACGCAGGGCGCGGAGGCTCCGGCGGCATGGCCAGCAGTTTGGTCAGCAGCTGATAATCGATGACCAGCGTGCGGTCGGTGGGTCCGCTGAACCAGCTCGATTCATTGTCGGCATCCTGGCGTATCGCGGCTTCCGGAATGAATTTGATTTCGCGATCCCGCAGGCCGTCCGGGTCCGGCAGCGGACGCGGTTCCTTTTTGCTCGTTTCAACCTTGCCGGGCACATGGCGATACTGGGTCAACGTGAGATGAAGCGAGAGGCCGTCTGCGAAGAGGTACCCGGCCGTGACTTCGAGGTTCGGGCCGCCGTTTTTCGACTGGACCGGAACTGCCGGTGTGTGGGACAGGCGGAATCCAATCCGTTGATTCGGCGTCGCTTGCGCCAGCGCGGTGGTGAGGTGCGGTGCCAAGATCTCGATGTCGTCTTCGAAAAAGGTACGGGCGTCGCTCAGATCGGTGGTGCGGAGTGCTTTGCCGATCAGCAGGAGCATGTCGGTTTTTTCTTTGGTATGCACGCCCCGTAACACGTCTGCCAGAGTCGCGCTATCCAATGTGATGGGATGCGCCGCGCGAAATGACTTATCCGGCACCGTTTCGATAAAGACGGCGCTTCGAGAGTCTTGATGGATGGTCGTGACAGGAATTTGCGGGCTGACACAGGCGGCCAATAGTAAGCCCAGGCATCCCATCAACAGGTGGCGGCCACGGATAGGCATGTGTAACGACGATGTCAGTACAGAATTCATACAGATCATCTCTCGCAAAGAAAAATGATGAAGCAGGTCAGTTTAGCAGGAATCGTTGTCAAAACAAAAGGCGGCGGCAGTGATTTTTCCCGATGAGCCAAGGTCCATTCACGGAATTTTCAGTCATCCTGACCCTCCTCAGTGGTTTCCCGATGCTCTTTCAGGGTTTTCCTGATAGCCGTCCGTTGATCTTTATGAGATGGTTGCCGCGAAAATATGGATAGAATGATTCGTACCGCATTCGATCTGCCGAGTCATTGTGAATTGTTCATCGACATCCGAACACTCCGTCGATGCAACTGGTTGAACTCCCAGACAAAAGGATTGACTCTATTATGATGAAGGACTATAAGGTCGTGCGTATAGAAGTATGTAGGTGATTTGGCCGGATCAACCGGGCCATATCCGCTCATGTGCTGATAAAGAAAGTAGAAAACAGTAATTCGGGCGCTCTGAGTTCTTCTGCTCGGTGAGTCATGATGGGACAGGCTGGAGAAGGTATTCGCAATCGCTCGATGGAGCCTTTGACTTGTCTGGAAAGGAGGGGATTGGGCTCTAATTGAGCCGTACAGCATCGTCACAACAGCCGGGGCCGATTCAAGATCGAGCTCAGACTGGTACCGTGTTGGCACAATTTCATAGGCCGTACGCATCGACTGGAAGTTCGCCACTCACAGCAACCGAAAGGAGTGATGCAGATGGAAAAGAAAGAGCCACAGGAAACAGACCGGATTCAGGACGATGCAGCTGTTCCCGAAGCGATCGGATCCTCCAGAAGAGAGTTTCTCGGCCAGACCGGTCGAGTTGCCGCAGGTGTCGGGGTTGCCGCACTCCTAGGCAATCTCGGTCACTATGCCCTCTCCTACGCCGCAGGCGGCCCTCCCATTAAGATCGGCATATTGCATTCCCTCAGCGGCACGATGGCCATCAGCGAAGTCTCGCTGCGTGATGTCGTGTTGATGGCAGTCGAAGAAATCAATAAAGCTGGCGGCGTGATGGGCAGGCAGATCGAACCGGTTGTCGTCGATCCGGCTTCGAACTGGGACCTGTTCGCCGAAAAAGCGAAGCAACTGCTGCTCCAGGACAAGGTGTCCGTGGTGTTCGGTTGTTGGACGTCCGTCAGCCGGAAATCGGTGTTGCCGGTATTCGAAAAGAACAACGGGATGTTGTTCTATCCGGTGCAGTACGAAGGAGAAGAGTGCTCCAAGAACGTGTTTTACACCGGGGCGGCCGTCAATCAACAGGCGCAGCCGGCGGTGGAATACCTGATGAGCCCCGAAGGCGGAAACTACAAGAAGTTCTATCTCTTGGGCACCGACTACGTGTATCCCCGCACGACGAACAAGATCCTCCGCGCCATGCTGTTGGCGAAGGGTGTGCCTGCCGCCAATATCGCGGAAGAATACACACCGTTCCACCATCAGGACTATCAAACGATCTGCGGCAAGGTCAAAAAGTTTGCGGCCGGCGGCGGCGCTGCCGTGATCAGTACGATCAACGGCGACAGTAACGTGCCGTTCTACAAGGAATTCGGCAACCAGGGTCTGCGCGCAGAAGATGCGCCGATTATGGCCTTCAGCGTGGCCGAAGACGAGTTGCGCGGCATGGATACCAGCGCCTTGGTCGGACACTTGGCTGCGTGGAACTACTATCAGAGCGTCGATACGCCGCAGAACAAGAAGTTCGTGGCGAGCTTCAAGGCGTACTGCAAGCGCAACAACTTGCCGGACGGTGAAAACCGGGTCACGGACGATCCGATTGAAGCCGCGTATTTCGGCGTGTATGTCTGGAAGCAGGCAGTTGAAAAAGCCGGCTCGATCGAAGTGGACAAGGTCCGCAAGGCCGTGTATGGCCAGAAATTCCTGGCGCCGGGCGGCACGATCATGATGGACGAGCGCAATCAGCACACCCATAAGCCGGTGCTGATCGGAGAAATTCTGAAAGACGGCCAGTTCAAAGTGGTCTGGCGCTCGAAGGGATTGGTCAAGCCGGAACCTTGGAGCGAATTCACCAATCCCGAAAAGGGTTGCGACTGGATCGATCACCAGGGGACCTATACGAAGTAGCATGTAGAGACGTGTAGGTGGCGTTCCCGCTGACGGGGAATTTTCAGATGATGGCACTGCCGGCAGGAAATAAGCCGGCAGTGCCTTATCGGGATGGTTCAAGCGAAGCGCGTTCAAGTGAGTTGAGGGAACGTAATATTCGATGGAGTTGTAGAAAAGGACCCATGAATAAAGGGTTGTGTGTGCTGGCCATCGCGTGGTCGATGGTTGTGCAGTTCGAAATGAATCCAAGTCAAGGATTACTGTTTGCGGCGGACCAAACGCCGGCAGCTGCTTCCGACTCTGCTCCCTCTCTTGTCGCCGTCTCTCCCCTCGCCCAAGCGCTCCTCGATATCGCCAGTGAG
>LVWT01000009.1 GCA_002083405.1 Nitrospira sp. SG-bin2 | reverse complement strand
AGGAGGATCAAGCGGGTGGAACTGATCGGCGATTCCGTCTTAATCCGGCGGGCCAACTCCAGGCCGTCCATGCTCGGCATCTGCAAATCCAAAATCGCCAGGTCAAACGGCGCGCCACGCTCCACAGCTTTCCGCAGCAAGTCCAGCGCGTAAGCCCCGCCTTCGGCACTTTCGTAGGCAAGACCCTTCGCGCGCAGCTGATACTCCAGCGTCTTCCGACTCATCGCATGATCGTCGACGATGAGCATTCGGCAGCCTGAGAGGCTGACCGGGATCGACGATGCGTGACGAACATCTTCGAGTTGAGCCTCGCACCGGATGGTGAACCAAAAGGTGCTGCCCACTCCCGCCCCGCTCGTAACTCCGATCTGTCCGCCCATCAACTCCACCAGCTTCTTGCAGATGGCCAATCCCAAGCCGGTCCCTCCAAACTTGCGCGTCGTCGACCCATCGGCTTGGGTAAAGGGCTGGAAGAGTTTTGCCTGCTGCTCAGGAGTCAGTCCGATCCCGCTGTCCGTCACCTCAAACTTCACCAAGAGATCCGTTGACGTGCGGCCTTCGGCATCAGCCGCCAAACTAACCGCAAGGACGACGTCCCCCCGTTCGGTAAACTTGATCGCATTGCCGAGGAGATTCACCAGGACCTGCCGCAGACGGCCGGGGTCGCCACGGAGCCCGGTCGGCACGTCGGACTGTACCAGGGACGCGATGTCGAGATTTTTGGCATAGGCTCGCTCTGCGACAAGTGCAAGGGTGTCTTCGATGGTCGTACGCACATCAAACTCAAGGCGATCGAGATTAAGTTTGCCCGCTTCGATCTTGGAAAAGTCCAAAATGTCGTTGATGACGTCCAGCAGGTGCTCGCCGGAACGGCGCACCATGTCGGCATATTCCTTTTGTTCGTCGGAGAGCGCCGTATCGAGCAGCAGCCCGGTCATACCGATGACCCCGTTCATCGGTGTCCGAATCTCATGGCTCATCGTGGCCAGGAATTCGGATTTGCTCTTCGCGGCATCGAGGGCCTTGTCGCGAGCCTCTTCCAGTTCATGGTTCTTCTTTTCAAGTTCCTGCGCGGCTTGCGCCAGAGCGGCATCGGACCGGCGGCGTTCCGTGATATCGGTCATCACGCCCATCATGCAGGCCGGCCGTCCGTCCTCATTCCAGCGTGTCACCTTCCCGCGCATGGCGAACCATTGCCACTCACCTGAGCGGTGGCGGACACGGTGTTCGATTACAAAAGCAGCAATTCTCGCTTCCAGGTGATCGTTCAGCGCTTCCTCGACCCACGGACAATCATCCGGATGCACGCGGGTCTTCCAATCGGAGATGTTGTTGAGAACACCCTCCTCCTGCTCAAGGCCTAGAAGCCGAATCCAACTCGGGCTGTAGTAGGCCTGCCCGGTGACCAGGTCCCAGTCCCACAAACCATCGGTTGCAATCTCAATGGTAAGTCGGAGCCGGTTCTCGCTGGCTCGAAGCGCCTCTTCAGCCTGCTTGCGGGCCGTGATGTCGCGCACAATGGCGACGAGATATTCCCGACCGTGTCGAAGCAATTGGGCGCTGACTTCAACGGGGAACGTCGTGCCGTCTTTGCACCGGTGCAGGCTCTCGATGCGCAAGGGAACGTCAGCCTCTCGCAAGCGCTGCATGTATTCTTGAAAGACCGGTTGCGTGACCAGTGGGTCGATCTCCGGCACGGTCAACGTCAATAATTCTCCGCGCGTATAGCCGATGCTCTCATACGATTGCCGATTGCCGTCCAGGAATCGCCCGCTTGCGGGCTCGATGACCTCGATGGAATCCGTCACACGATCCAGCAAGGCCCGAAATAGTTTTAGTTCCTCTTCGGCCTGCTTGCGCGCCGTAATGTTCGTGATAATCCCACCCGTCGCGTAAATGCGTCCCGTGCGATCGCGCACCGGGAATTTCAGGACAAGATTCGTTCGCACATCGCCACTATCGGACGTGGCCTCCTCAACTTCAATGGTGTTCCCTGTTTGGAGTACTTGGCGGTCGTTGGCCTGAAACTGATCGGCCGTTTCACGCGGGAACAAGTCCGCATCCGTTTTGCCCATGATATGCGCTCGATCGCTCTGGCACAGCTGTTCGAAGCACTGATTCGTGAAGAAATAGCGTCCCTCCGTCGTTTTCATAAACATGGCGCTTGGCGCATGGTCGAGGAACGTCCGAAACCGCTCCTCGCTGTCACTTAAGGAGTCTTCTATCCGCTTGCGTTCGGTAATATCTTCCATAATGCCGCGCAGCTTGGTGACCCGTCCGTTCTCAATGAGCACAGACACAAGATCCCGAACCCAGACGGTGCGGCCATCGGCGGCCAGCATGCGGTATTCGAAGGTGTGTCCGCGCTGCCGGCGGACCTCCTCAAGACAGTACTGCGGCGCCCAGCTCCGGTCCTCGGGGTGCATGTAATCCACCCAGAAAGTCGGCGAGGAGAGCCATTGCTCGACCGGATAGCCGAGGATGGCTTCGGCTTGCCGGCTTACGAAGGTAAACTGCGTCGTCACGGCGTCGGCTTCCCAGACAATGCCATTGATCGAATCGACCAGGTCTTTGTAACGGTGTATGAGTTGTTCGAGAACTTCTTCCGCCTGCTTACGCTCGGTGATAACCTCCGTAAACATGATGAGACCGCCGATGTCACCCGTGGCCTCCCTCCAGGGGCGCACCTCCCATCGAAGCCAGTCTTTGGATCCATCTGCGCGAACGAACGGATCTTCTTCACGACGTTCCACGACCCCACTCAAACAGCGCTGATGGATCGCTCTCCATTCTTCGTTCGATCGAATTTCCGGAAACACGTCGTAGTGGTGTCTGCCGATGAGATCCTGGTTGCTCAGTCGGTAGTCCTGCGACCAGCGACGACTGACAGCCACGTACCGGAGATCCTTGTCCAACATGGCGACGGCGGCGGGCGTGTGCTCGACAAAAGATTTGAGTAAGTCGTGGCTTCGGGTCAACCCCTCTTCGGCCTGCTTGCGCTCCGTGACGTCCTGGATTTGAGAGATGAAATACCGGGGCGTTCCATCGGAATGCCGCACTAACGAAACACTGAGCACAATCCAGATGATGCGCCCCTGTTTATGCAAGTAGCGCTTTTCCATTTGGTAGGTGCGAATGTCGCCTGCAAGCATCTGCTGCACACGGGCCTGATCCGCTTCCAGATCGTCCGGATGTGTGATGGCCTGAAACGTAGTGGCCAGCAGTTCCTCCTCTGTATAGCCGACAATATCACACAAGGATTGATTGACCTGAAGCCAGCGTCCATCCGGCGCAACGAGGCTCATACCGATGGCCGCTTCGTTGAAGGCTTTGCTGAAGCATTCTTCGCTGGCGCACAGGGCCTCCTCTGTCCGCTGGCGTGCATAGAACTGGCTGAGCTGATCGGCAACGGCTTGGAAGGTGATTAGCAGCGACGGGTCCGCCGGCATGGCATCATGATGAAAAAATTCTAGCACGGCATGGACGCGGTCACTCAGTTTGACGGGAAACGCGGCAGCCGCATGGAAGCCCGCTTGCTTGGCCAAGGCTGCTCGCGGGAAATTCTCATCACGAGTTACATCTGCAATCCACGCAGGCTTTGCGTTCGCCCAGACCCGGCCCGGCAGCCCGACGCCGGACAGGAAGGTCATCTTGCGGCTTGCAATACCGTAGTCGGCCAATCCTGCAACAGGCGTGATCCACGTCGCATGGCATCGAAGCCTCTGGGTCGATTCGTCAACCACCCACAGAAGCCCCTCATCCCACCCCAATGCTTCGCAAACCGGTTGCAGGATTGCAGCGATCGCATCGTCCACTCCTGATACACCGCTGGCCAACACGTTGGCCACCTCATGCTGAAGAGTCAGACGCCGTTCGAGCTCTTTCCGTTCGGTAATATCGGTATAGGTGCCGAGAATACGAAGAGGTTTGCCAGCCAGCGTCCGCGAAATGATCTTGTTTCGTTCGACCACCCATTTATATGAGCCGTCCTTGCACCGCATCCGGTGTTCACTGTCAAACATTGGAGTCTCATCCTGAATACAGTGCTGAAGAGCTGCCATAAACTTAGGCCGGTCGTCAGGATGAAAAGGATATGACCCTTCGTCCTGCGCATAGCCGAATATGTCCTTCCATCCGCCATAGAATCGCACCGTGTTTGTGGCGACATTCCAATCCCATAGACCGATGCCGCTGCCTTCAAAGACAAACCCCCAGTGCTCGTCGCTCATACCTATTGCCTGTGTGGCAGCGTCGTCAGAATTCCAATCGGTCACAGGGTCACCATATGCGATAGGATGATCATTCCATCAATCAAGACCCATATCAAAAGATGATGGATGGGCATCGGATTCCGCCGCATTCGTTGGAACAAGGGACCGACATGAATCATTACACGAGAAGCTTTTGCGATTTACAAATAAGCACACCCTGTCGAAGGACAAGAATGCTCCTTCTCCATACCTTCTCGGACATCGCTGAGGATTCTTAATAGGGCCAACCGACTCAATCGACTACTCGGGCAAGAGCAGGGAAGGCAGAGATCATGCGAGGTCAAACAACGGGCGGCGTCATCTCAAAGATACGGTGCAGGGACAAAGGGTGCCAGGGGAAAGAGATCCTGCCTCGCGCGATGATCATCGCGCGAGGCGCCCTTACAGACGATTATTACTGGCGCGTGAGCTTCCGGTAGCGAATCCGGTGGGGCTGGTCGGCATCCTTGCCGAGCCGTCTTTTCCGATCCGCTTCGTACTCGCTATAGTTGCCCTCGAACCAGACGATTTTGCTGTCGCCCTCGAAGGCAAGGATATGGGTGGCGATTCTGTCGAGGAACCACCGGTCGTGGCTGCTGATGACGGCGCATCCGGCAAAGTTTTCAAGCCCCTCTTCAAGGGCGCGCAGCGTATTCACATCCAAATCGTTGGTGGGCTCGTCCAGGATGATGAGGTTCGCCCCCTCCTTCAGCATGCGGGCCAGATGGACACGATTGCGCTCGCCGCCTGAGAGCTCCTTCACCTTCTTCTGTTGATCGGTCCCGGCAAAGTTGAAGCGGGCACAGTAGCCTCTGGCATTGACCTCCATCTTGCCGAGCTTGACGGTGTCCTGGCCTTCGGAAATGATTTCATACACCGTTTTGTTCCCGTCCAAACTGCGGTCCTGATCGACGTAGCCGAGCTTAACCGTCTCGCCGATCTTGATCGACCCCGCATCCGGCTTCTCCTTGCCGATGATCATCTTGAACATGGTGGTCTTGCCGGCGCCGTTCGGCCCGATCACCCCGACGATCCCGCCCTTCGGCAGGCTGAAACTCACGTTCTCATACAGGAGGTTATCGCCGAAGGCCTTGCTGATCCCTTTGGCTTCAACCACGATGTCGCCCAGCCGTGGTCCCGGCGGAATGTAAATTTCCAAATCCTCCGCCACATTGTCCTGCCGTTGATTGACCAGCTCCTCATAGCGATTCAACCGCGCCTTGCCCTTGGATTGACGGGCCTTGGGTGACATTCTGATCCATTCGAGTTCATGTTCCAGGGTCTTTTGGCGCTTCGACTCCGCCTTCTCTTCTTTCTCCAATCGATCTTTCTTCTGCTCCAACCAGGACGTGTAGTTGCCCTGGAAGGGAATGCCGTGGCCACGGTCCAATTCCAAAATCCATCCGGCCACGTTGTCGAGAAAATAGCGGTCGTGGGTCACCGCGATGACCGTGCCCTTATATTGTTGCAAATGTTGCTCGAGCCATTGGACCGACTCGGCATCCAGATGGTTGGTCGGCTCGTCCAGCAGGAGAATGTCCGGCTCCTGGATCATCAGGCGGCAGAGCGCGACGCGACGCTTTTCTCCGCCTGAGAGAGTGCCGACTTTCTGATCGGCCGGCGGGCAACGCAGCGCGTCCATGGCATGATCGAGTTCGCTTTCCAATTCCCAGCCGTTGGCGGCTTCGATCTTCTCTTGCAACTGCGCCTGCTTGTCGATGAGCTTTTCCAGTTCGTCGGGCGTAGCCTCGCCCATCTTGTTGCTGACGTCCTCATACTCCTTGATCAGGGCGACGAGTTCTTTCTTGCCCTCCTCGACCACTTCCTTGACGGTCTTGTTCGGGTCAAGCTGTGGTTCCTGCTCCAATAGACCGACGCTATAGCCTTTCGATCTGGTGATCTCGCCCGTGTAATTGGGGTCCACGCCGGCAATGATCTTGAGCAACGAACTTTTCCCCGATCCGTTCAAGCCCAACACACCGATCTTCGCCCCGTAATAAAAGCCGAGATAGATCTCCCGCAGCACCTGCCGCTTCGGCGGATAGACCTTGCCGACATTGACGAGTGAGAAAATGACTTGTTTATCGTTCGTGGCCATACGTTCCCCTATCTAGCTAGTGATCGACGACTGAACTGAAGAGCACGCGCTTCTCAAGAAATGGGTGCACGCGCCGACTACAGCGAATGCAGGACTGGAAGTCCGGTCTTCGCCTGAGCGGCCAGGCCGGCCAAGCCGGCTCTGACTTCTGATGCATTACGCACTGAACTGGTAAACGCTACACGCCCGCCCTGCATCCGGCCGGGAGTGGTAAACCGAAGATGCAACCCGAGCCGATCCAGTGCCGTCACCGTCGCCTGCTGCGCGTCCGCATCGCCTAACGCACGGGCCAGCAGTAACAACGTCTCCGCGCGCTCGGAATTGAGCTCGCGGATCAGGTTCGCGGCCTCGTCCGCAAGCGGGTCCACAGCCGCCTGCACATAATCCGTTGGCATGACCCAGCCCATCGACCCAAACCCTCCAACGAAGTAAATCTCCGTGATGGCCATGCGGAAGAAACCGAAGTCCTGGAAGTCCACCCAGTAAGAGGCGTTGCCATGGCGTTCCAGATAACTTGCGCGAACCTCAGCGTTGTCCTCTTTCGGCACCTTGGTCACAGAGCCCATCAGGGTGACCCTGGCCGCCCCAAGGGGATCAACCCTGCTCTCTGGTGGAGTCACCAATAGGCTGGCGCGTGGGTCGCCCAGGAGGTTTTGCGTATGCATCGCCATCGTGCTGATGAGAAAGACCGGTTGCCCCTGTCCATCCAACCCGTAGGGCATGACCGACCCGAAGGGCCAGCCTGGCTGCTTGCGTGAGAGCGTCGAGAGACTGCCTGTCTGCTGCAAATACACGAGCGTCTTGGCCCGCTCAGCATGGGAGGGTTCAGGAACATCAGGACCCTCTGAATCCGGCCCGCTGTTATGTTGTCGTGATGAGGACATAGATGATCGTGTACCGATACCCAATGAAATGAATGGAGGGACACATTACCCTGGATCTGTTGGATATTTCCACTGAGGGCGGGGAAAGAGAAGGCGATCGACGAGAATAGAGCAGCCTTGGTCAACGGTGCAGTTCTTCGCTTATAATCAGCCCTGCCCGCTTTCTCCACCTGTTATCGGAGGTCTGATGCCGGAAACCCTGTCGGTTACGTGCTGCATTGCTGGTGGAGGACCGGCCGGGATGATGCTGGGTCTGTTGTTGGCCCGGGCCGGTGTCTCAGTGCTCGTCCTGGAAAAGCACGCGGACTTTCTCCGTGATTTTCGCGGCGACACCTTGCACCCCTCAACATTGGAGATCATGCACGAGTTGGGGATGCTAGAACGATTCCTGCAGTTGCCCCACCAAAAAGTATCTCGGATCAATGCAGGGTTTGGGGATCTGGAATTCACGGTGGCGGACTTTTCATATTTACCAACTCAGTGCCGCTACGTTGCCTTCATGCCGCAGTGGGACTTTCTCAACTTTCTTGTGGAGGCGGGGAGCCAGTATTCCACCTTTCACGTCCGCATGAGTGCGGAAGTCACGGACCTGATCGAACGTGACGATTCTGTCATTGGGCTTCATGCTGACACGCCTGCTGGGCGGCTGGAGGTTCGCGCCACACTCGTCGTGGGAGCCGATGGTCGACACTCTATCGTCCGCAAACAAGCGGGGCTTTTGATAGAAGAATTCGGCGCGCCTATGGATGTGCTCTGGTTCCGATTGTCACGCAAGCCCAGCGACCCAGTCGATCCGATGGGTCGCTTCGATACCGGTCGAATCTTCATCATGTTGAACCGGAGTGACTACTGGCAGTGCGGCTTCGTCATTACCAAGGGGGCGCTGGGTGAGATTCGAGCGCAGGGCCTCCCGCTGTTCCGCGAGAGCGTGGCGAAGCTGGCTCCATTTGCCGCAGACCGCATCCAGGAACTGCACGACTGGGAACCGATCAAATTGCTGACCGTTCAAGTCGATCGGTTGCGGCAGTGGTATAGACCTGGACTTATTTGTATCGGGGACGCGGCCCACGCCATGTCGCCGGTCGGGGGAGTTGGTATTAATTTAGCGATTCAGGACGCGGTGGCGACAGGGAATCTCTTGTGGAAACCGTTGCGCACTGGGCACGTGACTGAAGAGGATTTAGCCAAGGTGCAAGCCCGCCGCGCCTGGCCAACCGAGATGACGCAACGAGGCCAGCTTACTGTCCAGAACCGCGTGATCAAACGCGTACTGGGTAGCACGGTTCCGCTGATGCCTCCTTATGCCCTCCGGCTGCTTGCACGATTCCCCTTTCTCCGCCGCATCCCCGCCAGGATGATTGGCCTTGGAGTGAGGCCTGAACATGTGCGGTCACCGGTCGGATAGCCCGAGCTGCGGTTTGGAGCAAGTCGGATGGTCGGTCTAGGACGGAGAACATGTCCTAGGAGTCTGCTCTAGAGTCTAGACCGGTTAGATCCCCAGCTCCTCCGACACCCGCACTTCCGACTCGTCGATGATCTCTTCCAGGCAGGTAAAGCAGGAAAAGGGAAAGCGATCGATGGGAATGGCACAGACTTCGCCCACCGGGGACTCGTCCAGCGCCGGACCGCCGCATTCCTTGTGAATCAGCGTCAACATGTTAGCCCCTCATCTTTCTTCCATCACACTTCGCCGGAAGAGATGCAGATGCTCCGGTCCGCTGAGCCGATGGTCGCCCGGCACGAGATGGAGTTCAACGGGATAGGATGGATCGTGAATCAACAGCTGCTCGACGAACCGGCTGCTGCCGCCAGGGAGGATCGCGGTGTCTTGTAAACCATGGAGAATCGCTGTCCTGACCCTCCGCAGCCGATCGAAGCTGGTCTTCCACTGGGCCTCGCTTTCCGCCACCCATTTCCAGGACAAGGCCCAATCTTTGTGCAACGGATCGTCGTCCCAGGGCATCCAGCCGGCCGTATGCCATTCGTGTAACCGGTCCGGCGAAATCGATTTGGCCCTGACCCCCATCATGTTGAACGCGGGAGCAATCAGGGTCAGCCGATCAACCGCACCACACTCCTGCGCCATCAACCAGCCGATCCATCCCCCAAGCGAATTGCCGACAATGGTGATCGGGGGAGACGACTGGCTGTCCGTGAGCATCTGCAACACCAGCCGCGCATCGGCGATCCAATCGGAGAGCGTGTAATCGGTGAACTGCCCTTCGGAATCGCCGAATCCGCGCACGTCATAACAACAGAACCCCCACCCCGTCTCCTGGCACCATTGCGCCAAAGCTTTGCTCTTGTTGCCCCACCGTGTGGAGAGAAACCCGGTGATGAAGAGGATCTGACGATCTTTTCCGATCGAGCGATCGCCGCGAATCAGCTTGCCGTCGGACGCTCTGAGTTCAAATGGACGATGCGCGCTCATGCTGTCGTGAACACCTTCGTGAGAAATCCGTTCAACTGATGAAGCACAGAATACGGAATCTCATGTCCGCCATGGAAGCTGTGCCATTCTACGACAAGACCCGATTGTGTCAGTGCGTCACGGAGGCGCTCCGCGCCGATATGCGGAAGGATGTCGTCCTTCGTACCATGGCTTTGGAAGACCGGCAAACTTCTCCGCTTGGTCATGAGGGGACTCCAGACAGCCTGGGCCAACAAATTCCCGGAGAGCTGCACCAGCCCGGCAAATGGATAGTCGGTTTGCAAAACAGCATCACAGGTGAGCATCGCGCCCTGTGAAAATCCCCCGATGACTGTCTTCTTGTAGTCAATTGGGAGCTGCCGTGGAAGTTCCTGAAGAAATCCCAGGATCCGTTCCCGCGCCAAGGCCAGGCCCTGTGGAACCTCCACAGACAGATCGCGAATGCGGCCTGCGGCGCGATCTTCCTGGATACGGGCAAAATCGATGATCCACCAGGCGCGGGTACCGCCGAAATCCAGACTGAGCGGCAGCGGCCCTTCCGGAAAGAGCCAGCGGGTACCGTCCGGCGCATCGATCACCTCTGCCAGCGGGACCAAATCGTCGCCCGGTGCGCCGAACCCATGGAGCAGGATCACGAGCGGGCCGTCTCCGCCGCCCTCTCCATCGACACCCCCGGTCAACCGGACCTTGAGTCCGCCCACGGTCATCTCGTTCATCGCATCCCCGCTATTTGAGATACAGATATTGAAGCAACGCGACCAGCCCGTAAAGCGAGGATTCGACCACCGGCTGCTGATAGAGCGGCACGAATGCGCCCCGTTCGTTGGCTTCCACTTCACTGATGATGTACTGGATCTGCTTGGCACGGATCTCGTGGTCCTTGCCGATGCCCAGAATCCGGATCATGTGCCGGCTGAGCCCGGCCAGCATGGCGGCTTTCGCGTTACTGGCCGACCGATACAGCAGGACCGCGCCCAGGAGCGCCAGCAACACATTAACCGACCAGGAGAGCAGCAGCAGCAACGGGTAATTCCAAATATCGAAGTATTCGTTCCTGGCCGCGATCATGATCAACAGCGCGATGAAGGGATATCGAATCAGACGATTCACGACCTCGGTCCGCTGTGCGATCAGATCGACGACCGCCAGATACTTCAATCGCTCAAACTCGTCTTTGTGCGTCTGGCCCAGGCCATAGTCGCGCAAATACTCCTCCTGCACCTGATCGGACCAGCCTCCGGTGGAGGACGTCAGCCAACTGATCCACCGGCGGCACAGCATGACAGCATCGAACACGGCCAGATTGAGCCACACCACCACTCCCACACTGCTGATCGTCATGAACCAATCGACCCGGCAGCTCAGCGTCCCGCGGCAGGGATGGATGTATTCGTCGTCGAGAACAAAAGACCCCAAGGCCCACATGGCCACGAGATAGAAGAGAAAGAGCAACGCCGCCCGTGCCATCCACTGGATCGGCCGGCTCGCCTCCCGATACCACGCCCACGCCTGATCCACGGTCGTCGCCGTCTGTGTGGCCGCCGGATGATAGACCCGTTTCAGATTCGTCCAGAATGTCCGAGGTGAGAATCCGTGGAGCCGTGAAACGTCTTTGAACCGGAACGCGTCCCCGATGCGTTCATTGTTCTTCGTTAAGTCCCTCGACCCTTTAGCCAGGAAAATCAGAGAAAGCGCCACGACGAGGAACCGAAGCAACTCGCTCGGCCAGATACTGACGCCGCTGGTCCAGGAGAATGGCTCCCCTTCATCATGGCCGGCGAGCAAAGCAGCCGCGCCGCCGAACCAGACAAAGACGGCGAACGACAGGGCAAGAAACGCGGCGATGATCCCTACCACACGCGGACTCCTCTCCACCCAGGACCAGAGCCGCTGATTGCTCCAGGCAATCACGGTCATGATGAAGAGGCCGACGACCCCCGCAACCGCCACCGCCGTATTGTCGAAACCCACTCCTTGCTTCAGCTGGCCATATTGTTCCGTGTAGTCAAGATCCGGCCGTAGCGGATGGACCGTCCTCGCTCCTTCTTTCTCGACGACGCTCACGTCCACCGCGCCATGACGACCCACCTCGAACAACCTCGGAGACAGTGCGGCATCATAGACACGATCGTCCGGCGTCATCGAGACATGATATCCCGTCATACAGGTGCCCTGTGCCGCGTCTGTCCGGCTCTCAGGCATGCAGGCCACATGACGGACCGCCTGCAACACGGCAAAGAAGGCCGATGTTTGATAGCTGCTCCGAAACGGAGAGACATCCCGTTGTAGACCGCCATCCAATTGCAGGCCGAACGGAGAGGCAATCACCATATTGCGGGTCCATTTGTACTCGGTCGGATGGAGATGCCGGGCATCGAGATCGACCGTAAAGAAAATGGCGTGCGGGAAGTAGGGCCGAAGCGCTTTGATGATGAGCAGCGCATCGTACGGATCGGTCCCCATAATCCCGATGGCCCTGGCGCCCTCTCCTTCGTCATGGATACGGCTGACAAGCGCCCGGATATAGTCGATCTGGCTGGTTCCTTCCGGACGTTCCCGCGCGGCCTCTTTGGACTGGTCGCCGCCCCCCGCATTCCTTGCCCGCGCCGCTCTCGCCCCGTCATCCCCCGGGATCTCCCCATCGAGCCCGCTGAGATAGCTGTAGCGAAAGACGTTCAGCGTGAGCGATTCATAATCAGCCGGACGCCGGATCTGCAGATCAATGGCCTGCGCGACCGTCCGGCACCATTCTTTGACTGCTACCGGCACCAGAATGGTATTCAGGTCGCTTTCTGAAAACGTCGCGACTTTGGCACAGGCCGCGGCTCGAAACTCAATAGGCAGAGCGCGTCCGTAGAAGGAATCCCATTCGCCGATCAGGATGACCGCATCCCATCCAAGACGGACCTGCCGCCGCTCCAGTTCGGCCACCAGCGTGTCGAACAACCGGTCGTCCGATCCGACATCATAGGCCAGCCGGATGTGCGTATCAGCCAACCGGCGGTAGAATTCCTGCTCGCAGGTGTCATACGTCGCACAGGCTGTACCTTGACCGGACTCTGCCTTGATCCCGTAGGCGAGCAACCCTTTCATCGCGGTGCTCCAGGGCGAGTAGAGCTCAATCCAGCCGTCGGCATTCGGCCAAATGCTGCCCCCCTCGCGGGCGTCGGCAGAGAGTCTGCCCATCTCGTCGAGCAGCACTCGCATCGCCGACGAGCTACGGGGCCCCATGATTTTCAAGGTGACCGATTCCTGTAACGATGGATTGATACTGACCGATTTACGCCCGTCACCGCTCAGGACACAATCGCCTTGCTGTCGAGACTCCTCACAGACGAGCGCTTGGGAGAAAGAACTCAGCGTGGATACCAACCCTCTGGACAGCGCGTCATCCGGAAACCACACGACTAAGACATCGGTTGGGCGCAGGCTTTCCTCGGCGCAGACGCGGGTTTTCCTCACACGGTACCATTCATAAGGAAGGGCGCTCGCCGAGCCCGGGTCATCCCACTCAACAAAGGCCAGGTTGCCCTCATCCTCCGGAACATAACAGGCAACTCCCAGCGCAGTGCCGATGGCATAGCGATCACGAATGCGGGACTCGGCGCTTTCGACATAGGGACCTCCGCTTGTCGTCACCAGGAGTACAGTGACGCGCGCGCCGGCCTTTGCTCGATCGGCAAGGGCACGTCTCAGCGGACGAAGCCGTTGGGAGAGGGAACGTGTTGATCCGGTTATCGAGGTAACTGCATGAGGCTCTTTCAGACTCCGCTGGACGGCTGCAATGGGATCTTCCCAGAGCCGCGCACGGACCATGCGCTCACCGGTGGCCGCATCCATCTGGAGTCCGCCGCCGACCGGGCGGGAGCTGCGCAGCGGTTCCTGCACGAGCATCACCCCGGCCACAGCCATAACAAGTGCCAGGGCTCCTGCGACTGCAATTTTTGAATCGCTCTGCTTCTTAGCCATAGCCATTGCGCTCTTCGATCGAGCGCGCCGCCACTCTACAACAGACACTCATAGAGAGTGAAGCCATCGGCCAGGCAAGCCGCAGAAAGACGAGATGACATGAGAGTCTGACAAGTTGAAGCGGGGGATCGCTCTACGAACCCACCGCTCCGGTGAGTCGAACGATCCCCCCAGGGAGGCTACTTCAGTCAAAGCATAAACGATGCCCGAATCAAGTAGTCCTTAGGACGAGCAACTGACCGCTAAATGCTTGCCCCAGTTGGGAGGCGGAGCCGCATAGGCGTCCATGTCAGGCTGGTCATTGTAGGGATTTTGCAGCAGCCTGAACAACCGGTCGATTTCTGAAAAGTCCTTCTGCTGCGCTTTTTCAATAGCCGCCTGGGCGAGGTAATTGCGAAGCACGTACTTTGGATTTACCCGGTTCATCCGTTCACGCCGCTCGGCATCCTGACTATGTTCGCTGCGCAGGCGATCCCGATACCGAACGGCCCAATCGTCGAACCGCTCGCGGTTCACAAAATGCTCGCGCAACCTGTCGTTGGCCGCGCCTGTTGCCGATGAGAACGAACCGAGTTCACGGAACAGGATCGTGTAATCCGTATGGCTCTCTTGGAGAAGGCCCAGCAGATCGCGGATCAGCCCGTCATCTTCCGTCCGTTCTTCCTGCAACCCCAACTTGCCCCTCATGAGCCGGAGATACTCCCGATCGAACAGCAGCTGATAACTCTCTAAAACCACCTTCAACGCGTCTTTCTCCACCAAGGGCAATAGGGCTTGCGCCAAACAGCTCAGGTTCCACAATCCGATGTATGGCTGCTGATTGAAGGCGTAGCGGCCGTTATGGTCGGAGTGGTTGCAAACAAAGCCCGCATCGTAATCATCCATAAAACCGAACGGCCCATAGTCCAGCGTGAGGCCGAGGATCGACATATTGTCGGTGTTCATGACCCCGTGCGCCCACCCGACGGCCTGCCACCGGGCGATCAACCTCGCCGTCCGCTCCATGACTTCTGAAAAGAAGCGGGCGTACTTATCGGCTGCGTCTTTGAGGTGGGCGTACTGCTGCTCAATCACGTAGTCCGCGAGCATGCGCAACTGTTCGTGCTGCTTGCGGTAATAAAAAATCTCGAACGTGCCGAACCGGACGTGGGACGGCGCCATGCGAACCAGCGTCGCGCCGGTTTCGACCTGTTCGCGATACACCTTGTGGTCACTCCCGACAATGCAGAGCGCGCGCGTCGTGGGAATGCCAAGACCCTGCATCGCTTCGCAGCAGAGATATTCACGGATCGTTGAGCGCAAGACAGCCCGGCCATCACCGTCACGCGAAAAGGGCGTGAGGCCCCCGCCCTTCAGATGCAGCTCCCACCGTCCTCCCCGTTCGTTCGTGGCTTCCCCTAACAGGATGGCCCGCCCGTCGCCGAGCTGCGGCACATAGACGCCGAACTGATGCCCGGAATACAACATGGCCAGCGGCTCCATGCCGGGCGCCAGCATGCTCCCACCGAAGACCTGAGCGAACTCCGGACGGGCCGCTTCTTCGGGATCGAGGCTGATCAGCGCGGCTGCTTCAGGGTTCGCATGAACGAGGTATGGGGCCGCCTGGAACGGCGTCGGGTTGAGTTTGGCATAGAAAGCCTCAGGGAGCCGGGCATAGGTATTGTCGAAGGTAAGCGTTTCCAAGGTACGCCTGGCCATAGCTTTGTGTAACACGACGGCCTGGACGTTTGCCACTTACTCCTCTCATCAATGACAGCCTGCTTTCTCTCCCAGACGAACTCCCTCGACGACCCGACTTCGTGCCCGGTATACTACGCCACACTGGCATGAGCTTTGCCCTTGGAGACGACGCATGAAAAGCAGTTCTCTACATCCCCTCCATTCCAAAGCTCCTTCTCAAACCAAGCCGAACGTGGCAGCTGCTGAGGTACTGGCCTGGGTCAGCGACTGTCTGGAGGGCGGACTCTGTCTCATCGCCAAGGGCATACTGGTTTTTGAGAACGCACACTTCGGAGAACTGGTCGAAGCACCGGCCACACTGCTTGTCCAATCCGGCCCAGATGAAACCAAGTTGCGCGCGCGCTTATTTACCGATGCGATGGCCTGGAATAAGGAAACCTTGGGCTCTAGGGGGAGTCGAACTTATCAGCTCGTGGACTGTCAGGGCCAAGCCCTCATTTATGAATGCCGATACAACGTGGTGCCCTACCATGGCGAGACCGGAGTGCTTCTGGTGCTCAGAAACATGACTGAACATACGGAGCTGGTGCAGGAGGCGTCACAGATTGCCCGCTTTCAATCGGTGCTGGCCAGAATCGGCACGCTCGCCGTCAGCGATGCCCCTGCACAAGAACTGATGAGTGAGGCCGTGAAGCATACTGCTGAGGCGCTTGACGTCGATCTCTGCAAGATTCTCGTTCAACGGGAATCAGACGATCACCTCGCCGTGGTAGCAGGCATCGGCCTTGACCCGAAACTCATTGGTAAACTGACGATTGAGGGCGGCACACATTCCCAAGCCGGTTACGCGATTCGTAAACGCCTGCCGGTGGTTGTGCGGGATTTGCGAAAGGAAACGCGGTTTACACCTTCCAAGCTTTTGACCGAACATGGGGGCATTGCGGGCATGTGCGTGCCCATGCTGGTGGAGGATCGGGTATACGGAGCCATGACCGCCCATTCCAAGTCGGTTCGCGACTTCACAATTAAGGAACTCGAGTTTCTTTGTACGGTCGCCAACACGGTCGCGACGGTTCTTGAACGACGACGGCGCGCCGACACTCAGAGGGACCTCTATCATCGATTGTTCATGTCCGCACAGGACGGTATCATGCTGACCGACACCGAGGGCTGCATCCTGGAATGGAACCCCGCATTGGAACGCATGACGGGGTGGACACGCAGTGAGACACTCGGTCAGCGCCCGTCGATCTTGAGATCCGGCAAACATTCGCCGGAATTCTACAAACGACTGTGGCAAGCGATCCGCTCGGGGCAGGCATTTGTGGATCGTTTCGTCAATCGCCGAAAGGATGGATCGGAATTTTTGGTCTGGGAAAGCGTCAGCCCCGTCAAAGATCGCGACGGAACCACGCAATACTATATGGCGATCCTCACAGATTTGAGCGAACGGGAACAAATGTTGGAAGCTTTGCGGCATGCGGAACAAGTCAAATTGGTTGGGCAACTCGCGGGCGGAATCCTCCACGAAGTCCGCAATCCATTGATTGGGCTCGGCAGTCTCGCGACACATCTGGCCGAACAACTGGAATTACCCCAGGCTGCCCGGGACCGCTGCCGCCTCATCGCGCGAGAAGCGGCGCGCATCGACGACTTGCTGGAATCGCATTTGGGCCAGCTGCGTCCCCGCCCATTCGATCTTCAGCCCTGCGACCTCCCCGCGCTCATCGACGACACCCTGATCTTACTGAAACCCAATTTGACCAAACAGCGGATCCATGTGACAAAGATCATCGCGACGGACCTGCCCATGGTTGAGGCTTCACGCGCTCACCTTCAACAAGTCTGCCTCAACATTACGATGAACGCGATGGACGCCATGTCCGGCGGAGGGGACTTGACGATCGACCTACGCCCCGAAACAAGACGCACCCCCGGAGTGCTGTTGATATTTTCTGACAGCGGCAAGGGCATTTCTCACGACGACCTGCAGCGTATTTTCGAGCCGTTCTTCACAAGCGGCAAGGCGAAGGGTGTCGGGCTTGGATTGACGATCACGCACGACATCATCGAACGACACGGGGGACAACTGGACATCAAGAGCCCTGCGGGCAGAGGAGCGGTCGTTGAAGTATGGCTTCCGATAAAGTGCGAGTCGTAGCATGACGTGGCAACTTCTCTTGGTTGAAGACGAGCCGTCGGTCCGCGAGGCCTTTGCATTACGCCTCGGGGACCAGGGCTACGTTGTCCAAACCGCAGGCTCAGGAGAAGAAGCGCTGTCGTTACTCCGTTCGTTCGAACCGGACATCCTCGTCCTTGATCTCGTCATGCCTAATCTCTCCGGCCTCGACGTGCTCGCCAGAGTGAAGCAGACGTCCCCCAATCTCCTCGTCATTCTCCTTACGGCGCGAGGGACCGTCAAAGATGCCGTGGAGGCGACTAAGCTTGGGGCTTTCGACTTCGTGGCCAAGTCCATTGATATGGAAGACCTGCTGCATGCCCTGCATCGTGCAACGGAATTGCTCACGCTACAGCGTCAGGTCCGTTTGCAAAGCGGGCAGGAAGTGGAACGATACGCTCTCGATCGTGTCCTCGCCAAAAGCCACGCCACTCAGGCATTCCTCGCACAGGTCCGCGAGTTGGCGAAAAACGACCGTGTCACGGTGCTGCTGCAAGGCGAAACCGGCACCGGGAAGCAATATATGGGACGAGTCATTCATTATAACGGGCCTCGGGCGCGCAAACCCTGCATCGAAGTGGATTGTCCCTCGATCCCCCGTGAGCTCTTTGAAAGCGAATTGTTCGGCCACGAAAAAGGGGCGTTTACGGGCGCGGCAGGAAGAAAGACGGGCTTGATCGAGATGGCGGACGGTGGGACGGTGCTGTTCGACGAAATCGGCGATCTCCCTCTGACGCTCCAGGCCAAACTGCTCCGGGTGATCGAAGAGCGAACCTTGCGCCGCGTCGGTGGATCCGCAACGATCCCCGTCGATGTTCGGTTCATGGCCGCAACGAATCGCAATCTAAAAGACGCAGTGGCCAAAAGCGAGTTTCGTGAGGATCTCTATTTTCGGTTGAACGTCGTGACATTGACCGTTCCTCCGCTGCGAGAACGTCAGGAAGACATCATCCCCCTGGCGGAGCGATTCCTTACCCGTTCGGCCCTTTCACTGAGAAAACCGGTCCGTTGTTTGGGGGACAGCGCGCGCGTCATTCTGTGTCAATACCATTTTCCTGGCAATGTGCGGGAACTGAGCAATCTCATGGAACGCGCAGTCCTCTTCTGCCCGGGAGATACACTTGAATCGGTGCATTTCCCATCAGATGTACAAGACAAACCTTCACGACCGGTTGCAGATACCGCCTACCCTCCCTCCACTGCTTCAAACACAAAAGATCCCTCTCGCATCCACTTGTCGTTTCATCTCGGCGAATCCTTGGCTGATCTCGATGACCGCATCATCAACACAGTCTTGAAGCATGCCGATGGAAACAAATCCCTTGCAGCCAAGCACCTCGGTATTACCCGCTGGATGCTTGACCGCCGGCGCAAATCCAAACCGTAACTGAGCGCCGACGCACCTCTGCACCGCCTGCCGTGCACCGACACACGCCCAGCAATGCCCTCCATGTAGAAAGTCCCGGCTCGCATGAGGATCATCTCGATTTTCCTTGAGATCCGATCAATCTTCAGACTTTTCCTAATGCGCAACTCTGGACTGCCGATTGCATCGGTGTGGTTGTCGCATATTTCGAACAGGACATCCTCCAAACCGACTGCCTTCTGAATGGGCTCGAGGGAAACGATGAAGCACTTACGCGCCCTTGAAGATCAAAGTGTCTATATCCTGCGCGAAGCGTACAAGCATTTCGACGACCTCGCTATGCTCTGGTCGATGGGCAAGGACTCGACGGTGCTATTGTGGCTGGCCAGAAAGGCCTTCTTTGGCCATGTGCCGTTTCCACTCGTACACATCGATACCGGCTACGAAATGCCGGAGTTGATCGAATATCGTGATCGTCTCGCCAAGGAGTGGCACCTTGATCTCGTCGTCGGCCAGAACCGGGAGGCACTGGCCGGCGGCATGGGTCCTGATCAGGGTCGCGTCGCCTGTTGCACGGCGATGAAGATTGAGGCGCTCAAGCAGACGATTGCGAAGCACAAGTGGACGGCCGTGATACTTGGGATTCGCGCCGATGAGGAAGGGACGCGCGCAAAAGAACGCTACTTTTCATTGCGCGATAAGCATGGCGAGTGGAATTTCCGAGACCAGCCACCCGAACTATGGGACCAATTTAATACCACGTTCCCGGCTGGTGCTCATATCCGCGTCCATCCTCTGCTGGATTGGACGGAGTTGAATATCTGGGAGTATCTCGAACTCGAACAGGTTCCCCTTCCGAAACTTTACTTCGATCGAGGCAGCGGCGTGCGGTATCGGAGTCTAGGGTGTGTACCTTGCACAGGAACCGTCTCATCATGTGCCTCCACCATTCCTCAAATCATTTCCGAACTCCGTGTCACCACTATCGCCGAACGATCCGGCCGCGCACAGGATGAAGGCCGCGGGATGGAAACCCTCCGCAAACTTGGACATATGTAACCCGCGGGCATTTTCCTCTGCCTATTCCCTCCTCCCCGCAATCCAATACATGCCCCTCCTCCACACAACAGGGTGCGGGCGCACACATCGCGTGCGTCGCCGCACGGCCTCCTCCCCACATGGAATGATTCGGACTGGCGGCTTGGCTATGCGAATGCCGGATTTGTCCTTATTCACAAGGCGCTTACGATTCGTCGTAGAAGGAATACTCTGCCCAGGTCTTTTTCTTGCTGTAGCGGCGAGTGGATATCTATGAAAGCAAATGGCTGTGACAAGGCAATGTGGAGACACGGACTTCCGTTGCGGCCAATCGCAATCTTGAAGCTGTTGAGCCTACGGTTCGTCTCATGCTGGGGTACTACCGATGACATCTCATGAAACCGAAAGAATGACATCGACACACGGACGCGAATGTGAAACCGTACGGAGAGCGGCGGCAGCAGATATGGAGCCGGTTACCGTATCCGGATCAGCGGCATTCCAGGCGCAATACGCCGGACGCGATATCGCCGCCGGTCTGATCGCCGGATCAATGGCGATACCATTGTCGGTGGGCATTGCCATGATGTCCGAATATCCCATCAAAGTGGGACTGGCAACAGTCGCATTTGCCTGCCTTGTTGGTTGGATCAATGCCTGGTTTAAACCCGGCAACTATATCGGATGCCCTGGCATCGCGGCCGGTCTGGCGCCGGTGTTGGCAGTGGGCGTGGCCACCTTCGGCCTGGACAATATGGCCTTTGCCATTCTCCTGACCGCCACCATTCAAGCCATCATCTGGTTCTTTAACTGGCAACGGTACATTTTGGTCGCCGTGCCGGTCTACCTCGTGGAAGGGTTGTTGGCAGGCGTCGGTCTGAAGATCGCCTTAAAGTTTTTGGCCTTCACCTATGAGCTCCCTCCCGGCATGGAAGCCGCCGACTCGTTCTTGAACGGTGCGCGTATCCAGATGATCCTGATCTCCATGGCGGGATACGGCCTCTTTGTGTATCTCTTCTTAAAATTCAAGCACACGCAACCGGCTGTTCCCTATTTCGTCATCATCGTGGCAGGCATCACCCTCGCTCAGTTCGTGACGGTGCCCATGCTGTCCATGGAAGATACGGAACTCAAGCTCGCGCTGCCGATCCCGCACTTCGACAGTGCGTTGACATTTCTCTACATGCTGGGATTCGCGGTGATGCTGGCGATGATCGACGTCATCGAACAGGTGATGAGTAATGCCGCGATTGAAAAAATCGACCCGCTCAAACGCAAATGTAACAGTAACAACAGTCTGTTTGCGATCTGGATCGCCAATATGGGGTCGAGCTTCTTCGGCGGCATGACCAACCTGGATGGTTTGGCAAAGAGCACCACCAATCGCTTGGCCGGGGCCTATACCAAGTTTTCCGTCCTTATTATCGGTTGTGTGGTGACCTTCTTTACCTTCAACACACACTCGCTGGAATATCTGCCGAAGTTTGCGTTAGCGGTCATCATGATCTTCTCGGGCTGGAAGATGATCGAGGGACTCGTGCATGTGACCCATCACGGTCCCTATGCCATGATCCTCGCCATTTTATGCGGCGTGCTGGTCTTCAAGGTGGGGATTTTCGAGGGATTGCTGATTGCCATGGCCGTGCACGGGATCGTGCACTATATGGTCTATGCCAATCTTGACAAGATGCCGGGACGCGCGATTGTCAAGCGATACATTGATGACCTCAAAAGGAGCGGCGCCGATGTCAGCTAACCGACACTGCTTACTCCCGTCATGCGGGACGGTTGTAAGGACGTGGAGATTGATATCCCTATCCAACAGTGCCGAATCCCACACCAAGAAGGTGTAATGGTATGTTCAGAAAAATTATGGCAGCTATCGACGGCAGCGCGACCTCCCTGGAGGCCTTGCTGGAAGCCAAGCGTATTGCGGCCTCCCGGAATGCTACGCTTCATATTGTCTATGCCGCTGTCAACTCGGACGATGCCGATCAGCAGGCCGGCCTCCGGCTGTTGGAGCAGGCCAAGTCCGCTGTCGGTGAGGACCTGGGCGTAGAAACCCGCGTGCTGCAAGCCGAAGCCGAATATGGACTGAATGGTATTACGGAAGCCGTCGCCGCCGCCGCGAATGAATGGGGCGCCGATCTCGTGGTAGTGGGAACGGCCAATCGCCGTGGGTTGGAGCGTCTCGTTATAGGTTCGGTCGCTGAACAGTTGATCGCTAAGGTTGATGCATCAGTTCTCTTGGTTCGTCCGCAGTAGACGATCAATCGTCAGGACCTACTCTACTTCATACCTTCACACCGCTCTTCCAGCAGTCTCTATAGTCGCGAACATGGTAGCCGAGCAGTGACGCACAGTTCAACGTGCAACCCGTGCGCCCATGCACCTACATTATCCTGCAGTCAGAACAACACCTAGGCACCTCGAACTTGCAATTATCAGGAGCCCTGTATTTGCTGAGTAATTGCGATTGTCTGTTCACAATACAGCCCTCGATCAATCTGGAACCTAC
>LVWT01000008.1 GCA_002083405.1 Nitrospira sp. SG-bin2 | reverse complement strand
CGCGGGTTCAAATCCCGTCGGCCCCGCCATTTTTTCCGATGTCATGCCGCAGGTTCGAATCTGCAAGAAGTAAGTTTGAAGGAGGTGCGCCTCCTTCAGGGCCACGCAGAAGTGGAGTTGTCCCTCACTATAGTGTAGGAAATAACAGCCGGTGAGGCAGAGGACAAAGCCGAGCCTGGTTCGTGTGCATTCCGCATCTCGTGGTCCCACCATTTTCTCCCGCGTCTGGTACACTCCATTTTACGGTGCGGTGCGTTCACCAGAAAAAGGAGAGGGTAGACTCCCATGTTTCAATCCGGTCCCATAGGGCTTCTCGCGTCGCTCGGAGTGATCTCGAAAATCGTGCTGTTTCTGCTCTTGTGTTTTTCGATCATTTCCTGGGGCATCATTCTCTTTAAGTGGAGGACGTTTCGCACGGTTGACGAGGAAGACCGCCGGTTTATGGCGGTGCTCACGAAGGCTAAAGATCTCGATGAAGTCGCGCGGCATGCTCAGCGGACGAGCGGGAGCCCCTGCGCAAGAATTTTCCATGGTGTGATGGAACGGTTGGGCCATGGGTCTGGAGCAGGCCGGGCGCCGTATGACGGCGACGGAGCGCCGACGATCGATCGGCATGTCGTGGAACGGACCGGCGCGCACATTGCCCAAGGCCAAATCGCCAAGCTGGAATCATTTCTCCCGTTTCTGGCGACGACCGGGAATATCAGCCCGTTTGTGGGATTGCTCGGCACGGTCATGGGGATTATCGATTCGTTCCGCGAAATCGGCACGCAAGGCACGGCCAGTATTGCCGCCGTGGCGCCCGGTGTGTCGGAAGCATTGATTGCGACGGCAGCCGGATTGTTTGCGGCGATTCCCGCCGTCATCGCCTACAACTATTTTCTGACGCGTATCCGCCGCGCCGCGTTCCACATGGATTCCGTGGTGGTCGAGTTGCTCGCCTTGCTTCCGGCTAAAACGAAGCCGGTTGCTTCAGTTTCTCCTGTTCCTGTTGGAGTGAAGGGATGATGCTCGAAAACAGGCACCGGCGGTTTTTGGCGGAGATCAACGTTATCCCTCTCGTCGATGTCGTGCTGGTGCTGCTGGTGATTTTCATGGTGACGGCGCCGATGCTCTATCGCGGGATGGACATCAAGCTGCCGACGTCCGCCTCCAATACGATCAAGCCGGAGATCCGGGCGGTGCTCGCGATCGAAAAAGATCAGCGGCTCTACCTCGATAAGGACCAGGTGAGTATCGCGCAGTTGGAGCGCAAGCTCCGTGTGCTCAAAGAGGAGCATAAGGATGTGTCGATCTATCTGCGGGCTGATCGCGATGTGCCGTATGGGGTGGTCATTCAGGTCATGGATGGAGTCAAGAAAGCCGGCATCGAAAAACTTGGCATGGTGACCGATCCCGCCGGTCCCGAGCGCGTTGTCGATGCCGTGACATCAGCGCGCAAAAAATGAAGCTCTCCGCAACAGTCTGATCTGCTGAAGTCACCGCCTCGGCTGTGACGGCTCGACGTGCGGGGGCTCGTAGGACAATCTCCGAAGCGACCTTCCTCCTATGCTAAGGCTACGGAGGGTGTATCCCACCTTCATATTCGGTGCGAGCTACAAAGTATCCGGCGAAGGAGCATAGAGGCAGACGTTCATGGCACAGGCCTCAGGATCGGCTGATTTTTGGTTGAGCGATGAGCGGCAGACGGATTTGAGCCGCCGCTTGTGGCGTGCGGTGGCGATTTCCCTCGTCGTGCATGTGGGTGTATTGGCGGTGGTCTCGTGGATTCGCCTGCCCAAGCATGGTGAACGCCCTCTGGCGTCCATCGAGATTGCGCTTGCCGCGATGCAGGCTCCACCGGTGAATGCGGACGAACCGCAAAAGAACGAACCCAAAGCAGCGGAGGTTCCCGCGCCTGCGCCACTTGCCAAAATGGCTCCGGCGCCTGCACCAGTGAAAGCGCGGTCCAATGATGTCATGGGCGATGTCATGAAGGGGATCTCACTGCCGGCCGATGCTCCAAAATTTGGAGACTTCAGCCCGACGGAAAAACCGAAGAAACAGCAGATCAGGTTGCCCGATGTTCCGGTCGTCACTGAGGCGACAGAACGGATCAAGAATCCGGAAGCGAAACCGCAGCCGTCGCTCACGGAAGATTTGAATAAAGAGCTGGATGAGGAGTTCAAGAGGATCAAAAAGTTCGAGCTTCCCAAGGCGGCGCCTGCCGATATCGCGCCGAAGCCTGCGCCTCATGTTGAAGCGAAGGCGCCGAGTATCAAGGCTGTTGATACGACGCTCAAAGTTCCTGGAATGGCGCCGGGGTCGAATGCGTATCTGGGGCGCGTGCGGCAGCGAATCAGTAGTTTTTGGAATGCGCCGCCGGTCGATGCGGCCGGTCAAGGGTATGTGGTGATTGTGCAATTCAGACTGCATCGGAATGGATCGGTGACCGGGGTGGCGATCGAGCAATCGTCCGGCAATGAGTACTACGACCTGGCCGGAAAACGGGCGGTGCTCAGTGCGACTCCCTTGCCGGTCTTTCCTTCGGAATTGACAGAGGCGTACTTCGACGCCCATTTCACATTTGCTGTCGGTGAATCACAGGGGTAAGACATGACATTTCGAATCGTCGTCTTCATCAGCTTGTGCCTGTCGGTCGGGCTCGCCTGGATTATCGAGTCCGGCGCGACGGACGTATTTTTAGAGGCGACCAGGCCGGACTTTCAGAAGATTCCGCTGGGAGTTGCGGGGATCGACAACAGTGGCGGTGCCGATTCACCCGCAGGGCGGATCAGGCTGGGGAATCGTATCGAAGAAGTGTTGAAGGCGGATGTGCGACGGTCGCAGGTATTTTCTCTTATCGACTTGACTAGCATCGGGATCAAGGTGGGCAGTTTGGGAGCCGTGCCGGACCCTGAATTCAAGAAAGCCGCAGAGCAGGGCGTGTCCGTCATTGTGTGGGGCAAGGCCGGGATCACGAACGACGCCAAAGACCCCGATGTCAATATGGACGGATATGTTTACGATGCGGGCAACGACGAGATGGTCGGCGGCAAGCGCTATGCAGGAGCCACTTCCGTCGTGCGGCTGATGGCGCATCGCTTTGCCGACGAACTGGTATTTCGGTACACGGGAGAGCCGGGCATCGCCCGGACGAAAATCGCGTATGTGTCCGAGCAGGGCTCGGCCCGCGAACTGTTCGTAATGGACTACGACGGATATGATGCGCGCCAGCTGACGGCCGATGGATTTTTAAATCTCATGCCCAAATGGTCGCCGGACCGGCGGTTCATCGTGTTCACGTCCTATCGCAATCGGAATACACAAAACATCGACATGATCGAGTTGGCGACGGGAAAGCGCTGGACGCTCGTCTCGTTGAGCGGACTCAATATCACTCCGGCCCTGTCACCCGATGGAAACTTTCTGGCGTTTGCGTCCAGCCATGAGGGAAACTCCGAGCTCTATAGCCTGGACACACGCACAAAGGCAATGCAGCGATTGACAGTGCATGTCGGCGGCGATCTCTCGCCTTCGTGGTCTCCGTCCGGCCGAGAACTGGTTTTTACTTCGGACAGAAGCGGCGGGCCGCAGATTTTTCTCATGAGCATGGATGGGACCAATGTGCGCCGGCTGACATTTGAAGGGGACTACAATGCGGCGCCGGCCTGGTCGCCTCGAGGCAATTGGATTGCCTATGTCTGCCGAAGCCCGAAGAAAGAGTACAAGATCTGTTTGATCACTCCGGACGGCCAAAAGCGCGTCCAACTGACGAGTGGGCCAGGCGTCGATGATTCTCCATCCTGGTCTCCGGACGGACGGCACCTCGTCTTCAGTTCGACAGCCGGAGGAAAAAGTCAGATTTATATGATCAATGCCGACGGCAAAGATCTCGAACGGATCACGTTTACCGGAACGCATAATAGCGCGCCGACCTGGTCGCCTGCGTCGTAAAGGCACGGTTGGGTCTTGCACGACGGTGGCCTTCCCTGTATGAAAGGGGGAACAATTCTTTAATATGGGAGGGTGTGGGAATATGAAACGGTTGCAATCGATCATATGTGTGCCATTAATTTTCGGATCGCTTCTATTGGGTTTATCCGGCTGTTCGTCCAAGGCGGTCCAGTCCGGTGGAGATGTTCAATCCGGACAACAGGGAGCGGGCAAAGGCTCCAATGAGGGCGGGGTCAGCCAGAATATTCCCGACACCTCGTTTTCCGGACAGAATGGTTCGGGTGGATTGCGCGGATTGGATAAGAATCCGTCTGAAGAGCGGCTCGGCGGGAATGCTTTGACGGCCAAGGCCGACCCCGGCAGCGCCTCGCGCCAGATGGAAGAGGTCCGCGCCGAACAAATCGCCTCGGCGGCCGCAGGATTGCGGGACGTCTTTTTCGCCTATGATAGCTTTGCCATTTCCGAAGAAGGCCGTCAGTCCCTGGCCCGCAACGCGGAGTGGATCAAGTCGAATCCGGGCGCTCAGTTGAAAGTCGAGGGACACTGCGATGAACGGGGTACCTCGGCCTATAATCTGGTGCTGGGCGAAAAACGCGCCAAATCGGTTCGGAACTATCTGGTTGAACTTGGCGTGGCCCCCAAGCAGCTGTCGGTCGTATCGTACGGCAAGGAGCGGCCGGTCTGCACTGAGCATGCGGAGTCGTGCTACTCACAGAATCGCCGTGGGCACGTGGTCGTCAAAACAGGGAAGTAATCAGTCGGATTACCGTAGCGCCTTCGTAGGATTCTTACATGGCGGAAGGCGCATGGCGGGGTGCGTGATATGATTCTTCTGGAGTCATATGGAGGAGAGGAGGTCACCGGCGTATGAAATATACTGAGACCGTCGTCGTCGTTGCCGCGTTCGCCTTTCTATCCGGTTGTGTGGCTCAACAGTCCGATCTGAAACAAACCGAGAAGGTCCTGCAGCAGCGCATCAAGCAGCAGGATGACCAGCTTTCGCAGACACGAGCCAGGCAGGGCCAGGAGATTTCCACCCTGCGCGATCAGGAATTGCCCCAGTTACGGGGTGAACTGGAGAAGGCGTTGTATCTGACGCAGGATCTCCAGGCGAAGCAGGAGGATCTCAAGCATCGGTTGGCGCAATCGGAACAGCAAACGAAAAAACTCGAGCAGTTGGCTGCGAAGATGGATGCCGACAACACGACGCGGCATGCCTGGGTTCAGAAAAGCCTGGATACGCAGGATACGAAGGTGGCGGCCAAACTTGACGAGCTGTCCCGGGCGATGGAACAGGCCATGTTGGGGCTGAAGAAAGATATTGCTGATGTGGTACAGCGCACGAACGACACATTAGCGAAGCGTGTGGATGCCAGGCTGGAGGAACAGCAAAAGGAATTGACCGACCATCAGCAGCGGCTCGATCAGATCTCGCAGAAATTCGTGCAGTTCAACCAGGCGCTGACCGGATTCCGCGAAGCGCTCACCGGTCTCGACGATCGGGTGGGCCATGGGGAGCGCACCGCGTCCGCGCATGCGGCCGAGGTCAATAAGAGTATTGCGTCCGTGGCCAAAACCCTCGAATCTGTCGGGCACAAGGTCACCGCGCGGCTCGATGATCAAGATCGCCGGATCGAGTCTTTGACAAAGCCGGCCGGCCGCGCCAACCAGAAACCGGGTGTTCGTTCACAGGCAACGAAACCGGCGCAGCGTTCCGCCGTCGAGCCCGACGCCGGCATGGAGCCGGCTGAGCAGCCTTCAATGGCCGCTGTGGCGCCATCCTCAGTAACAATCGCTGCGCCGCAAGAATCTCCGGCAGCCGCACCTGTCCAGGGTCACGAGGAAGCCGCGGATCGAGCGCGGTATGAGCAGGTATTGGCGTTGTTTCGCGATGGAGATTTGGAGGGCGCCCGTCGCGGATTTGCCGCGTTTCTCTCGGAGTATCCCAACTCCGATCTGGCGCCGAATGCCCGATATTGGCAGGGGGAGTCGTATTACGGGAAAAAAGATTTTGGGAAAGCCATCGATGCCTACGATCGGGTGGAACTCGATTATCCCCGGAGCGAGAAGGTGCCGTCCGCGATTCTGAAGAAAGGCTACGCCTACCTGGCTCTGAAGGATATGAAGCGGGCCTCCTCGGCATTCAAACAGGTAGTGACGTTGTATCCAAAGAGCCCCGAGGCGGGAAAGGCGTCGGATAAGCTGACGCAGCTCAAAGACGTTCGATAAGCCGTATGGAGGATCGTTGTATGCCGGTCGTGATCGCACTCTGGGCGCTTGTTCCGATGGTGTTGCTGACCGGCTGTGCCAAACACGCCGATTTTGTTGAGGTACGGGACCAGCTCTCGACGATTTCCCGATCGCAGGAGCAGGACCATCAGCGGGTGGATGCGGTGTTACGGCGGTTGGAGTCGGTAGAGCGGGTCAAAGATACCGATCCCGGACGGCAGCGGATCGATGAGGTGGTCGCGCGCCTCCAAAAAATTGAGACGCGGTTGGCAAAACTGGAAGAGACGGCCGGGCAGCCGGCGCCGAAGGTTGATCCAGCGTTTTCCGAGCCGCGTGTCTTGAAGCCGGTGAAGCCGGCCCTATCGGCTGAACCGGGAACCGCCATAGCGACGGCACCGGGGATTACCCCCACATCGGCTTTCAATCTGGCGTATAACGATTATCTCAACGGCAAGTATGAACTCGCGGTGGCTGGTTTCCAGCGTTTCGTCAAAGACTTTTCAGGCACGTCGCTGACCCCCAATGCGCAGTACTGGCTGGGTGAGTCGTATTACAACTTGAAGGACTATGGACGCGCTATTCAAACATTCGAATATTTGGTTGCGGAGTACCCCGGTAATGAAAAAGTTCCCGCTTCCTTGTACAAGCTTGGCTTGGCGACAGCGGAAACCGGAGATCTGGTCAAATCGAGGAAGAGTCTGAAACGTGTGCTCGAAGAATTTCCTGCATCCGACGAATCGAAACTGGCCAAGAACAAGCTGGCAGAAATCAGATGATCGTTACGGCATCTTGCCGTCCCGCCTTTTTCCCCTCTCATCGTGCGTGAGGAGCCTCATACCGTGCTGACAACCGGCGGCACCGGGAAGATCCATATTTTGCCGGAGGAGGTCGTCAGTCGCATTGCTGCCGGCGAGGTCGTCGAGCGTCCGGCTGCGGTGGTCAAGGAACTTGTCGACAACAGTGTCGATGCCGCCGCCGGCTCGATCACCGTCGAGATTGAAGATGGAGGCCTGGCGCTGATCCGTGTCACCGACGACGGCGAAGGGATGAGCCCTGTCGATGCGCCGCGCGCATTTGGACGGCATGCGACGAGCAAACTGCGCTCGGATCAGGATCTTTGGTCCATTCGCACCATGGGGTTTCGAGGGGAAGCGCTGCCGAGCATTGCTTCCGTGTCCCATGTGCGCGTTGCCACAGCCCTACGGTCCGCTGAAGCCGGTATCGAGTTTCGGGTCACGGGAGGGAGGCTTGGCAAGATCGTTGAGGCCCCTCCGGTAGCCGGGACCAGCATCGAAGTCAGGGAGTTATTTTATAATCAGCCGGCCCGCAAGAAGTTTCTCAAGTCGATTCCCACAGAATTCTCCCATATCAGCCGCGTGGTGCAGCAGGCGGCGCTTGCCTGGCCATCCGTTCATTTTCGATTGACGCATAACGGAACGGAGATTGTGAATTACCCGGCGGTGCCGTCGGAAGGAGATCGAGTGAGCCAGGTGTATCAGCGCGTGTTTCTCGATCACTGCTTCACGGTCCAAGCAGTTCTGCCGACGGTTCGACTGAGCGGATACGCGATTGATCCGTTGCATGCGAGAGCGTCACGTATGCCACAGGAACTATTTCTGAACCGGCGTCCTGTGCGTAATGCCGCTGTCTTGCATGCGGTTGCAGAGGGATATGGGGCATTTCTTCCAAAAGGCCGCCATCCGCTTTTTGTGTTGTTCCTCGACGTCGATCCCGATCGTGTCGATGTGAATGTCCATCCTACCAAGCGAGAGGTTCGGTTCGCGGATGCCGAGATGATCCATCAGCTTGTCCGGCGGGCGATCAGGCAGGCGATGGGAACGGCGGAAGGGGTTTCGATCGAGCCGGGATCTTCATTGACCCGCGAATCATCCGGGAACAAGCCCGCGTGGACTTCGGTCTCCGGGTTATCCCAGGAGCAGGCGAGGCACTCTGCCACAGGAGTTCAAGGAGTCCCGATATCCGCCGTCACGGATCGGCAGGTCGATGTCTCCTCCCGGCCAGGAGCACAGCTTGCGTTTGTGAGTGAAACGGCAGAGCCGTATGTCAAGGTTCCCTCAGGAGAAGTGGTGGCGCTGGGACAGCTCAATCGGACATTTCTGATCGTCCAGGTCGGAGGGGATCTGGCCGTGATCGACCAACATACTGCACATGAGCGGGTCCTCTTTGAGCGGCTGTATCGCGCGTGGACCGCCAGAGGCATTCAATCTCAACCGCTGCTTCTCCCCGCCTCGATTGAGTTGTCGCCTCCCCATGCGGCATTGCTCACTCGCTATCACGGCGAGCTCGAGAAGTTGGGGTTGGGACTTGAGCCGTTCGGAGCGTCGGCAGTGCTGATTCGAGCTGTGCCGATGGGACTTGGCAAGCTCGATCCGGAAGCGTTTCTGCAGGATTTGCTCGATGATTTGGCGCAATGGGACCATGCGTCTACCGTGGAGACGAAAGTCCGTCCGGTCCTGGCATCGCTGGCTTGTCATGGCGCCGTCAGAGCCGGACGTCCGATGGAGTTGCCGGAGATCAAGGCACTGGTTGAAGACTGGAGAGCAGAAGGAGAGATCACGACCTGTCCCCATGGCCGGCGCACGGTGTTTCGGCTCGGCACGGACGACTTGGAGAAAATGTTCGGGCGGGCCGGGTGGTAGAAGCGTATCGCTAACGTATAACAGCTGGAAGATCGTTGCCACAGGACATGCCGAAGTTATCCGACCGTGTGTGCCAACGCCGTCCGCTTGTCGTGTTGCTTGGTCCCACTGCCGTGGGTAAGAGCCGTTTTGGCGTGCAGGTGGCACAACACTTTGGCACGGAGGTGCTCACGGCCGATTCCAGGCAAGTATATCGCGGCATGGATATCGGCACGGACAAGCCTACGGCAGACGAGCGCCAGGGCGTTCCGCACCGGCTCATCGATCTGGCCGATCCGGATGAGACATTCAACACAGGATGGTATCGGCGGGCGGCGCTTGCAGAAATCGACCGATTGTATGCGGAGAATCAATTGCCCTTCGTGGTCGGAGGAACTGGGCTGTATATCCGAACATTGGTGCGAGGATTATGTCCGGCTCCTCCAGCTGACCCGGAGGTGAGAGCAGAATTGATGCAGATGAGCCAGGAACAGGGGCGGGACCGTCTCCACGCCGAGCTGATCCGTGTCGATCCTGAGACAGCGGCACGGCTGCATCCCAACGATGAGGCCAAGGTCATGCGGGCGTTGGAAGTCTATCGGCTGTCGGGACAACCGATGTCGGCCGTGCAGCGGGATCATGGATTTCAGGACGCCCCGTTCTCCGCACTCCTGATCGGGTTGCAGCGTTCGAAAGGAGAGTTGTATAGGCGGATCGAAGAACGAATCGATTGGCAGTTGGCTCATGGAATGGTACAAGAGACTCGCGCACTGCTTGATCGAGGGTATCGGCGGGACGGCGGCGCGATGACAGGACTGGGATATCGGCATGTGGCGGCGCATGTGTCGGGTGAGTGTGATTATGCCGAGATGGTCCGCTTGTTCAAGCGGGACACCCGGCGATTTGCGAAACGGCAGATGACATGGTTCCGAAAGGAGCCTGGGGTCCATTGGATTTCGGTAGAACGAGATGAACCGTTTGAGCGCATCGTCCGGCGCATCGTCTCGCTGATCGAACAATTTCTTGGAACATTGGAGCCCGGGGTGATGCAGACCATCACGATGGGAAAAGGACAGATATGAAGGGGAAGCAGATGCGTGGACAGGCGGAAGTAGGAGTAATCGGGGGCAGCGGGCTCTATGAGATGGAGGGGCTCCAGTCAGTTCGAGAAATTCGTGTCCGCACGCCGTTCGGGTCTCCGTCCGATGCCATTATCGTAGGTGTGATCGGAGGTGTGCGGGTGGCGTTTCTCTCCCGGCATGGGCGCGGCCACCGGCTGAATCCCGGCGAGATCAACTATCGCGCCAACATCTATGCGCTCAAGTCGCTGGGTGTGTCTCGTGTGATTTCCGTGAGCGCGGTGGGTAGCATGAAAGAGTCGATCAAGCCGGGCGATGTGGTGTGTCCCGATCAGTTCATCGACCTTACGAAGCGGCGAGTCTCCACGTTCTTCGAGGGTGGGATGGTGGCGCATGTCGCGTTCGGTGAGCCGGTCTGCGCTGGTCTGGCAGAAACCCTGGCCTCATCCGGCCAAAGCCTGGGAGCGACGATCCATCGAGGCGGCGTATATCTGTGCATGGAAGGCCCGCAGTTTTCGACGAAAGGGGAGTCGAGACTCTACCGACAGTGGGGTGTCGATGTCATCGGCATGACCAATATGCCGGAGGCAAAGTTGGCGCGTGAAGCGGAGCTCTGCTACGCGACGATGGCGTTGGCGACGGATTACGATTGCTGGCATGAGACGGAGGAGGCGGTCACAGTCGAGGCCATCCTGGACACGCTTCATCGAAACGTGGCGCTGGCCAAGCGAATACTGAAGTCCGTGCTGCCGTCGGTTGCGGGTATGCCAGACTGCGCCTGTCATCAGGCGTTGACCCATGCGGTGATCACGAATCGCAAACAGGTTCCCGCCGCCGCCAAACGGAAGCTTGCATTGTTGACTCGCCGGGTGTGGGCGCCGATGAAAGGAGCGCGGTGATCATGGGGAAATTGTTGGTGGTGGGGTCGGTGGCGCTTGATACGGTGAAAACCCCGTTCGGGGAAGGCACCGAGGTGCTTGGCGGGTCGGCAACGTATTTCTCGACCTCGGCCAGTTTTTTTACATCTGTGGCGCTCATCGCCGTTGTCGGAGAGGATTTCCCGCAGCAGCATATTGCATTTTTGAAAAGCCGCGGCATCGATGTGACAGGCTTGGAGCGGCGTCCTGGCGCGACCTTCCGCTGGAAAGGCGAGTATACGCATCAGCTGAACGAGGCCCATACGCTGGACACCAAACTCAATGTCTTTGAAACCTTTCGGCCTAAAATCCCGGATGCGTACCGGTCTCCGGAGGTTTTGTTTCTGGGGAATATCGATCCTGAACTTCAACTCGATGTGCTTCAGAAAGTCGAACGTCCGTCGCTGGTGGCCTGCGACACGATGAATTTCTGGATCAACGGCAAGCGCGAGGCGCTTTGGAAGGTGCTTGAGCAGGTTGATGTGCTCATCATTAACGACGGCGAGGCGCGCGCCCTGGGACAAGATTCAAACCTGGTCAAGGTGGCGAAGCAGGTGCTGTCCCGCGGGCCCAAGCATCTCATCATCAAGCGTGGCGAGTACGGAGTGCTCATGTTCAACGGGAGTCATATGTTCGGCGCGCCGGCCTTTCCTCTTGAGGATGTGCGCGATCCCACAGGCGCCGGCGATACCTTTGCCGGCGGGTTTTTGGGCTATTTAGCGGCGACGGGGAACCGGTCTCTCGACGCGATGAAGCAGGCTATTATCTTCGGAAGCGTTATGGCGTCATTTACTGTAGAATCCTTTAGTCTTGACCGATTGCGAATCCTGGATTACAAAGAAGTTCAAGCTCGGTTCCGGGAATTCAAACGGCTGACGCATTTTGAGGATATTCAGTGACATCAATGACGCGGGTGAAAGAGGCGAGTCTTGCGCATGCCGCGCGCGTGGTACGAATGTGCTGCGTGGTAGCTTGTATCGGAGCGGCGAATTTGTTTGCGGGCTGTGCGACCAGCGAGGAGATGGCCACGAAATCAGAAGGCTATTACCAGGAAGGTGTGGCCAGCCTTTCAGGGGATCGCCAAAAGGCATTCGTCTCATTCCAGAAATCCGTTCAGCTGAATCCGAACAACAAAAATTCTCGGTACGCGCTGGGACATGTGTACGCGCTGCAGGGCAAATTATCGCGGGCCGAAGAGGAGTTTCGCGCGGCGATCAATATTGATGAGGACTATTCGGAAGCCCATACCTATCTCGGCCAAGTTCTCGCCAACCAGAATCGTTGGGATGAGGCGATCAAGTCCTATCGCAAGGCGTTGACGAATCCCCTCTATCCGACGCCGGATCTGGCCCGGTTCCATCTGGGCCGTGCGCTGGCCCATCAGGGCGATCTCCAGGGCTCGATGGAAGCGCTCGAAGATGCCATCACCGTAAGTCCTTCGAACGTTCCTCCTGCGATGATTCAGTTGGAGTTGGGCCGGGTGTACTACAAATTGGGATATACGGAGAAAGCGCGTGAAGCCTTGAAAAAGGTGACGACGGTTGATAAGGGCGGGGAATATGCGGCGGCCGCCACGGAATTATTGGCTCGACTGAAGTAGCAGGGGGACTATGGAGTCGGTTGGCGAGTTTTTCAGGCAAGTCCGGGAGACCAAGGGACTGACGGTCGATGAGGTGTCGTCGAAGACACGGATCCGGTCCGACTTCGTCAAGGCGCTCGAGGACGGCAATTTCTCCAAACTGCCCGATCAGGTGTTTGCCCGTGGATTCGTCCGTTCGTACGCGCGGTCGCTTGGATTGGATGAGGAAGATGCGATCCAGCGATTTGCCAAGTCTGCCGGCACCTTTTATGAGAAGCAGGATGAACGGGAACGGCTCAAAGTCCGTCAGGCCGAAGAGGAACGCAAGCGCCAGTCCAATCGAAAAGCGGTGGCCGTTGCGATCGGCATTGCCGTCCTGACATTGATTTTCCTTTTGAGCCGGGAACAGTCGACGGTGCTGAAGCGGGCGGAGCCGGAGCCGGCCTTTCCCAAACAGAGCACCCAGACGGTTAAGAATCCCCCCGTTGCAGCCGCGACGAAGGAGCCTGAACCAGCTGCCGAATCGACGAAGCCGAATGCGACAGGTGCAGTGGCACCGGCTTCAGTGCCGGATGCTCGCCGGTCTGAGCCCACCCCGCCGCCGATTGCCGCTTCGAAACCGGAGGCTGAAACCGTATCAGCGGTTTCAGTTGGGACGGATGGTCCATTGAGTGGAATTTCGCTGGAAGCGGCCGGCGCTATGGCGGATACCCAGCTGGTGCTGGATTTGGAGGCGACTGAATTGAGCTGGGTCGTCGTGCAAATCGACAATGGCAGCCCGCAAGAGTCGCTGCTTCGTCCTGGTGAGAAAGCGCAATGGAAGGGGCGAGACCAGTTTGTCTTGACGCTTGGTAATGCCGGCGGGGTCAAAGCTGAATTAAATGGAAAGCCGCAGAAGCCATTCGGCCCCAGTGGGAAAGTCGCGCGGGAAATTCTCCTTAAACGGTAACGTGGTTCATCGTGCCAGAAGTTCGTGTTTCTCTCCTCCCTTCCGATTATCCCTAAGCCTTTTCCGGTAGTCACGGTGATTGGCCTCGAACCATGAGGCATGGAGGATAGGACTGAGGCGCAAAGGTGTCACGAAAGTGAAGCGGTGTGTGGTACCCTATTTGTAAGTGATTGGATTGCCACGAATCTTATTCTGCAAACGCTGGCACGACGTTTGATCTTCCTTATGATCGAGTGGAAGGATGGATTGAGAAAGGGCAGAGGACGATTTCTTGACAGGAATTAAAAGGCGTTGGTATAGTCCGTCCGTTTTGCCTGATTTTTATGAGACGAATCATTCAGCCAGCGGCATTATGCCGACATCATGTGCGGTGGGTTCAACATAAAGGAGGATTAAGTGATGGGGTATCTGTCTAAGTTTGTGGGAGTCAGTGCAGCGCTGATGCTGTTGTCGGTCTCAATCGTCGGAGCGGAAGAAAAAGATCCGACCAAGCCGCGCGTTCCGGCGGAACAGATGGCCGACGCAAAGGCCGTGAAGAATCCGGTTGAGGCGACCCCGGAGAGCATCGCCAAGGGAAAGGCGTTTTACGAGGGCAAGGGCACCTGCTTCAATTGCCATGGCAAGGAAGGCAAGGGCAATGGTCCTGCCGGCGCCATGCTGAATCCGAGCCCGCGTGATTTCACCAACTGCAAGTTCCACAAGAAGCGGAAAGACGGTGAGCTGATGTGGGTCATCAAGAACGGCAGCCCGGGCACCGGTATGGTGTCCTTGATTCCGGCTGCGGTGACGGAAGAAGAAGCCTGGCACATCATCAACTACGAGCGGAGCTTCTGCAAGGGCGAGTAATCGATTCCAGCCTTGTGGCTGAAAAAGAGGGTGGGAAGGAAACTTCTCGCCCTCTTTTTTTTTAGAACCACGGAATTACTGAGGCCTCCCGGAGACCGTGCGTTGCCGCTCACCGGATCTTCCTGTTTTTGCGAAGGTTTGTGACTGTACAGGTACCATATCCTGATACGCTTTGAGCCGGTACCCCCTCCAATGAGGGGAGCGGTATGGCCACCCGCACAATCATTCAGGGATTGCGTCTCGTACGAAAAAAGCGTATAGAGTCGCCCGTACAGATCCGCGTGCGGACGTGATCCATGACAGTGGGTACGCCAGCGGGTGGTTGAGGGAACCGGTGGATATCATGCTTAACGAATAGGAGAGCGACTATGCGCAGCTTGTGGCAGAGGGTGAAGTGCCGGGCGCGAGCGGCAACAGCAGCGCTCGGGATTGTGTTTGTAGGACTCCTCCCCAGTATCGTCGCGGATATCAGTTATGCTGGCGATATCACCCCACCCCCTGGCATCGTGGCTGCGAGTATCGAATATACAGGCCGCATCACAGTTGATGGTCCCCCCGTTACCGCGTCGATTAAGACTCCGAAAAAGAACGGCTTGATGGTATTTGACGGTGTGGCCGGTCAGAGAATCAATATCGGCTTTAGCGGTGCGACGCTGACGCAAGGACGCGCGTCGGTTTATGGCCCGGACGGGGCGTTGATGAGCATTGTCGCCTCTCCGGTGACGCACTACTATTGGACGGCCTATAAACCGGCCCCTGAGTCAATGGCCACGAAGGCTGCGTCATTTTCACCCAAAGGCGGCAGCCTCGATTTGGCGGCACTTCCGTCGTCCGGCACCTATACGATCGTAATCAGTCCGGGTGAGAGCTATACCGGCGATGTCACCGTCACAGTTTCGACTGAATTGACGGGCGAGATCACTCCGCAAGGCGCCGCAGTCCCGATTGCTTTTGGACGGTTCGGCCAGAATGCCCGTTATACATTTGTCGGCACCACCGGCCAGACGGTGAGTCTGCAACTGAGCGGGGTCACGGTCGAAAGCGGGTACCTTTCCATTCTCAAGCCGGATGGAGGCGTTCTGGGTACGCCGACTTCGTTTGGATCGCAGGGTGCTGTGATTGACACACAGGTTCTTCCAACGTCCGGCACCTATGCCGTGCTGATCGATCCAGGGCATGTCGATCTTGGTCATGCAACACTCGCACTCTACAATACTCCGGATATTTCCGGCACCATTTTGATCAATGAAGCATCAGTGACGTCGACCCTGAGCGTGCCAGGCCAGCGAGCCCGCTATACGTTCAATGGCACAGCCGGTCAATGGGTGAATCTCGGGCTTACCTCGGTCACGACGGCCTCGAGCGTCGTATCGATGCTGAATCCGGATGGAACCACCTTGGTTTCGACGACGGTCGGTCCCAGCGGCGGCAGTCTCGATCCGGCGACGATGTTGCCAGCATCGGGAACTTACACGATCGCGGTCGATCCGGTCGGCTATAACACAGGTAGCATGGCGCTGACACTCACGTCTCCGCTCATCGGCACTGTCTCGTTGGACGGCCCCCCGGTGCCCATCAATTTCACCAAGCCGGGCAGCACGGCGCGCTATACGTTTAGCGGTGCGGCCGGACAATGGGTCAATCTAGGGTTTTCGTCTGTCACGGTCACATCGAGCACGATCACACTTCTCAACCAGGATGGGACGGTCTTAGCCTCGACTACTGTAGGCCGGGGCGGTGGAGGGTTGAAAGCACCGAGCCCCTTGCCAGCCACCGGTACCTATACCATTGTTGTCGATCCAACCAGTACCCACACCGGGGCCATTACCGTGACCCCGTCGACGGAAGTCGCGGGTTCAGTGACGATCAATACCGCCCCTACGCCGGTCATAATCAGCCGGGCCGGCCAGAATGCCCGCTATACACTGGCAGGACCTGGGAACCAACAGGTCACGGTCAAGGTCACCGGCAATACGTTTAACGGCTTAACCGTGAGCCTCTATACCCGAAGCGGCATCTTGCAGACGGAGATGACGAGATCAGAGACGAGCTTTGCGCTGAACCCGGTGACACTGCTAACCCCGGATCTCTACACGATCACGATTAGTCCGATGGCGCCTGCCACCGGTAAGCTCAACTTACAGGTGACGAGTCCATAACAAGCCGAAAGAAGCTGAGCGCCGGTAGAGGGGCATCATTGCCCCCCGCCGAGATTAGTGCAAATCGAGCAGGGTGGGGAGGCAACTCCCCACCCTTTTTTTGTGTGAAACGACGACGGGGTGCGAGTGAAGGGTGGGTCGAGACATTAAGTTCAGGGTAGAGCGTGTAGAGGATACCGGAACAACAGAGGCCGGAGGGCACAGCCGAATCACTATTTCTGCGCCATGCACGATTCACGATCCGATCCGTAACTGCGCTTCACAGACTCTGCGGATACCGGTGGAGTAAGAGAGACTGGAGAGTGTGGTGCCTGCTGGGGGCGTACATCACTTTGTGCACTTTGGAGTTTTTTTGCCAATGAATCAGGCCGGTCAGGGTGTTTCAGTGCCGGTCAGCGCGGCGAGTCTGGATAAGACGAGCATGGAGACTACGTAGGACTGGGGGTGGTGGAAATCCGAAACGAGAGGTGGAATCTGATCCACACCGTCTGCTCCGGCGCCAGCCGGCTGAATGATGAATAGCAGCGCCTGAGGCCGTGCAGCGGCTCCCCCGGCTTCGGTGACGGACACACGGATCTCGACTTGTTGCGGCTGAGGGCTTGAGGGCAAGGTTGCCGCGAACTCCAGCGACGTGGTTTCTCCCGGTTGCAGCGGTGGAATGGTCAGGGTTCTCGCCGGGAATTGTCCGATGACCGACGGTGTGCCGGTGAGGGAGGCCGAGGCATTCTGGATCGGGATCGAGCCGGTATTGACGACATCGACGCGCACCCGAATCCGTTCGCCGCTCTCCAGAAACAAATTGCCGTTCTCGTCGAGCAGTAGGGCTTTAAAGCGAAGCTTCGACTGCGACGCAGAGGTGGTGATGGAAGGAGATGCCTCAAGGGTGACCGTAGAGGGCAGTGCTTCTCCCTTGGGAGGGACTTCCGGGTGCCAGGCGCATCCGGGGCTCAGCAGGAGGGTACATCCGGCCAGGGTCAGATATGCGGCGGAGAATGATCGGAGTGAAGGTGTCGTTCTGTGAGGGGTCACGACTAAACCTGTTGCGACAGTTTCACGCCACCGTACTGGACATATAATGCAAAAGCAACTGGCTATCCACTGGCAGACAACACGGGGACCTTCTGAATTTCTCCAGCAGCAACGTTACACTTGAACCCAGGTCCAATTCTTGACGTGCGAACTGTCATGATCTCATGGAGGTTAGGGTGTTTCCACGCCGGTCATGGAGGCTGGTTTGGAGAGCACAAGAGATGCAGCAGTGTCCTCTGGCTTAAGGAGCGGAAACGTTTGAGGATGTTGGTCTGAGTTGAACTGTATTTTTGCCGCCCACGAAACTTTCTGGCGCACATAAGCACTCGTTTCGCCGAGTGTGACTGTGCCGTCTCGATTTGTGTCCGCGTCTCCTCGCAGTCCCTTCAAAAGGTAATAGGTGAATAGGCCGTGGCGATGCTGGTCGTCTTCCAGTCCCTTCGTAAAGTTGTTGCCTCCGATCAGCCCGACTACATTTCCGTTCCCCAGTTCCCAGCGGGGTGACGCGATCTTTCCCCTGGCATCCCTGCGAAGCCTGGACACCATGCCGTCGAACAGGAACACGGCCTGTTTGGTCTTGAGCCTGGCGAGAGCCGACTCGATATCCCTCAACGGGTAGAGCCGTGCCGTTGCGGCGAGGCTTCCGTCGTAGGGGGCCAAGAGCACGTCGCCGGTTGGCGTGACTAATGCCTGTCCGGAAAAATAGATGATTACGGCAGCGTTCTCAGCCATATGAAGCGGGAGCCAGTCGAACAACACGTCGTCGATGTCGGTATGGAGCGCCTTCGAGTTTTGCAGCAGTTTGACGTTGGAAGGGGGGAGGCCGCCGAGCGATTGGAAGTAGTTGGCCACCGTCTCCGCATCCATCGCCGCATAGCGGCGGGGCGTGAGCTTAGGATCGCGATAGGCACCGACTCCGATCGAGACCAGGTAGACGTGGGGCTGTTGAAAGCCTGGCTTTCGGGTGGGAATCTGGTCCACATCGTCTGCTCCGGCGCCTGCCGGCTGAATCGTCAGTGAAAGCGTTTGGGGCGGCGCGACGGCTCCTCCCGACTCGGTGACGGCCACCCGAATCTCGGCCTGTTGCGGCCTGGTTGTCGGAGGTAGGGTTGCTATGAACTCCAGGGATTTCGTTTGCCCCGGTTGCAGCGGCGGGATCGACAAGGTTGTCGCGGGGAATTGCCCGATGATCGACGGTGTGCCCGTCAGTGTGGCCGAGGCATTCTGAATCGGATTCATGCCGGTGTTGATGATGTCCACCCGCACGCGCACATGCTCGCCGCCTTCCAAAATCAAGTTGCTGTTCTCGTCGAGCAGCAGGGCTTTGAACTGAAGTTTCGATGTCGAGAGCGTTTCCGTCGGCGAGGAAGGGGAACTCTTGGATGGAAGCACCGGTGGATCTGACGGGAAGGCCTGGGCTGCTGGAGGAGAGGGAGGCGGTTCTCCGAGTGCGACTCTCGTGTCCAGGAAGGTTTTCGACGCGAACTCGATGACCGTATCGCGAAGGAAAGGATCGATGATGTAATCGCAATTTTTGGCGAGTTGTTCGAGTCGCAGCCGCTCACGACGGGAGACTTTGATTTCGGTTTCCCGCAGTAAGACGCCGGCCTTGTCATAGACCCGCGCCATTGCATTCATCTGCAAGGTGGCGGGAGCCCGGTCATACAGCGCATCTTTGTTGAGATCGAACGACCAGTCGAGAAAATCGATTTTCACTACATGATCCGGGGTTGCGGTCTTGTTTGGCATGCCTTCATAGATCACCGTTTGGAAGGTTCGATGGGCACCTTCGGTCAACGCCTCCTCGACTTGGCGGCCGAACGGGATTTCTTCAGGCTGTCCGCACGAATCGGTATAGCGAAGCGACTGCTCCTTGAGCGTGGGAGGCAACACCAGTTTTACCGCAGACGGCAGCGGGTCTCCCATCGGGGGAAATTGGAGGTGGCGGGTGCATCCGGCAATCATAAGCGCGGCGCATCCGATGAGGGATAGGCAGGCGGCATACCGGATTCGACCGGCAGATTTCTTTCCGGAGAGGGTCAATTCTGGGCCTATCAGGAAACTCTTACGCGTATCGTCGGCACCGTACTGGAAATATCGGGTGAAAGCAACCGGAGCACGCCCGGCCACGGCGGGTGGTTCAGCCGGTGGCGAGGACTTTTCCTCTTTGAAGCCCAAGGAAAGGTTAGTGTAAGATACACCGTTCGAGTAGGCGATCGTTTGCCGCGAGTGCGGGCCGGTCTCGATCATGGTACGATCTCGTTGGAGCGGGGCCGGCCGTTGCCGGTGCCGTTTGTTTTCGCGGGAATTAAGACCAACCTTCTGGAGGAACCCAGTTATGGGCAATCAGATGCAGCACATGGGCACATGGTCAATCGGTGGCGGGTTGTTGTTGGCGCTCTGCGCCTTCGCCGGCCTTGAAGGCGGGACATCGGCTTCAGCCGCAGGAGTCCCTCCGGCCTTTGCCCAAGGCTTTTCAGATATCGTCAAGAAAACGACTCCGGCCGTTGTGAATATTGCGGTGACCGGTGGAGGAGAGGGAGGACGCCGCCGCGGGGGACTTCCTCCGGGTCCATTCGGTAAGCCCCCGGGTGAAGAACCGGGTGGAGAGGACGCGCCGACTCCGCCGCCGATGCCTCATGGTCCGCCCGCGCCGCACGGCCGTCCGGAGCAGAGCGCGGGGTCCGGTGTCGTGTTCGATTCGAACGGCTTTATCGTGACCAACAATCACGTGGTGGAAGGGGCAACCCAGATTACGGTCACGTTGAACGATCGGCGCGAGTTTTCCGCCAAGATCATCGGCACCGATCCCAAGACCGATTTAGCCGTGATCAAGATCGAGGCAAAAAATCTGCCGTCCCTGAAGTGGGCTGAGTACGAGAAGTTGCAAGTGGGCGATCTGGTGCTGGCCGTCGGCAGCCCGTTCGGGCTGAGCTCGACCGTGACGCTCGGCATTATCAGCGCGCTTGGGCGCGGGAATGTCGGCATCGCGGATTATGAGGATTTCATCCAGACCGATGCCGCCATCAATCCAGGCAATTCCGGCGGGGCGCTCGTCAATATGAACGGCGATCTCATCGGCATCAATACGGCCATCTTTTCAAGGACGGGAGGGTCTGAAGGCGTGGGATTTGCCATTCCCAGCAGCATCGCCCTCGATATCGTAGACAGTCTCCAGCGGACAGGTAAGGTGGTGCGCGGATGGATGGGCGTCGCCATTCAGGAAATTACTCCGGCGTTAGCCAAGTCATTCAAGTTGCCGGAAGATCGGAAAGGCGTCTTAATCAGCGACGTCAATGAAAACGGGCCGTCCCATGCCGCCGGGGTCAAGCGGGGCGATGTGGTGGTGGCGTTCAACGGCAAAGAGATTCTCAGTGTCAGCCAGCTCCGCAACCTTGTGGCCCGGACGATCGTCGGCAAAGAGGCGCAGGTGAAAGTGCTGCGCGACGGCAAGGAACAGCTGATCGCGGTGACGGTCGCTGAGCGGCCGTCGGATGAGCTTCTCGCAAAGAAGGAGCCAGCGCCGCAAAAAGAGCAGGGTGAAACGATCAAGCCGCCGGACAATGTCTTGGCGTCGCTCCGTGTGCAAGCCCTGGACAACGCGGTGATGAGCCAGCTGAATATTTCCGCCAAAACTACCGGAGTCGTCATTGCTTCGGTGGAGCCTGGCGGACAGGCCGAAGCGGCCGGATTGCAGCGTGGCGATGTGATTCAGGAGGTGAATCGCGAGCCGGTTAAAACGATGGACGACTATCAGAAGGCCGTCAGCAAGATCAAGAAAGAGGATCTGGCGGTGCTGCTGGTCAATCGGCAGGGCAACAGTTTGTTCGTCGCAGTCAATCCGAAATAGGAGGGCGGGCGCATCGTTTGCGTCCCGGTCGCGCGGATTAGTTTGTGAGATGTCTGACCGGTGGATTGTATCTTGTGAGGGCCTGTGCTGAACAAGGTGAGCCAGTGGCTGCAGGATTCGGTGTTCAAGCCGCTGGAAGACAAAAAGATGCCGGTCATGGAACACCTGGTGGAATTCCAGGTGCGACTGACCCGTGCGGTGATCGTTACGGCGGTCGTGTTTGTGGGGACATTTTTCTATGCCGATGCCTTGGTCAAATGGCTCCGCGTGCCCCTGCAGAACATGTTCGTTCCCAGCAGGTTATCCTGGGAGCCGACCGATCTGCCGACCGTGCCGTTCGTCTTTCTCGCGCCGGCCGAGGCGTTGTGGCAGAACGTCAAGGTTGCGGGATTGTTCGCCGTCGTTCTGGCGGCTCCCTATATCCTGCATGAAGTTTGGCGGTTCATCGTGCCCGGATTGCATGCCCAGGAGCGGCGGTTTGTAGGGCCGTTTGTGTTTGTGAGTGGGGCGGCGTTTTACACGGGGGCGGCATTTTCGTTTTTCTTCGTGCTCCCGTTTGCGTTGAATTTCCTGATTTCATACGGGGTGAATGCCGGATTTGTCCCGCAAATCTCGATTGCGCAATATGTCGGGTTTTCCCTGTGGTTCCTGCTGGTGTTCGGACTGATTTTCGAAGTGCCGCTGGCGCTGACGCTCATGGCCAAGCTGGGGTGGGTCGACGCGCCGTTTCTGATCCGGTACTGGAAGTGGGCGTTACTGGGGTCGTTCATCATCGCCGCGATTCTCACGCCGACCCCCGATCCGTTTAATCAGTGCCTGATGGCCGGCCCGATGTTTCTGCTCTACTGGGTCGGCATTTTCGGCGCCAAGTGTTTCGGGAAAAAAAAGCCGGTCGAATCAGGGCAGGCGGGCGTCTCCCCGGTTGCCATGGCGGTCGCGGGAGCCGGTGCGGCGGGTATGTCGGCTCCGAAGTCTTCGGGCGAGGACTATGTCGGAGTGCCCGGAGGGCGGGGTCGTTAGCGATCGAGGCTTAGTCGTGCCTCTGTCGGAAGGGAATGTCATGGCGCGTGAACTCAATGTGATCAGCAACGAAGGCAGTGACGTCTGCACCTACATGTGGGCCTGCGCCATTTGTGACGAGAACGAGCGATGCCAGAAAGACAAGGAAGGGCATAGCCGCTGGCTTGTCATGAAACGGATGGAGCGGATCGAGCACACCGTACTCGTGATGAGCAATAAGGGGGGAGTGGGGAAGAGCACCTGCACGACAAATATCGCCGTCAGTCTCGCGCTCAAGGGATGGCACGTCGGCATCTGCGACATGGACATCCATGGCCCGAACATCCCCAAGATGGTGGGAGCCGAAGGGCAAAAACTCAAGATCAGTACATCCGGCGGGATCATCCCTTTTCAAGCCTACAATCTCAGGATTGCCTCGATGTCGTTTCTCCTCCAGAATTCAGACGATCCCATCATCTGGCGCGATGCCTATAAATACGAATTTATCAATCAGTTGCTTGGCGGTGTCGAGTGGCAGGACCTGAATTTTCTGCTCATCGATCTCCCGCCGGGGACCGGCAACGAGTCGGTCACGACAATTGATTTGCTGGGAAAAGTGAGCGGCGCTGTCATTGTGACCACCCCGCAAGAGGTGGCGCTGCTCGATTCGCGCAAGTCCGTCACATTTTGCCGGGACAGCGAAGTGCCGATCATCGGTATCATTGAGAATATGAGCGGGTTGGAGTGTCCGCATTGCCACAATCATATTGATGTGTTCCGGAAAGGCGGCGGCGAAGCCTCCGCGGTCGATATGGGCGTACCGTTCTTGGGCCGTATTCCGCTGGACCCCGATGTGGTGACGCAATCCGATTTGGGTGAGCCGTTTGCGCTCTTCAACTCTGATACGCCGACCGCTGAGGCGTACCACAACATTGCCAATCAAGTTGAGACGTTCTGCAAGAAGAGCAGCTCGTTGCAAAGAGCCGTTTCACGAAAGGGTTGACGGCGATTGTTGATCGCCGCGGATGAACATGATGCAAGGATTAACTCCCCTTCACGATGCGCAGAAGATCGTGCTTGATGCGGCGGCCGTGTTGGGGTTGGAAAAAATTTCCATTCTCGACACGCTTGGACGGACGCTGGGTGAAGATATTGTGGCCGAGCGGGACAATCCGCCATGGGACAACAGCGCGATGGATGGGTTTGCGGTGCGGTGGGAGGATATCGCGCAGGAACATGCGATTCAGAAGCCCGTCACATTGGCGGTGATCGAAGATGTCCCGGCCGGAAGAATGCCCTCCAGAACAGTCGGTGCGGGACAGGCCATTCGGATTATGACCGGCGCGCCGGTTCCGCAGGGGGCCGACACGGTCCTCAAAGTAGAAGATACGGAGCATACGCCCGATACGGTCCGTGTGTTCAAACCGGAACCTCGCGGTTCCAACATCCGTCCGTGCGGGGAAGATGTCAAGAAGGGTGAGTGTATCATTGCGAGAGGTACACAGATCCGCCCCGGTGAAGCTGGCATGCTGGCCGTCCTGGCCCGGTCCTTCGTCTTTGTGTATCAACGGCCCCGTGTGGCGATCCTTTCGACAGGCGACGAGTTGGCCGATCTTGACGAACGGTTCAGCGAAGAGAAGATCATCAACTCGAACAGTTACGGGATTGCCGCAGCAGTGCAGGAGGCCGGCGGCATTCCATTGCTGCTCGGTATCGCGAGGGATACGCAGGCGTCGTTGAAAGAGAAGATCTCGCAGGGGTTGAACGCCGACATTCTGGTGCTGTCAGGCGGGGTTTCAATGGGCGACTACGATTTTACCAAAGCGGTGTTTCGCGAGATCGGCGCAGAGATGAACTTCTGGAAGTTGGCGATCAGGCCTGGGCAGCCTCTGGCCTTCGGGAAAATTCAGGGTAAGCTGGCGTTCGGCTTGCCTGGAAATCCCGTTTCATCGATGGTCACGTTCGAACAATTGGTTCGGCCCGCCATGCTGAAGATGGGCGGGCGGCGAAGTTATGGCCGTCCGGTTGTAGATGCGATATTTCAGGAAAAGTTTTCAAAGCGGACCGATCGCCGCCACTTTCTGCGCGGCGTGCTCACCCGTGAAGAGGGTGCATTCAAGGTCCGGACGACCGGCGATCAAGGGTCGGGGATTCTCACCTCGATGGTTAAGGCCAATTGCCTGATCGATGTTCCTACAGAAGTTGAGCGGCTGAATCCCGGGGACCGGGTGACGGTGCAGCTGTTGAGCGGCGAGGCGTGGGCGACGAATGCGGAGCCGGTTCATGCCGGCGAGCATCGGTTGTCCTGTTGCTAGAGAAGGGGCACTTGTCAGTAGTTAAATGGAAGAAAGAGTGATGACGCCGCTTTCTTCTGACTAGTAACTGATGACCAGTAACCTCATGCCTATTCCAATCGTCTCATTCGTCGGCCGGTCCAACAGCGGTAAGACCACCTTTATCGAGCGTGTGATTCCTGAACTGGTGCGCGCCGGTTACAAGGTTGCGACGGTCAAACATGCGGGACATGGCTTCGATCTTGACACAGAGGGAAAGGACAGTTGGCGGCACAAGCAGGCAGGAGCCAGCAGCGTCGTCATTCTGTCCAAGGGGAGCATGGCTGTTTTCGCCGATGTGTCCGATCAACTCAAGGTTGAAGATGTGCGGGACCGGTTACTTGACGACACCTACGACTTAATCATTGCGGAGGGCTGGAAACACGAGGGGTATCCCAAGATCGTCATCGTTCGCGATCAACTCGGTGAAGTGCCTATCTCGCCGGAAGGATTGTTGGCGGTCGTGTCCGATAAACCGGTCGATCTCACTGTCCCGCTGTTCGGCCTGGACGATGTGTCCGCAGTCGCCGCGCTTATTATGAAACAGTTCCCCCGACGTGCTCGATCAGAGCATGAGCTTGAAGCCTAGCGGAACGATCGTATTGGGACTTGTGGCCGGAGTGTTCGCGCTCGGCGGCATTGCAGTTCCTCTCACTGATCGCTCGGAATTCTGCGCCAGCTGCCATGTCATTACGCCGTCTTACGACAGTTGGGCCGCCTCCTCGCACAAGGAGGTGCCCTGTGTTGTCTGCCATGTGAGGCCGGGGGTACAAGGCTGGATACATGACAAGGTGTGGGTGGGGACCAGAGATGTGGTGCGCACTGTATTCGGGGCTCCGGCCGATGTGCATAATCTGAAAGCACAGGTTGATTCCAGCCTCTGTATGGGCTGCCATCGAAACATTCTTCGAGTCTCCGAGATCGCACCACGGGATTTGCCGGTGCCGGTGAAAGAGGTCGGCCTCGTCATGAGCCATCGAAAGCATATGGAGGCGTTTGAGGCCGGACAGCAGGGGGACGGGTGTCTGACTTGCCATGCCGGCGTGGTCCACGACCGGCCGATCAAGGGGTATCCTATCGTGATTCCGAGAGGACACGTCTCAGCCGACAGCAAGCCCTGGTATCCGGACCATCCGGAAGGGTCTGCTCTCCGAACACGGGCGCTCAATGATTGTTTCCGGTGTCATGATGGAAAGACTGAGTATCAAGGGAAGGTGATTGAGCGAAAGTGCGAGGTTTGCCATCTTCCTGAAAAGATCAAAGAGTTGTTGTCTTTTTAACAGGATGCTGAAAAAGTCCGCCGGCGGCGTTCTCGCATCGTTCCGAGGCTCAACGTACCGAAGCGTACGCCTCGCCTCTTCGCTCGCTGCGGCCTTGCTGGACGGCCTTTTTGAGCATCCTGATGCGATTGGGTCTTTAGCGCCATCTGTAAGATGTTAACGGTGTTTTATGTGTACACCGAGTTTTTCAGCAGCCTGCTAACCTGACACAGGGTGCGTGACGATGTCCTCCCCGGTCCTTCAGGCTACGAATTTGAGTAAGCGGTTCGGTGATTTTGCCGCCGTGGACGGCATCTCCTTTTCGATCGAGCCGGGCGAAATCCTTGGCTTGCTCGGTCCGAACGGTGCCGGGAAAACAACGACGATCCAAATGTTGCTCGGACTGGTCACTCCGACGACCGGCTCGATCCAGATGTTCGGGCTGGACCTTTCCACACATCGGGAAGCGATCCTCCAGCAAGTCAATTTTTCATCGACGTATATCTCAATGCCGCAGTCACTGACGGTCGAAGAAAATCTCTGGGTTGTCGCGAGACTGTATGGCCTGACTGATATTCCTCGGCGTGTGGGTGACATCGTGAAGAAGTTAGAGATGGAGGAGTTTCGCTCCAAAGTGACCAGGAAGCTGTCGTCCGGCCAAATGACGCGACTGACCCTGGCGAAAGCGTTTCTTACGGAACCCAAGATTCTGTTTCTGGATGAGCCGACCGCCAGCCTCGACCCCGATATTGCTGAAAAGATTCGAGGATTCCTGAATGAGGAGCGCCGGTCCTCAGGATTGAGCATTCTGTACACGTCGCATAACATGCGGGAGATGGAGGAAATGTCCGACCGCATCATCTTTTTGCAGCGCGGCAAGATCGTCGCGGAAGGGACAGCCCGGCAAATTGTGGCGCGTTTCGGCCAAGCCGATTTAGAAGAGGTCTTTCTAAAACTGGCGCGCGATTCCCGCAGTTGAGGAGAACGATGACGATGACTCAGCCGTGGATTGATTTTGGAACGGGGCTGCTGGCAGGCGGGCTTGGCTTGAGCGTCTGCTGGGGATTATTTTGGCTGGTGATCGGGAGTGTCGGGTGGATGCGTGGCACGTGCAGCTGGCCTGTTTTGCTCAACAGCCTGGTTGCGTCGGGGATCCCATTCCTGCTGATGGGGCTGCTTGTATGGTTGAGAGACTCCACCGAGGTGCCAGGGCTCGCATTTGCCGGGGGGCTCAGCATTATGCCGCTGGTGGTTGTCGGATTCGGACTACGCCGGGCTCCTGACGGGAGGCTGGCCGGCATCCACATGCTTGGAGGCGTGCGGCATTTGATGGACAAGCTGCTCGGCAAACACCAGACGTGCGGAGGCTGTGGAGATGGGCATGGCTCGAGGTCCGGAGGCTGCGGGTGAAACTGCATCGTATTCTTGCCCTGCTTGCCAGGCATCTGTACCTGTATCGGCGCAGTTTGCCCCGTATTATGGAGATTTTTTATTGGCCGTTTTTGGATCTCGTGATCTGGGGATTCATCACGATCTACCTCGCCCGGTACCAGAGTCAGATTCCGGGATTTGTCACGTTCTTCCTGGGGGCGCTCATTCTATGGGACATACTATTTCGGGCGCAGCAAGGCATTACGATCTCGTTCCTTGAAGAACTCTGGGCAAGAAATTTGATGAATCTCTTTGCCAGCCCGCTCAAGCCCAGTGAGTTTCTGGCGGCGACCATGGCGATGAGCATTTTCAAAGTCACGTGTGTGTCGATTATCATGACCCTGTGCGCGCTGTTCTTTTATTCCTACAACGTGTTCATGATCGGGCTCTGGCTGATCCCCTTCGTCCTGAATCTGGTTCTGACCGGTTGGGTGATCGGTGTGTTTACCACGTCGCTCATTATGCGGTTTGGGCAGGAAGCGGAGGTCTTAGCCTGGAGTATGGTCTTTCTTTTTCAGCCGATCTCCTGTGTATTTTATCCGATGGACGTGTTGCCGGGCTGGCTGAAGCCGGTGGCCTTGGCCAACCCGGCAGCCCATATTTTCGAGGGGATGCGGGCCGTGCTAGGGGGAGAGGGCAATCCTAGTATGAGCCTTGCCTGGGCTATGGGCCTCAACGGGTTGTTGCTGGTTGCCGCTGTGGGATGGTTTTATCGAACCTTTGCCTATTGCAAAGACCAAGGGCTGCTTGTTCGGATTGGCGAGTAATGTTGTAATTGGCTGGACTTCTGTGGTACGGTACGGCCACTCTATCGTACGGGTCTCGCGATAGCGCGATTTAATAGTGCAGACCCACAACGTCGATGTTGCCTTGTCCGGGAATCTTGTCGGAAGTCAGACCCAAGTCGCTGCTCGGTTCGCGTCTTCGGCCCGCTCCTTCCCCCGTTCCTCGCGCTCAAGACAATATCATCATTTATAAGGAGGAACCCCGATGGGTTCAAAGATCTATGTCGGTGGGTTGCCCTATTCGGCGACCGAGCAGCAATTGAGTGACTTGTTTGCAGCCCACGGCGCCGTGGCGTCGGCGCGGATCATCACAGATAAATTCACCGGCCAATCCCGTGGATTCGGCTTTGTGGAAATGTCCTCGGATTCGGAAGCCCAAGCAGCGATTACAGCGCTGAATGGGGCTGAAATGGGTGGCCGGACTTTGACTGTCAATGAAGCGCGTCCTCAAGAGCCGCGCGCTGGTGGCGGTGGTGGTGGCGGTGGCCGCGGTGGATTCGGTGGTGGTGGCGGCGGCGCCAGAAGCGGCGCGGGTGGAAAGCGCGATCGCTGGTAATTGATCGCTTCGATGTAGTAACGGAGGGGTTGTCGTTCTTGAACGGCAGCCCCTCTGTCTTTTTGTGGACCAGTCGGGTGCCTTGTCAATTAGGTCAATGCGATGGTAAGAAACTCACTCAGACAGCCGGTTTCCACACTGAGAGGAGGGAGTTGTGAAGAGCCAAGCGGGTCTGCTCCAATCGACCGTGGCATCGGCAGATCTGTCTTCGTGTTCTTTCCATACGAGTCCCGTGCTGGTAGTCGAGAACTTCTGGTCGTGTGAAGAGCGGCAGTATTTTCGGGACGCGATGGCAACGGCGTCTTGGAAAAGTATGCAAGAGCTGTCGATTGTGCGTGAGGATTTCCCGGCTGCAGGAAATTGGGCCAAGGCGGAGATCGCCCAACCTCAGGGCCAACGATTTCTGTCCAGATTGCAATTACCCTGTATTCACGAATATATCGAATCGTTCCCTAATCTCATAGGCCGTCACCTGGGATTTAGTTACTATTCATACGCTGCAGGGGATTGTCTGCCGACTCATGACGATACGGATCAGGGGCATCCCATAGGGGAGCGGCCGGCGCCGCTGCGGCGGATTGCCGTCGTCACGTATTTCCATGAAGAATGGCGGCCTGATTGGGGCGGGGAGTTGATTCTGTATGCGCCGCGAACCACGCATAGCGCCAGCCATACCGATCTCGTGCCGACCCACTGCATCGAACCTCGCCCCGGATCGCTTGTGATGTTTACCGTGCCTCGTTTCCATCGGGTATGCCGTGTGGATCCGATGGCCGGGCAACACCGGCGTCTATCGATTGCCGGCTGGTTCATGACCGAGCACGCGTAGCGACAGCAAGTCTATGGTCAACGTTTCGGGTGAGGGGATTAGAGGGGCTCAGCAGGGTCCAGCCTCGACCGTCCCCTGCGTCACGTATTTCAACCAAACCAATCGACGTCGTTGGCGGCTTTCCCATGTCCTGAGACATCAAGGGACGATGCCGGCTGCGCAAGGACGTCCTGAACCAGGTGGATTAACCGGTCTTGTTCAAACGGTTTTGCCAGAAATGGCAGTGTTCCGCGTTTGATTCCGTGACTCGCCAGGTCCTTTTCAGGGTTGCCGGACATCAGAATGACATGAAGACCTTTGCGGATGGCAGCTGCTCGGACGGCCAGCTCCAGGCCATGCACATGAGGAAACGGATTTGAACTGGAGGCCAGTTGAAAACCGGGCGGTGGCAAGATGAGATCGGTGAGCAGAAGATCGATCGGCCCCTGATGCTCCGTGCAGATTTTGAGAGCGTCGGAGCTTCCCTCGGCCTGAAGCACCGTAAACCCGGCTCCTTCAAGCAAGGTTTTGCACAGTTTAGTGATCGATGGCTCGTCATCGACGACTAGAATCATCGGTGAAACAGGTGTAGGCGGGATGTTCTGATGTTCTGTCATAGTGGTGTTCCTTCATCGGCATCATAATGCTGAGCGGAGTGCCAGTCGAGGGAAAATCTCATTCTCGCGCGAGGTCCGGAAAGGATACAAGCAACGAGCATGGGGCGGGGTATCCACCCGTGTTACGGAGCCGGTTATGCCTCGGTTGACCGGGCCTTCAGCTCATCCAGACGCGTTTTGTCCAAGCTTACGTAGAGCGATTTCTCCTGGGTGACCGTTACGGCGCCAGGTGCCTGGCCCTTGGCTTTCTTGACCCACTTGCGGCGCGTATAGATGACTTCGCCCTTGCCGCTTTTCTTCAGATCACTATAGAGGAGCGCCAGAGTTGCGGCGTCACGGAGGGTTTCAGGCGTGGGTTCCATTCCTTTCCCCAATCGTACGACGACATGAGAGCCTGGTGTCCCGCGGGCATGCAGCCAGAGGTCGTCGCTCTTCGCCAGTCCGAACGTCAGCTCGTCATTCTCCCGGGCATTACGTCCGACAAAGATCGGCAATCCGTCAGCGGACATAAAGCGGCGAAACGGACCGCGCCGCTGTGTTTCGCCGGATTGCCGGTGGTTGCGCGTCTTGCTCCGTGCCATCACGCTGGAGCCGGAAGGAGAGGCGGCAGGCGGAGTCCAGGTTCCCTGCTCAAGCGCGGAAAGTTCTGCTCGGAATCGTTCCAATTCTCGTTCCGCCTGCTCGATGCGCGGAATCAGCTCGTGTTCGGCAGCCATATGTTTTCGATGTTTTCGGAAATAGTCGTCCATGTTGCCTTGAGAAGATTTTGTGCGGTCGAGCGGAATCGTGACTTCCGGTAATTGTTCATCGAAATAATCAGTAACCGTCATGTGATCGGCTCCTTTGGCTATCGTTCCCAGGTTGGCTTTGATTAATTCTCCATAGCGGGCATAGTCACGGTACTTGGCGGCCCGGTCCAAGTCTTCCCGCCATGCCTGGATCCGCCGATGCTCTTTCTTCAGCGTGGATCTCAACACTCGCAGCCGTGCTTCTTTGGCATGGTCGACGGCGAGCGTGGATTCCTTATCCCGGTAATAAGCATCGATTTCAGCCGAGATGGGAAAATCTCCGCTGAGGGCGCCGGGAAAACGATTTGACCATGTCTCTTGCCCATCCTTGCCACGTTGCGCCGGGTAGACATACGGCTGCGCGACGAGATCTCGCTTGTTCGCTAAATTGCGGAGTATCAGCCTGTCGGCATCGAGTATGAGTATGTTGGCTTTTTTGCCGGTCAGTTCGCACACGATTGTGAGTGCGCCTGCTTTGCAGGTGCAGTGAATTTCCACAATGCGGTCGTTCGGTACTTGGCAGATGCCGTCGATTCTGGCCCCTTGGAAATGGGCTCTCAGGAATTGACAAAAGGCCGGGGGGGTCGGTGGGTTTTGGAGCGGGTGGTTGGTCAGATGCAAGCGAGACGTGTCCGGCCTGGAGGAAATCAACAGGCGATGGGTCTGTCCTGGCACGCGAATGTCCAACGTGAGGATATCGGGAGCGGGTTGCTGAATTTTTTGAATCCAGCTTCCCTGCAGAATCGGCGCGATTTCCATCACGACCTGCTCGATTTCCAGCCTGCTCAGCGCCATTAGTCACTACCCTCCTACCAATAACCCTTTCTGGAAAGAGAGAGTAATGCCGAACCAATTTTGTCCCATACGGTCATTCCAGTCCAAATTTTTGTCAGTTTGACGGTCTTTTAGGCCGGCACTCTACGATTCCCCGCATAAACGCGCAAGAGCGTAAGGAGAGTACCTGGCATCCTGATTGCTTCTCTTGAGGTACAGATGGGCATCGCAGAATGAACAAAGTAGGGTGCCAACTGTTGCCAGGAGGACTTCCATGAACTGCTCGAGATGTCACGGTCTTATGGTTCCTGACAATCTGATCGACATGCGTGAGAGTTTCTTGCCGATGTGGATGCGGGGATTGCGATGCGTTGCCTGCGGCAACGTCGTCGACCCGCTCATCGCCCACAATCGGATGCGACAACAGTTGAATGCCGCGGAAGCGCTCAAGTCAGGTGCGCATATGCCCGCACTCCATCCTCACGCCAAGGCTGCCTAGCAGGCTGTTCAGAAAGGCCGCCAGCGGCGTTCTCGCGGCGCGTAGAGGCTCAACGTACCGAAGCGTACGCCTCGCCTCCACGCTTGCTGCGGCCTTGCTGGACAGCCTTTCTGAACAGCCTGATGGAAATTCAGACTCTCCCGGCGATCTTCTATACGATGGTGGTTTTGGTATCGCCATGTAGTTTGTTAACAAACTGCTAGCAGGCTTGGTAATGCTACGGCGCGGACGATAATGGCGGCAAAGCCTGGTTCGCCGTCCGCGTCGGAATTTTCTTCGTCGCTCTTCCTTGCAGCCGTCTCCCCACTGCGCTACAGTTCTCCACGTCACCCATTGTTGAGTCATCCACGATGTCCCTCTTGGAGTTGCCACTTCTCACCCGCCTGACCGATGAGTTTCGTCTCTCGATGCAGCGGCTGTTACAGGATCTTTGTCGGGAACTTCAGACCGATTATCCGGATCTTTCCACCCGGTATGACCTTCCGGTCGGATTGTTCCAGATCCTCAGCCGATCGCTTGCAGTCGAAAGCTATTCCACCTGGAAGGTGGCCGGATGGATCGAATCGCTCAACGATCTCGTCTATTTTTTGGACATTCTCCAGCAATGGGAACGAGAGCCGGACCGGGCCGAATTCACGCAGCAACTCTTCACAGAATGCCAGGAGAAGTTTTTTGAGAACAGTTACCTCCACGATCTGTTTCCTCTGGGCCGTCCTCGCGCGGCTGGTCTTGAGAAACGGCTCACGAGTTTGTGCCGGCGTCTGGCGCGTGAGTTGACGCAGGAATCGATCCTGTTCGATCCGGCACTAACTGTGAAGTGGTGCAAGCAGCGCACAGGGTCGCGATGGGAAGCACCGGCAATATTCGATGTCAACTTCGAGCGGGCGGAAGCAGGGAATGGTATTTCGGTCGGAATTGCCGGAGAGCGGCGCGAGGCTCCTGCCGAGATACGCCGCTGTCTGAAAGCAGCGTCTAGCCAGGCGACGTTTCTGATCGGGACGAGTGGAATTTCGGTGCGCATCGGTCGAAAAACATTTGAATTATGGACCGCATGGGGGGGGCAGGGTGAATGGAACTGGACAGCTCAGGCGACAGAGGTGGCGCTGGAGATCGGACAGGGGCCGGTCACGATCGGTCCGACGTTAGTTTATGGAAAAGACCGGCAGCCCCGGGCGATTGTCCGAACAGAGCAGAAGCAGGTGGAACGGATCAGCCGGGCTTGGCAGACGATCCAAGCAGCCTGGCCTGAAGGGTCTGGGGTGTTGGCCGTACTGACCTCGCGGATTGTGCCGCTCAAGGCGAAGGGTGTGGTGAGTTTCAGCTATCGCCATCGACCGGGACTGTCATTCATCAACTGTTTCGACCGTGACAATCTCGATCTGGTCGACGACTTGATCCATGAGAACAGCCACCACCACCTGAATCTTCTGCTACGCAAATATGTGATGTATCACGGCGATCATCATCAGCAGATCTTCTATTCGCCCTGGCGGCGAAGTCTCCGCCCGCTCCGTGGCATTCTCCATGCGACATTTACCTTCACGATGGGCGCCATGTTGTTTGAGCGACTCTCGACGTGGGCATCAGGGCCTGGCGGATCGGCGCGATGGAAACATGCGGGGTTGACCCCACGTGATCTTCAGCGGGCCCGCTTTCGATGTCTGGAAGAAGTCGAGTCCGTCCGCTACTCGCTCCAAGACCTCCACTATGCCGATCGCCATCTCGGCTGGCTCACTGGCTCGGGCCGCCGCATGGTCGGCCAATTGGCAGAGGTGATTGAGCAGATCGAGCACAGGATCGAGCCTCATCGCAAAGCGGTGTCACTCTCCACGTTCGGCCCGGCCCTGCGACGGCATAATGATGAATTGAGGAAGGCGCGGCAAACCTACGGGCCGATGCGGCTGAGTGAGGTGTAAAGTCGGTTGGAGAGGGAAGGGCTATTTTGTAATCGAGACGGTGTGTTGCGTTACCCATTCCACAAAGTTCTCGCGAGAAAGAGTGCCGGCGGCCAGATCGAGCATGATGCGCTCCTGTTCATCAACGGATGCAAGCAGTTCAGAGCCATTCACGATGAGGAATGTTTCCATCGCGGCATGTCCGATTCGCTTGTTGCCATCGACAAAGGGGTGGTTGAGGACCAGCGAGAAGCACAGGGCTGCTGCCTTACTTGTAATGTCGGGATAGAGGTCTTGTTCTCCAAAGCTCTGACGCGGTTGTGCGAGGGCAGATTCCAACGCGCCAAGATCACGAATGCCGCTGGCGCCACCCCAACGCTCAATGACAGATCTGTGGAGTTCAAGAATCTCGGCAAGAAGAAGGTAGCGGATCACGAGAGCCGACGATAGAGTTCGGCGTTTTTTCCCATCACGCGCTTGGCAGCAGCACGGAACGCGTCATCAGGCTGGCTGATGAAGTCGTTGATGCCCAGGCGCACCATCTGTTCGACCGTGAGGCCCTCGCGCTTACCCAGCGCTTCCAATCGCCGGAGTTCCTCATCTGAGAGAGAGATCGTGAGCGTTGCCATGATCGGCTCCTTCGCCTAGGAGACTACGTCCGAAATGATGTCAGTATAGGCGAAAGGACTTTTGAGGGCAAATCCTTGAAGCTAACCGGATGCCATGTCGAGGATCCCAACTACGCGTGCCAAACCTACGGACCAGTAAGGCTAAGCAGATTGTGAGTGTAGCGTGGTTAGGGGTCTACAGTTACGGCGCCATGTTGGATAAGTTCCTGGATGGTAGTCCGCTCGTTATCGCCTGTAATAATCTCTAGAGAGAACAGTTCGTCAATGCGTGAAATATAAGAATCATCCGTTCCATCAAACCCGGTCGAATTTATTGCGAACACCCTTCCGGAAGGACCAGCAACCGGACCGCCGCTTGCGCCATGGTGAATGACCATGTCAGTGCGGTAGCAAGGACCTATCAGCATTATGCGGTCTCTCCCGTTCGGCAGATATTCCCTGATGTTCCCTTCGAAAAAGTTAGGATCGAAAGAGAGAATCTGAGGTGGCCCGGATTTGACAGACACCTTTGCA
>LVWT01000007.1 GCA_002083405.1 Nitrospira sp. SG-bin2 | reverse complement strand
GGGGAACAAACGGGGACATTCTGCATTTCTAGGCAGTCTGAAGCACTCATGAGGGGATGAGTATGCCACGCACGGTGCGAGCCTCAGTCGGGGACTACTGCTACCACGTCATCAATCGTGGCAATGGTCGTGCTGAGGTTTTTCATGCGGAGGGAGACTATCAGGCGTTTGTCAATCTGCTGAGTCAAGCTTCGGACCGTATTCCGATGCGGGTATTGGCGTACTGTCTCATGCCCAATCACTTTCATCTGGCCTTGTGGCCATATCATGATGGCGACTTGAGTATGTGGATGCAATGGCTGTTGACCGCGCATGTCCGTCGCTACCATCGGTGGCATGACTCCAGTGGGCATGTGTGGCAAGGCCGGTTCAAAGCGTTTCCGATAGAACAAGACGCACATCTGCTGACGGTGTTGCGATATATCGAACAGAATCCAGTCCGGGCCCAATTGGCTGCACGAGCCGAAGACTGGCGCTGGTCGAGCGCACGGGAGTGGGGCGCCCCAGTGCAGAGGCCTCGCATAGACTCCGGACCTGTTGCGAGACCGGAACCGTGGCTTCTGTGGGTGAATGGGTCAGTGGAGGAGACAGAGATGCACCGGATCAGACAGAGCGTCAATCGTGGTGCGCCATTCGGATCGGAAGGGTGGATGACGAGAACGGCTGCACGCTTGGGCCTTGATGCGAGCCTCCGGCCCATCGGCCGTCCGCAGAAACTGGTGAAATGTAGAATGTCCCTATTCTTTCACCCAAGGCGCGGCCAGTGCGGCGCCAGCCGAGCTGCGTGACGGAGAGCAGAAGTTCACCGCCAATTGCTCAGCCTGTCACGGCGCAGGAGGCGTCGGAACTAAGCAAGGTCCGCCGCTCGTGCACAAAGTCTACAGCCCAATCACCATGGCGATGCCGCCTTCCTGCGCGCGGCGGCCAACGGCGTCAAATCGCACCATTGGCAGTTCGGCGACATGCCGAAGATCGACGCCGTGCAACCGGATGACGTCGAGCAGATCGTGAAGTATGTCCGCTGGCTCCAAAAACAAGCCGGCATTTTTTAGCCCGCAGTAGTAGGGCCGTTTATCACGGGATCGCATCAATGGACGAGTCTCGTGAAGCGGTTTTCGTCCCCTTCGACTACGCTCAGGACGGTGAGCTGGTCGAACCATATCTCGCAAGCAACGATAGCTCATACAGAACCATTCTTTTCGTCCTGCGCGTCACGTTTCTCAAGATATGAGCGGCGAAGAGAAGATAGGAGCAGCGGATCAGCTGTGTCTTAGCTCACCGAGAGGGCGGATTACAGCAGAAGGGTTCATGCACCATTCGGGCTAGGCAGGGAGATTCTCGCAGAACAGATCAACTGTTTTCTGAAAGAGAAAGAGCGACGTGTCCTGCGGCGAAGCCGCGAGCGCGGCATCGGCGGCGGCGCGTACGTCGCCGCGGGTGAGGTGGAAACGCGCGGCGACCAGGGAGGCATCATCATGGTCGAGTTCGGTGCCGCGGCGAAGCTTGGCGATCACAAAGTCCACAGGAACCAAGAGTCGGATTCGGAGCCGCTCCTGCCGGACCAAGTCCGTTGCGCGGTCCCGGTATCCGGGCGGCATGGCGACAACCGACCAGCCGGAAAAATTCTGCGTCAGATCAGCCGGAATATTCTGCGCCGTCAAGAACTCCAGTAAGGGGCCTATCGGGCCTTGGAGTTCCCCATCGATATCGCGAGTGGCGCGATCGGATACCCCATAGGCATGAAGCGCCAAGGCTCCGACGAGAAGCAGGTCGATGGCGGCGCCGGTTTCCTCGACGTAACGGGCCAGCAGGGCCACTAGCTGTTCAGCGGTGAGCGTAGACAAAGTAGACCGCCTCGGCAAACGTGCGATAGTCTCGAAAGTCGATCGGGCCTGCATCGGCCGGCAGAGGGGCTCGGTGAAACAGGTAGGCAAGCAGGCGTCGATAATGCGTGTGCCATCGACAGGCAGTTTGATAGGCCTGTTGAACCGATGGATCTGTCTGCCAAGTCGCTAGGTCTAGTTGGTCGTTGAGGAGGATTTCCAGCCACAGCATCCGACGGCCTCGCTCGGTGCGTAACGCTTCTTCGACAGAAACCGACCCAAGGTACGCCGGCAGCACTTTGAGCGGCGATGGATTGTGGAGAGCCGACTTCGACATGAAGGCTAGTGTAGCACAGCTCCGGTGAGAGACGCACAGGCCCAACAGGCGTGTCCCGTCGTTATGCGCACATGAAAGGAGTCGAGGCGGTCACCTGGAGGAACAAGTGGAGACATTCTCATACTTGAAAAAACAGGAGAGTAAACGAGGTAATAGATCCGATAGTACCTATTGCTGGGCCGATTGACCGTGGTACTATCCGGGCCGTTTTGCTCTGCGGAACCCTACGGAACTTGCCCATGCCCATTCTATACCGACCAGATTTCAGATCCCCAACGAACAATTCGATCAGTCTCTCAGCCTGTATTCCACTTGCCTCTCGAAGAAGGAGTGATTCCACATGAGCGATAGGAAAGATGCGGCAGTGGACAAAACCATTTCCCTGAACGTGAGACTGAAGCCCTCTGAGCCCTCAGCCCATCCGCATGCCGTGAACTATTCTAACGTCGGTGTGGCGCAGGGCATCGCCTATCTGGACTTTGGCTTCATCGAGCCAGCTGCCCTCGCGGCCATTGCGAAGACGGCGAAGGACGGGCAAGCCGCGCCCAAAGGATTGGACGGCCATCTCGTCACCCGCGTGGCGATGGGCGTCGATGTGCTCGCGCGCTTACAGCAGCAGATTCAGCAGGTGTTGGTAGGGCTGCGCGATGCGCGGCAGGGGAAGAGGAAGGAATAGGGGTGTGATAGTGAAAGGACGGAGGACAGCATGAAACAACGACGCAAAGGGTCGGGCTTGCTGCTGGGGCTGCTCTGGCTGTTGATTGCGGATGTAGCAACGGCGGGAGACTACACGTTGGTTGTGGGCAAGGCAGCAGCCGTGTGTCAGCATATGTTGAAAATCCTTAGCGAGGACCTGAAGGCTTTTGGTGAGTTGAAATACGATCAGCATGAAGAGTTTACCGCGATTGAATGGACCCTCGCACTCGACGACTACTGCCGCCGTGATCAGCTGGCGCAGTTCGATATCGATAACGATGGACATGACGACACAGTACTCAAGAATGAAGGCTGCTTGCGGGGTGTGCTTGACGATAGCATCTTCATCTATACCGAGGGTAAAAATGCTCCACAACCACCGCCACACTTCGTGTTCGATGTATCAGTGGCCAAGCGGGCTAGTGGGCTGATCGGCCAATTTCCCCAGGGCAGGTATGAATTGCGAAAGCTTCCAAAATTTCGAGAAGGGACGGCTGAGTTCTATCGGCATGTCGGTGGCCTTTTTCGAATGAACCCGTTTCGGTTCAGCGGACGCTACTATGTTGTGATTGATAATCCGTTTCAGCAGCCGGACAAAGGCGGAAAGCGTTTCACGGCCATCGTAAGCTATGAAAAGGATGGCCACCTAACTGATGTTTGCTATTTTGCCACGAGGACATTCATAAGGAGAGACGCGGATGTCATTGACTAACCTTCATATCATTGCGACTCACCAGAGCTACGTACTTCTTAGAGATCTCGAGATAAAGCGGTTTGAGGATGGTGGCTTGCTGGCTGGAACTGATCTGCGCAGTCTTGGACCTCGTGAGGATGTGCTTGGAAATAGCGCATTTATCGGATATGGAATCGATTTCCGCCAGAATTCGCTTGCGGATATCCAAGCCTGGTACACGCAAGCTGGTCTCTCAGCGTTCCTTACTCCGACTGATTTAGTCCTGCTTCAGAGCTATCAATCTAACCCGTCGTCAACGAATCTACAGGCGCTGCTCAATTCCTTTACGCATCTGCCGGATGAACTGGCCGCTGCACGGCTATTAGCCGCTGCTGTCGAGGCACGCGAAACACAGTTTGATACGCGACTGGGGTTTGTAATGCCCGAATCCAACGAGCGCGCAGCGCTCATGTCGATGTTTTATAACGGTGGTGCGGGCATCATAGGGTCCAGCCTGTTGAACGCGTTGCAGAACGATAACCGTGCCGAAGCCTGGTACCAGATCCGCTACCAATCTAATGGCGGCGCGAGTCAGTCACCTGGCATCGCCAACCGCCGGTACGTCGAATCGGATCTCTTCAACCTCTACGGGAATGCACAGACGACGGAACCGGAAGCGCGGTCAATCTTCCGTATGTACACGGCGCATCGGGCGACCATCCTACGGTATGAACACGATTTCCCCCCAGCGCGTCCAACCACCGTACTTTTCAGCTGGAAAGTTTCGTGGCTCGTAACCTGCTCATCACCACTTACGCGCAATTTGCCGACGCCCCCAGTGTCAGCGGTGAAGTGTTGGTGGGTAGTTTTATGGGCAATCTTGAAAGTCTGCCCGGGAATGATCTCCTTCTCGGCGACTCGCCGGTCTACAACAACCTGCATGGCCAGGGTGGCAGCGACATTCTGTACGGGAACATTGAGACCGACGATCTCTTTGGAGATGTGGGGAACGATGTGCTGTTTGGCGAGAGCGGTGACGATCGCTTATACGGTGGCTGGGACAACGATCGCCTTGATGGGGGCGATGGTCACGATCAGTTATATGGTGACAGGGGGGACGATACGATACGTGGGAGGGTAGGAGACGACCACCTGTATGGCGGTGAAGGTACTGATCGCCTCGAAGGTGGAGCTGGTCTGGATACGTACTACTTTAATAGCGCCACGGACGACAACGACACCATTCTTGATACGGATAAGTTGGGGAAGGTGCTGTATGACGGAAAGCCATTAAGTGGTGGCTTCCGTCGGGACACAGATCCGGAAGGGACGTGGACGAGTGTAGACGGCAGCATCACCTATCGCCGCCAGGGAACTGATCTCGTTATCAATAATCGACTCACAATTGAAAGTTATGACTTTAGCACGGGTGAGCTGGGCATCAAGCTAGTTGACGAAGGCGAGCGTCCCACTGGCGGGTTGCCTCAAATTAACTATAACAATGGCGCGCTGACAATTTCGTGGATGGGCGACGAAGACCATAATGAGCCGACGTTTAATGCCCCAGCGAATCATTTTGTCTTGGGGCAAGGCGGTTCAGACGTACTGGACCTTGGGTTCGGTGTTCCGCAATTCAATCACATTGTCTGGGGGGGATTTGGGAACGACCTGGTTTACGGGGGCGGGGGACAGGATCGACTCTATGGGGAAGAAGGCTTCGATTGGATGGATGGATTTGGTGGGGATGACGTCATGTATGGCGGTTTTGGGCCGGATTACATGATGGGTGATTCCCGGAACAGTGCGCGCGTAGCACTGGGGATCGTCACGCCAGGCAATGACTATCTGGATGGCGGCCCCAACGATGATGTCGTAGAGGGTGGGGGCGGGGACGATATTCTATACGGTGGGCTGGGCGATGATGCGTTCCTTGGTGATGACAATCAAGTGTATGCCGTACGTCCTGTTGGAGAAGATTATTTGGATGGAGGCGATGGGGATGATTGGCTTTCTGGCGGCCAGGGAGCAGACTATTTGCTTGGTGGCAGCGGCAATGATGAACTGGAGGGGGATAACATCCGACCTGGAAGGAATTTGGTATTCAATCGTGTGCCGGCGAGTTCAATGTGGGTTGATGGAGCCCGGCCATCCCTAGTCAACGTTGAGGGCGGCAGTGATTATTTGGATGGGGGAGAAGGGAACGATACGCTGTACGGGGACGGGGGGGGATGACATTCTTCTGGGCGGCGATGGCGACGATATTATGTGGGGAGATGATCAAAATGTGGCGGTTGTTCAAGAGGGTAATGATTGGCTCGAAGGCGAGGCCGGGGACGATGAAATTGTGGGTGGGGGTGGCGAAGATGCATTGTTTGGGGGAGACGGCAATGATCTGTTGATTGGGGACTATTCGAACATCGAAACGCAAGGGGCCGATGACACGCTTGATGGTGGAGCGGGGGATGATGAACTGCAAGGCGGTGGTGGTAACGATGTGCTCGACGGAGGAGTGGGCATTGATCGGCTTTTCGGGGGTGGCGGCAACGATTCATTAGATGGCGGTGACCAAGCCGATCACTTGCAAGGCGGGCTCGGCAATGATGTCATGGCTGGAGGCGCAGGGGCTGATGTGCTTTTGGGAGAGAGTGGGGCAGACAGTCTCTTTGGGGATGAGGAGGCTGATACGCTCCAAGGTGGCGATGGAGCTGATTTGCTTGATGGAGGAGCAGACAGTGATCGGCTGTTCGGTGAATTAGGTAACGATGTGCTCTATGGCGGTACAGAAAACGATCAGCTTTTTGGGGAAGAGGGGTTTGACATTCTGATCGGTGAGGATGGAGCCGATATCCTTTCGGGAGGACTCGATAATGATGATCTTGTGGGCGGAAGTGGCTCCGATGTCTATCTGTACGATCTCGGCGACGGTCAGGACACGATCAACGATCTGGCGCTTCCAGGGGAAGGGAATGTGTTGCAGTTCGGTTCGGGCATTACGCTACAGTCACTGACCTTCCTTCAGGACGAACTCACCCAAACACTCACCATTCAGGTTGCGGGCGGTGGTTCAGTTCAGTTACTTGGATTCAATCCCAATGCATTCGAGTATGTGGTGGATACCCTGCAGTTCTCCAGTGGGCTACAAGTGGTGTTGGCCAATCAGCTGCCGCTCCCGGGCGGAGTGGTTTCGGCTGATGACCGGAATAACCTCATCCGTACTGGCTCCACCGACGACACCATCTCGGCTCTTGGCGGAAACGATGTGGTGTACGCCGGTGCTGGAAACGATGAGTTAATCGGCGGGCCGGGCAATGATCAACTCTCCGGGGGTGTGGGGCTTGATACGTATCGTTTTCATGCTGGGGATGGCGTGGATACGATCGTCGATACAGCCGATGAAGGCAATCAGCTGATTTTTGGCGCGGGCATCGCCTCAAGCGGATTGTCTCTGAGCCGCAGTCAGGGGCAAGCCCTGTATCTTTCTATCGGTCTGTCTGGCGATGGGATTGTTCTCTCAGAGCGCAGTGGGCAGGGCGGCAGTTCCATAGACACGATCCAATTTGACGATAGCTCCACACTGACGTTTGCTGAACTGGCGGCCCGTGGCATCACCGTCAATGGGACGTCGCTGGCTGAGACGATCGATGGAATGGCCTTTCACGAGACCATCTTTGCAGGAGCCGGTAACGATATTGTACGCGGGGCCGATGGAAATGACACGGTCTATGGCGAAGCGGATGACGACCTGCTCTTTGGGGAGACCGGAGCGGATACGCTGGTTGGTGGAAGCGGCATCGATTTCCTTGATGGGGGACACGGGCAGGATACTCTGATTGGCGGCACAGGGGATGACCAGCTGTACGGCGGCGATGGAAGTGATACCTACCGCTTCAATCTCGGCGATGGGCTCGATACCCTGGTTGACTCCGGGCCAGGTTCCGATATTGATACGGTGGTGTTTGGTAGTGGGATCACATCCAGTTCAGTATTCCTTACCATTCAGTCCGGGCAGATTGTCGTCACGGTGGGCACTGGCTCGAACGGTATTCAATCAGGATCTGCATTCGATGTGTTTGGGTCTCAGACCATCGAGCGAATCGAATTGGCAGATGGTACGGTGATCTCCTATGCCGATCTGGTGGCGCGCGGGTTCGATATTGACGGGACAGTGTCCGACGACTTTTTATCGGGAACCAATGTGGTTGACCGCTTCCGCGGAGGACTTGGCAACGATCGTCTGGAAGGCAGGGACGGGCAGGACTCCTACTTTTTCAATCTGGGCGACGGGACCGACACCATTGTCGATACGGCCTCAGCCGGCGCGGGCAATGAAGTGGTGTTCGGTCCTGGCATCACGGCTGCCGATCTTCGGTTGGATCTAACTCCCGATCAATCTAACCCCAGCCTCATCGACCTACTGCTTCATGTCGGAACACACGGCGATGCGATTCAACTCGACACCTTCGATCGGACTAATGTGCTTGGTCCACACTCGGTGGATGCCTTCCGCTTTTCCGATGGGAGCACGCTGACCTATGCCCAGCTGCTTGCGCGCGGGTTCGATATGACGGGAACGGCCGGTGATGACCAGTTGGAGGGGACGAGTGTGACCGACCGCATGAGCGGGGGCGACGGCACCGATGTGCTCCGCAGCGGAGCCGGCAACGATACTCTTGAGGGAGGTGCGGGCAACGACGACCTCATCGGCGGGCAGGGCAACGACACCTATCTCTTTGGCCCCGGTTCCGGACAGGATGTGATGATGGATACGGCCGGGAGTCTGGATCGGATTGCGATGGCTGTGGGGGTGTCGCCGTCCGACGTTGTGGCCACGCGGGATCACAACGACCTGGTCTTGCGTCTGAATGGCGGCGCGGACCAGCTGACGGTATCGATGTATTTCTTCGGCCCTGTGTTTCAGGTTGAACGAGTCGAGTTTGCCGACGGCACGGTCTGGGATCGGGCCGCGATCGAAGATCTCGTCACTCCGGTGATCACCGGAACGGCCGGGCCCGATCTACTGATTGGGGAAAACGGCAACGAGCGGTTATTCGGGCTTGAGGGCGCGGATCAGCTGACGGGTCTCGGTGGAAATGATCGTTTGGACGGAGGCGCCGACGCCGATCAGCTCATCGGTGGGACAGGCGATGACACGTACGTCGTTGATAATGCCGGTGATGTCGTCACCGAGTTGGAGAATGAAGGTACGGATACGGTGCAGGCGGCAGTCACCTACCAGTTGTCAGCCAATGTCGAGAACTTAACGTTGACCGGGAACACGGCGATCAGCGGGCTGGGCAATGATCTCGATAATGTGCTGACGGGGAACCTCGCCGCCAACGTGTTGACCGGCGGCGTCGGCAACGACACCTATGTGGTGGGTGCGGGCGATACAGCGGTCGAGTTCGATGGAGATGGCACAGATACAGTAGAAACCGGTGTCAGTACGACGCTAGGAGCCAACGTCGAGAACCTGACGCTCACCGGCAGCGCTTCGCTGACCGGCACAGGCAACGAGCTGGATAACGTGCTGCGTGCTGATGGCTCGGTCAGCGTCCTGGCCGGCGGCGACGGGAACGATACCTATCTGATCGGACCGAACGGCGATGACGATATTCTTGTTGAGACCGTCACCGGTGGTATCGATACGGTGATCGCCGCGCACGACTATCGCTTGCCGGACCATATTGAAAACCTGACGATGCTCGATCCCCGTGTGCCGGACTTCGGGAGTTTCTTGCTCGTGCCCTATGGGGCATCGGAACACACGGTGGCAGGACATGGAAATGAACTGAATAATAGGTTGGTTGGGGGCCGCGCGAATAATGTGCTGAACGGCGGGCTCGGCGCGGATACCCTGATCGGCGGCGAGGGCGCTGATACCTATGTGGTGGACAACATCGGCGATATCGTAACCGAGCAGGCGAATGAGGGCCTGGACTCGGTGCTGTCGACTGTCAGCCATCAACTGTCGACCAATGTGGAAAATCTCACGCTGACAGGCGTGGCTTCGGTAGATGGAACCGGCAATGCGCTGAACAACGAGATACGAGGGAATAGTGCGGCGAATGTCTTGGACGGCGGTATTGAGAACGACAGTCTCATGGGTTTCGGCGGCGCCGACACCTATCTGTTCGGTCGTGGAGCGGGACGCGATACGGTGTTTGATTCCGGGACTGCCGATGAGATCGATACGATTCAGTTCACTGCGGCCGTCACGGCCGGGGATGTGGAGGTCTACCGGAACGGATACAACCTGGAGCTGGCCATTCGCGACACGACCGATGAACTGACGCTCATCTCTTTCTTTGATTCACCCGGCTACGACCAGAAACAAGTGCGCTTTACTGATGGCACTGTGTGGAACAGCGCGGAGCTGAGTGCGCGAGCGCTGCCTGGTACGACCATCACCGGCACATTCGACAGTGAAACTATTCTGGGTAGTGAAGGCCACGATCTGTTGATCGGGTCCGCCGGTAATGATGTGGTAGTGGGGGGGCGCGGCAAGGATACGCTATACGGGGATGTTACGTTCCAGCCGTTTTTCGGGAATCAGATCATCGGCGACGATACCCTCCTGGGTGGGGCGGGCAATGATACCCTTATCGATTTCCGGGGCACGAATCGTTTCGATGGAGGGGCCGGGGACGACACCCTGATTCTCGGGACGGGCGTCGATACCGTCCTGTTTGGCCTGGGATCCGGTGTTGACCTGGTCACGGTTGATAACAACAGAAATGACATCGATGTCATTGAGATAGCAGCAGGGATTGCTCCAGGCGATGTCTCGTTGACGTGGCGCTCAGCGTCCAGCGCAGATCTGCTCATCTCGTCCAGTGGAGAGCAGTTGACGATCCAGCTCTCAACGGATTGGTTTGCGGTGGGGCCGGAAACGATTCAAGCGGTCGTGCGATTCGCTGATGGTACTCAGTGGAGCCTGGCGTTGTCATCGTCGAACGTCGGTATTCCCACAGCAACGTCATCCGATGATGTACTCTATGCGTCATTTCCTGCCACTCTAACCGGGTTGGATGGAGACGATCCTATGTCTTCGGAAGCTCGGGCGTTTCTGGGAATTACGCGGTGATCGAAGCGCCGGGTGAGGGGATCGACACGGTTCAGAGCCTCTTTGATTATGTACTGGATCCGCAGGTGGAGAATCTTATCCTTGCGGAGAGTACCAGCTCCGTATTGCCAAACGCTGAGCGAGGAACCGGCAACGAGTTGGACAACCTTCTCATCGGCAATACAGGAGACAATATCCTGGACGGCGGCGCGGGGAATGACGTGTTGGTTGGAGGGATCGCTCTTGAACTGGAAGGGCCGCCCTATGTGAGAGGGACCGGCAGCGACATTCTTCTAGGCGGGGCCGGTGATGACGTGCTGATGGAAGACGCCGGGAGTTTCTCGTTCATTGGCGGGGCGCTGTTTCTCACGAGCACCCTTGACCGTCGGGAAAGCGTCCCTCGTGCAGCTGATGATCTCTTTATCGGAGGAGCGGGCAATGACACCTACATTCTCCATAGCCAACAGCAGACTGTGGTGGAATTAGAGAATGAAGGGGTCGATATAGTCAGAGCCACCGTTTCCTATGTGCTGGGTGAACAGCTTGAAAATCTCGTGCTCATCTCAGCGCCGATTGTTTTCGACGACGGAGGCAATGTCATTCCTCCGCTACTGCTCAGCGGAACAGGTAACGGGCTGGACAACGTCTTGATCGGATCGGAAGACGGAGATGTTCTATCTGGCCTCACTGGTCGCGATACTCTCGCTGGTAGATTTGGAAGTGATGGTCTCCGTGGCGGCAGCGGCCACGACACCTATCTCTTCAACCTCGGTGACGGCATCGATACGATCGAGGATATTGCAACGGTCGGCGAGGGGAACCAGATTCAGTTCGGCGCAGGGATCATCCAAAGTGATCTGAGTTTTTCTGAGGACCGGACTGCGCGGACGCTCACCATTCAAGTGGGCGTGAGCGGGATGGACCGGTTGGTGCTGCGTAATTTCGATCTGGCCAATGCCAACGGTTCGCTGGTGGTTGAGACGCTGGCTTTTGCCGATGGGAGTACTGCGAGTCTGGCCTCGCTATTGGGCAGGCCAGTCAATCAAGCTTCGGTGGTGGCCAATGTGATTGCCGATCAGACGGTACCGGAGGAGCTACCGGTCAATATCCAAATACCGGCCAATACCTTTGTCGACTCCGATGCCGGCGACCAGCTGACCTACAGCGCAAGCCTGGCTGATGGGACGGCTTTGCCAGCGTGGCTGAGTTTCAATGCGATGACGCAAACCTTCACCGGGATACCGGACGATGCACAGGTGGGGAGTCTCGATCTGCGTGTGACGGCCACGGATGCCGGTAACTTGAGCGTGTCCGATGTCTTTACGTTGACCGTACAGAATGTGAACGAGACGCCGACGGTGGCGACTCTGCTGGCCGATCAAACGGCGCTGGAAGATGCGGCCTTCACGTTCACCGTGCCGGTGAATACGTTTGCCGATCAAGATGCAGGCGATGTTCTCACGTACAGCGCGACCCTGGCGAACGGGAGTGCTCTGCCGAGCTGGTTGAGTTTCGATGTCGCTACGCGGACGTTCACCGGAACTCCGACCAATAGCGAGGTGGGGGTGCTGGAGATTCGCGTCATTGCCACGGACAGCGGCAGCCTGAGCACGTCCGACACCTTCACCCTGATGGTGCAGAACGTCAATGACTCGCCGAGCGTGGCGACGCCGCTGGCGGATCAGACCATCCTTGAGGATACGGTGTTCACGTTCACGGTGCCGGCCAATACCTTTGCCGACGCGGATCTGGGCGACGCGTTGACGTACAGTGCCAGCCTAGCCAATGGGGCCGCCTTGCCGACGTGGCTGAGCTTTGATGCCGTCACGCGGACGTTTACCGGGACCCCAGCCAACAGCGAAGTGGGGACTTTAGATCTCTGTGTCACCGCCACGGACAGCGGTGTGCTGGCGGCCTCCGACACGTTTACGTTGACGGTCCAGAACGTGAATGATGCGCCGACGGTGGTGCATCCGATTGCCGATCAAGCGGTCAGCACAGGCACTGCCTTCACTTTCACAATCGCCGCAAATGTGTTTGCCGATGTCGATGCAGGGGATACGCTCACCTATAGCGCCACGCGGGCAGATGGAACTGCCTTGCCGAGCTGGCTCACGTTTAACACTACGACGCGGACCTTCGGCGGCATGCCAGCTGATAGCGATGCTGGGGTGCTGAGTCTTAGGGTTACAGCGATCGATAGCGGGAATCTTAGTGCATTCGATGTGTTTGATATGACGGTCACGATTCCCAATCTGACGCTGACCGGCACTACGGGTAACGATGTGCTCACCGGCGGGGCCGGAAACGATCAGCTCTTTGGCTTGACCGGCAACGATACCCAAAATGGGGGCGCCGGTAACGACCTGCTCGATGGGGGGGCTGGCTCGGATACCATGAGAGGTAACAGTGGGAATGACACCTATGTGGTGAGTGCAACTGGTGATGTCGTTACCGAATTGGCCAATGAAGGTACGGATACAGTCCAGAGCAGTATGACCTATACGCTGGGGGCCAATCTGGAACATCTTATCTTGACCGGAAGCGCCGCAATCAATGGGACCGGCAACACACTCGATAACGGCCTGACCGGTAATAGCGCCAATAATACTCTCACGGGTGGCGCTGGCAATGACACGCTGGACGGTGGAGCTGGGACCGATACGCTTGTCGGTGGAGCCGATAACGACACGTATATCGTGGATGCGGTCAGTGATATGGTGACTGAATTAGCCAACGCCGGAACAGACTCAGTGCAAAGTTCTGTGACCTTTACGCTTGGCGCGAACGTCGAAAATCTCACGCTCACTGGCACAGGCAACATCAACGGCACTGGGAGTTCTGCTAACAACGTCCTGATTGGCAATAGTGGGAATAACATTCTGGATGGCGTTTCTGGCAATGATACCGTCGACGGCGGGGCTGGTAACGATACACTTTTGGGCGGCAGTGGGAACGATCTGCTCCTCGGTGGAGAGGGTGTGGATAGCCTCGACGGTGCAGCGGGAGATGATCAACTGTTTGGTGGGGTTGGCAATGATACGATCATCGGCGGCAGCGGGGCCGATCAGTTCACCGGTGGGACTGGGAATGACACATTGACCGGCAACTCGGGGAACGATCTCTACAATTTCTCGCGGGGAGACGGCCAAGATACCATTCTTGATTCCGATCCGTTCAATGGGAACCAGGACCGAGCGGTGTTTGGCGCGACAATTAATCCATTGGATCTCGTTGTCAGTCGGCAGGCCAACGATTTGCGCCTGGTCATTCATGGCTCAGCCGATCAGGTCACGGTAAAAGACTGGTATCTGAGTAGCAATAATCGCATTGAGACAATTCAAGCGGGTAACGGGCAGACCCTACTCAGTACACAGGTCGATCAGCTAATTCAGGCCATGGCTGCGTTCACTCAGCAGTCTGGTCTCACCTGGGATCAGGCCATCGACCAGCAGCCCTCACAGGTGCAAGCGGTGTTGGCAGCGAGTTGGCAGTAGTTAGGGGACATAAGAGGCGAGGCGCCAGGCCTTGTTGCGAACGGCAGAATCAGCGCGGGGCGGTGGATCTCATGAGGCTGTCGGCTTGCGGCGGCAGGAAGCCGAGATAGCCGCGATGCCGTTCCGCCAGTTCTAAGACTGAGAACGGCTGGCCATCGACCGTCTCAGGGGCAGAAAAGATTTGACGGAGATGATCTCCGCGGTTCCCGACAATGTTCCCGGCAAATACGACGCCGTTCCGTTTGAGGCGCTCTACGGCCTTCTCAATATCTTCGACACGTACCGCGATATGGTGAAAGATCTGGTCGCCGAATTTCTTGACCCAACCCGGGATGATGCTGGTTTTCCCTCGCTCGTCGTTATAGGCCTGATCGACAAACAGCGCAGGGTACCCGGCCTTGCGATAGACCTTGGCATACCAATCGTCGTACTCGATCGTTTCATCGTAGGAATAGCCTAAGGCAACAAACGGTTCCGCTCCACGATCGATATCGAATGTCCGGATCGTCAGATGGTCGATCACTGGGGAGAGCCCGACACCGGTATTGTCGAGCATGGTCTTCAGTAGTCCGGCCGCCCGATTATGCAGGACATAGTCCGCGACCATCCGTTCGATACGTGCATCCAATGCGACAGCGTGATCTATCATGGCAACCTCCCTGAACGGGATCGTCAGACGCCAGTCGTAGGGTGACGCTGCGACTGTATTGCGAATGACGACCTGGTTACTCCCCAAACTTGATGCCTTGGGCCAGCGGCAAATCTGTTCCCCAGTTGATCGTATTGGTCTGGCGGCGCATGTAGGCTTTCCAGGCATCCGATCCTGCTTCGCGCCCGCCGCCTGTTTCTTTTTCACCGCCGAACGCCCCGCCGATTTCAGCCCCGGACGTGCCGATATTGATGTTGGCAATGCCGCAGTCGCTGCCGGACGCTGAAAGGAATTGTCCGGTGCGGCGAATATCATTGGAGAACATGGCGGAGGATAGTCCTTGAGGGACATTGTTCTGCATCGCGATCGCTTCTTCGATCGTTTGAAAAGTCATGACGTATAAAATTGGGCCGAAGGTTTCACGCTGGACGATGGGCCAGTGGTTTTGTGCGCGGACGATGGTCGGTTCCACAAAGTGTCCTGGCCGATTCAGTACATGGCCGCCGCAAAGGACCTCGCCACCTTCCTTTTTCACCTCGTCGAGAGCGGCGCGATAGCTCTCAACCGCTGCCTGGTCGATGAGCGGTCCCAAAAGCACATCCTGCTCAAGGGGATTCCCGATGCGAACTTGGGCATAGGCCTTCACTAACTTGCCTGCCAACTCTTCATAGCGCGATTCATGGACAAAGAGACGCCGCGTGGTTGTGCAGCGCTGGCCGGCCGTTCCGACGGCGCCGAACAGGACGGCACGCACGGCCATATCCAAATCGGCGGTGTCATCGACAATCACGGCATTATTGCCGCTCAGTTCCAACAGCGTTCGTCCCAAACGCTGGCCGACAACTGAGGCCACACGGCGTCCGACCGCCACTGATCCGGTGAATGAAATCAACGGCAGCCTGGTATCTTGCACCATCAGCTCGGCCAGGTTCGTCTGGTCTGTAATAAAGAGCGAAAATATGCCCGCATAGCCCTGCTGCTGCATGACACGGTTGCAAATGTTCTGTACGGCAATGGCACAGAGGGGGGCCTTCGGCGAGGGTTTCCAGATGATGGTGTCGCCGGCAATCGCGGCGATGAAGGCATTCCATGCCCAGACGGCCACGGGGAAATTGAATGCCGTGATGACACCGATCGGCCCCAATGGATGCCATTGCTCGGACATATGGTGGGCCGGCCGCTCGGATTGCATGGTCGCGCCGTACAGCATGCGCGCTTGGCCGACGGCAAAATCGGCCATGTCAATCATTTCCTGCACCTCGCCATCACCCTCCGCCTTGATCTTGCCGACTTCCAGCGACACCAATGTACCAAGCTGATCCTTCTTCTCCCTGAGCGCTTGGCCGATGAGCCGAACGAGTTCACCCCGTTTTGGTGCCGGGACGAGACGCCACGCACGAAAAGTTTCAGCGGATTCTTTTAGTATTCGCTGATAATCATCTGCCGAGCATGGATATATACCGGCGATTTGCTCGCCAGTTGAAGGGTTGATCGACTGTAGGAGCGACCCGTCATTTCGGCCGGACCACCAGCCACTACCGGTACTCCCACCGGAATTGACTGCTTGAATACCGAGATCTCTGAGAGCGGTCTGAATGCTGTTCATCGGAAGCATGCTCCAAAATCATTGCCCAGGAATTCTTTCAAGGAGACCGATTCCTGGGTAATGAACCCATGGTACTGAGACGGCTGGTTCAACACAAGATCCATGACACAGCAGGCGCTCGATGCTGTTGTGACCTGAATGGCGGACCACAGCCGGCCTTTGATGCACTGGGGATAAATCTTTTTGACGTAATTTTCTTCGAAGAGGCTGCCGTCTTTTGTCCCCGTGACTGACGCATAGATCAGCACGACATCCTGGAGGGTTTGCGGAATCGCCCGTTCAAGAACACGCTTGAGCGTCTCGCGGTCTTCGTTGAGTTTAAGATCCTTCATCAGCAAGTGGATTTTTTCACAATGGCCGGGATAACGAAGTGTCTTATAATTCATCGTCTGGACGGTTCCAGCATAACTATCCGCAAGTGTACCCAACCCTCCCGACGTGTTGAAGGCCTCGTAGAGCAGTCCGTCCAGCTCGATCGTCTCATAACCCTCCAGCGGCTGGAGCGGGACTTTCGCACCGGCTTCGATCCCATAACAGAGATTACCGTACTCGTTGATGAGCCCATCGGTCGACCAGGTGAGTGAGTACTTGAGCGCATTGCTGGGATGGACCGGCAGAGCGCCTACTCGCATCTTGACCGTGTCCAATGTTTCAAAATGTGTCATCAGGTCATGGGCGGCGATGCTGATAAAGCCCGGCGCGAGTCCGCATTGCGGCATGAAGGCATGAGCGGCTCCGGCGCTCAAAATCTTGATCTGGTTCGTGACTTCAACATCTTCCGTGAGATCGAAATAGTGCAGGCCATGGGTTAATGCCAGTCCTGCGACTGTGGGATTACAAAAGTAGGGAAGGCTCGACAGGATCGCATCCACGGGATGAGCCGAGAGGTAGGCGCTCACTGCGTCGGGGTGCCGGACGTCGAGAATGCAGGGCGTGACGCCCTCCAATCGAAGATCTTCGACGAGATGTTTCGAGGTGTTCAGCGTGATGTCGCCCAGATGCACCTCGTAGGTCCCTCGTTGCGCCAGCAAACAGGCGATCAGCGAACCGATTTTCCCAGCCCCTAAGACCAGCACTCGATGCATCAGGTACCTCGCTAGGTTCTAGTATACTCCTCTCTGGAATTTTGAAGTATATGGCGGAAGATTTTCGCCATGTCGATGGGCTAGGCGACGGGATCGGGATTGTCGATCAGATACTGTGGGCAGGTGTCGGCGGTTGATGGAGTTGTCGTCAGTTGAAACGCGGGAATGTCGGCTTTCAGGCGTTTCAGTAGACGCTCCATTTTCATCGTGCCTGGCACTTCGCAGAGCCAGACGTGCATGCCCGATTCCAATTCGTCAAAATGTCGCTGGACCCGAAAACTCGGCTGTTCCATAAAATAGGCCGACAGAAATCCATTGATGGCCATCACGACCCATGGGTGTGCCTTCACATAGCGGTAACTGAGCCGGAGTTCAACCAACTGGCCGTCTTGTTCAGAATCCATGAACCACACTGTATCAATTCTTGGGTTGAGACTGCGACAACGATCTGTGTATGGTGTGATACCGCTTAAGGAGCAGGCTGATGACGATGCTGACCTATAACAGTGTGACGATCCCTTCTTTTATGTACGGCACGGCTTGGAAGAAACAGGCCACGACTGGACTGGTATTGCAAGCAGTGGAAGCAGGTTTCACCGCGATCGATACGGCCAATCAACTGGTCCATTACGATGAAGCGAGGGTCGGGGAGGCGCTCCTCGAACTTGCAAAGCAGGGGATTACACGCGACAAGCTGTTTCTCCAAACAAAGTTCACACCGGTGAACGGCCAGGACCATCGGCTGCCCTACGACGCTCATGCGAGCATCACGACCCAGGTTCAGCAGTCCTTCGAAAGTTCGCTCGCCCATCTGCACACAGACTATCTCGACTCCTACGTACTGCATGGCCCTTATTCGCGGCGTGGCTTAGGGGCTGATGATTGGGAGGTATGGGCCGCGATCGAATCGCTATATGATGTCGGCAAAACAAAGATGATCGGAGTGAGCAACGTCTCGGCCGATCAGCTAACGCTGCTTTGTGCCAAGGCGAAACACAAGCCGATGGTGGTGCAGAACCGGTGCTACGCGGCCTTTGGCTGGGATAAAGACGTGCGAGAAATTTGCCGGACGCACGGGATCATCTATCAGGGGTTCTCGCTCCTCACGGCCAATTCGGGGATCTTTGCCGAGCCAGACCTGCGCGCGCTGGCAACCAAGTATCAAGCCGGCTTGGCTCAGCTCGTCTTTCGCTTTTCGCAACAGATCGGCATGTTGCCCCTGACCGGCACAACGAATCCGCAACATATGAAGGAAGACCTCCAGTGCGAGCGCTTTACGCTGACGCCGGATGAGCTGGCCGTGATCGAGACCATCGGACAATAGCGCGGCCCATATGAAGATCTTGGTCAAGCGGATCTATGAGCTGGCGGCCAGGTCCGATGGCTTCCGTATCCTCGTCGATCGCCTGTGGCCGCGGGGGATTTCAAAAGAAGCTGCGAAGCTCGACCTCTGGCTGCCTGACATCGGCCCGTCAACAAAGCTGAGACAATGGTTCAACCACGATCCTGCCAGGTGGGAGGAATTCCGCCAGCGTTACCATGCCGAACTGAAAAACAAGAAGGAACTGGTGACGGAGCTGAAGGGGCAAGCCCAAAAGGGAACGGTCACGCTGCTCTATTCGGCCAAGGACGAACAACACAATCAGGCTGTCGCACTTCGGAGTTTTCTCACAACGAGATCAGTCTCACGCACAGATCGATGAGTGAGCGGAAACAGGGGGTGGGCGTTCATTGACAGGGAAAGGCCTTCGGCGTACCGTTATGGCTTTGGAGGGGTATGGGGCGAAACAAGAAGCTGCGACTTCGCCTAGAGAGTTTGAAAGGGCGGATTACTGATCATCGAATCAAGATCGCGCTTGAGCAGCAACGGGCTCATCCCGATCGAAGGCTCATCAAGCATTGGATGGTCGAGATTGAGGCATGGGAGCAAAGGGTCGCCAACCTGGAGCGGCGGTTAAAGAAGGGGAAACGCCATGATTAAGAAAGCGCGGGCATCAGCGGTGGCGGAGAAGGAGTCGCTTCTGGTGCCGTCGAGTCCGATATTGGATAACCACCTCGATGAGATTGCAGAGACCTCCGAAGAAATCTTGGGGCTCGTGGCTATTCTGAAGACGCTGTCTCCGGCTAATGCGAAACGCGACGAATACGAAGGGCGACTCTACGCGGCTCTTACCCACCTCGAACATCATGTGAAGCCGGCCGTCAAAGAATGGGATCGTGTCGTGGACAAGATGCCGGAGAACTAAAAGACCTCCCCAGCATGGTGGCTTTCCACACCTGTTTGCCCAGGCAGATTCATGAAACCCGTCGTGCAATTGGAACGGACCGGCTGCGGGATTGCTGCTGTGGCGGCCATAGCCGGCATATCCTACCGCCAAGCCCAACGGACCGCAAATCGGCTCGGCATCTTCGCAACAGATCATCGGTTGTGGTCTGAGACGACGTACGTCCGCCGCCTTCTTCGGAAATATTGCCTACGCACAGATTCCAAAGAGCAACCCTTTCATTCTTGGAGCAGTCTGCCAGATTTGGCCTTGCTGGCGATCAAGTGGCATCGCGAGCAGGGGCAAGCATGCTGGCACTGGGTGGTCTTCGTGCGGGATTCGGAAGGGGAGCGGGTTCTAGATTCAAAGAGATCGCTGAAATGCCATGTGAGGAGGGATTTCGGAAGAATGAAGCCGAAGTGGTATCTGGCGGTAGCGAAGAATTGCTGAACGGTGTCACCTGGAGCGCCGAGCGGCTGAAGAGAGGAAAGGGTTCCTGCTACCTTGCCCCCCCTAGTCGATCGCCTGTGGCCGCGGGGGATTTCAGGCGTGTGTTTAGTAGAGCGCGTGGACTATGAATAAAGGAAAATGCCCCTGTTTTCTTCTCCTGGCTTGGTCTATAGGGAGTGAGGGAATCAGTCTGAGGGCGAGAGAGGGTCTTGATCAAATCAGCCCGCCATGCGTTGTGAAATGGGGCCTGGCACCATCTCTTTAGCTTAGATGGGGAAGAAGGATAAGAAACGTGTAGCATCGGTGGGAGTCAACACTTTGAATGGCAGATTCCCAAGAGTAATAATTGTCTTTTGAATAGGATCGAATGCATGACCTTGCTTCATCGTGTAATAAAGTCCGAGGTCACCGCACAACATCACCTCGTATGTAATTGAGTTGTATAAGGACACTTTTCCTCGCAACGTTCTTCCCTCATCCTGATAGGCTACCAAGTGCCCTTCAAAAGCTCGCCAATGATAGGTTTCATGGGCGAGAATCGGAGAGTTCAGCAACTGGACCATCGCATGATCTGTGCGCCTACCAGTGACGAAATCTCGAATGGGATCGAATTTACCTGACAGAACGTACTGAGCACCTGCATGATATGCCAAGTAGTTGAATGCTATTTTGGCAACTGCCCTCCATGTCCTGACATCAATTCGGCCTTCAGTCACCATACGAATGTCTGGTTGCAGGATCGCCACGGGGGGATCTACCGTCTCGCGATCTTTCAGAGTTATGCCACGATCTCTGACCATCTGCATCAGCACGTCTACTTTTTCTCTATTTAGTCCAATTACTCGAATGGCATGAGGTGGAAGGTTATGAAAGATAGTAGCGGCCGCCTGAGAGAAGTCGTGCTCAAGAAAAGTATGGAGAGATCCGTCTTGAGAGCGGACGAGAATCTGATCTAGAAGCGTCGGACGACGAGTGTTTGGGTCAATAACCATCCGTGCACCGCGCAATACGCCGAACTGTTGCTCATCCGGAACGTACAGCCAGGCACGTCGGGGGGAGAATCGCTCTCCAGCACCTTGTTCTTGTGCTAGTGAGTTCGCACGGATCATCCCTTCAAATGAATCTCGGCTAAGAATCTGATCTAGGTCTCGTCCCAATGTCGAATTGCAGTCCCTACAAACCTCATTGTTATTGAGGACCATAGTATCGGATCCGTAGATGCCAAAGGCCTCTGGGATGACATGCTCACGATTGAACTGAACATCGGTTCTCTTGCAGTATATGCATGTTGGTACGAAATCCGGTGACATTTTGGCGTGGTAGCAACTTTATTGGGCAATAGACTCGCAAACAACAATCGCGACAGTGGGTAGGAGTCGAGACGAGTGCTTAAGAAATAGGAGTCAGAGTGCAATTTCGAGAGAACTGCTCACGGTATTTCGGTGCCCGCGAACAAAATAGCACGCAGATTCCTATTCTTTCATGCGCATGCACAGTTCAAGGTCCGACCAACACTCAGGCGCCGATCTAGACGGGTACTTCTCGCTGGATTAGATATCGAAGTTCCGTTCCTTAAGTTCCTCACATGCTCCGTCAAGACCAGGGAACATAGCTCCCGCCGTTATGCCCATATAACCCAATTCTTGAATAATATTCTTTCGTTCATAGACAGGCAGGTCAATGGCAGTCAGGTACGGACCACCAGCAGTTTCCCAAAGCTGGATGTATGACTCAATATCGTCAATGTTCGTGAGTGTAGACGCCGCCTGTTGAGGAATCATTCTCTCATTCTCGATTGCCAAGTATTCGCCGATGGACAAATGCAGCACTGCACTAATCAATTGGTAAACTTGGCTAACATCTTTCTTCCATTGCGCCTGGTTGAACACAAGAATTCTGACTTTATCATTTATGCCTGCACGCCGCGCTTTAGCATTTGATATCCCACGGTAAGCAAAAAAAGCTGCGACATAGGGCGAATATGTCCAGTCCAGCAATGGGGTAGGATACCCATGGTGCTGAATTAAGTTATGGAAGGCACCGTTCTCATTAGCGTTGTCCAGGTTAAAAACATGCTTTGTTCTAGCACTAAGATGTTTGTGCAATATTTGAACATCCTCTCGGATGAATCTCATTAGGTCAGCACGGCCGGATCTATGAAATGATGTGCGCAGTCTCCAGGGCTCATTTTGGCCGCGAAATAGAAATCTTCTTCCCTCCAATTTAGACACGTAAGTTTTGTACTCTTTCCAGTCTTTGGATAAAGGAATAAGTGATGAAGCCGTGCCTGCTTTGGATCGCGGCAGAACACAGCTTCCCGTATTGCCGATCTCGCTGGTCCACGAAAGCATCACTTCTTCCTCATTCCACATGCCTTGTACATCTGCATGGTTAGAGAAGGTTACATTGTTTGGATATTGATCCTTAATTGTCTCCCAAGAAGTAATCATCCCAGAGTTGCGATCGATGGGGTGGATCCAATCTGTGCGACAGCTAAATGTTCGGTCTTTGTTTTTGGTGTGGAAACCAACAGCAACACTTGGAACCACGTTGTCTGAATGCAGAAACGCAACTCCCTCAAAATGAGAGGTGAGAGGTGGCTCCGCTTGTTTGGACAGATTCTGC
>LVWT01000006.1 GCA_002083405.1 Nitrospira sp. SG-bin2 | reverse complement strand
GCTTCTTCCGCTCATATTTCGCCTTCGCCATACCGAAATCCTCCCTGCTACCTACAGTTCAATCAGCGGCAACTACTCGCCGCGATACTTTGCAATAATAGTCTCAGCAATTTGTCGAGGAACCTGGTCGTATCGATCGAATTCCATGCTGTACGTTGCCCGGCCCTGCGTGCGCGAGCGAAGATCGGTTGCATACCCAAACATCTCACTGAGCGGCACAGATGCATCGATCGCCTGCGCGCCGGCACGCACCTTCATCCCCTGCACCTTCCCACGCCGACCGTTCAAGTTGCCGATGACATCGCCCATAAAATCCTGAGGAACCAGAACTTCCACCTTCATTATCGGCTCAAGCAAAACCGGATCAGCCCTTTTGCATGCATCGGCAAACGCCATCGACCCGGCGATTTTGAAGGCCATTTCATTGGAATCTACATCGTGATATGAGCCGTACGTAAGCGTCACACGCACATCGCGCAGAGGATACCCGGCGATAACGCCGGCATCCAGCCGCTCCTTCACACCCTTTTCAACAGCCGGGATAAATTCCTTCGGAATGACACCACCGACGATTTTATTAACAAACTCGAAGCCCTTACCGGACTCCGACGGCTCAACCGATAACACGACATGGCCATACTGACCGCGACCACCCGTCTGCTTGACATACTTAGCTTCCGCTTCAGCCTTCCGGCGAATCGTTTCACGAAACGCCACTTCCGGCTTACCCACGTTGGCTTCGACCTTAAACTCACGCAACATCCGGTCAACGATAATCTCGAGATGCAGCTCGCCCATGCCGGCGATAATCGTTTGCGACGTTTCCTCATCCGTACGGACCCTGAACGAAGGATCTTCCTGCGCCAGCTTCTGAAGCGCAAACCCCATTTTCTCCTGATCCTGCTTTGTCTTAGGCTCAATCGCCATCGCAATCACAGGCTCAGGAAACTTCATCACTTCGAGCAGGACCGGCTCCTTCTCTTCAGACAACGTATCTCCGGTCGTGGCACCCTTCAGACCGACAGCCGCCACAATATCGCCCGCATAGGCAATGTCGATTTCTTCCCGTTTATTCGCATGCATCTTAAGCAACCGCCCGACGCGCTCTCTCGTGCCCTTTGTCACATTGAGCACCGGCGACCCGGTCTTCAGCATTCCGGAATAGACTCGGAAAAATACCACCTGCCCCGCAAATGGGTCGGTCATCAATTTGAAGGCCAGCGCCGAAAACGGCTCGCTGTCGGACGGCTTGCGCAGGACCTCTTTATTCGTATTGGGATCAATCCCCTTCACCGGTGGAACATCAAGTGGCGACGGCAGGTAATCCACGACAGCATCCAACAACTGCTGGACACCCTTATTCTTAAAAGCAGACCCACAGACAACCGGAATCACCTTCATCGAGATCGTCGCGGCCCTGATCGCCCGACGCACTTCCTCTTCCGTCAGCGGATGGCCATTCAAATACTTCTCCATGACCTGATCATCAAACTCCGCAACGGCTTCCAGCATTTTCTCCCGATACTCTTTGGCCTGCTCCAGGAGATTCGCTGGAATTTCATCGATCTTGTACTTGGCACCAAGCGTTTCATCGTCGTAAAAGTAGCCCTTCATGCTGACGAGATCTACCGAACCCCGGTACTCCGTTTCCCGCCCGATCGGGATCTGGATAGGAACGGGATTCGCCCCGAGACGATCAATGATCGACTGCACGCTGGCGTAGAAGTCAGCGCCAATTCGATCCATCTTATTCATCCAGGCAATGCGCGGAACCCCATATTTATCGGCTTGGCGCCAGACCGTTTCCGATTGCGGTTCAACACCCTGCACGGAATCGAATGCAGCCACCGCACCGTCAAGCACACGAAGGGAACGCTCAACCTCAATCGTAAAATCGACGTGGCCAGGCGTATCAATAATGTTGATGCGCTTGTCTTTCCAAAAACAGGTCGTCGCCGCAGCCGTGATCGTGATGCCGCGCTCACGTTCCTGCTCCATCCAATCCATTGTCGCAGCGCCTTCGTGAACTTCGCCCATCTTGTGCGTCATGCCCGTGTAGTACAGGATCCGCTCGGTCGTGGTCGTTTTTCCGGCATCAATGTGGGCCATGATGCCGATGTTTCTCGTATGTTCCAGTGCCGTTTGACGAGCCACGTTAGTCCCCTAAAAACACATGTGCTGCGAGCCAAGCCAACTGACGCTGCTGCGATCGAAGAGCACTCGACGTCTGCGGATCGCAGCACGGCTCAACTGCAGCACAGAACGACGCTACCAGCGGTAATGGGCGAAGGCTTTGTTCGCTTCCGCCATTCGATGCACGTCTTCCCGCTTCTTCACTGCGGCGCCGGTATTATTCGACGCATCCATTAATTCAGCCGCGAGCTTTTCGCGCATACTCTTGCCGCCACGGGTGCGCGCATATTCCGACAACCACCGAAGCGCCAAAGACACTCGGCGCGAAGGCCTGATCTCGACCGGGACCTGATACGACGCGCCGCCCACGCGGCGAGACTTCACTTCCACAATCGGCTTCACATTATCGACGGCAGCCTTGAACACCTTCAGCGGGTCTCCGCCGGTCTTTTCCTGTATGACATCGAACGCCCCGTAACAAATCCGCTCGGTGGTACTCTTCTTTCCACCACTCATCAGCGTGTTGATAAACTTTCCGACAAGCTTATCGCGATATCGCACATCGGGGAGCACTTCACGTTGGTCTAAAAATCTACTGCGGGGCATCGTTTACCTATCTCGTTCGTTGTTCAGTCGAATTGACTTTTCTTACCGCTCACGCGCCGCCCTACTTCGGACGCTTGGCACCGTACTTCGATCGGCTCTGCTTACGGTCTGCCACGCCCACCGCATCCAAGGCACCGCGCACCAAGTGATACCGCACACCCGGCAAGTCCTTGACACGGCCACCACGCACCAACACGATCGAGTGTTCTTGCAAATTATGCCCGACGCCGGGAATATACGTTGTGACTTCCATGCCATTCGTCAACCGAACACGAGCCACTTTCCGCAAAGCGGAATTTGGCTTCTTTGGCGTTGTGGTATAGACGCGCAGGCACACTCCCCGTTTCTGCGGGCAAGATTTCAAGGCCGGGCTCTTCGTTTTCGCCTTGACGAGATTTCGACCTTTTCTTACCAACTGATTGATTGTCGGCATTCTATTAAAACCTTCCCGAATTTCGAACTCAGCTATGGCCGTCAGAGGAAAGACGGCGGATTATATTGATGCGCTCCCTCATTGTCAAGTGAGGCAATTTCAGCACAGCTACGATCGCGCCCCCTCGCCCACCGTAGTCACAGGAGGCTCCGAAGAAACAACCGCAGATCCTTGAGCCGCCGCCACAGCAGCGGCTGCCGGCTTTTCACTGATTACAAACGTGTCTCGATATTCTTCAAATCCTGACCCGGCCGGAATCAATCGCCCCACAATGACATTTTCTTTCAGACCCAACAAATTATCCTCTCGACCGTTGATGGCCGCTTCCGTCAGCACTCGAGTGGTTTCCTGGAATGAGGCCGCGGAGATAAAGCTGTCGGTTGTCAACGCCGCTTTCGTAATTCCAAGCAGAACCGGCTTGCCCAAGGCTGGCGTGCCGCCCTTTTCGAGCACACGCTCGTTTTCAGCCTCAAACACATTCTTGCTCACCTGGCTTCCCGGCAAAAACTGCGAGTCGCCGGGATCTTCGATCCGTACCTTGCGGAGCATTTGCCGGACGATGATCTCGATATGTTTATCGTTGATCGAGACCCCCTGCAACCGATAGACATCCTGTACTTCATCGACGAGATACTTCTGCAACTCATTGGGGCCGAGCACGTCGAGGATGTCATGCGGATTCGCCGATCCGTCCATTAACGGCTCCCCGGCCCGCACCCAATCCCCCTCATGCACGTTGACGTGCTTCCCTTTGGGAATGAAGTATTCCTTTACATCTCCCAATTTATTATCGACAAGCACTTTGCGTTGGCCTTTGACGAATCCTCCATAGGACACTTCCCCGTCGATCTCGGTGATCACCGCCTGCTCTTTCGGTTTCCGTGCCTCGAATAATTCGACGACGCGCGGAAGGCCTCCGGTGATGTCCTTGGTTTTCGTCGTCTCACGTGGAATCTTGGCCAACACATCGCCAGGATGAACCATCGCGCCCTTCTCGACGAAGATATGGGCTCCGACCGGCAGCAAATACCGCGCGACCGTATTCGCCCCGCCGGAAACTTTCGCTGTTTTACCGGCCTCATCCTTGACTGAAACACGGGGACGTAACGTCGCACCCGAATGCTCGATAATGACCTTGCGAGACAGACCCGTCACCTCGTCGAATTCTTCTTTCATCGTGACGCCTTCGACGATATCGCCGAACGCCACCTTGCCGCCAACTTCAGTCAAAATGGTCAACGAATAGGGATCCCACTCGACCAGTTTCTGCCCGACCGCGACCGGATCGCCGTCCTTGATCTTGATTTTTGCGCCATAGACGACCGGATATTTTTCACGTTCACGTCCGCTGTCATCCACAATCGCAATTTTGGTGTTGCGATTCATCACCACCCATTCGCCGTCTTTATTCCGCACTGCGATGCCGCCATTGTGAATGTCCGCATTCTTCTTGGCATCGAAGCTCATAAACTTGATGCGCCCGGCATGCTTCGCTTCCAGCACGGTCTGTTCGACGACTTTGCTGGCCGTACCGCCGATGTGGAATGTCCGCATCGTCAGCTGAGTTCCCGGTTCGCCGATTGACTGGGCGGCAATCACTCCGACAGGCTCACCCTTTTCCACAAGTCGGCCGCGCGCCAGATCTCGGCCATAACAGGCGCGGCAGACTCCGCGGAGCGATTGGCAGGTCAGCACTGATCGGATCTTGACCCGGTCGACTCCGGCCTCCACAATCGACTTGGTGAGCTCTTCGTGGATCTCCTCGTTCCGCGAGACGATGATTTCCCCGGTCACGGGATCGCGGATATCCTCCGCCGCCAACCGGCCCAAGACACGCTCTTCCAGCGGTTGAATGATTTCGCCGCCTTCGACCAGCGCGCTGACGATAATGCCGTCGTGCGTTCCACAATCAAGCTCATTGATGATGACATCCTGCGCGATATCGACCAACCGACGGGTCAGATAGCCGGAGTTCGCCGTCTTCAAGGCGGTATCGGCCAGACCCTTTCGCGCGCCGTGAGTCGAAATAAAATACTGCAAGACTGTGAGGCCTTCACGGAAGTTCGCCGTAATCGGCGTCTCGATGATTTCCCCGGACGGTTTGGCCATCAGGCCGCGCATCCCGCCCAACTGCCGGATCTGCTGCGAGCTGCCGCGTGCGCCGGAATCCGCCATCATGAAAATCGGATTGAAGGATTCGGCTTTGCCCGGATCTCCTCCGGCACCGAGTTCCTTCATCATTTCGTTGGCGACCTGCTCAGTCACATGCGCCCATATATCGATGACCTTGTTGTACCGTTCACCGTTCGTAATCAAGCCCTCGGAATATTGCTTTTCAATCTCGTTCACTTCGCGCTGAGCCTTCCCGACAAACTCTTCCTTCTTGCTCGGGATATGCATATTGTCAATGCAGATCGACACACCCGCCCTGGTGGCATACGTGAACCCGATGTCCTTGATCTTATCGAGAAACTCGACGGTGTCGCGGTGACCGGTTTGCCGATAGACAGAGTCGATCAGCTTGGTCATCTCCTTCTTGGTCATGAGCTTGTTGGCATTGGCGAACGGCAGGCCGGCCGGCAGGATCTCCGACAGCAGCACACGACCGACCGTCGTCTGCACTAAAGCCCCCGCCAGGCGCACCTTAATGCGCGCATGCTCTTCCACTTCGCGCGCGTCGAAGGCGATCCGCACTTCTTCCGCCGATCCGAACACTTTACCTTCGCCCTTCACACCCAGACGCTCCTTCGTCAGCCAATAGACGCCAAGGACCATGTCTTGCGACGGCACGGCAATCGGTTTGCCGTTGGCAGGCGAAAGAATGTTGTTGATGGACATCATCAAGACCCGCGCTTCGACCTGTGCCTCGACCGACAGCGGCACGTGCACCGCCATCTGGTCTCCGTCGAAGTCCGCGTTGAATGCTGAACATACGAGCGGATGCAGTCGAATGGCCTTGCCCTCCACCAGAACCGGGTCGAATGCCTGAATCCCCAACCGGTGGAGCGTCGGCGCTCGATTCAGCAAGACGGGATGCTCACGAATCACTTCGTCAAGCACGTCCCAGACTTCCGGCCGTTCCTTTTCAACCAGCCGCTTCGCACTCTTGATCGTGGTCGCCGCCCCGCGCGCTTCGAGCTTATGGAAGATGAATGGCTTGAACAATTCCAGGGCCATCTTCTTCGGCAATCCACACTGATGGAGGCGCAACTCAGGACCGACGACGATGACCGTACGGCCGGAATAGTCGACCCGCTTGCCGAGCAGATTTTGGCGAAACCGTCCTTGTTTGCCTTTCAGCATGTCGCTCAAAGACTTGAGCGGGCGCTTGTTCGGCCCACGAATCGCACGACCACGCCGGCCGTTGTCGAAGAGAGCATCCACGGCTTCTTGCAGCATGCGCATTTCGTTCCGGATGATGACGCCTGGTGCTTTCAATTCCATCAGCCGCTTCAACCGGTTATTCCGGTTGATCACGCGCCGATAAAGATCGTTCAGGTCGGAGGTCGCAAATCGTCCGCCGTCGAGAGGAACGAGGGGGCGTAGTTCCGGCGGCAGCACCGGGATCACGTCCAAAATCATCCACTCCGGCTTATTTCCGGATTTGCGAAACGCCTCGAGCACTTTCAGCCGTTTGGCATATTTCTTTTTCATGGCCGAGGATGTCGACGACTTTGCCTTCGCCTGAAGTTCATCCCATAGCGCATTGATATCGATTTTTCGCAGCAAATCCCGGATGGCTTCCGCACCGATGCCCGCTTTGAACCCGCTTGAGCCGAACTCCGATACCAGAGTGCGCAGCTTCTCTTCCGAGACCAATTCCTTTTCCGACAGATCCGTTGATCCCGGATCGACACAGACATAGCTCTCGAAATAGAGAATTTTCTCCAGCTGCTTCAGGCTCATATCCAGGAGCGTGCCGATACGGCTGGGCACCCCTTTCAAGAACCAAATATGTGCGACCGGCGCGGCCAACTCGATATGCCCCATCCGCTCACGGCGCACTTTCGACTGAATCACCTCGACGCCGCACTTGTCGCAGACGATGCCGCGGTGCTTCATGCGCTTGTACTTGCCGCAATTGCATTCCCAGTCCTTGATCGGACCGAAAATCTTGGCGCAGAACAATCCGTCTTTTTCCGGCTTGAACGACCGATAGTTGATCGTCTCCGGCTTCTTCACTTCACCGTACGACCAGGACCGGATTTTTTCGGGCGACGCGATACGAATACGCATCGAGTCGAACGACACCGAGTCCCGCTGCTTTTCAAACAATGTATATACGCCTTCCAAGGTAATGACCTCCTCCGATGCCGGGATTCACCCGGCACACAAGCGGTTAGTCTTGCGTCTTGACGAGCTCGACATCAAGCCCCAAGCTCTGCAGCTCTTTGACCAAGACGTTGAACGACTCGGGCAACCCAGGTTCCAGGAATGGCTCGCCTTTCACGATCGCTTCATACATGCGCGACCGGCCCGGCACATCGTCGGACTTGACCGTAAGAAATTCCTGCAGCGTCGAAGCCGCGCCATAGGCTTGCAGCGCCCATACTTCCATTTCTCCCAACCGCTGCCCGCCGAATTGGGCCTTACCGCCCAGCGGCTGTTGCGTAACGAGCGAATAGGGCCCGATCGAGCGCGCGTGGATCTTGTCGTCCACCAAGTGGTGCAGCTTCAACACATACATGTAGCCCACCGTGACCGGGCTGCCGAACGTCTCACCGGTCTTTCCGTCTACCAGCCGGCTTTGCCCGCTCGGAGGCAATTTTGCCTTCTTGAGCAGATCCTTGATTTCTTTTTCCGACGCTCCGTCGAACACCGGGCTGGCCACCTTGATTCCCAACGCTTTCGCCGCCCATCCGAGGTGTGTTTCCAGGATTTGCCCCACGTTCATACGCGACGGCACACCCAGGGGATTCAGCACGATTTCAACCGGAGTCCCATCCGGCAAATACGGCATATCCTCTTCCGGCAGCACGCGCGACACGACACCCTTGTTGCCGTGACGGCCGGCCATTTTGTCGCCGACCTGAATCTTCCGCTTCATGGCGATGTAGACCTTCACCAGCTTGATCACCCCGGGCGGCAACTCGTCGCCCCGTTTCAAGCGGCCAACCTTTTCATCGTAGAGCGTCTGGAGGATTTCAATCTGTTCTTTCGCCCGCCGCTCGACGTCTTCCAACTCTTTTTGCTCGTCCGGGTCGCTGAGAATGATGTGCCGCACCGTGTCGTCGGGCAGCCGCTTGAGGATCTCCGCCGTCAGCTTACCCTTCTTCTTTAAAATGACGTCGCCCGTATCCGGGTCCATCAAGTCACGGCCCACCACTTTACCGAGCAGCAACTTTCTGATCTTCTTCGTCTTTTCTTCGTCGATAATCCGCAGCTCTTCATGATGATCGCGCTGGAGCTTCATCTGATCATCGGTTTCGATGCTTTTTGAACGCTCATCCTTGTCGAGGCCTTTGCGCGAGAAAATCTTCACGTCCACGACGATGCCTTCGACGCCCGGAGGCACGGTCAGCGAAGTGTCTTTCACATCGCCGGCCTTCTCCCCGAAGATTGCGCGCAGCAGCTTCTCTTCCGGCGTCAGCTGGGTTTCACCCTTCGGCGTCACTTTGCCGACCAGAATGTCGCCCGGCTTCACTTCGGCGCCGATGCGGATGATTCCGCTCTCGTCCAGATTTCTGAGCGCTTCCTCGCCGACATTGGGAATGTCGCGGGTCACGTCTTCCTTGCCCAATTTGGTGTCGCGGGCCTCCACTTCGAATTCTTCGATATGAACCGATGTGAACGCATCTTCACGAACCAATTTCTCACTGAGGAGAATAGCGTCTTCGAAGTTGTAGCCGCCCCACGGCATGAAAGCCACCAGCACGTTCTTCCCCAATGCCAGCTCTCCATGATCGATCGCCGGCCCATCGCCGAGGACTTGTCCCTTCTTGACCGGCTGCCCGATCCGCACCACGGGAGTCTGGGTGATACAGGTGTTTTGATTCGAGCGCTGGAACTTGATGAGGTCGTAGACATCCAACCCTGAATCTTTTCCCTTTTTCCCATCCTTCGAGTCGGCGCGCACGACGATACGCGTGGCATCGACGCTCTCCACAACTCCGGCACGCCGGGCTTGAATGACATATCCCGAATCACGCGCCACAACCGCTTCCATTCCAGTGCCGACCAACGGAGATTCGGACGTGAGCAACGGAACCGCCTGGCGCTGCATGTTGGAGCCCATCAGCGCGCGGTTGGCGTCGTCATGTTCTAAGAACGGCACCAGCGCCGTTGCCACGCTCACGACCTGCTTCGGAGACACGTCCATGTACTCGATCTTGTCCGGCGTAGCCATGACAAAGTCTCCGCCGTGACGGCAGGACACAGTCTCAGAAACCAGCCGGCCCGCCCCATCCACCTTGGAGTTCGCTTGGGCGATAATGTACTTGTCCCCTTCGATCGCGGACAGAAATTCCATCTCATCTGTCACGCGCCCTTTGACCACCTTCCGATAGGGCGCCTCGATGAATCCAAACTGATTGATCCGCGCATAGGTCGCCAACGAGGTGATCAACCCGATGTTCGGACCTTCCGGCGTTTCGATGGGGCAAATGCGGCTATAGTGGGACGGATGCACGTCACGGACTTCGAATCCGGCGCGCTCTCTCGTCAATCCGCCAGGCCCGAGTGCCGACAGACGCCGCTTGTGCGTAATCTCAGCCAGCGGATTCGTCTGGTCCATAAACTGTGACAACTGGCTGCTGCTGAAAAATTCCTTCACCGCCGCAACAACCGGCTTGGCATTGATCAGATCGTGCGGGAGCACCGTCTCCATATCGAGGAGATTCATGCGCTCCTTGATGCTGCGCTCCATCCGCACCAAACCCAGCCTGAACTGATTTTCCAACAGCTCGCCGACCGACCGGACACGACGATTGCCCAAATGGTCGATGTCGTCGATTTCTCCCTTGCCGACCTTGAGGTTCACGAGGTACCGGATCACTTCGACGATGTCCTGGGCGGTCAGCGTGCGTTGCTCCAGAGGGAGATCCAATCCCAGTTTCTTGTTGAGCTTGAGCCGTCCGACAGGAGACAGATCGTATCGCTTGGAATTCAAAAACAGGTTGTCGAACAACGCCCGCGCAGTGTCGACGGACGGCGTTTCGCCCGGACGAAGTCGGCGATAGATTTCCACCATCGCTTCTTCTTTGGAGCCGATCTTTTCCATTCCCAAGGTGTCGAGGATCACCGGCGTAGCCGTGGCCATATCGAGATAAATGACCTTGAACTCCTCGACGCCGCTCTCGACAATCGCTTCTACGATCTCGGCGGTCAACCGCTGATTCTTCTCAGCCAATTTCGTCTTCTGCGAATCGACCAGCTCCGTGAGCACGGCGCGGCCGACAAGCTCTGCCGGAAGCATCGGAATTTCTTTCACCCCGGCCGCCTTCAGCTTCGCGATGATCCCCTTCGTCAGCCTGGTGCCTTCACGCACCAGCGGTTCCTTGCCGCCCTTCTCCACCACTTCCCCTGAACACCGGAGCCCATGGTGGATTTCCGCGTCTAGCTTTCGGAACATCTTCCCGTTGGACACCCGGATTTCCTCGACGGGATAATACATCTTGAGCAAGTCGTCGCTGGAAAACCCAAAGGCCTTCAGCAGAATAGTGGTGGGCATTTTTCGCCGGCGGTCGATGCGGACATACAGAATATCTCGCGCATCGAATTCAAAGTCTAACCAGGAGCCGCGATAGGGAATAATGCGCGCGCTGTACAGCACTTTGCCGCTGGCATGGGTGCGCCCTTTGTCATGCGTAAACGAGGCCCCGGGCGACCGGTGGAGCTGACTGACAACGACCCGCTCGGTTCCGTTGACGATAAACGTGCCGCGCTCCGTCATCAAGGGCAATTCGCCGACGTAGACCTCCTGCTCACGGACGTCGAGCACTTTCTTCCTGGGCCCTTTGTCTTCCTTGTCGAACACCACCAGGCGAACCCGCAGCTTCAACGGCACCGCGAACGTCATGCCCTGCTCAAGACACTCCCGTTCATCGTACTTGGGCGTACCCAACGTATAGCTCGAAAACTCGAGCATGGCCGTATTGTTATAGTCAGGGATCGGGAATACGCTCGCCAACGCCGCTTGCAGGCCATAGTCTTTCCGTCGCTCCGGCTCTACTTCCAGCTGGAGAAACTCCTCATATGAGCGCTTCTGAATCTCGATCAGATCCGGAATGTCGATATTGGTTCGAATGCGAGAAAAATCTTTCCGCTCGACGAACTCTTGCAGAGTCGTTTCGGACATGCCCGCTCCTCCACGTTGGTTGGCGGTGAACAGATGTCAATGGTCAGAGATCATAGGTGAAGCCGCAGCCATGCGGCTCCACCTGATTGATCACTGGCAACTGGCGAATGGCGTTCGCGTATTACTTAATTTCGACCTTGGCGCCGCCTTCTTCGAGTTTCTTCTTCATGGTATCGGCTTCTTCCTTCGCCACGCCGGTCTTGACCGGCTTCGGCGCGCCTTCCACCAAGTCTTTCGCTTCCTTCAGCCCAAGGCTGGTCAATTCCCGCACAACCTTGATGATCTGAATTTTCTTGTCGGCCGGCGCAGACGCAAGAATGACATCGAACGCGGTCTTTTCCTCGGCAGGCGCTGCGGCGCCTCCGCCTGCGGCGGGACCGGCGGCGACCGCAACCGGCGCGGCAGCCGTAACCCCGAAGCGGGCTTCCAAACCCTTCACAAGCTCAGCCAAATCGAGCACGCTCATGCCCTCGATAGCCTTGATCAATTCTTCCTGCGACAGTTTCGTTGTGGTTGCTGACATGTCTCCCTCCCCTTTCTTTTGATCCTGAATGGCTGCAATGACTCTCACAAATTTCGACAAAACCGCGCTGAGCGTATACACCACGCCGCGGATCGGCCCCTGCATGGCCGACAGCAACATGGCAATCAGCACTTCCTTCTTCGGCAACTTGGCGACAGCCGCCAGATCTGCCGGCTTGACAACTTTTCCTTCCAGCACGCCGACCGTCATCCGAATTTTCTCTTCGCGCTTCTCTGCAAGGATGAAGTCCCGCAATACCTTCGTCGGCAATACCGGATCGTCATACCCGATGACGATGCCCGTGGGCCCCTTGAGATACGCCGCGAGACCGGCCAGAGTCGTTCCCTCGACCGCGCGAGCCGCGAGCGTGTTCTTCACGACCCGATACTCCGCTTTGGCGCCACGAAGCTGCTTGCGCAACTCCGTCACATGATTGACCGGAAGTCCGACACATTCCGTCAGAATGGCCAGCCGCGCACGACCGAACCTTTCGGTCAATTCCGCAACCGCCGTAGCTTTTTCTTCCTTCTTCATTGCCTTCCCCTTCCAAACAAAGAGTCATTCGTCAACGGTCATTGGCTGAGAAATACCCCCTCAATGACGAATGACGAGCGACCATCCCTCTTCACGACCACTGCTTCATCAAAGCGACCGCATCCAGCATCACGCCGGGTCCCATCGTGCTGGAAACCACAGCGCTCTTGAGATATCGCCCCTTGCACGAGGCCGGCTTGGCCTTGATGACCGACTCGATGATAGCCGACGCGTTGTCATACAACTTGGCGGCATCGAACGACACTTTCCCGATAGGCACTTGCACAATGCCCGCTTTTTCAACCTTATACTCAACCCGTCCCTTCCGAATGTCCGAGACGGCTTTGCCCACTTCAAAGGTCACGGTTCCGGTCTTTGGATTCGGCATGAGCCCGCGCGGACCAAGCTGTTTACCAAGCTTACCGACCGACGCCATCAGATCCGGAGTCGCGATGGCGCAATCGAACTCCATCCACCCCCCCTTGATCTTCTCCATCAAATCATCCGCCCCCACATAATCGGCTCCAGCCTGCCTTGCCTCCTGCTCCTTGTCACCTTTGGCAAAGACCAAGACCCGCACCTTTTTACCGGTGCCGTGCGGAAGCGATGCAGTCCCGCGGACCATTTGATCGGACCGTTTGGGGTCAATCCCCAACCGAAGCGCAAGATCGACTGATTCATCGAACTTCGCATAGGCCGACGTCTTCACGGCCTCAACCGCCTCCCGCAATCCATAGGCGCGCGGCTCGATTTTCTCCGCTGCGGCCTTCATCTTCTTTCCCATGACGACAACTCCTTCTCTCTCGATCCTACCCTTGAATAACGATGCCCATGCTGCGAGCGGTGCCTTCGATAATCTTGGCGGCTCCGGCCACATCGGCTGCATTCAGATCGGCTATTTTTTTCTGCGCGATCTCGTTCAACTGCGCTCTCGTGATCTTCCCGACCTTGTCTTTCTGCGGCACGCCGGATCCTTTAATAATCCCGGCCGCCTTCTTCAGAAGGTCCGAAGCCGGCGGTGTCTTCATGATAAAGGTAAAGGTCCGATCCTTATACACCGTGATAATGACCGGAATAATGCTGTCGCCTTCCTTCTGCGTCTTGGCATTAAACTGCTTGCAAAACTCCATGATATTGACCCCGTGCTGGCCAAGCGAGGGGCCAACGGGAGGGGCCGGATTGGCCTTCCCTGCCGGAATCTGCAGCTTGATTTGTGCGGATACTTCCTTCGCCATATCTGCTCCTTACCTCAGCACTCAGCACTCATCGCTCAGCACTGTTTAAATCCGTTCAACCTGTAAAAACCCCAATTCCACCGGCGTCGATCGGCCGAAAATGCTCACCATGAGCTTTAATCGGCTATGATCTTGATCGACCTCATCAACCAGGCCATTGAATCCCAGGAACGGACCGTCGATGATTCGAACATTGTCGCCCTTGATGAACTTCACCTGCTCGCGCGGTTCGGCCTGGCCGGCATCAACTTGCTTGAGCAAAGATTCAACCTCTTCAGGAGTCAAGGGCATCGGTACCGTCCCGCCCCCTACGAACCCCGTGACTTTTGGCGTCTCCTTGATCATCTGCAGGGTCTCATCGCCGACAGGTGATTCCAGCTCAATCAACACATAGCCGGGGAAAAACTTGCGCCGGGACGTCCGCCGCTTCCCGTCCTTGATTTCGATCACGTCCTCCGTCGGCACGAGCACCTGTCCAAGTTTTTCGACCAAGCCCATCTGATTGGCGCGTTCCACCAAGCTGGTCTTGACCCGCCCCTCAAACCCCGCATACGTATGAATGACGTACCAGTTCTTCGTCATGCCCCACCCTTCGGTCTATAGGCCCCAGCCACGTTCGACGATTCCTTGACCGTTCTACTCATCTCTCAAATCAATTTGCCGACCAGCCATGAAAGAATTGAATCGACAGCCGACAGATAGAGGGACATCAACACACAAAACACGATCACGACCGTTGTAGAACCAATGGTTTCCGGACGGGTCGGGAACGATACCTTCTTCAACTCAGCCCGAACATCCGTCATAAACAGCCGGATCGAATCAGTCATACGCTTGAACATCGGTCACTCCGTTTTCTATCTCTGCCGCGCCGGCTGACAGCCAAGCGAACCCTTCACACGACATCGCCCCGGAATGGGCTGCCCCCGTCACGCCCATCCTCGGCATTCCGGGTCAATCACACTCTGCATGGCAGGGGCACTAGGATTTGAACCTAGACTCTCGGTTTTGGAGACCGATGTGCTGCCATTGACACCATGCCCCTACTTGGACGTGAACCGTAAGGTGTGAATGCCAGCCGATCGGTGAACCACTCACTCCTTACCGCCCACCTTACTTCACCTCTTTATGAGGCGTGTGCTTCCGGCAGAACTTGCAGAACTTGTTTCGCTCCAACCGATCCGGATCATTCTTCTTGTTTTTATTCGTCGAATAATTCCGCTGTTTACAGGTCGGACAGGCCAAATCGATAATTTCTCGCATCTCTTTCTCCTCGATACAAGCTGACAGGCTTGTACGCTGACAAGTACAGCAACTCTCGTGTCAACGTCTTCTTACGCCAGAATTTCCGTGACGACGCCGGACCCGACGGTCTTGCCGCCCTCGCGCACCGCAAACCGCAGCCCCTGATCCATCGCGATCGGGCTGATCAATTCGCCCGTCACACTCACATTGTCTCCCGGCATCACCATCTCCACCCCCGGATTGAGCGACACGATCCCCGTTACATCCGTGGTCCGGAAGTAGAACTGCGGCCGATAGCCATTGAAGAACGGCGTATGCCGCCCCCCTTCTTCCTTCGCCAACACATAGATTTCCGCTTTGAACTTCGTATGCGGCGTGACGGTCTTGGGCTTCGACAGCACCATGCCGCGCTCGACGTCTTCCTTTTTCGTCCCCCGCAAGAGCACGCCGACGTTGTCGCCCGCCTGCCCTTCATCCAGCACTTTGCGGAACATCTCGACGCCGGTCACGATGGTGGTCTGCGTCGGCCGCAGGCCCACGATCTCGATCTCATCGCCGACCTTGACGATGCCCCGTTCACAGCGTCCGGTCACCACGGTCCCGCGCCCGCTGATGGTGAACACGTCTTCGATCGGCATCAGGAACGGCTTCTCGATGGGCCGCTGTGGCGTCGGAATATACGTATCCACGGCATCGAGCAGCTTCAGAATGCTCGGCACACCCAATTCACCCTGATCGCCCTCCATCGCTTTCAACGCGCTGCCATGCACGATCGGGGTCTTGTCGCCGGGGAATCCGTACTTGGTCAACAGCTCCCGCACTTCGAGCTCGACCAGCTCCAGCAATTCCTTGTCATCGACCTTGTCGGCCTTGTTCAAAAACACGACGATGTAGGGCACACCCACCTGCCGGGCCAACAGAATATGCTCCCGGGTCTGCGGCATGGGCCCATCGGCGGCGCTGACGACCAAAATCGCCCCGTCCATCTGCGCGGCCCCGGTGATCATGTTCTTGACATAGTCGGCGTGACCGGGACAGTCCACGTGGGCATAGTGCCGCTTGTCGGTCTCGTACTCGACGTGGCTGATGGCAATGGTCATGATCTTCGTGGCGTCGCGGCGCCCCTGGCTCTCGCTCGCCTTGGCCACTTCGTCATAGGGGATGAACTTCGCCATGCCCCGATCCGCACAAATCTTGGTCAACGACGCCGTCAACGTGGTCTTCCCGTGGTCCACGTGCCCGATCGTCCCAATGTTTACGTGCGGCTTCTTCCGCTCATATTTCGCCTTCGCCATA
>LVWT01000005.1 GCA_002083405.1 Nitrospira sp. SG-bin2 | reverse complement strand
TGGGACCGTTGACATTCGGGCAGCAGGGGAGCCCGGTCTTTTTGGGCCGTGATGTTTCAGCCAGGCGGGAGGTCAGCGATCAGATGGCGCAGGAGATCGATTCGGAGATCAAGCGCGTCGTGATGGAGAATTACGAACGGACCAAGCGCGCGTTATCGGAGCACATGGCCGGCTTGAAGGCGCTAGCTGAGGCGCTGATAGAGAAAGAAGTGCTGGATGCGCTGGACATCGAGCAGGTTCTCATGCAACCCTCCTCTCAGGCAGTTCCTGTCTAGCAGGCACTATATCATCGTGAATTGATAGGGCGGTCTTCGAAGGAAGACCGCCCTATCGCGTGTTTGTCCCCTTCCATCGATTCTTGTCGCTCCCACTGGGCTATGTTAGAGTCCATCCTCATTTTTGAGAGGAGAGAGGATCGAGTGCGGGGATGAGCAAGACCTACGATCACCAGGCTGTTGAAGCGAAGTGGCAGGCTTACTGGGAAGAGCATCGGCCATTTCGGGCAATGGACGACCCATCCAAGCCCAAATTCTATTGTCTCGACATGTTTCCCTACCCGTCCGGCTCCGGACTCCATGTCGGCCATCTCGAAGGCTATACGGCGACCGACATCGTGTCCCGCTACAAGCGGATGCGCGGGTTCAACGTGCTGCACCCGATGGGCTGGGACGCTTTCGGCCTGCCGGCTGAACAGTACGCGGTAAAGACCGGTATTCACCCCGCGATTACGACCGCCCAGAACATCGCAACATTTAAACGCCAAATGAAACGGGTGGGGCTGTCCTATGATTGGGATCGGGAACTCAGCACCACAGATCCCGACTACTATCGCTGGACGCAATGGATTTTCGTGAAACTGTTCGAGCGGGGGTTGGCCTATGTCGCTGAAGTGCCGGTCAATTGGTGTCCCGCGCTCGGCACAGTGCTGGCGAACGAAGAAATCGTCGACGGCAAGAGCGAGGTCGGTGGTTTTGATGTCATCCGCAAGCCGATGCGGCAATGGGTGCTCAAGATTACCGCCTATGCCGATCGCCTGCTCGAAGACCTGAAGCTGGTTGAATGGCCGGCGAGCACGTTGGAGATGCAGAAGAACTGGATCGGACGTTCTATTGGCGCGGAGGTTGATTTCTCGTTGTCCGGGACCAAGGGAATCATCCGTGTGTTCACGACCAGACCAGACACGCTGTTCGGCGCCACTTATATGGTGCTCGCCCCCGAGCATCCGTTGGTCGATGTCGTCACGACGGGCGGGCAAAAATCCGCTGTCCAAGCCTATCGTGAGGCGGCGGCGACCAAGAGCGATCTGCAACGGCAAGAACTCGACAAGGACAAGACCGGAGTGTTTACGGGCGGCTACGCCATCAATCCCGTCAACGGTGAACAGCTGCCGATCTGGATTGCCGACTATGTGCTGATGAGCTATGGCACCGGGGCCATTATGGCGGTTCCGGCGCATGACGAACGGGACTGGGCGTTCGCCCGTCGGTATCAGCTGCCGATTCGAGAGGTGATTGTCGGCGGGACTGTCGCCGAGGCAGCCTTTACCGATACAGAGCGCGGCACCGTCATAAACTCCACGACTGCAGACGGTGCACTATCCATCGATGGGCTGAAGCCATCCGAGGCCATCCCGAAAATGACGGAATGGCTGGCCAAGCAGGGGAAGGGAGCCAGAGCAGTCAATTATAAGCTTCGCGATTGGCTGTTCGCCCGGCAACGGTATTGGGGCGAGCCGTTTCCGATCAACTGGGTGGAGGGAGAGCCATGCCCGATTCCTGAAGAGCAACTGCCGTTGGTTCTGCCGGAGACGAGCAACTTCAAGCCGTCTGGAACGGGGGAAAGTCCGCTGGCGAATTTAGAGGAGTGGCTGGTGACGACTGATGTCGCGACAGGCAAACCGGCCCGCCGTGAAACCAATACCATGCCGCAATGGGCCGGGTCCTGCTGGTATTACCTCCGGTTTATTGATCCGAGCAACCGGGCACAGCTTGTCGATCCCGCCAAAGAACGCTATTGGATGCCGGTGGATCTTTACATCGGCGGCAGCGAGCATGCGGTGCTGCATCTCCTGTACTCCCGTTTCTGGCACAAGGTTCTCTTTGATATCGGTCTGGTGAGCACGCCGGAGCCGTTCAAGAAGTTGGTGCATCAGGGTATCGTGCTCGGCGAAGACAACCAGAAAATGTCCAAGTCACGCGGCAACGTCGTGAATCCTGACGAGATCATGGACCAGTTCGGCGCAGACGCCGTGCGGCTCTATGAAATGTTCATGGGCCCGCTCGAAGCGATGAAGCCCTGGAGCACCAGAGGGGTGGAGGGCATTACGAGATTTCTGGATCGGACGTGGCGGCTGATGGTCGATGACCAGGGACGATTGTCGAATGCGGTCGTATCCTCGGCGCCGAACCTTGATCATCGGCAATTGCTGCATCGGACGATCAAGAAGGTGACGGAGGACGTCGACGCGTTGCATTTCAACACAGCCATCTCGCAGATGATGGTCTTTACCAATGAGATGACCAAGGCCGAACAACGGTCCAGATCCGTGATCGAGCCGTTTGTATTGCTGCTGGCTCCGTTTGCTCCGCACCTGGCCGAGGAGCTTTGGGCGATTCTTGGAGGAAAGCCGAGTGTGTCGCAGCAACCCTGGCCCATCTTCGATCCGGCTCTGACCGTGAGCGACCGGCTGACAATTCCGATCCAGGTCAACGGCAAGTTGCGGGCAAAGCTCGAAGTCGGCGCCGAATCGACACGAGACCAGATCGAGGCCATGGCCAGGGAGGAAGCAGCTGAATGGCTTCAAGGCAAGGAGCCGAAGAAGATTATCTATGTTGAGAAGAAGCTGGTCAATTTCGTCATCTAAGGAAGTGCCGAGTGCTGAGTGTTGAGATTCATAAGAGTGAGAGGACGACTCAAGGCAGGAGGCTACAGGGTCTTTCTATACTCAGCACGCTCGTCTCAGTGCTGGTCATATTTGGGCTGGCCGGTTGTGGCTATCAGTTTCGCGTAGAGGGGGCCGGTCCGACTATCGGCGGCGCCAATCCATCCGCCTCGCAGGAGCCGACGCCGCGCCTGGTGATTCAGTCGCTGGTGAATAAGAGCTTCGAACCGAATCTGGAAACACGCTATACCAACTACTTGCGTCATGAATTTTCATCCGGCAGCGGAACGGAGGTCGTGCCGGATTCCGAGGCGGCCGATCTCGTTTTGACCGGAGAAATTCTGTCGGTAAGCCTACCGACGCTGAGTTTCAGCCAAACCACCACGTTGGAAAGCAGAGCAGAAGTGGTGATGATGGTCAAGGTCGAAGAAACCAGGACGAAAAAGGTCGTGTGGTCGCAGCTGGCCAAAGGCTCATCCGAGTTCTATGTCACGCCCGACCTCCAGTTCAATCGAGCCCTGCAGAATCGCGCGATGGAGCAGGCGGGCCGCTTTGCAGCCGCGGATTTGGCGGCGCGGTTTCTCTTGCATGTCGAATCGGGCGGGCTCACCAGGCGGGCGGCTTCTCCGGCGCCGGCCGCACCATAATTGAATCGAGCGATCGTCATGGCTATCACGCTGAACCCCTATCAACTTGAATCCACATTGAAAGAGAAGCCCCCCGGGCCGCTGTACCTCGTTGTGGGAGAGGAAGATCTGCTCAGGGATCATGCGCTGGTGGTATTCAAGACCCTGGTGCTTGGAGAGGGCGGCGAGTTCAACTACGATCTGTTCTATGGCGATGAAGCGAGCGGGGAAGATATCCGAAGCTGCGCTTCGCAAATGCCGGCCTTCGCGGAGCGCCGGTTGGTGGTCGTGAAGGGAGCGGAGAAACTTTCTGCCAAAGAAGCCGAAGCCCTGCTTGATTACCTGAAGGATCCGGTGGAGACGACGACTCTGGTATTTCTGAGTCAGAAACTGGATGGCCGGTTGAAGTTCTCTCAGGCGCTGGGCCGCGCAGCCGTGATGATCGACTGTGCGCCACTGCGAGAGGCACAGCTGATTCCCTGGATCGCGCGTGAGGCAGGGAAAGCGGGGATCAGGCTGGAGGAGCAGGCCGGCCATGCGTTGAGAGAAACCGCCGGGGGATCGCTCCACGGACTGCGCCGAGAATTGGAGAAGCTGGCCTCCTATGTGCCGCCGGGCCGCGCGGCGACCGCCGCCGACGTACACGTCCTTCGAGGCATTGAGCCTGGGGCCTCGGTATTCGATCTGACGCTCGCGATCGCCCTCGGCGATCGCGGGAAGGTCCTGTCAATTCTGGCGCGCAATCTGGAAGCGGGCGAAGCTCCGTTGCGTATTCTGGGCTCGCTGGCCTGGCAGTATCGCCGTCTTTGGAAGGTCAAAGAGTCGTTGGCTACCGGTGGCCGCGAAGGAGAGGCAGCCAGGGCCTTACGGATGGATCCGATGAAAGTCGGGCAGTTTTTGAACAGGTTTTCGGATGCGCAACTGCACGCGGCGTCCCGCCTGTTTCTCGAGGCCGACGGCAAACTCAAAGGCGGTACCAACAGCCGCCCCAAGATCGTGATGGAGCGGCTGCTGTTGAGTCTGTGCGAATCTGGGAAGAAGCCGGCGAGCGATCCACCGTCCCGTCCCCCCGTTCCGGCGGAGCGGGGCACATCCCGCACGCTGTCGAATGTGCGGACGATCAGGAGCGGGAAGCAGACAGGCCGTTGACATGCAGTGTCAGCCGAGAAATGCGGCGGGATGCGGTGTTGCGCTTGAGCGCGCCTTTCGTCACGGCTTTCCCGATCGCAGACACGGCTTCGCGCAAGAACGTCTTGGCGTCATCCGTCTTTTTCTCAGCCACGGCAGACTGGACTTTTTTTACCACCGTCTTTACGGTGTTCATGGTCGAACGGTTCCGTTCACGCCGATGTTCGGCTTGGCGGGCGCTTCGAATCGTAGATTTGTGAATCACAGGCATTGTTTATTCCTCCAGAAGGAAAGGTGTCTTGTATCATAGGGGCTTGTGAATCGTCAAGGATCAGGGCCTGGAACAGGAGATACGTTATGTCAAAACTAGTGGCGCGTGACCGCTTGATCTTTGCGCTGGACGTGCCGTCTGCCGAGGAGGCGGAGCGGCTGTTGGACCTCCTCCAGGGCCAGGTTTCCTTTGTCAAGGTCGGGCTGGAGCTCTATACCGCGGCGGGACCGGACATGGTGAAGCGGGTGGTCGAGCGGGGGATGCGGGTGTTTCTCGATCTGAAGTTCCTCGACATCGAGGAAACCGTTCGCCGCGCGACGGCGCGGGTGGCTGCGATGGGTGTCGATTTTCTCACGGTCCATGCCAATCGGAAGGCGCTCAAGGCAGCGGTGCAGGGCAGGGAGGGATCGTCGCTCAAGCTGCTGGCTGTAACGGTACTCACAAATTTCGACGGCCAAGATTTGCGTGATATGGGCATTCAGCGGACCGTCCAGGATCTGGTGGCGGCCAGGGCGCTGCTTGCGTCGGAGGTCGGATGCGACGGAGTCGTCGCATCCGGTGAAGAGCCGGAGGCCATCCGGCAGAAGGTCGGGCCTCGCTTCTTGATTGTGACGCCAGGGGTCAGACCTGCCGGCAAGGGAGTCGACGATCATGCAAGGGCAACCACCCCGACACAGACGATCGCCGCCGGGGCCGATTATTTGGTCGTTGGTCGGCCGATCCGTGATGCAGCCGATCCCGCCGCTGCCGCTGCTGCCATTGTGGCCGAGATGCAAACGGCCTTTGATGCAAGAGGATAGGAAACGTTATTCGCAGAAGAAGGTCAGGCTGCAACCATTCACGTTTCACGATTGGCGATGTACGTTTCACGTTTCGCGAGGCCATTGGTTGCGGCAGTGAGCCCCCCTTTGTTAAGATCCCCCTTCTTCACTTGCTCTTGCACATGGTGGGTGTAGCTCAGTTGGTTAGAGCGCCGGATTGTGGATCCGGAGGTCGCGGGTTCGAAACCCGTCATCCACCCCATACCTTCTTCTCGTAACTGCTGAATAGTTGAGCTGATCATCTGAGGTTGGGTATTGGACCAAGACGATGGGTTGCGCCGAGGTTGCAGAATCCGGTTTCAACCGTGGTGATTCTGTCGGGGCATCAAGTCGATCAACCGCCTGCCGATTGCCGCCGGGAATTAGAGGGTTGATGCTCGAAGTCCAGCACCTAGCGCTTGATCAAGATCGCTACGTGAATGAAATGATCGAAGAGGCCGCCCGAGATCTCTTGAAGAAGTACCGAGAAATGAGCCCCAAGAAAGGACCGGGGTAGGGAAGCGGTGGCTATGTGATAGCTGACAAGCAAGTGGTTATAAATGAACACGATCACGCGGATCATAGCAGTGCCTACTTGAGGGAGGATTCACAATGACGACGGAAATGTTTGATGCTACGGTTCAGTATGGCGACTTCATGGGCACTGCGGCCGCTGATCGCGCCGACAACGGGGGCCCTAATAAATGGCTAGAAGAGAGAGGAAAAAAGAAACCTGATGAGTTCGTGGTGGGAATAACCCTGTGGGCAGGTGAATCTTCCGATAAGCACAAGGACCCGGTTTCCGTTACCTTCTTGCTTGTGTCTGGCAGTCATGACAGCGTGAAGAGAGAAATCGAGTCAGGAGGGCAACCGCTTGAGGTAAGGAACGTTGATGTCGATATGACGCTGACGGAATTCCATGGCTTATTCAAACGATTCAGCATATCGATTTCTCCTGGTGGGATGCTCAATGGTCGAGAGTATAAATATATTGATTGAGTGCTACTCTCCATGCAGAGGCAATTCAAAACTGGGGCGCTACGGTTCTTCGACTTTTAATCAATAGCAGTGGTTACACTTGTCACGGTGAACCAGCGAAGATTTGTTCGCCATAGACCTCCTGAAGAAGTACCGCGAGATGAGCCCTAAGATAAGGGGCGGAGTAGGCGACGGCCGGGAAGAGGAAGGCCTCAACAATGCGCCAAGTTGTTCCCATTGCTCCGTTGCTGCTTGTGCTCCTGTTGTCCGCATGTGCCAGCGTCGGCAATGAATCGCTGGCAACGCGCGAGGCCGACTGGCCACCACTTACCATGACACAGGCGGAATTGCTTAAGGAACTTGGTCCGCCCACCGTCCACACGACGACCGTCCAAGAGAGCAAGACTGTCACCGCGCTGACATGGACCTATGCGCGTGCCGAGAGTAACCCGGCCCTCTTTATCCCGATCATCGGGCTGTTTGTCGCTGCTTCGGGCAAAGGTGTGGATGTGCAGTCACGTGGACTAACGGTTTTGTTCGACACCGACGGCGCCATGAAGTCTCGCACCTGGACTCGCACACAGACAGGCCAACGCAGTATCGACACCGTATCCCCGCCGCGCACAGAACGGAGTGGACCATGATACGTTCTCTCCTCACAAGTGTTTCCCTCCTGCTGCTCCTCACTGCCTGCGCCAATCACTCGACCCTGCTCTTGCCGGCCGCCGGCACCTGGACTAGCGATACCGTCCTGCTTGGCCTGGTTGTGGCCTGCCGTGGCGGCAATATGGATTTCTCGGAACACCACGAAGAATGCAATCAATGGCCGCTCTCAATCCCGAGCCTTCCACATCCAGAAATTCACCATGCGGAGTTGCGTGCCAAAGCCGCTCAGCAGTATCAGACCGATGCAGCGACCATCGTACTGAAAGACGTGCAGGTCCTCTACAATACTGAACTCGTCGGCACCATCCGCGGCTGGAAAGCCAGTGCCATTGCAGGAAAAAATCCGCTGACAACGAAATAGCAATGCCCTGCTCCGATCGCAGCCTCACCCGTTGCGTAAACGTCGAAGGGTAGCCCCGCCGGCGCCATCCACGGCTGGAAAGCCAGTGCCATCGCTGGACGGAATCCCGCACCGATGGAACAACGAAGGTGATCGCATGGATGGAGATGGGTCATAAGCAGGTCAGTTGTCTAGATGCCCCCGTGCAACACCCTGAGATAGCTGTATTTTTCATTAAGCCTGCTGGGGGAAGGATGATAGAATATTTAGCAGAGACAACCATTGGTTTACAAACCTAATAGGGAATGGAGCGACACAATGGAATCCATACAGCGTGAAACATATGAGGGTTATAGCATTCGGTCTAGTCCATGTAAGTATGCAAAGGATCGATGGCGAGTACGGGTAGACGTCGAAACGTTCAGGAATCGGGTGCTGTCGATAATGACCGAGGTTTTAGGAGATGAGCGATCGACCAGCGATGAAGCCCATCGAGCAGGGCTCGCACTCGGTCGTGCAATTATCGGCAAGCAAGAATCTAACGCTGAGATACTGACGTCTCGAGAATACTCTAAGGTTCGAGAAATGCGTCGATGGAATGCCTTCCCCTGCCAGTACAAATGAGATGATCGAGGAGGCTGCCCGGACCTCTTGAAGAAGCACCGCGAGAAGATCCCTAAGAGAGGGTAGGGGCAGGAGAGGACGGCAGCTAGTGGACTGTAACGATTAGATCGATAGTGCTATTGCGACCATGGGAAACACGATGGTGGGTGTGAATAGTGGGCTTACTAGCAGGCTGTTGACAAACCCTCTTCTCCTC
>LVWT01000004.1 GCA_002083405.1 Nitrospira sp. SG-bin2 | reverse complement strand
GCCAGGTAGCCACGGGCCAAAAGACCGGCTACTAAGCTGTAGAGAATGAGACGGATGGCAAATTACATGAACCGTAGGTCTGTGCTGGGTGGCAAGTCTATCAACATGGGGCTTGTCATCCCACGGACTGGAATGACGGAGGGTGTCATTTATGTTTAGAACCGATGAGATCATTAAAGCCTCGAAGTTGCCGCCGGAAGGCGTCGCAATGTCCAGGCACATCGACTACATTTATTTTATCCCGATCTTGTTTGTTACTATTATCGGGACGTTCCATATGCACTTTGACTTGCTGGCCGGTGACTGGGATTTCTGGATCGATTGGAAAGACCGGCAATGGTGGCCGATCGTTACGCCAATCACGGCGATTACCTTCTGTGCGGCCCTTCAGTACTACAACTGGGTCAACTACAGACAGCCATTTGGCGCAACCATCACGATCCTGGCGCTCCTGGCAGGCAAGTGGGTTACCATCTGGGCCGCCTGGTGGTGGTGGTCGAACTATCCGTATAACTTCGTGATGCCCTCCACGCTTCTGCCCAGCGCGATCGTGCTCGACGTCGTGCTGTTGCTGACCAGAAACTGGACTATTACGGCCGTGATCGGCGCGTGGCTGTTTGCCGCGCTGTTCTATCCGACCAATTGGGCGATCTTCGCCTATAGTCATACGCCGGTCGTGATCGACGGCACGCTCCTGTCGTGGGCGGATTACATGGGCTTCGCCTATGTCCGCACCGGGACGCCGGAGTATATTCGGATGATCGAGGTTGGCTCGCTGCGGACGTTCGGCGGCCACAGCACCATGATCTCATCCTTCTTCGCGGCGTTCGCGTCTTCCTTGATGTACATCCTGTGGTGGCAGTTCGGGAAATTCTTCTGTACGTCCTACTTCTACCTGACGGATGACAGACAGAAAACCACGAAGGTGCATGACGTGTTTGCATATGCCACATTAGCGCATGCCGATAAAGCCAAAACGTCTGGGGGGAAAGCATGAACGCCAAGAAAACCTTCAAACTGTGGATGCTCGGATTCTGCGGGATAGCAACACTGGCGGTTACGCCGGTGTTCGAATCCACTCCGGCTTTCGCCCATGGAGAACGTTCGCAGGAGCCGTTTCTGCGGATGCGTACTGTCAATTGGTATGACACCGAGTGGGTCGGAAAGTCGACCGCTATCAATGATGTGACTTATTTGCGGGGGAAGTTCCATTTGTCCGAGGACTGGCCCAGGGCGGTTGTGAAGCCAAACCGGACGTTCCTCAATATCGGTTCTCCTAGCTCTGTGTTTGTGCGGTTGAGCTCAAAAATCAACGGCACGCCAATGTTCGTGTCCGGTCCGATGGAAATCGGACGGGATTATGCATACGAAGTCACGCTGAAGGCGCGCTTGCCTGGCCACCACCATATCCATCCTATGTTTGCCGTTAAGGATGCTGGTCCTATTGCAGGACCAGGCGGATGGATGGACATCACAGGTAATGCTGCGGACTTTAAGAATGAGATCAAGACTCTCACGGGAGAGACCTTCGACTCTGAAACCAAGGGTACGGCAACCGGCGTGATGTGGCACCTGTTCTGGGCTGCAGTGGCCATCGCCTGGGTCGGATTTTTTGCGATCCGTCCAATGTACCTGGTTCGTGCTCGTGTATTGGCAGCCTACGGCGATGAGATCCTGCTTGATCCAATCGATCGCAAAGTAGGTATTTTCTTTCTAGTGTTCACTGTCACGGTCGTGACTGTCGGGTATCTCTCTGCTGATGCCCAGTATCCTGTGACCGTGCCTCTCCAGGCCGGTGAAGCGAAGATTAAGCCTATGCCGATCAAGCCAAATCCGCTGGTCATGGAAGTGACCCATGCGGAATACGATGTGCCTGGTCGTGCGTTGCGCATGGTGGTTCATGCGACGAATAACGGCACAGTGCCGGTGACCATCGGTGAATTTACGACAGCCGGTATTCGGTTCACCAACAAGGCTGGAGCAGCCAAGCTTGATCCAAACTATCCGGCCGAGCTCGTGGCGGCGTCTGGGTTGACGATGGATAACGAGGCTGCGATCCAACCAGGACAGACTGTCGATATCAAGATCGAGTCGAAGGACGTCCTCTGGGAGGTTCAGCGCTTGGTGGACATTCTTCACGATCCGGATCAACGCTTCGCGGGCTTGATTATGTCGTACACCGATTCCGGTGAGCGGCTGGTCAACCCGGTTTGGGCTCCTGTACTCCCGGTCTTCACCAGACTCGGAGCATAAGCAAGACTCAAGTAGCGGTGTTCAAAAGAATGCCGGTCCGTTCCCGTCGAAAGGCGGAAAACGGGCCGGCATTTTTATTTTCTGTAGCGCCAGCTCTGTTAGTCACTATGGCAATGAAATTGAGGAGAGCTCTCTCTGTCCTTTGTCAGCGACTGTTTGGATCTAGTGCGGGCTGGTTCAATCAAGCCGATCGTTTCCGGGACGATTCAAATGAGACCGGATGAAATCATGTAGCCTCTCTCGGCAAAGTAAATGCAGCCCCTAAATGTCAGTAAATATAAGTTCGATGTGGGATTCAGAATGGTGCGGTGATGCCGTCGCTTCGATAAATATCCGGACGAGATGAGGGTCAAACTGGGTTCCAGCCGCGACGTGGAGAATTCTCAGCGCAATAGTATTACGTACCGCGTGATCTGAGACATCTGGGATCTGTATGGCATCAAATGCGTCGGCAATCGCAAGAATTCTGGCGCCGAGCGGGATAAACTCCCCCCGGATACCGTATGGATAGCCAGATCCATCCCATCGTTCATGATGGTGAGCGATGAGGGTTGTCGCCTCTCCCAGGAACGAGAACGGCTCGAGCAAGGTCGCTCCAAGACGAGGATGATTCTGCAGGGTCACGTAGGAGTTGCTATCAAGAGACCTTCTGCCGGTTCTGAGATGGGTCGGAAGCATTAAGATGCCGATATCGTGGAGCAGACATGCGAGCTTGAGGTGGTGCATCGCGTCGGAGTCGAGCCCTATCGCGAGTCCAATCCTGAGCGCTACGATCGCAGTCCGTTTGCCGTGTCCGGCTTGCCAAGGCAGCATTCGATCGATTTCCTCGCTGATCTGACAAATCAGAATGCTTTCGACGTCGCGACGGGAGGATTCCGGGAGCCGAAGACGATCGATCTTCTGGAGTAGCGCCTGGATTCTCAAAACGGCCGGCTTAATTTGTGCTTGGGCTTCAATCTGCATATCAACTTCTCCACGAAAAAGAGGAGCCCAGGACCATCGATATGATCCTGGGCTCTGGGTGCAAACCTCTGGCCGCTGAGGATGGAATGCAATGCGTCAGTTTATGGATGCCATCTTGAGAGACCTCTGATGCGAGACAGGGGAATCGTCACGAGTCTTCGGCATCGTTTACACTTCAGCTCGATCCCAGCTTCTACGAGACGAGCGACGAGTTGTCCACACAGGCACCGGACTTCTTCCGAAGCGCAGACAGAGCCTGAGAGTGAAGCCGCTCGATGGTTCATCGCGTCCGGCTTCATTAGAATGTCCACTTCGCTCCGGCTTGCCAGAGAGCGGGCAGGCCGGGATAAATGCCGCGCGTACGGTCCATGATAGCGTCATGGCCGAGCATGTTCTTACCGGTGAAGAAGAAGGTCGTGTCGATCATCTTCACATGCTGGTTGATCGAGGCGTTGAGCATGCACCAACCCTTCACGAGTCCGCGCTGTCCGTTGGGTGTCGGAAGGACAGTGTTGCGATCATCCGCGAATTGATCGCTGACGCACTGGGTTTCCACGCGGGCATTAAATGGACCGAGACTGAAGGCCCGGTTGGCATAGCCGACACCAGCCGAAATCAGGTGCTCGGGCGTATAGGGGATTCGATTTCCGCTGGTGCCGAAAACAGTTGATTCTCCTGGTAACAATGCTGATGCCGCAAGAGAGCTATTGCGAGTGCCTTTGAAATCTGCCTGGGCCACCCAGGTATAGTTCAGATCAAGTGTGACATCTTGATCGTCATTCCGTCCGGTCATCGCATCCAGAAGATCAATTTGTGTTGCCACCTCGGCGCCACGATGTTGGGTTCTGCCGGCACTTGTGAATGTGGCGCCTGAGCCACCCGCAACTGATTGAGAAATGATCTGGTTGTCGAAATCCATTTGGTAGCCGGTGAGTGCATAGGACGCCCAGTGGGTCAAATTCCCCCGCACTCCAAATTCGTAGGTCCAACTGAGTTCCGGCCCCAAGTCCACGACCTGACCTGTACCGGTGACCGCGTCGGAGATTTGTGGCGGCGCCATGCCTCGGTGGGCTCCGAAGAAGAAGGTCGTGTTCTTGAACGGCGAGTAGGTGATGCCGGCGCCAGGCAGGACTTCCGTGAAGTTTGTCTTGCCATACGAGCCATTGCCGCTATTCTCCAGTCTGTTTGTTTGATCATAGCTGATATGTTCGACCCGAAAACCAGGGGTCAGGGTAAAGGGACCAAAAAACAACCGCTCCTGGGCGAAGAAGGCATAGGCATTGGTCGTGCGGAATGTATTTTCTCCCAAACACGTGGCTGCAGGGGCAAGGACGACGCAGCTTGATGGTAAGCCGGTTCCTGAGACCAAGTTGCGCAATTGCTTACGATCCGATTGTTCGAACGTATATCGGGCGCCGAAATCCGCTTCGGCCTTTATCCCCAGTAAGGAGTGGAGGTAGTGGAACCGGGGCTCGATGCCCCAGACCCAATACTCGCGCTCGTTGGTGTAACGTGTGTTGGCAGGGATCGCTGCGGTAGTGCTTGCTGGGATCGCATTACTGCCGAATGAGACGGCACCAAGCGTGCTTTGTCTCGACCAGTCACGAGAAATGTAGTGGCCGAAGAAGTTCGTGGTCGACGTCAGGTTTGCCGTGAACATGTGATTGACTGCTACGTGGTAGCCGAGTCGCATGAAGTCGAAGCGATCGTTGGTGAAAGGAGTCTGTCTGTCTTCGCCTCGCGTGGCCCATTCCGACTGAGTGAGTCCTTGATAACCAATGCCCGAGTTCTCTCTATAATAGTTGAATTTGGCTAAGATCTGAGTACGATCGCTCAATTCCTGAACGGTCTTGAATGTTAGATCATCTATCTTTGCGCGGATGTTGGTAAATCTCGGGGTATCGGTCTGAGAGTGGGTATAATCAACCAGATAGCCACTTTTCCCCCAGGTTCCTCCGTAGTCAAAGTGAGTACTGAGATAATTCAGATTACCGCCCGACACTTGAAAATGGCCTTCCGGATTGAGCGGTGGCATGCGGGTAATGAGGTTGATGACGCCGCCGATGGTTTGAGGGCCATAGAGAAGTTGCCCGCTACCTTTCAACACTTCGATTCGGTCGAACCGGGTGATCGGAGGGAAATAATAGGAGGAAGGGTCGGCATAGGGCATCAACATGATCGGGACCCCGTCCTCCATGATGTGTACTTTCCTGCTGCGCGTCGGATCCAGGCCTCTGATGCCGATATTGGGTCTGATGCCTAAACCTTCCTCATCCCGAACATGGACACCGGGAACTTCACGGAGCGCTTCATTGATGGTGAAGCGACGGTTTCGCTCGATGCTTTCACTGGTGACGACCTTTCCCGATCCGGGAATATGGTCCAGGGAAGTTGGTGATGTTCCGATGACTTCCGTTAGCGGGATCTTCAGAGGCTTTGATTCGGCTGGCGCTGGTCCAGTCGGCAAACCTTCTTGCGCCGTTTTCGTTGAGGACTTTTCCGGAGCCTCTTTATCCGTCGCTGGCTTCTGCGATGGCGTCTCCGTTGCTGTGGAACTTTCCAGAGAAGGCGACTCCTCAGCGCCCGCAGATAGGGCGCCCATGGGTAAGACCATCACGGTAATGCCAACGATAATGATGTTAATTCTTATTCTCAATTTTAAAAACGATGAATATTCCACGCACCTTCTCCTTGTGCGATGGGCTCTAATGGCCTCTGGGGTTAAAAATGAAGCTTCCCTTAAAAGAATGGGAAGCCCGGGGTGTTAAACGGTACTGTTTTTCTAAGACGAACCGCCTCTTCTTACTTGTGCCGGTTTTGTCTGGCTGACGACCACTCACTCAGTTTCTCTTGACCTGTGCATCAAAAAAATACCGAGTGCCGAGATCGCGAAAACATTTCTCGATTCATTTGTCATGGCGCCGATATCTGTATCATGACGGAGCATTCCTTCAAGGCGTCAGTGCGAGCCTAACGAAGCGAATAGCTGATCGGCATAAGTATCGCTACTTGGGGCTTTCCTAACGGCTGATCCAGTTTTAGCGGGGAGGCTTTTTTCAAAGTTTCCATCGCATCGTTATCTAGGATCGACCGACCTGAGCTTTCTTGCACGTCTACCATCAGCACTTGACCATCGTCTCTGATGACAGCCCGGAGGATCACCTTGCCTTCCCAATGATTGATCCGAGCCATGACCGGGTAGTTCTTGAGTGCATCAATTCGTCCGAGTAATGCTTTCATCAGCCATCCATAGTCGGCCTTGATTACGGGTGCCGTGGTCATTACGGCTGCCGGTTCGGCGGCGGCCTGCTGCGGCGCCGGTTCTGCAAGCGGGCGGCTGACAAGCGGTTCCGTGATGGGAGGCGCAACGGCTTCCTGTATGGAGGCGATCTTCGTTTCGACCGGCTGTTCTTCCGGAACAATCCTATCCTGCGTCACAACCGGCATTCTGCCTTCCTCCTGTTGAACAGGCTGAGGGATGAAGGTTGACGCCGCGTGATTGACCGGAATGATGTCTTCCACCGGGCGCACCACTTGCCGCTGAACGGGATTTGCGACCGGCTCAATTTGTTTAGGCAGCGGTTTGGTCTCTGGCATCGGGGTCGTTGTCGGTTGAGGGGCCGGAGATTGCATCAGCGCCACATTCCATTTGAAGGAATCCGGTTCGAACGCTGGCGTCAAGCTTGACGCCAGCGCGAACGCGCCGGTTCCCATGAGCGCATGAAAAAGCACGGAGTAGATCCAGCCCTGCTTGTGCCGGCGTGTGGTATCTGGACAGTTATGCGAAAGAGTCATCACGATTTCACCACTTCGAGGCTGACTTGGCCAAACCCGAGACTCCTCACTTCATCAACCACCTGAACGAACCGTTCCAAAATAGTCACCTTGTCGGCGCGAACGACGACCAGCGATTCCCGCGGATGCGGCTCAAGCACGATCCGCAATCCATTTTCCGGAACAGCCGAATCGTTAAGATACATTTGCCCTTCTGCGGTCAACGTGATAACCACCGGTACATCCTTATGATCCCCGGCCTCACTCGCTTTGGCTAGGTCCACAGGGATCTGGCCGGTGCTGATGAATGTAGCCGTCGTCAGGACAATAACGAGCAGGACCAACATCACGTCAACCAGCGGGATGACGTTGATTTGATTGAATTCATGATCCATGTTGATGGTGTACTTTGTACAGCGTGATGAGCTCGGTCACGCGTCTCCTCAACGCGTTATTCATGACGACGCACGGGATGGCCACCAGAAGCCCTACCGCTGTCGCCTTGAGCGCCAGACTCAATCCGACCATGATCGAACTGACGGCGATCGTCTTAGACGTTCCCATCGTGTGAAACGTCAACATGATACCGAGGACTGTTCCCAAGAGGCCGATGTAAGGAGCATTAGCCGCCACAGTTCCGATAATTACCAACCGCTTCGTCAGAGCGATTTCGAACAGCTGCTGGTTCGGGTATTGCGCGAGGTCGATCCGACGATAGAATTGCCATCGCTCGACGGCCACCGCCACTGCCCATACGCTGAGGATCAGCAACAGTCCGATGATTCCGTAGTCAACGATCTCTTTTAAAACGTCCATGAGGCTGCCGCTCCATGACGGTCATTATTGATAATGCTTCTCAATACCATTGATCATCGGGTTCTGTCAATAGAAAAATCAGTCCCTCTTGTCCGGGCCGGGAGGGGGCTGGCCAGCTGCATTTGATGAGGGGGGATTGAACAGCACGGTATGGGTTGCGGTTACCCGTACCTCCACTGCCGTGCCTTCCTGATAAACGGCGGTCGAACTTTCGCTGCTGTGCACGATCAGTCCGGAGCCGAGTCGAACTGCGTAGAGATTCTCCGACCCTCGGAACTGACGGGCCACGACTCTTGATGTGGCCGATGGATTCGGGAGTATGTGAATATCGTCCGGACGAATCATCATCACAACCACAGTGCCTTCGGAACAGTTGAGTGTGTCGGGAAACTGCCCCAGCTCTGTGTGAACCAGCCTCTGTTCGATTCGTCCGGGAATAAAATCGGCTTGTCCCACAAAGTCAGCGACAAACGGCGTGGCTGGCACGTGGTAGATCAGTTCCGGCGCGTCGATCTGTTCCAATACGCCCTGGTTCAGCACGGCAATCCGGTCGGCCATGGCAAAGGCTTCGTCATGATCGTGGGTGACTAAGATGGTTGTCGTTTTCATCCGGCGCAACAACGTATGGATCTCTTGGCGCATGTGGCCGGCCATATCGGGGTCGAGGTTGCTGAACGGCTCATCCAGCAACAGCACGACCGGATTCTGTACCAATGCCCGCGCCAGCGCCACGCGCTGCTGCTGCCCGCCTGATAGCTCGTGCGGATAGCGCCGCTCAAAACCTTCCAAGCCAGTCAGCCGCAACATCTCTTGAACCCGGTTCTCTCGATCAGATCGGGACAGGTGGCCCAGTCCAAAGGCGATGTTGCCGACGACGCGCAGGTGAGGAAACAGGGCATATTCTTGGAAGACCATGCCGACATGCCGTTCTTCAGTGGGGATCGTATCCGAGGAAGAAGAGACTCGCCGGCCTGACAGGAAGATCTCTCCGGACCTCACCGGCTCAAAGCCAGCGATGGCCCGTAGCACAGTGGTTTTGCCGCAGCCTGATGGCCCGAGCAGGCAAAGTATTTCCCCTTCCCGCGCTGAAAATGAAATATCACGAATAGCCGGGCGGTGCGGATCATAGGCGCAAGACACCGAGCGCAGTTCTAAAATAGGAGCTGCCGGTGCGCTTAGGTCGGCCTGGCTGTCGAGCCCGTTGGTGTCCGCAGGGGTTGGATGTGATTCAGTCGTCATCGTTCAATCTAGGCCGCACGCCAATCACGCGATAACAGAAGTGCCAACGCCGGTAAACCTACCAGCACGATCAGCAGCGCGGAGGGAGCCGCCAGTTGATAGTACTCTTCGCTCGCCTCCAGCCAAACACGGATCGCCAGCGTGTCAAAACCTACCGGACGCAGGAGTAGTGTGGCCGGCAACTCTTTCATCGTTTGCAGAAACATCAGGACCCAGGCTGCGATAAAGCCATTGCGTATGAGCGGCAGCGTCACACGGCGCCAGGTTGACTGAACACCGAGCCCCAATGTGCGGGCTGCTTCTTCAAGATTGGGCGTAATCTGCTGAAGCGCCGGTTCGAGCGACTGAAGCCCGGCGGGGAGAAAATGCAGCACGTAGGCGACGATCAAGACGACCACCGTGCCATAAACGAACGGCACCAGTTTGAGGCACAGCACTAAGACGGCCAGGGCTGCAACCGGTCCGGGGAGGACATAGCCGGCGTAAGCCGCCTGTAGGCAGCCCAGATTGAGCCAGGTCGGTTTCCGGCTTGCGAGATAGGCCAGTGGAAGGCCGATCAAGACTCCTGCGGTAGCGGCAAGGGCTGAAAGGAATGCGCTATTCCAGACAAAACCGACGAAGCGGGCATCCAAAATTGCCAGCGCTTCCGGAGATAGGCTCCATTGCACGAGCAAGTAGAAAGGAACACCGAAGGCTGCACCGAGGATGGCGGAAAGATATGCAGTAAAGGCCGCTGTCTTGATCCAGTCACATCTGATACGCAGTGGCGCACGATAGCGGCCCGTCGTTTGGTGAAATCGGCTTTTGTGGCGAAACCAACGCTCGGTCAGCAAGAAGACCAGGGCGAGTATCACCAGCAGGATACTCAGAATGCTGGCGGCGGTATTGTCGGATCGGCCGGTCATTTGCTGAAAGACGGCATAGGTCAGTGTTTGGTAGCGTAAGAGAGAGACGGCGCCGAAATCAGAAACCACGTAGAGAATGACCAGCGCCGTTCCTGCTACGATTGAAGGGCGAAGCAGTGGCAGAGTCACACGGAGCATCGTATGCACGCGCGAAGCGCCGCATGTACGGGCCACTTCTTCGTACGACACGTTTAAACTCAAGAGCGCGCTACGGGTCAGGAGATAGACGAACGGGAAGGTGTCAAGTGCCATCACCAGCGTGGCGCCCCAGAAACTCTGGGGCGAGAAGATTCTGGCCTGAGGCCCAGCCAAGACTTGCCAGAGGTGTTCCACCGGCCCGCCGAATCCCAACAGATAGTTGTACACGTAGGCCAACACGTAGGTCGGCATCGCCAACGGCAGTACGAGGGCGACTTCCCAGAGCCGGCGCCCATGAAAATCGAATCGTGTGACTATCCAGGCAGTCGAGACGCCTAACAGGAGGGTCAGAACGGCCACGGTCCCAGCCAGGGCCGCGGTGTTGGTCAACAGTTCGGGGATGCGTGTGGCCCACAGGCGTTGCCACACCGCAAGATCGGCCGACATGGCCAAGCCGGTGACATAGCCCAGCGGCAGAAGAATGAGTATAGCGCTGCCCAGCACGGCCAACTGGAGGGGGAATGTCGCATGGAGCCGTAGATTGGTCACAAGCAGGCTCGTGTGTTACCGGAGGCCTACTTGTTCGATGAGCAGCTGTGTCGGTTCGCGCAACTCGGCCAGCTTAGTGAGCGGCACCAGGGCTGCGCGAAAGCTCTTGCGGTCGATAAGGACAGGATCGGCCTTGACTTCCGGATGAAGCGGATATTCCTTGTCGAGATCGGCAAACATCTTCTGGCCTGCCTGCGCCACCAGAAACTCGACGAGCAGCTTGGCGTTGTCGAGCCGCGGGGTATGTTTGAGAATCCCGACGCCCGCCACATTCATGATCGCGCCCATACCACCCTCATGTTGGTCCGGCATCAAAACGGCGAGCGGCGCAGTCGGCTGCGCGGCGAGATGCCGATACACGTAATAATGATTCACGATGCCGATGGCGACCTGGCCCTTGGCGACCGCCTCCACGATTTGAGAGCTTTTCTGATAGACCTGGCTTCCGGCATTATCTCGAAGTCCCTGGAGAAAACTCTTTGTCCGTTCGTCTCCCACACTCGCGCGGATGACGGAGACCCCCGCCTGTAAGTACTCACTGCCGGAATTTGGAATCGCAATTTTGTCTTTCCATTCAGCATTGGCCAGATCGAGCAACGACTTGACCTGATCGGGTTTCACCAGGGTGGTGTTATAGACGATGATCCAGAAGCGTCCGGACAAGCCGATCCAGCTATTGTCCACGGCGCGGAATTGCGAAGGGATGGAGCGGTCGATTTCCCGCATGTTTAGCGGGCGAAGCAGTCCCGCAGTACGGGCTATCTCCAGGCTGCCGGCGTCATTGGTAATGAACAGATCAGCCGGACTGCGGTCTCCTTCTATCTTCAACCGGTTGACCAGTTCGGTGGTGCCGGAGGAGAGCAGGTCGATTTGAATGCCGGTCTTAGTAGTAAAGGAATCAAGCACAGGCTTGATCAGCCGTTCAGCGCGCCCTGAATATACAGTTAACTTCTCCTCGGCCCAGGCTGGGGTTGCGGCATTCGGCCATGCGGAGAGGAGCAGGCCGCAGAACACCAGGGCGATTGAGGCGAATCGGAGACGGGAAGAACGAGAAGAAGAGAGCCGATGCTGTAGGATGTTCCGCACAGACCACACCTTTCATTAAATTGAAATTGATAAATCGTCTCAAAAAGAATACCAAAAAAACGGGCGGAGGTCAATGACGACAGCGAGAACAGAGGCCGTAGAGTTCCAGACGGTGAGTTTTGATGGTGAAGCCGTTGCGAGCGGCGACTTCCTCCTGAAGACGTTCAATGTCGCAGTTTTCAAACTCCACGATCTTTCCGCAGTCTGTGCAGATGAGATGGTCGTGATGGCCTTTATGGGAGACATTGTCGTACTGGGTCTGCGTGCCGAAGTGCCGGGCCTGTGCCAGGCCGGCTTCGCAAAAGAGATTGAGCGTGCGGTAGATCGTTGCCAGCCCCAAATGCGGATCTTTTTTCGCCAGCTGGTGATACATCGCCTCAGCAGTGATGTGCTCTTGCTTGAGAAAGGCATCCAGAATCAGTTCGCGTTGGCGGGTGCATTTCAGCTGATGTTTTCCGAGATGCTCTTTCAGAGCCGTAATTTCTTTTTGATGCTTCGACATGGTGCCAACCTGACTCCTATTGAGAAGTGCCATTAAAGACGAAACGAGCTATAAGGGTCAAGGGCATAGGGTGGAACAAACAGGTTTGACGATCACCGATGGTCTATTTATAGTAAGAACCCGTATTTTGCTATCAGGATCACAGCATGAGAACACCGAACCAAATCACCGTTGATCGTGCGCTCCTCTCCTATGTACTGCATCTGGCGGAGCCGTACGGGTTATTGAGCGATGTCAAACTGCAGCAGTTGTGCTTTCTATGCGAGATCCAAACATTCGGCAAAGGATTCAAGGGGTTGCACTTTGAATTCTTCCGGTTTGCCTATGGTGCGTTCAGCAAAGATCTTGATAATGACCTCACGTCGCTTCGTCGAAAGGGGAGGATCGAGAATTTCACCTTGTCCGATCAGGCCAGGGATGAGGTGATTCCGCTGCTGTTGACGTCGATTGAAGGGGTGGAGATCAATGAGAAGATCAAAGAGATCATTGATGCCGTTGTGACTGTCTATGGGCCGCAGGACAGCGGCGCAATCACCTATTCCGTCGAGGCGGTAGAGCTGAGCACGCCGCAGCAACCGGAATTCAAAATTCCCATTCGGGATATTACCTTTCACACCACGCTCCTTGTGCCCGATCGGATCGAGGTACAGGCTGAATTTACCTGTTCCCCTGGGGTGCTGGCCAAGCTGAATACGGCGATGGGCTATGACAGCAAGGCCGTGTCGAGCATTCAGAGCTGGTAGATCTCGCCGTATTTCTTTTCCACATACGATAAAAATGGATCGGGACTGATCGTGGTGCCTGTCACGCGTCGGGCAAGATGGTCCGGGGTAAACATCCGACCCCAGCGATGAATTTTCTGTTCTAACCAGCGGCGTAATTCCAGCAATTGCCCCGCGGCGATGCTTTCTTCAAGACGGGAAATCTCCAGTTTGGCTTGCTCGAAAAATTGCACGGAGTACAGGTTGCCCAGCGTATAGGTTGGAAAGTAGCCGAAGGCGCCGAACGACCAGTGGACGTCCTGCAGCACGCCTTCCGCATCTGATGTCGGGGTGATTCCCAAATACTCCTTCATCTTTTGGTTCCACAAGGCGGGCAAGTCTTCGGGCTGCACCTTGCCTTCAATGAGGTCCTGTTCAATTTCGAATCGCAGCATGATGTGGAGGTTATAGGTCAACTCGTCGGCTTCCACGCGGATGAACGAGGGTTTTACGCAGTTGATCGCGGCGTAAAATCGCTCGACGTCCACGCCCTGCAGCTGGTTGTGAAAGGTCTGTTGCAGAACCGGATAGAAGAAGCGCCAAAAGGCGCGGGAGCGCCCGACGCAATTTTCCCACAGCCGGGATTGGCTCTCATGAATGCCGAGTGAGACTGAGTCGCCGAGCGGTGTGCCGAAATGCCGTTGGTCGAGCCCCTGGTCGTAGAGGCCATGCCCGCCTTCATGGATGCAGCTGAACAGGCAGGATTGGAGTTCGCGCTCATAGACGCGAGTGGTCACCCGCACGTCAGTCGGATGAAATGAGGTTGTGAATGGATGGGCCGAAAGATCCAATCGGCCGCGCTCGAAGTCATAACCCATGGCAGTCAGGACCAGGCGCCCGAACTCCAGTTGCCGGGTCTGATCATACGAGTGCCGGAGAATACTATCGTCGATCCGAACGTGGCTCTCGGTAATTCGCCTCAGCAGCGGGACGAGGCGGGCTTTCAGCTGGGTGAAGACAGGTTGAAGCGCGGCGATCGTGGAGCCCGGTTCATACACGTCCAGGAGCGCGTTATAGGGCGAATCGGTGTAGCCGAGATACTGAGCCTCTTGGCGTTTGAGCGACAGAACCGTGCGGAGGTTCGGCAGAAATCTGGCAAATGTGTTCTGTTCCTTTGCCTCGGCCCAGACCTGCTGCGCGAGTGAACATTCCCGGCTTACCGTCATCACAAAATCAGACGGAAGTTTCTTGGCCCGGCTGAAGTCCCGCCAGACTTCCCGCAACAGCGAGCGAGAGGGCTCATCCCACAGATCTCTCGGTTGTTCGGCTGCCTGGCCCGTCGCGGGATCGACCCATTGCGACAAGAGCTGCTCAATATCCGGGGACACCAGCTTCTGATGGGCCAAGCCTTGGAGGACGGCGATTTGCTCGGCTCGCGCGGCTCCTCCTCCGGCCGGCATATAGGTTTCTTGATCCCACGACAGCACCGAGGAGGCGCTATTGATACGCTGGATTTCCAGCAGCCTCGTCGTGAGGGGTTCCAGCGTGGCCAATGTCTTCAAGCGAGGCCTCCTATCGTAAGGCTAAGACTGCTCATCACGCTTCGCGCGAAGGTGATGTATGATGGCGACGCAGTGTACGCAACCTCAACCGTATTTTTCAAACCAGCGAGGCCTCTATGAAGCACCTGGTGTCTCCGGAAATCGAAGCCTATGCCCAAGCCTATTCAAGGCCGGAATCGTCGGTGTGTCGGGCGCTCAGGGAAGAGACGCAGCGGACGATGGAGTATGCGCAAATGGTGGTCGGCCCCCTGGAGGGGGCCTTTCTTCAAATGATGACACAGTTGGTGGGCGCCAAGCGGGTGCTCGAAATCGGAATGTTCACGGGCTATAGCGCCCTGTGCTTTGCAGAATCGCTACCGGTGAACGGAACGGTGGTCACATGTGAAATCAATGAAGAGTCTGCGGCGGTGGCTCGACGCTATATCTCACAGGTTCCATTCGGGAGCAAGATCAGCATTCGCATGGGGCCGGCCCTCGACACAATGGGTACGCTCACCGGTCCATTCGATCTGATCTTTATCGACGCAGATAAAATGAATTATCTGAATTACTACCGACGTGCCCTAGATTTGCTTTCTCCGAACGGTGTGATCCTGATTGATAATGTGCTCTGGAGTGGCGAGGTGTTGAAACAACCGCCGCCCGATGACCAGACCGCTGCCATCCAGGAGTTGAACCGGACGGTGGCCAACGATCCGCGTGTGACTGCCGTGTTAGTCACGGTTCGCGATGGGGTGTTGGTGGTCAGGAAGAAATAAGGTTGAGATCCATTACTCCTTCCGCGCATGGATACTCACCCCAGGCCTAAACCCTCGTTTTAATTCGAATTCGACTTCGCCTTATTTTACGCGGGCCTGGAAGACTTAGTTAATATGAAAGACAGCGCGACTAAAACAAGCAATCCCCAAGTAAAGATTCGAAGTACGATGCTTTTGGTATCAGCTCCCCATTCTCTCGCATATTCAACTGATCGCTGAACTCCTGGCTGCAACCCCTGAAGTTTGTCGTAGAGTTCAGAGTCGTAGTGTCGCCAAAGATTGGGAGCCGACAGATAATTCCGAAACTCACCTTCGGTTCGTCAGTCATCCTTTGTGAGCAACCAATCGATCGACAGGCAAGAAGTTCCACGGAGGGTGCGGAGTAGTCCATACCTCCGATAATCGTTCACGTCTCCGAAGTGCTGATTCTTCATTTGGGGCACCTCTCTCTAACTCAAGATCGGAGAAGGCGATTGTCCGAGGCTATGTAGTAACCTTTTGCCTGTTCCAAAACAAAAGATAATTTCTACTCATCGGGATCACCATGACGCAAAAGTACCTGTTTGATCCGCTCACGGGCAGCAGGGGAGAGTGATACGAGAAAAGAGAGGTCCTGGCTTTCAAGCTGAGTGGCACCTCGACGGAGGCTGTCTTGGATGAAAAGTATCTGGCGGCGGAACCGATCACACCATTTGCAGATGAGTAAGTGGAACTGCATCCCGATTCGTCTTCGGAATGGAAGCGGATGATCAAAGGATTCTGAGACTAACTGCGTGACCTCGTGACATGAAAGCATGTCACACCCGTTTCCGATTTTCCCGATCCTGCCACATCATTTCCAAGCAACGTCGTAGGTGCATGCGCACACGATACAGAATTACCCACAGATTTGCTTCAGAGATGGCCAATGTCTCGCATACTTCCTTCCCGCTGTGGCCTTCGATTACACGTAAGGAAAACGCATTGGCCTGACGCGTGGGGAGTGCTCCCAAACATCGAGTAACTCCTTCCCAGAATTCTTTCCGTTCAAGGATTGTACTGGGATCTATCATCCATTCTTTCGGGATCATCTCGTCCCTCCTCCAATGGCCCTTTTCATCGAAGGAGATGTTCCAAGCATCAGGGGTAGGGACATCTGCAAGTTCCCACTGACTCGTTTTGCGATAATGGTCGATGAGTTTGTGCTTGAGAATTCCAAGGAGCCAGAAGCGTTCGGACGAATGTCCGGCATAGGTGTTTCGTGATTGGAGCGCAGCCAACAACGTCTCCTGGAGGAGATCCTCAGCAATGTGTGGATGGCGAATCCGCAAGAGTGCATAGCGAAAGAGGTAGTCACCGTACAGATCAATCCATTCTGTCGGGTCAGATAACTTGTGCTGATCAACCATACCCAATAGGCGGACGTTAATCGTAGTGCGTCTCGAAAGCAAGTTACCGAAATACTCTCTTTACCTTGTCACACCGTCTGGGAACATACGTTGCTGTGAGATGTGGGTTGATGAGGACCGCCTGCGCGGTTCTCTGCTAGTCCATACAGCGCTGCAACATCGAATCAGAAGATATCACGAGGCAGATCAATCAGTTACGCCTATTCGGGCCACGACGAGAATAAAGATTGGTGCGGTGTAAGGATTTTGCTCGGAAGACAGACTCATAAGAACGGCTAGTGAGGTCCCTCATACAGAGGGATACGAGTCGGACGGTAGAGGTGCAGCTTGGGCTGTGCGATGAGTGCATAGCCCACACGCGGTTCCGGATCTGACCGCGAATATCAATTCACACGGAGGAGGAGCATGACAGTTGCCCAGAGGGCAGTATGCACAATACTAGAACCTATCTCAAAATTGGTCGAGCCCCTCGTGGACGATGAAGACCGCAGAACATTCAAGAACGTGACACTCAATATTCCCAGCAAAATGGGATTTTAATTAACACCTACTTGTAAGGAGGACTGCATGCGGAACAAAATAATCTTGGTCCTAATAATTTTTGCTGTCGTTTCTCTTGCACGGGTCGCCAGCGCTGAGGTGGATCGGGAGAAGTTATTAAAGGACCCAGGAGTATACGCAACATTTGCTGTCTTCAAGGTTGGAGATCAATGGTCGCAAATGGATAAGGAAGCCAGGGCCAGCGGTGTGGCAGACGTGAAAAAGGTGTTTCAGAAGCATGCTGACAAGGTCACCGTGGATACGTACTTGTTGAGGGGGTTGTCCGAGAAAGCGGATTTTTTCTTCAGAGTACATTCCACGGAAATTCTCGACAACCAGAATTTTCTGGTGGACTTCATGGGCACGACGTTTGGGAAAGCCCTCAAGAACACGGACACGTTCAATGGCATCACGAAGGCGCTGAACTATGTGCCAAAATTTCCTGAGGATGTGAAGGCCGAACTGAAGACTCCACCCCCTCAGGGTAGTCCGTATGTGGTGGTTGTCCCTGTCCGCAAAGATGCCGATTGGTGGCTGATGTCACAAGACACCCGAACCGCCTTGATGAAGGAGCATGCAGATGCGACGCTGGTCTATCTGAAGACCGTCAAGCGCAAGCTTTATCACTCTAGCGGCTTGGATGATCTAGATTTCATCACGTATTTCGAGACTGCCAAGCTGGATGACTTTAACAATCTCGTGACCGCGTTACTGCAGGTGAAAGAGAATCACCACAACAAACAGTTCGGCGAGCCTACACTACTTGGCAGCATCCGCCCCCTGGATGAAGTTCTGGAGATCCTAAGCCGCTAAGTCTGTATCGCCGCACGACACGCGTCTCGGTCTTGCCTCCAGGACCGAGACGCGTATTTGCCAAGGTCATGGCCCAGAGTGTCTCCTTTCCTCGTCGCATTCCTTGAGATGGCTGCACGCGAACTCACACTTGGCACCATCAGGATGATGTACGGCAAGTCGCGCGTCTCTAAGGCCGTGAGGAAGGCCGTCACAAAGAATCCCGAGTCCGTCCGAACCAGACCAATCTGATGTCTGGGGGCAGCATCGTCAGGGCGCGCGCGAGAAATTCACGCACGCCAACGACACCCGCATCAGGGCCTCCGACACCTCGGTCGTCCGTCGATACGTGAAGCTCGAGAAGCACCGTCGCAGCGTATCGGGGGAGGGAAACCGAGGCAGGCCGAGCAGCCGTGGCAACAGCGGATCACGGCGATAGCGGGTCATGTGCTCAAAGCGTTCGGCACCGAGGGTGGGCCCAGACCACCAGGCCAGCAGCACGTCGATGGCCGGAATCTGATTGTTCGAGGTCGTCGTGAACGGGACGAGGCACGGAGCGAGCCTCGCGTGCAGCCCAATCAGTTCGAAGTACAGGCGCAGCAAGATGGCGCCGGCCCACACCGTGATCAGATGGTCCGTGAAGGCGGAGCGGATCTTCGGATAGAGCGGTGACGTGGGGGCTGACGAGGGCGCATGCCAAATCTTCTGTGCTCCAAGAAGAATTTGGCCGCCGATTCTACATCAACATCGGTCTACTACGGAATCCGGGTTGATACCACGGCAGATCTACACTATGATTTGTCCGGTACAGTTGAAACAAGCTGTCTCGTTTTACGAGGAGTCAGCACGGCAGATGTTGGCGAGTTTTCGGAGCGACAAGATTTCCGTGTTTGAGGAACATTTGTATGCTCCTCAAACACGGAGTCTAAAGCTTCAATAAAATCAATGTGGTGGTCCCAGCTGGATTTGAACCTCAGTTTAGGTCTTCACATCCGCTTCCCAGGACACACGAGCCGGGCACCATTGCCAAATGCCTAGAGTGATGATGCGGGTCAGCCCGGCTGGGATGCAGCCGGTACGGTTGACCGTCACCTGCCGGTTGATGAGCTTCGTCGAATCGCCGCAGCGCTTCAGATAATCGTCGGCTTTGATATCGTGGAGATTCACGTGCGGCACGAAGAATGCGACGATGGGCACGGGCAGCACGGCGATCGAAGAGTCGTCGACACCTTCGGACCCTGAACAATGGGCGCCCGTTTGCGCATAGCGCACATCATCGCGGACCAGATCCTTCGTGCACCCCGCCGCCAGGAGAGACGCAGCCAATATGATGGACACATATCCGCGGAGATGTTGCTTATGACGCATGAAATGCCTCCTCTATTTTTGATAGGTCGCAACGGTTAGACGAATGGTAGTCAGAAATGTAAACAGCGTCAAGCGTTGGATCGGTGGCGGAATACTCCTTGACGCGATCGAGAAACAGCGGTATGTCCCATGGCCATGGCGCCCCCATCCCCAACGTTGGCCTACGGGTCGGTCGTGCTCGCAGCCGTGCTCTGGGGCGGGTCGATCGTTGCACAGAAGATGGCACTGGGGTCTTTTTCCGCAGTCGAAGCGTCGGTTTTGCGCGATGTCGGCGGATTGGCCATCCTCCTGGCAACCTGGTGGTGGCAGGAAGGCGGCGTCATCAAGATCAGCAGGTCGGATCTCCGCCTGTTGGGCCTGCTCGGGCTCGGCGTGTTGGGAAATCATCTGCTGATTCTGATGGGGCTCAAGTATGTAAGTGGAGCTGTCGGGGGCGTCATTATCGGATCGAGCCCCGTGGTGACCGCGCTTCTTTCGGCCATGTTGATCCGCGATGTCCCGCTCCGTGCCGTGTGGGCCGGGGCCGGTCTTTCCTTTGCCGGTGTCGGGTTGGTATCTGTGGCGGGTTTCCAGGCAGCCGGCGAACAGCCGTTGCTGGGCAGCACGCTGGTCTTTCTGGGCGTCGTGAGTTGGGCGCTGTATAGCATCGGCAGCCGTGCGGTCATGGAACGGGTCTCGGCGTTGACCGTCAACTGGACTACACTGTTGGTTGCGACCGCCTTGCAGGTCCCGTTGCTCTGGACCGATCGGAAGATGTTGGATGCAGGCGTCGCGTCGGTGACCCTGTCCGACTGGATGGCGCTGGGCTATCTCGTGGTCTTTGCCACGGCCGTGGCGCAGCAGGCTTGGCTGTTCGGCGTGAAAGGCATCGGTCCGTCGCGAGCCTCAGTTTTGGGGAACCTCACGCCGGTAGCTGCTATCGGGCTATCTGCGCTGATTCTGAACGAAGCGGTCGGCCTTATTGAAGTTATCGGCATCGGTCTTATTCTGGCCGGCGTCTGGGTGGTTAACCGCCAAACGGTTGAGTCCACTCACTAACAGGATGCTGAAAAAGTCCGCCAGCGGCGTTCTCGCATCGCTCAGAGGCTCAACGTACCGAAGCGTACGCCTCGCCTCTTCTCTCGCTGCGGCCTTGCTGGACGATCTTTTTGAGCATCCTGATGCGATTGAATCTGTAGTGTCATCTGTAAGATGGCAGCGATACTTTATGTGCAAGCCGAGTTTTTCCGTAGCCTGCTAAGCTCCTGTGATCATCGTATTCTCCCTGCTCTCGATCAGGGCACCTGTTTGGAGTATCATGCACATCCGGGCGATGCTGGGCCTTCTGTCGCTTCGTGGTTCGTGTCATCGTCGGATGCCAGACGGTTGAGTTTCTCAGATCGCGGACTGCCATGAACATTAACTATGCCCGAGCACTGATTCCGCTGATCCTGACTGGAACGTTCCTGGCCGATGTGTTCATGCCGTGGGGTTATGCGGTCTGGGTTGTCGGGAATGCCTTCGGCGTGTTCTTGGCCCTCTGGATTGAGTGGCCGATTGCCCCCTATGTCGTTGCAGCCATTGGGACTGTTCTTGTGTACATGGGGCACACGCTCTCTCTGCCGGGCATCCCCCAGGACATCGCAATCTTCAATCGGATTCTGGGCATTATCCTCTTGTGGACTACGGCGGGGCTTGTCGCACGAGCAAGAAGGGCGAAGCTCGACGATGCCACCAGGCGGCTGGGTGCGATCGTGGAGAGCAGCAGCGATGCCATTCTGAGCGTGACCCCCGACGGATTCGTGACCACATGGAATGCCGGTGCAGAGCGTATCTTCGGATATACCGCCACTGAGATGATCGGTCGTTCGATCCTGACGCTGATTCCCGCACATCTGCGTCGGGATATGGCCTGGCTGCTGGCTACGGTACGGGGCGCGCATGACATTCATACCTATGACGCCGTACGGTTGACCAAAGACGGCCGGTGTATCGATGTCTCAGTCACCTTATCGCCGCTCAAGGATGCGGTCGGTCAGTTTGTGGGGGTCTCGAAAGTCATCCGTGATATCAGCGAGCGGAAGCGAGGGGAGACCCTTCTGCAACAGGCGCATGAAGCGCTGGAAATAAAGGTTCAAGAGCGAACTGCTGAATTGAGCGCCGCCAACCATTCCCTACGGATACTTTCCAGCCGACTGATGCAAGTGCAGGAAGAGGAGCGAAGCCGGCTTGCGCGAGATCTGCACGACGAAGTCGGACAGTTGCTGACGGCACTGAAGATCGACTTGCAAGACATCCAGCATGGCGAGGTCAGGGATTCCCGTTTCAGTCCTCTCACGGATAGTCTTGAGCTGGTGGACCGCCTGCTGACTCAAGTGCGGACGCTGGCTCTTGACCTGCGACCGTCGCTCCTTGATGATCTGGGTCTGGTGTCGGCACTTCGATGGTACGCGAACCGGCAGGCGGCGCGTAATGGATGGACCCTTTCGCTCTCTGTCGAAGGAATGGACAGCCGAATCCCGGCCCCTATCGAGGTCACCTGCTTTCGGGTCGCGCAGGAGGCGCTGACCAACATCGCGAAGTACTCGCACGCCAAGACGATCGGTCTTGCGTTGCGTCGGCAAGGTGAGGAAGTCACGCTTGTTATCCAAGACGACGGTGTCGGATTCGATGTGATACTGGCACGGCGGCGGGCACAGAGCGGGGAAAGCATCGGGCTGCTCGGCATGGAAGAGCGTGTGCGGCTGGCCGGCGGCAGCTTGGTCATTTCATCAGCGCCGGGTGAAGGAACCAGGCTTGAACTGTGTTTCCCACTCACAGAGCAAGAGCAGACGAAGCCACACGTAACGGCTGAGGTGATATCGCCATGAGCCACATCCGAATTATTCTTGTGGAAGATCATGGCTTGGTCAGGGCCGGAATGAAGGCTCTCTTGCAAAAAATCGAGGGCACCGAGGTTGTCGCGGATATGGGAGATGGGTTGGAGGCCGTCAAGTATGTGCAGACGGATACTCCTGATCTCGTCCTGATGGATATTGCGATGCCCGGATTGAACGGACTCGATGCGACCGCCCGGATCCTCAGGGAGTCTCCTGCTACACGCGTGATTCTACTGTCGATGCATGCCAATGAAGAATATCTCCAGCAAGCGTTGCAGGTGGGCGCGTCAGGCTATCTGTTGAAAGGCGCAGAACTGGCCGAACTAGAGTTGGCCATCAGGACCGTCGCCAAGGGTGAGAGGTACCTGACTCCTGCGGTTGCGAAATATGCCATCGATGCCTATCGAGAAAAGACTGAAGGACCGGTAGGCCCGTTGGCCAAGCTTAGTATGCGCCAGCGAGAAATCCTGCAGCTCATCGCGGAAGGGCATACTACGAAAGATATTGCTCAACGTCTCAACTTGAGCGTCAAAACAGTTGAAACACACCGAAGCCAATTGATGGAACGGCTGGAAATTCATGATGTACCTGGCCTCGTTCGCTTCGCGATCGGTGTCGGATTGGTCCAGCCCTACTCCTAAGTTTTCTTCTCTTTATCCACAGTTCCTCAGTTCTCCGAAGCTCCTCAGTGATCTCCCGGCTTGCTTTCAGGGTTTTCCTGATAGGTCTGCGTCGGCTTTCATGAGATGGTGGACCCGAATACGGGTCACATCGTTCGCGAAGTGCTTTTTACGACAGGCTCACACGGGCTGGTTCTGCTGTAGGAAGATTCTCATCAGCTGGGTGGTCATAGGGAGGTTGTTGTCGATGAACCTGGCCAGTGTTTCGAAAACAATACTTGGACTCGTTCTAGGCGTCTTTCTCCCGTTAGGGATTGACTGCCAGTCGGTGCTGGCGCTTGATGAAGCAGTGCCGACTACCGCCGGGAATCGGCCACCTGTAAATTTCCTCGCCCAAGCGCTCCTCGATATCGCCAGTGAGGAGGTCGAGGTGCGGACGGCGGCGGCGGCGGTGCTGATCGAGCAGGGGGACGCGCGCCTGATTCCGACGCTGGATGCGATCCGGGCGGAGGGGAGCCGGGCGGTGCGGCAGGCGATCAAGCCGGTTGTGGATCTGCTGAAGAACCGGGCGAATCTGACGAGCGACTCGCCGGACTTCCGGCGGTCGGCGGCGGCGGACCTGGGGGCGTCGGGGCGGGCCGAAGCCATTCCTTTTTTGAAACAAGCGGCGGCGAAAGAATCCGTGTGGTGGGTGCGGTACACCATGGAGGAAGCCGCGAACTTTCTGGAGTTGCGGGCGGCGGACCCGGCCGTGCAGCTGGCGGCCGTGCAGAAGCTGGGGGAACTGCGGAGCAGCAACAGCGTGCCGCTGCTGAAAGAATTGATGGAGGCGGGGCAGAGCCCCGAGGCGCCCGCGCCCCAGCAGGCGCTGGCGGCGGCGGCCCGGGCCTCCGTCGAGCAGATCGAGTCGTGGGGCACCTGGGCCAACATCATCGAGACCGTGTTTCGGGGGATCAGCCTGAGCTCCATATTGCTGATCATGTCGTTGGGGCTCGCCATCGTCTTCGGCCTGATGGGCGTCATCAACATGGCCCATGGCGAATTGATGATGATCGGGGCCTACGCCACCTTCGTGACCCAACAGGCCTTCGTCGCGTGGCTGTCGCCCGAGGTGTTCGACTGGTACTTTCCCGTGTCGCTGCCCGTGGCCTTTCTGGCCGCCGCCGGGGCCGGATGGATCCTGGAAGCCACCGTCATCCGCTTTCTCTATGGGCGGCTGCTCGAAACCCTGCTCGCGACCTGGGGGGTGAGCTTGATCCTGATGCAGGCCGCGCGCGTGTATTTCGGCGACCTGACGGCGGTCATCGCGCCGCAGGCCCTCCGTGGCGGGGCGCAAGTCATGGTGGGCGTCTACCTGCCGTACAACCGGATCTTCATCATCCTGCTGTCCATCGTCTGCGTCGTCGCGATCTATTATCTCTTATTCCGCTCGAACCTGGGCATGCGCGTCCGGGCCGTCACCCAGAACCGGAACATGAGCGCCTGCCTGGGGATTCCGACCCGGAAAGTGGACGCCTATACCTTTGCCTTCGCCTCCGGGTTAGCCGGGATCGCCGGGTGGGCGCTCACCATGGTGGGCAACGTGGACCCCGGACTCGGCCAGAACTACATCGTCGATTCCTTCATGGTCGTCGTGACCGGGGGCGTGGGCAAACTGGCGGGGACCATCTGGGCCTCCCTGGGGATCGGGGGGATGAACAAACTGATCGAGCCGTTCACCGGCGCGGTGTATGGCAAGGTCTTTATTCTGGTCGGCGTCATTCTGTTCCTGCAATGGCGGCCCTCCGGGCTGTTTGCCGCGAAAGGACGGAACGCCGATGCCTGAGCCGGTCATGCCGAAATCCGACCGCCGCGAAACGCTGGTCGTGGCCCTGGCGGCGGGGATCTTGTTGATCGTGCTGCCCCTGCTGAACCTCCTGCCGGCGGAAGACTCCTGGCTGCATCTGTCGGATTTTCGCTTGAATCAATTCGGCAAGTTTCTGTGCTTTGCCATTCTGGCCCTGGGGCTGGACCTGATCTGGGGGTATTGCGGGGTCTTGAGCCTGGGCCAAGGGGTCTTCTTCGGCTTCGGGGCCTATTGCATGGGGATGTACCTGTCGCTGCAAATCGGATCCGAGAGCGTCTATGGCAGCGAGCTGCCGGACTTCATGGTGTGGACCCAGGTCAAGGAACTGCCGCTGTTCTGGTATCCGTTTAAGAGTTTTTGGGGCGGGTTCCTGGGGGCGATCCTGGTCCCGGTCCTCTTCGCCACGCTCTTTGGATTTCTGGCGTTCCGCAGCCGGATCAAGGGCGTGTACTTTGCCATCATCACCCAGGCCCTGGCCTTTGCCGCCTGGCTGGTGTTCAACCGCAACGAGACGCGGCTGGGGGGCACCAACGGCCTCACCGATTTCAAGCAAGCCCTGGGGTTTCGCTTGACGGATCCGTCCACCCAGCGGGGCCTCTATATTCTGACCGTGCTGGCCCTGTGCGCCGCCTATCTGCTGTGCCGGTGGATCGTGGCCTCGCGGGCCGGCAAGGTCTTGATCGCCATTCGCGACAGCGAACAGCGGGTGACCTTCTCCGGCTACACGCCGTGGGTCTATAAGCTGTTCGTCTTCGTCGTGGCGGCCGGGCTCGCGGGCTTATCGGGGTTGTTGTACGTGCCCCAGGTGGGCATCATTACCCCGGCGCAGATCGGCGTGCTGCCGTCCTTGGAAGTCGTCATCTGGGTGGCGGTGGGCGGCCGCGGCACCTTGATCGGCGCGGTCCTGGGCGCCGTGGCCGTCAACTATGGCCGGAGCGTGTTGACCAACTATTTTCCCGAAGCCTGGCCGTTCATCCTGGGCGGGCTCTTCGTCGTCGTCGTGACACTCTTTCCCGACGGGCTGGTCGGGATTCTGCGCAAGCTGTTTGCCAAACATGAGGCGACCAGTGCGCCGGGGCCCACGGAAGCCGGGCCGACCGCGCCGCGGCCCGGAGGGGCCGTCACATGACCACCGACAACCTGATTTTGAAGTGCGAGAACGTCGTCATGGACTACGACGGCTTCAAGGCGCTCAACAACTGTAACTTCAGCGTGCAGTACAACGAGCTGCGCGTCGTGATCGGGCCGAACGGCGCCGGCAAAACGACCTTGCTCGATGTCATCTGCGGCAAAACCCGTCCGACTTCCGGCACGATTCGGTTTGGGAAGAACACCAACTTGGTCGGCAAGAACGCCGAGGATATCACCAAGCTGGGCGTCGGACGGAAGTTCCAGGCCCCCTCGATCTACGGGAACCTCTCCGTCTGGCAGAACCTGGATCTGTCGTTGAAGCGGGCGAGCAAAGGCGTCTTCCCCACGCTGATGGGCCGGTCCACCCCGGCCGAACGCGAACGGATCGGGGAGACGCTGGAGACCATCGGCTTGGCCGTCGACGTGCATACGCGGGCCGGGTCGCTCTCGCATGGCCAGAAACAGTGGCTCGAAATCGGCATGGTGATCCTCCAGGATCCGTCGCTCCTCCTGGTAGATGAGCCGGTGGCCGGCATGAGCGATACCGAAACCGAGCAGACCGGGCGCTTGCTGCAATCGCTGGCGGAGAAACATGCGATCGTCGTCATCGAGCACGATATGGACTTTGTCCGGCAGATTGCGCGGATCGTGACCGTGTTGGCCGAAGGCACTGTGATTTGCGAAGGCACCGTCGAGCAGGTGCAGGCCGACAATCATGTGCGGGAAATCTATCTGGGCCGGGCCAAGGTGGCGCATTGAGCGCCCGCCCGGCGAACGGAGTCTGACCACGACCATGGCCCTGACCCTGACCCTGGAACTGACCAACGTCAACGCGTACTACGGCGAAAGCCACATTCTCCGGAACGTCTCCTTTACCGTCGAGCCGGGGGAAGTGGTCTGCCTCATGGGGCGCAACGGCGTGGGGAAGACCACCACGCTCAAGACCCTCACCGGCCTCTTGCCCGTGCGCTCCGGCACGATCACCTTTAACGGCCGGGACATCACGCACGAGAAGACCGATCGCCGGGCCAAGAGCGGGCTCGCCTATGTGCCCCAGGGGCGCGAGATCATTCCCCACCTGACGGTGCGGGACAATCTGCTCCTGGGCTATTGGAATCGCCCCGTCATCAGCGGCGATGTCACCGAACAGGACGCCTTCGACGAGGTCTATCACTTGTTCCCCAAGCTCACGCAGATCTTGCATCGGCCCGGCGGGGTCTTAAGCGGCGGCGAGCAGCAGCAGCTCGCGATCGGCCGCGCGATCTTGTCGCGCCCCACGCTGTTGTTGCTCGATGAGCCCACGGAAGGCATTCAGCCCTCGATTGTGGATCAGATCGAGGACGTGATCATCGGCTTTAAGCAGTCGCGGCGGTTTGCGATTCTCTTGGTCGAGCAGGGGCTGCATTTCGCCGCCCGCCTGGCGGAGAAATATGTGGTCATGGCCAAAGGCGCCGTCATGGCCGCCGGCAAAAGCGATCAACTCAACGCCGATATGGTCCGCCAGCATTTGACGGTCTAGCGGGCGGTACCATGAACATGTCTGCCGCACTTGTCCGTCTCTGCGAGCCGAGACGAGGCCGCTCCGTTGTTCCGGCCTTCGTTGTTCGTATCTCGTGAAGCGTATCTCGCAAGCAAAGATACGATGCACTTTCTTTCTGTCCTGTGCTTCACGAGATACGAGATACGAAGTCCGGTTTGCAGGATACGAGATACGCTTCACGAAGAACGATCGTTCAGAGAAGAGAGGAGGACGTATGCATCTCACTCCAAGAGAACAGGAAAAACTGTTGATCTATACCGCGGGGCAGCTCGCGGCGGACCGCAAGAAGCGCGGCCTCAAACTTAATCACCCCGAATCCGTTGCGTACCTGACTGCGGCTATTCTCGAAGGCATCCGCGACGGCAAGTCCGTTGCCGATCTCATGACTTATGGGGCCACACTGCTCTCGCGTAGCGACGTCATGCCCGGTGTGCCGGAAATGATTCACGAGTTTCAGGTCGAAGGGACCTTCCCGGACGGCACGAAACTGGTAACCGTGCACGATCCTATTCGATAGGCTCCCGGGCCCAATCGGCCATTTCATATTCTTTGTTGGAGGAGGGGACATATGCCGAAGAAGAGCAAACGAGCTCCGGCGAGGGCTCACAAAGCTCCTCAGAAAAAAGGGGGCTCTCTGGCCGCCGCGATCAAGGCCGAGCTGTCCCGACCGATCATTCCGGGCCAACTCCAATTTGCTTCCGGCGACATTGAGCTCAATGCGGGCCGTCCGAAGAAGGAATTGAAGATCGCTAACACCGGCGACCGGCCGATTCAAGTCGGCTCGCACTGTCATTTTTTCGAGGCGAACCGCGCGCTGACGTTCGATCGCGAACAGGCGTTCGGGTTTCGGCTCGACATTCCAGCCGGTACGGCGGTGCGGTTCGAGCCGGGCGAAGAGAAGAAGGTGACGCTTGTGGCGCTCGCGGGCCGGCGGATGGCCCATGGCATTAATGCCTTGACCAACGGTTCACTGGATGATCCACAAGTCAAAACGAAGGCGCTGGCGAAGGCCGCGGAGCTGGGATTCTCCGGCAAAGGAGGGGGACGGTGAAAATTCCACGCAAACAATACGCGGATCTCTTCGGCCCCACGGTGGGTGATCGAATCCGGCTTGCCGATACCGAGCTATTCGTCGAAATCGAAAAAGACTTCACTTCATACGGAGACGAAGCCGTCTTCGGCGGCGGCAAGGTGATACGGGATGGAATGGGTCAGTCTCCAAGCGCCACCAGCGCCAGCGGCGCGCTTGATACGGTGATTACCAACGCGGTGATTCTCGACTACTGGGGTGTCGTCAAGGCGGATATCGGAATTAAGAACGGCCGTATCGCCGGCATCGGCAAGGCGGGGAATTCCGACCTCATGCCGAATGTCACCAAGGGAATGGAAGTGGGGCCCGGCACAGAGGCCATCTCCGGAGAAGGCTGCATTGTGACGGCGGGAGGCGTCGAAACACACATCCATTATATCTGTCCCCAACAGTATTGGGAGGCGCTCTCCGCCGGCCTGACGACTATGATCGGCGGCGGAACCGGGCCTGCCACCGGTACCAACGCCACGACCTGCACACCGGGACCATGGAACATTCATCGGATGCTGGAAGCCTCCGATGGCATTCCGATCAATCTCGGTTTCCTGGGGAAGGGCAATGCATCCCAGCCGCAAGGATTGGACGAACAGATCGAGGCCGGGGCCATCGGGTTGAAGCTCCATGAGGATTGGGGGACCACGCCGGCCGCGATCGACACCTGTTTGAGTGTCGCCGAACGTTATGATGTGCAGGTCGCCATTCACACCGATACGTTGAATGAAGCAGGGTTCGTCGAGGACACGATCAAGGCCTTCAAAGGGCGGACGATCCACTCGTTCCATACGGAAGGCGCCGGCGGCGGGCATGCGCCGGATATCATCAAGGTCTGCGGCGAACCGAACGTGCTGCCGTCCTCGACCAATCCGACGATGCCGTTTACCGTGAATACGATGGATGAGCATTTGGACATGCTCATTGTCTGCCATCACCTGAATAAGCGCGTGCCGGAAGATGTCGCCTTTGCCGAGTCTCGTATCAGGCGGGAGACGATTGCGGCAGAGGATATTTTGCACGATTTGGGGGCGATCAGCATCATGTCGTCCGATTCCCAGGCTATGGGGCGGATCGGAGAAGTGATTATCCGCACCTGGCAGACGGCCCATAAAATGAAAGTGCAGCGGGGCCATCTGTCGCCGAAGAGCGGGAAGGATTCGGCTCAACACGACAACTTCCGAGCGAAGCGCTATGTGGCCAAGTACACGATCAATCCGGCGCTTGCGCATGGGATTGCTCATGAAGTCGGCTCGGTGGAAGCGGGGAAAATCGCCGATCTCGTCATCTGGAAGCCGGCGTTCTTCGGCGTGAAGCCGGAGATGGTGCTGAAGAGCGGATTTATCGCGCAAGCGCAGATGGGAGACCCCAACGCGTCCATTCCGACGCCTGAACCGATTATCAGCCGGCCGATGTTCGGCTCGTTCGGACGGGCGATCCACAGCACCAGTTTCACCTTCTTATCTCAGGCGGCGCTGGATCGGGAGATCCCGAAGAAGCTCGGTTTGCAGAAGCGCGTGGCCGCGGTGAGAAACTGCCGCACCGTGAAGAAGCGCGATCTGAAGCTGAACGATTATCTGCCCAAGATCGAAGTCGATCCGGAAACGTACGTCGTAACGGCGGACGGCGAGCGGCTCACGTGTGAACCGGCGATTGTGTTGCCGATGGCGCAGCGGTATTTCCTATTCTGAGGAAAGGGATCGCTGACAAGTTGCAGGCTGACAAGCCCGGGCGGGGCCTTCGTCCCATCCTGTCAGCTCATCGGCCTGAGGCCTGTCAGCCAGGATTCATGAAGACGCGCGGGTTGCTTGAGGGCTTGCGGTTTACTGATACTTTTTTCCCGTCCGGCGGGTACGCTTTTTCATCAGGTCTGGAAGCGGCCGTGCAGGGCGGCGCTGTGAAGGACCCGGATCAGCTGGCCCGCTATGTCGAAGATCTGCTGCGCGGAGGAATAAGCCGGCGGGAGGCAATTGCCGTCAAATTGGCGAACCGGGCCGGAGCAGCAGGAACACTCGATCCGGCGATCGATGTCGATCGGGAATTGGATTCAACGAAGCTCGGCCGTGACTCGCGCCTTGCCAGCCGCCAGATGGGACGGCAGGTGATGAAAGTCGCTGCGGATCAACTCCGGGGCAAGACGGTGCTGACGGAGTATCGCGATGCGGTGGAAGCGGGTAAGGCCCCCGGCCACTTAGCCGTCAGTTTCGGGCTGACGCTGGGAGCCTGTGGATGGAACGGCGAAGAAACAGCCGCAGCGTTTCTGTACCAGACGGCGGTGGGATTCGTTTCGGCCGCGATGCGGCTCACTCCCCTCGGCCAGCGTGAAGGGCAGCGTGTGCTGGGAGAGTGGCTCCCGTTGATCGATCGTATCAGCCGCGAAGTCGGGACCGAGACACCCATGAGTTCATGGTCCCCCATTCAGGACATTTACGCCATGCGCCACGGCCGGCTGGAGTGGCGGCTTTTCAGAAGCTAAGAGCGTATGGCAGGTGGCGAATAGTAAGTGGCAAGTGGTGAGTAGTGAGTGGCAAGGAGTAAGTGGCAAGAAGGGAAAGGGGAGCGGTGATTGGCTTTCAGCTCTTAGCCATAAGCTATGTGCTATACGCGATAGGCTCTTGGTAATTCCATGCACGACCACAGCAATCAACACCGTCACGACGACATGCATCCGACGAGCGCGAGAACGAAGGGTATTCCCATTATTGGCGTTGGCGGACCGGTGGGGTCCGGCAAGACCGCGCTGGTCGAAGCCCTGTGCAGGACCTTGCGTGACCGCTACAGCTTGGCGGCCGTGACGAACGATATTTTCACCAAAATCGACGCGGAGATCCTAACGAAACGCGCCGCCTTGCCGATCGACCGGATCGTGGGAGTGGAGACAGGCGGCTGTCCCCATACGGCGATCCGGGAGGATGCGTCGCATAATCAGGAGGCGATCGACGATCTGCTCAAGCGGCATCCGGACATCGAGTTGATTTTCCTGGAAAGCGGTGGCGACAACTTGGCCGCGACCTTCAGTCCCGAATTGGTGGACTACGTGATTTATGTAATCGATGTGGCCGGTGGAGATAAGATCCCACGCAAAGGCGGACCGGGGATCACGCGATCCGACCTGCTGGTCATCAATAAGATGGATCTGGCTCCCTATGTTAGAGCCGACTTGGCCGTGATGGAGCGGGACACCCTCCGTATGCGGGGCGAGTTGCCGTTCGTCTTTACCAACCTCTTGTCCGGGGACGGACTCGATACCCTCTCGGCCTGGGTCGAGCAACGCATTCCACGGCGGGTCCCGCGCGTGTGATTGTCTCACCGGTGCCTGTGTCACCAAAAGGAAAAAACTCACCGGATATTCTGACCGAGTCTGTCGGCCGCATTGGAGCGTTGCGACTGGAGTATGCCTGGCGCAACGGGCGGACGATCATCGCGCGCTCCCACTGCACGACTCCCTGGCACCTGCTTCCGCCGATCTACCTCGATGATACGGGTGCGGCCTATACATTGCTGGTGAATCCTTCCGGCGGCCTGGTCGGTGGCGATCGGCTGTCCATCGACATGAGGCTGGGCGGGGAGGCCCATGTCCTCATCTCCGCCCCTTCAGCGAACCGCGTCTATCGCTCGCAGGGCGAGGTGTCGATTCAGGATATCAAGATCACTCTCGGCGCTGGTGCGGTTTTGGAGTGGTTGCCTGAACATACGATCCCCTTTGCCGGTTCGCGATTCCGCCAAACAATTCATGCGACTTTAGAACCAGGCGCAACTATATTGTTATGGGATGCCGTCGCGTCAGGTCGAATTGCCAGAAACGAACGATGGGCCTTTGCAAGTTTGGAGAATGAGATACGCATTACGACAGCGGCTGGGCAGTCGCTGGTGGAGCGGTATGCACTCGATCCGGCGACCGACTTGGGATCGATCGGGCTTGCGGCCGAATGGGACTATGTCGCATCGCTCTATGTCATCAACGATACCGTCGCGCCTGAGGTGTGGAGTCGTTTGGAAGCGCGGATCGGCCTGCTGCTGGACGAGCGAGCCGGGTCTCTATTGGGGGGAGTGTCCCAGCCGGCTGCGCCGGGAGTCGCGGTCAAAATTCTGGCCAGGACTGCACCGGATCTCGCCGGAGCACTGGATGCCTTGTGGGCTGCCGTCCGCGCAGAGCTCTGGAATCTGCCGCCGGTGGCGTGGCGCAAATACTAACGGGGCGGGTCCAAAGAGCCCGCTGCGCCGCCGGTCTTGAAGGATAAGAACGGAGTGCCTGTATCCTGTTATCTAAACAGCGGACCATGTTAGCCGCGCGAGGGTGAAGGGTGCGGAGGACCAAATGAAGTTTGATCTCTACACGGATGTGGCACTGAAGTGTGATGTGCCAGAGCATCGTCTCCGCCGTGGTGACATCGTCAAATTGGTCGAGCATCATGTGGCGCTTGACGGAACTGAGGGCTATTCCATCGAAGTCTTCAATGCCCTGGGCGATACGATAGCAGTCACCAGTGTTCCTGCCTCTGCCCTTGAAGCCCTCCGCCGAGACGAAGTCCTTTGTGCTCGCACCCTGTAATCAGATAGTTGGGCGACAGACTTGCCTCTCCGACCCGCGGTTTAGGAAAGCTTTTTACTAATCCCACTCCAGCGTACTCAGACTCACTCAGGCCAACCGTAACCAAGAGTTAGGAGAAAAGTGAACTTTGGCTGGAGTGGGATGGAATGAGCCGGAGTGAGGTGGGCTTGGGCACAAAACGAGCACAGATAGATCTATGGTTACTAGTCCGGCGGTAAGGTAGGATCAGCGAAGCAATCCCCAAACCTGCTAGGAAGGGGCGACATTATTTCCCCACGGGCTTGTTCAAGTTTTCCCATTGCGATGCCCAGTAAAATCGGTGCTCGTAGCAGAGCAGGCTCCTGTGTGTGTGACCACGTTAACGCTTTGGGAAATTCGCCGGCTCTCACTTGCGCGCGTGCGATGGACAGGTACGCACTCCCTTTAGAACCAATACCGTCGATTGTGTTAGCCGTGCTGAGAGCCCCTTGTATATCTCCTGCATCAACTTGAGCACCTGCAATTCTGACGCGACCGATATCTTTCCATTCTTCATTCTCGATCATGGCGAGTGTGTGATTGGCCTTCTCAACAGCGCCAGCTTTTGCCTGAACAGCGGCAAGATCCAAAAGGAGGTTGGGCTTAAGAGAGGCCCTGGCAGATGCTGCAATGTTTACCGCCTCCTGAAGGATATCTCCAGCCTCTTTCCGATGTCCCGAGATGGCTTCCACTTCAGCAATACGACAATACGTCGTTGCCTTCCATGCGGGATCTTCCAGGATTGAGGCAGTCTTGATCGCCCCAGGAGTGTCACCCTGCTTTGCTTGTCTCTTGGCGATAACCTGTATACCCCACGCCTTCCATTTATGGTTATTAAGACTGCTGATAATCTCTTGAGCGGGGCGAACATCTCCGGCTTTTACTTTTCCCAAGGCGAAGGCAATGAGAATGTGTGCACGCGCGTCTTCATCTTCAATGGTTGCGATAGTTGTTTCTGCATCCTGAAGCTGTCCACTCTCTGCTTGCGCTACTCCGACCATCCGTAACGCCCATGCCTTAGCTTTTTGATCTTTTATGGTAGATGCTGTCTTGAGAGCATCTGGGATGTGGCCTGCTGCTGCTTGAGCTATGGCAATTTCTTTCAGCGCCGTATCTCTACTCAACGGATCCTCGATCATCTCAACCGTTCTAAGCGCTTCACGAATATTGCCTCTCTCGGCTAGGATCTCCGCGATATAGTCAAAGGCTTGTCTCTTATACCAATTGTCCTTAATGCTTGCCGCAGTTGAACGAGCCCCCGGAATATCCCCGTTTCGTATTTGAATAGCCGCAATCTGTCGCAGAGCACTAGGAATCGAGCGCTCAGTCCCAATCAATTCCGCACTCCGTTTCGCCTCGATGAAATCACCTGCTTCTGCCTGGGTCTCAGCCAGGATGAACAACCCAGAGTCCTGTAAACTCGAATCATTTGCTGAGATGGCTAGGAGTTCCTTTTTCGCTTCTTCTAAGATGTTCCGTGCGTCGGCTAGATCTTGGTTCGCAGCCACTTCGTGAAGGGTTTTCTCCACTCGCTTAATCTTATCTTGATTGGCGGGAGTATCAGGGAGCAAGCTCAAAGCTCTCGCAAATTCTTCTCTTGCGTCATCCTTTCTACCTAGAGCTTTGAATATGTTCCCAAGGCAGATGTGGGGCTCTGCAAGGTTTGGGTTTAGGCGTAGGGCGGTGCGATACTCGAGAATGGCCCCATCTAGATCGCCTTTGTCTTCGAGTGCTGTCCCCAGGTTGTAGTGAGCTTCCGCATCGTTGGGGCTCAGGCGAAGAGCAGTGTGGAATTCGACGATGGCTCCGTCCAAATCGCCCTTGTCGTGAAGCGCAAGTCCCAGGTTATGGTGGGTCGGTGCATTGTTTGGATTAAGGCGGAGGGCGGCGCGGTATTCGGCGATGGCTTCGTCCAAATTGCCCTTAGCTTGAAACGCGAACCCCAGGTTATGGTGAGCCCGGAAGTAGTTCGGGTCAAGGCTCAGAGCCGTGCGATACTCAGTGATGGCCGCATCGAGATCGCCCTTGGCTGCAAGTGCAAGCCCTAGGTTATTGTGAATCTCCTTACCATTCGGATTAAGACGGAGGGCGGTGCGGAGTTCGGCGATGGCCCCGTGTAGATCGCCCTTGGTGTGAAGCGCGAACCCCAGGTTATTGTGGGCCGGTGCATGGCTTGGATCGAGGTGAAGGGCAGTGCGGTATTCGGCGATGGCCCCGTCTAACTCGCCTTTGTCTTGAAGCGCGTTCCCTAGTCTATTGTGAGCTGATACATTGTTTGGGTTAAGACGCAGGGCGGTGCGATATTCAGCAATGGCCCCATCGAGATCGTCATTGTTGTGAAGCTCAATGCCACGGTCAGTGTGGCTCCTCGAGTCCTGGCCATCAGTCATGGTACCGACAGGGCTTCGTGCGCATCCACCAGCGTGGAGTAGGAAACTTGTGAAGAGCACCACAAGCAATAAACTACGCATGGTTCTGGCCTAGCTGACTCCCCATTCAGGATTCGTAATCATTTGTTATTGAACCTCCCGTAGGATAGGCCAAAGTCCCTGATAAATCGATGGGGGATTCAGAAGTTTCCAAGTGAGGTTTTTGAGAAGGCCGGAAGAGAGGGAAGGCTATTTTCTGGAGATTTCGGTGGGCTGCCGTCCGCGCAGAGCTCTGGAATCTGCCGCCGGTGACCTGGAGGAAATACTGACTTCGTCGCTCGTATCTCGTGAAGCGTGAAGCGCAGGACAAAAAAGATGGGGTCGCATCTTTGTTCGCGAGATACGCTTCACGAGATACGAGATGCGAATCCGGTTTGCGAGATACGCTTCACGAGCGACGCTTGACAGACTACTAGGAAGGGATGCGGGCTCCAGACGATCCCGGGTTCGCCGCGGAGGCGGTGCGGAGCGAGGAGGCCAGGCCAAGCAGCGAGAGGGTGTAGATCAGCCATTTCGACGGATCGAAATTATACCAGCGTGGGCCGTTCCGGTAATCGGTCTGGTGCGTGTGGTGGTAATTGTGGTACCCCTCGCCGAAAGTGAGGAGGGAGACCAGCCAGCTGTCCCGGCTGGAATCCGCCTGGCTATGCGGTTGGCTTCCCCACAAGTGACACACTGAGTTGATGCAAAAAGTCGAATTGAGGACGGCGAACATCCGGCCGACTCCCGCGAGCATGAAACAACTCATGCCGGCCATCCATCCTCCATACAGCCATCCGACGACGAATGGAAACGCGAGGCCGGAGAGGACGATCGGCACGTAGTGCTGGTGCTGCCACACCACGATCGGATCTTGCCGAAGGCGTGCCGCGTATTTGGGGTCGGCATGGCGTTGGTCCGACCACAGCCATCCGCAGTGGCTATGCCAAAATCCCAGTTTGGCATTGTACGGGTCGGCATCCTGGTCGCAGGCAGCATGGTGGCGGATGTGGTCAGCCCCCCATTTGAGGGCGGAATTCTGAAGCGCCCAGCCGCCGGCAATGAGAAAACAGACCTTGACCCAATCCGTACAGGTGAAGCTTCGGTGTGAAATCAATCGGTGGTACCCGACGGTAATACCCAACCCGGTCACGACATACAACAGGCCGAACATGGTCCAGTCCAGCCATGTGTAGCCGTAGAAGAATCCGAAGAGCGGCACTCCGATCATGGCGCTGCAGGTGACCAGACCGAAGAGCAGCATGGTCACATATCTGGGATAGGTGCGCCGGAGCCCTGTAATGGGGACGGCCAGTTCACTCTGCGGCAAGAGGGTATCAGATGCAGGGGAATCCTCGGATGGGTGGATCATGCGGACGACGATGCTCTTTATGTTCTGGTTCTTCAGGAAGGCCGGTGCGTGCCGACAGTGTGTACTCTAACAGGTTGAGACGCAATTAGCCATTCATTTTCAGAGCAGATGTCTGGTGCAGTGCTGAGACGGGAGCAGTAATGAGTGCTGAGTTGCCGGCTCTTAGCCGCTCGTCACGCACGACTCATCACGACTTCCCTCACGTCCGGATGCTATCGGCCATCAGCGATCAGTTCTTGTCCTCAGAGCGCACGCTCATTCAAGAGATGTCGTGATGAACTAGAACTAATATGAATAATGCGGGGAGGGGGTCTTGTATAGGTTGACAGAGGACGGTAAGATTTCATATACATACTCGGTCGAAAGCCAGCCTCGCCGGCACGTCGTCGGTCATGTATGCGACAGCAGTTGCCGTTCCCATATTATTCTCTCATGGGCCGGTGAACGAATACAGGGATACGCGGGTCAGCTTTTACAGGGCGGTAGATTAATCACAAGGAGGCAGTCCAATGAAGAGTGCATTGTCCATCGTGTTGGGCGTGGCAGCCGTCGCGGTCGTCGCGGCGCCTCTCACTTCGTTCGCAGGCGGAACGATTTCCGGCAAGGTCACCTTTGCGGGGAAATCCGAGCAGAAGGAGTTTCTCTTCTCGAAGTTCCCCAACCCCAAGTTTTGCCCTCAGAATCCGAACAAGAGCTTGGCCGACGGGGACAAGCGGTTCTTGAAGACCATCGAAGTCGGTAAGGATGGCGGGTTGAAGAATGCGGTTGTTGCGGTTGTGGATATCGAAGACCAGGCGTTCATGGGCGGCTATCAGGGCACCGAAGTGACTGCGGCGTTCTGCGAATTCCTGCCGTTTGCCGGCGTGGTCGTGAACAACAAGTCCTTCAAGGTTGAAAATACCGACGCTGATCCGGACGACCCCAAGTCGGTTCAGGGCGTGCTGCATAATCCGCATAGCTTTGTCGTTAAGGGCACCAGCTCAGCTACCGGTTTCAACATCGGTCTCGCCAAGAAGGGCGATAAGCTCGACAAGCCGGTGGTATTCCGTGGCGGTGCAGAGAAGGACGGCCATTATCGCTTACAGTGCGACCAGCATGAGTTCATGCAGTCCTTCTTCCTCCCGGTGTCGAATCCGCACTTCGCCGTGGTGAAGGAAGATGGTTCGTTCGAGATCAAGGACGTGCCGGCCGGCAAGCACAAAGTGGTGGCCTGGCATCCGTTTGCCGCCAAGGGCAAGAAGGTCGAGTTCGAGGTCGATGTGACGGACGGCGGAACCGCCAACCTGAAGGCCGAGATCAAGTAATCAAGCATTCTGCTTGAGCAGCGCAAGCTGCACCAAAGGGCTCAGCGGGGAAACCCGCTGAGCCCTTTGATTTTGTCCGTATCGCATTACCGACTGAGTTGCTACACTGGACGCGACGAACTGCGGCAGGATTGGCAGCTTGCAAAAGCGGGGCAATTGCCTAGGCCGATTCCACCGCTAGAGTAAGTGAAGAGACCACACACGATGTCGTTGCTCAGAATTCGACAGGCGGTTCCGCTCGAAGGTTGGAAATTGCGGCTCAGGCTCAGCGATGGTTCGATCGTCGAACGGACGGTTGCAGGGTTGATGACGGGGCCGATCTTCGATCCACTCAAGGCCGATCCCGAGTTATTTAGTCAGGTGAAAGTCGAGCACGGTACGGTCGTGTGGCCCAACGGGGCGGATCTCTGTCCGGATATGCTGATCTGGGGCGGACCACCTCCTGAACGAGCGACTCATCCTCCCCCAAAGCTGGCCTTCCAAGGCTGATCACAATCCGTAGCGGGCCTTGTCACGCTGCTTCCGCCGATCCTTCGCCTTGATCCGGCCAACATTCTGATCGCGTATATCCTCGCCGCTGAATGGGCGATGAAGCATCTTTGTGTCAATCGCCGCTGCCGATGAGCCAGGTCGAGCCAGAAGTGCAGCCATTTCTAACCTGAATGGTTGACACAGGTGGAAGGGTAAAACGTAGCTGCTCTATCTGCCTCTGAAGTACATGCGTATTGCCAATCCGTTGACACGCCGCTCTCTGCGAAGTAGCCTGCCCATGTTTCTCTCTCCGAGTCCGATCAAGAATCATGATGGATTTCTTGAAGAGCTGAGATTATGGCAATTGAGATTAAGGAAGGTCTGATTAATTCCCGCTTTCGATCAGCCAGCGTTCTAAACTCGTGGAATCCGACTGATTGTTGCCTGAAATTTTGAATTAATCAGACCTTCCTTAACCGTCAAATTTTACTAACTGGCGCTGGCTTCACAAAGAACTTCGGCGGATTTCTGTCTGGCGAGATGTGGGCGCAGATTTTCAATTCGCGCCACATAAGACCGTACAAGGAGCTAGGCAAGATCTTGCGGCATGATTTTGATTATGAGTCTGTCTACAACCGTGTCCTAGTCGGAGGCAACTCTTCGGAAGAGACAACGGCCTTGGAGAGGGCTCTATTAGATGCCTACAAACAATTAGATGAAAGAATACGGAACCTGCACACAAACCAGGTTGGTAGAGCAGTTGACCTAACGAAGCTAAGGATGATCCTCGATCGATTTTTTGGTTTAGGGAACATGCGAGGTTATGTTTTCACATTGAATCAGGACCTGTTTATTGAGCGTTGGCATCACTCTGATACACAGCTCTGGGTTCCTGGGATATCAAACCATGTGAGCAGAAGAAAAGAAGCTGACCTAAGAAAGGTCTGATTTATTCCCCGCTGGTGATGTGCTA
>LVWT01000003.1 GCA_002083405.1 Nitrospira sp. SG-bin2 | reverse complement strand
ATCCGCCCTTGGACCGGAAGGTAGCCACGTCGCCAGCGGCCGTCGTGATGTTGGCGGAACTCGGCAGGGAGAAGGTGCTTGAATGAACTAGCGGGGTTGCCGTAGCAAAGTGGACCTCCCGCGTGAGCCCGGCCGTAGCCGTCGCAAATCCAGTGACGCTGGTAGTCCCATCCAGGAACTGCGCCCCGCCCTCTGCACCCAGAGTGGGGGTGGCGGCGGCGGTGATGGTGGAGGCGCCGAAGGCTGCGACCTCGNNACCTCGTTGCGTACGTCCGTGAGAATGTAACGCTGAGAGTCGTTTAACGAGGCCACGGGGCAGTTCTCAGCAATCGAGACCCCCGAGATGGACGTGTTGCCAGCGACCGAGATTGCGTAGTTCTTGACACCCATTGCAGCAGTCCAAGAGCAACGGTTCCGGGGCGCATTATTGACTTTCAGGCCACGCGGTTTCTAACCAAGCTGGAAAACGAACGGACATGCGCTATATACTTGCGTATGCCCGCATTCGTTGATTTGGCCGGACAGAAGTTTGGCCGCCTCACCCCGATCCAGCGCATTGGCACTGATCGGTTTGGGTCCGCTCTATGGCTCTGCAAGTGTGACTGTGGAGCAGATGCCGCCGCCAGTTCTCAGAACATGAGGGCTGGGAACACCTCCTCTTGCGGCTGCTATCTGAACGAGAAGATTTCTGCCCTTGGACGATCCAAGCGGAAGCACTACGCCAAGGGAACTCCGGAATACACTTGCTGGAAGGCTATCCGGTATAGGTGCCTAAATCCCTCCGCCAAGGCTTACCCCCGGTACGGCGGGCGCGGCATCAAGGTCTGCGAGCGATGGAGCGACTTTAAGAACTTTCTGGCAGATATGGGGACGCACCCTGGCTCCGGATATTCGCTCGACCGGATCAATCCCGACGGCGACTACGAACCATCCAATTGCCGCTGGAGTAACTGGAAAGAGCAACAGAACAACCGGACCAACAACCGGATCATCACGTTCAACGGGCGGAGCATGACCGTCAGCCAATGGTCGGAGGAATTAGGCTTTAAGGCGGGGACTCTCCTAAACCGCATTCAGCGGCTCGGGTGGCCCATAGAGAAGGCTTTAACCGTTCCCGCCCCTTGCACTCCCTAACGAGCGGCCTTACCTTGGGGTATGACTTGGCTGGACGTAATGGCCGGTTCCATCGGGGCGATGCTCTGGGCCGCCATGACACTGTGGGCTAGAAGGCTTTGGCTCGAATCCCACAAATTCATCCCTGGATGTATTCTCTTCGTCTTCCTCGCCTTTGGGCTTCTGATATTCAGCTCACGCCTGATGTATTGGGCGATGGAACAGCACAAGCCTATTGTGTCGGTGTTGCAATAGCCTGCCCCCACTGACCGAACCCAAGGCCAAGCAAAGGGGCGGTTGGGGTGTTGCGGAGCCAGCCCGGCGGGAGTGCCGAGATCGGAGCCGGGACCGGGCGGTTCTGTAGCTGAGAGGCAATCGCCCGCATGATTGCCGGATCAGAGGTGAATAGCCGCTTGGCAAGCTCCGAGGCCACTTCGGGGGTAAGGCCCTGCTGAAGATTGCGACCCTGCTGCATTGCCGTTCCAAGCATCCGCATGATCGACCTGCTCTGCATGGCATCGACAACGCCCAGCGTGTTCTCGGCATCCGACATCGCCGCCTTGTCCGCATCGATGCGTGACGTGGGAGACCCGCCCTGCACAGTGCGGTTGGCGGCAAGCATCTTCTTTTCCGCCTGCATCTGAGCGGCGAACTTGTTGAACGATGCCTCGTCTGGGAACATGACCTGGGCCACGGCACGCTTGTTGCTGTTGCCGAACAGCTTCAGGTAGACGGAGCCATTGTCCCCGACGTTCCCAAGATCCTCAATGGCGTTGCGCACAAACCCGATGCGCGCCAACTCCTGATCCTGCGGGGAAAGCCCCTGAAAGCGCCGGATAACATCAGCGGGCTTGCCACGCGCTCCGTAGATGTCCCTGCCCACTTCCAGCATGTCGAGAGCATGAGAGGGACCGGCGTAGGCTTCCAGCGCAGCCTTGTATTCCGGGTTGCCTTCCTTAAGGATTCCCAGGAACTCGGCACGGGTGTTATTGATCGCCCTACCCTCGGTGTCCAGCACCAGCTTTCCGGAGGTCTTGTCCCGGTAGCCCTCCACCACATCATCAAGCGCCCGCTTCACGTAGTCGAGCGTTTGCATGGACGGAATTTGGCCGTTCTTGTCCGCGCCAACAAGAAACATCGGGTCGCCGGCATCATTGAAGTCCAACCCGAGTTCTTTCGGGTTGCGCCCCTCCTCCGCCGCGATCCTCTGCGCCTTGGCAAAGGCCGCCTTCATACTGGGGCGCTTCATCAGATCGGCAACGCGCGGACTCCACACCTGCATTGAGGGCTTGGCGTAGGCCGCATCATAGAGGGGTTTGGCCAAAGCCTTACGCGTGGCATCCAAGCTCTCGACGGTTCCATAGTATCCACGGTCGGAAAGCCCCTTGACGGCATCCGCAGCGCGATCCGGCGCGCCCTGCGCCTGCTCTTCGAAGAAGTCCTGCGCGAGAGTCCTGCCTTCACCCTTCTGCACCGTCGCCTGACGACCAAGCGCAACCGTGTTCTCCCCGCCCAGGTTCACCATGCCCTGACCGGGCTGGGCATTGGCGATGCGGTTCTGCAACTCGGCAAGCGTAACCTTGTCCTCAAGCAAAGCCCGATTTAGTAGCTTGTCGGCCTGTGATCCAGGGTTGGCTTTGGCCTCGGCTTGGTTCTTCAGTGTGTTGTAGATCGCCCGGCCGCCTTCGACACCCTTGCGCGCACCGAAGCCCAGCAGCTCCATACCGGGCTGACCGGCGAGACCAGCGACACCGCCACCAACCAGTCCGATAGCGCCGCCCAGCACACGATCATCATAGCCGCCCTCGGTGCCGAGCGCGCCGTAGACGCCACCTTCTGCCGAGCCAAAGCCGCTAGCACGAATGGCGCGCGGCACCGCGGTCTTGCCCGCAGCGATAAACTCTCCGCCCACAATGTTCAGCGGGTTGCCGGCGAAGCCTGCGAGCGTGGCCGCTGTAGCCTGTGCGCTATTCGCGGAGTTATAGTCGCGCCGCTGCTGCTCAAGCCGCCCAAGATTGATATTGTATTTATCCAGGAACGACGAGCCGCCCGGCATGAGATACGGCAGCGATTCAATCCCGGCCAGCAACTCATCCGCGCCGCCGACCATTGCGGCATCTACGTAGTTGCCCAAGGCTCCGCGCGCCTGGTCCAATGCGGTGTTCGGAATCTCGCGGATGTAGTCGTTATTAAAGCCGCCGGTTTTCAGGCGCGAGTCAACCGTCTCAATGCCCGTGAGATTTTGGAAGTTTCGGTCTTGTGTTGCGCGAGCAGCGTCTGCCTGCGAGAAGTCAGGTGGTGAAACCATCTTCTTGAACGCAGACATGGCGGACTGCTGATCCGGGGCCTCGATCTCGTAGGTGTGGCCGTCTGGTCCCTGGACTTCAAACGTCGCCATCAGTTCTTCCTGCGGATTTTCACGCCGTCAATGACGGTCCATTCTTCATCACCAGCGGGCAGGTTCATGCCCTTGCGCTTCGTCGCAACGCGGTCCTTGATGAGTTTGCGAACCGAAGCAATGGACGCCTTGTAAGCATCCTTCCCCGTGATCTGGCCCTTGAATGTCGAGGGGTCGGTCAGAGTGTTGCGGATGATGTCAAGATCAGGCCCGTTGAGGACGCCGAGGTTATACAAGGATTCTGCCTTGCTCAGCAGAGCGGCGTTGGCCCAATCGGTCGATAGCTTGCGCCCGCCTTCGGTGAAGCCACCTGCGAATGAGTCCGCAAAGTCTCCGACAGAAGCGTTGGTAACGGTGTTCTCGAACGTGTCGAGCGCAGCCAGCATCGCGTCGGCCTCAGCCTCGAACTTGCGCAAGTCCTTGGCCTCCTGCTGCGGGATGACCGATGTCCCCGGGATCACGCTCGCCGTGGATGACTGCGACCCAGACGGCATCTGCGGGATATTCGGCGCAGCGGTAGGAGTTGCACCGCCAGGCCCTTGGAAGCCCTGCGGCTTGGGCATCATTATTTGCATCTGAACCAAACGGGTCGGATCATTCGGGTCGGGCGTAGTGATAATCTTCGGCTGTTCGTAGAGCTGGTTCCACGCCGCAGCATATTCGGGAGTGTTGCGATAGGAGGGGTCCGACTGCCCGCGCAGAACAACGTTCATTGCCTGCTGGTCCATTCCAGTGCCCTGGAACAAGCCGGGGGGCGTGTCGTCGCGGCCAAGCAGGAACTGCTGATATTGCGGCGTCCCCGGAACCAGCCCCGCTTCTTTGGCAAGACGAACGCGCTCGGGGTCTTGCGGCGCCTGCTGCGGCTGCCAGCGTGATCCACGCCCGACTTCAACCCATCTGCTGCCGTCCCATTGTTTTTGAACGAGATGCCCACCCTCATAGAAATCCTTGACGGTCGGAGCATCCGCAGGATCAGGAAACAGCGACTTCATGATCTGCTTGCCCGCTTCCGAGTCCGGCCCTTGCGACAGGATGAACTGCTTCACATTGGCGTCCACGGGCATCTGATTGACGTACTGCTCGAACGCCTGGGTTTGCTTGGCAAGCTGTTCCTGTGCGGCGTTCGCTGATTCCAGTTCCGTCTGATACTGCTGCGCCTGTAGGTCATACCGCTGCTGGTCCATCTGATCGCGACGGGCCTGGCGCTGTTCCTGCCTGCGGTCGCCCGAGATCTGCTGGAACTGCTGCAGCCCATACCCCAGCCCCTCGGCGGGATTGCGGCCCATCAACAGGCCCATGCCTAGAGAGGTCAGGAGGTCAGGCAGCGATCCGGGGCCCTGAGAACCACGGATGCCGAACCCAAGGGCCGATGGCTCCTGTGCCGTGGGATTGAACCCAAGCGGGGAGGGGAATCGATTGCGGGGAAGCGCGCTGTACGTCATGCGAAGGGCATCCAGCCAAGTCCGCCGGCCGCGCCGGCAATCCCGAGTCCAGTCCCGAGGATCGATTGCCACAACGGCGGCTGATTGCTCGGTGCCGTGGATGTCTGTGTTCCGCCATACTGCCCCTGGATGAAGTCCTGGTACATCCCGAGGTTCTGGTACGGGGCCATCTGCTGATAGTCGAACCGCGCCTTGTCAGCGTCGATTTGCTTCTGCAGTTCAATTTGCCTGCGGTCCCCGGCCTGTCCGATCGCGGCAATGTCGGTGTAATCTTGCTGAGCAAGGGTGGGGGCGAACTGTGCCGCCATGTCCATCCTGCCAAGCTGGTTCGCGTAGTTCTGATACGCCAGGGCGCCAATGGAATCCGCTACAGCCGTGTCGTGGGCTCCGGACCCATATCGCCCAGCCCCCGCGTAAGTGCTGTCTGCGGCGTTCCTGGCGCGATTGACGACGCTGTCCCAACCCGGGGCGGTTTGACTTAGATACTTCCCTGCAAGAATGTCGGAGATGTACTGCCCGGACGCCTTGTTCAGCGGGGATCCGTCAAGCCCGCGCTGAGCCTGCATCTGCAGGGCGGTTTCAGTCTCCGGGGAAATCCCGGCGTTGGCCTGACCCGGGTAATAGGGGATCGGGCCGGCGTTGTAGAGTTGGTCGGCGCGCTTGAACAGCTTCCCGAGATAGGGCTGTTGACCGGCCCATGGGTCGTTCTTGATCGTCTGCTTTTCAGAGCCACCACCGCCTGACATCATGCCACCTTCTGAATAACCGCCGCCGTGCGCTCATAGCCAAGAGCCTTAGCCCAGCCGTCCCGTCCGATCATCTCCACGCCGATGCAGCCGCACTGCTCGGCCCAATCCTCGATTGCCTCGATTCCCTCCCTGCCCCACTCCTCCAGCCCCTTGCCGCCGCAGAGGACCACGGTGAGCCAGTCGCCAACGTCGTAAGACGTGATGCACGTCACAGCCGCAGCAACAATCGTTCCCTGCTCGACGGAGACGAACAACTGCCTTTGCCCGGTCCGAAGCTTGGCGAACGTCCCCTTGAGGGTGCAGCGGCAGGCGGGGAGTTCCGTGACTGGACGCAGGATGGGCTCGGCATCCGGCCACACCTCCACAATCCGGTCGGTGGGAACGAGCCAGATCATATGAAACCCGTTGAACGCGGCATTCTCGGAAGACCGGGGCCAAGAGGCTTGCCGGGGAAGTTCGGAGATGGCGCAGTCAGATTCGGAATTTGCGGAAAGCCGGGGCCAACGAACTGATACCCGGGCCGCGTCCACTGACTGCCCTGCATCCCGTTGAAAGGCTGGTAGCCGAAGTTCATCGCTCCGGCGCTGGCCATCCCCAAGCCTGGCTGCTGCGGCGCGGGAGGTTTGGGACGGGGCTGATTCATGCCCAGGCCCAAAAGTCCAGGATGTCCGCCCCCCTGCCGAGAGCCCATCATCCAACCGCGATCAGGGCCGTCGTAGGAGTATCCTGTGGCTGACCGGGGAGTGACGCCTTGGTACTGCGGACCAAGGCCAGGAATGCCGAGCGCACCACCGATGAGGTTGGCGGCCCCAAACGGGCTAGTCGGGATCGAGCGAAGCGCCTCAAAGGCGTTGTAGGCTGTCAGGGGACCAGAGGCTATCGGGCTGGCACTGTACCGCGGGTTTCGGGCGCGGGAGTCCATGGACGGGCCGCCGCCCTTGTAGCCGGTGCTTCCCTTGTGCATCCCGCCGCGATCGGTGTACCCTCCACCCCTGCGAGCGTCGGCTACTTCTTTGTCCGGCCTTGTTCCTGATGGCATGCGAAACCGTTCCCCAAAGGGGTTGGTTCCTCGGGCGCATTATGGAGTTAAGGACGGGGCGGTTTCTAACCTAGGCTATAGTTTAATAATCTTGTTCAATACGAGGGTGGGCTGGACGTTGTTGTGCTGCTGGTCGCCGCCCGTGCTGCCGGTGTTAGTGTTCACCGCTGTTACGGCGGTGTTCACGCCCGTGGATGTGCGCAGCGCGAATGAACGGTCGTTGTAGGTGTGCGTGTGCGCGGCAAGCTCGGCCACGGTGAGTTTGTGGCCCTCCTCACCACCCGAGTTGCCCAGAATGTCGCCGTCCAAGCTTCCGGTTAGCGTGCCCACCAAGCGGTTAGCCGATGTTCCGCCCATGTCATCCTGGCCGGCGATGACCCGACCACGAGCGTCAGGCAGAGTGATTGTCTTGTTTGCCGCGAAGTCTGCCGCTGCACTGGCACCGCGCCCCGTCGAAACCGGCGCTTGCGCATCCGCCATGCTGTTCCACAGCAAGGTGAAGAGATTGGATGTGTCCGCATTGGCGCGACTGGTAGCACCGCTGCTCGCGTTCCCGATGGTCTTACCGTCCAGGAACACATAACCGGAGGGAGCAGACGACCCTACGTAGTCGAACACCGTACCCGTCTGCACAGATGCAACAGACGGAATAGCGGCGATGGCCGCATCAATAGCCGCCTTGAGTCCGGCTGGCGTTACCGCGCGGGTGGTATCTGTCCCCGTAGTGGCCTCACCTGTTGTCGCCAGCTCCAAGAGAGCAACGTCTGTCTCGGACGCATCCTTGTTGATGTATTCAATAACCTTGTTGAGCAGGTTGATTGCGTCATTTCCCCATCCCATAGTGTAAGAGAAAGGCCCGATGCGGTTTGCCATCAGTACATCCCCGTCCGATGGGTCTTCGGGCGAATGCCCTGCTGATGCGTCCACGTTCCCCCAGCGGCGATTTTCACCCTTGCCTGGAGGAACCTTGCATCAATGCCAAATGGACAGAAGCCGGTGGCATTCTGGGAAACGTAATCCGTCCAGGTAATGCCCTCGTTGGGGAGGTTCCTGTAACCAACGGAAACGGAGAGCGTCCCGCCATCCCCGATAGGCCAGATTTCGCTTACCAGAGAGCGGCGGTCTTCAACCAACGGAGCTTCGGTGGTCCCGATAATCCCCTCTAGTGCGGCACCCTCGAAGGTCGCCAGCTTCTTCCCAGTGGAGAACGCACCAAACTTCGCGTTGCCCTCACCGATGAACAGAGAGGAGTCGGCCGGCACGCTTGTGGCATCGGTATTGCCGAGAAGAGTATCAACGTTGTCGGTGTGATAGGAGGTGTTGGTCAGGGCTTGAAATAGAACATCTACAGCCTGCTCTGAGTACGACCACCGCCCGATAGACCAGTTGTACCACATGATCGTATCCGGCGTTCCCGTCGTGGAGGCCGTGGAGGGAAATGCCACGACATAGAGCCGGTTGATCGGATCAACCGACCCATGCACACGATTGAGATACGACTGGTTCACCCTGTTCCAGAACCACCGATCAACCTTCTGATCTCCTATGGGCGTGAACTCTCTACCCCCCTGAAGGGCAAAGAACCCATCCCAATCCAACCCGAACGAGGTTTGCTCGAAAGCCGCGAGGGAGTTTTCGGCGCAACATCCCCTGTCCTCGGAGATGCGGTCGAAGGTGAAGATGAGAGAACCACCAACATACTGCTGACGATAGATGGAGTTCTCGCAGAACCAGGTTCCAAACTCGCCCCCGATTCCGCCCATGACTTTTCCGCCGGCCGGAAGATCCTGATCATCCGCTTGATTAGTGCCGATTGTCCAAGATGTGATGTCGTTGATTGCCGACCAGCGGACCTTGTTCTGTGCTGACGTAATCCTGCCAAGCACAAGGAAATCCTTGACGGTGATGGCGAACCTCGCGACCGGAGGGGACCCGGAGAGCGCCGCGTAGTTGGAGCTGGAGCCGATCTGGAAGACCTGCGGGACGTCGGTGCCGTTGACCGCGACGATGTTGTCTCCAAACGGCGCAAAGGACCACTGATCATCCGTTGAGACGGCATAGGCACCCCCGGCAAGGCGCGAGATGTCCGACCAAGTGTTGGCTGAGAATGAATAGAGCTTGTTTGCATCCCCTGCCGTGACGAACAGCGTACCACCGATACCGCGGAACGATCCGGCACCCTGACAGTAGGCGGTCAACGCATTGCCGATTTCCTGGATGGCATAGCAAGGGCCATAGGAGCGGGGCGTCCTTGGAATGACGTTCTTCGCCTCGTTGGCACCTTGATTGCCGATCGAGGCTTGATCCGGGAGCCATTCACCAAACGGAATCATGGCGCCGACTTGACCCGTGGCATGTTGGGCGCGCCGGACCAGGAAGCCTTGCGGTCCTCAACCTGCATCACGGTCAGAAGGCGCTCAAACTCCTTCTCCCAGACAGGGACTCGCTCGTCATGGCCGATGTATGGAGCGAGGTTCTTGAGAGAGCCGAAGAGGTATATCCCCGGGTAGTTGGTCAGTATCCAGTTGGTCTCGCCGTCAGCGGAGAAGTCGTCCAGATCGGCGTAATAGACGATTTCAAGGGTAGCTCCCCCGCCAGGAACCGTTCTGATCTGCCCGCCCTCGATCATGTAGAACAGAGGGGTATCGGAGTCGGATCGATCGTAGGTCTTCGCTGCGACTGAGGGTGTATAAAGCTCCATCGGCCCCGACGTGGGGGCCGTCCTCTGAACGGAGCGGAACTCGCGGAAGCCCGTGGGAAGGGCCGTCAGTTCGCTGGAGATGGTGAATGCCTGGTCCCGGGTTTCCATCGCCCGGATGCGAACCCGGCCCATGATCTCGGAATGAGCAAGGGCAATAAGCTCGTCAAGCGTAGTGTCGGACAACTCAGTCCGCTTGCTCCAGTTCTTGATTGCGGCTCTTAACTCTGCGCGGGTCGAAATAGCCATGCGGAACCGGCCTCGAAAGGCTTGCGGTTCCTGGGGTGCATTATGGCTAGGTTAGAGGGACGATTTCCAACGCGCCAAAGGCGGGGTCGCCGGCATTCACTTCCCGGGGGATGTCAAGCGTGACCGTCTTGGGCAGCATCTCCTTGAACGGCTTGCCCTCGTCTACGGCCCGGGCGAATTGAATCATCTTGTCCGGACATTCCCGGAAGGAAACATAGGCGCCATGCTGGAAATGCCGGACCTTCGTTCCACCCGGGATCGGGCCGGAGTAGTCGGCGGGAATCCAGATACCATCGATCTCCGATACAACCACTGGGTTGGTGGCGTTGCAGGCATAGTCCGTAATGATGAACGAGTGGAAGTCGGGGTAGTTCTCTTTCGTGGCCTTCATGTTGGCCCGCCATTCACCATCGGCCCAGGGATGGAGTTTGGCCTCTTGGTCGCAAAGCTGTACGACATTGGCCCCGGGGAAGACCGTCTTGAGGGAGCGAAGCATCTCGGTGCAGGCAGTGCGGTGCCACATGTCCCCGATATCGGCGAAAACAAAGCAAAAATCGATCATGCTGCTGGTGCCAGTAGTTGGGGGTTGTGACGATATTTTCGCTGTTGGGGCCAAATGGTCGGTCCGGCACCCTTCTCCACCACCACCAGGATTGATGCGTTGTCCCTTGGGGTGAAGCGGGCATAGGGCTTCCGGATGGTCTCAATCTTCTTCTTGTTCACCTCGCCGTAAACCTCGGCGCAGAGATGAACCGTGTCCTGGTCATAGAAGTCGTGATAGGTCCCCGGGTTGATGTTCCAGAACCCATGATTGACCATGGACAAGGGGTTCTCGTGGATGATTATTCCCCCAGGCTTGGCGGCGTCTCTGACATTGCGAAACGCTTGTCCGACATTGAAGCAGTGCTCCGTGGTGCCGGGATCCAATACGATATCGAATCGTCCGGCAAGATCAGCTGCCAGTGGCTCGTTGAGGTCATGGATACTTTCTGGCCCTCGGGACCGTACGATATCGAGGTAAGTGGCGCGTAGACCCATCTTGGAAAAGACTTCTGAAGCTTCGTAAACGCGCCCGTTCCATCCATGCCAGCCTCGGATTCGATCCGCATCTGGGTGCTCTCCTACTCCGGTGATTTCAGCGTGGACAAGGATGTCCGGATACCCAAGGCACAGGATCTCCCCATTGGGGACCTTGGCTTCCCAGATGGCTTGGAAGGTGAAGTCGTCAATTGCCATCTTCTTCCTCGGGCGACTTCCACGGAATTCCTGTCCATCGCAGGAAGTCGGCTTTCATTTCTTCGAGGTATTGCTCTTGCTCGGCAACGGCCGCCTTGCAGCTCTTGACATCCTCAATCAAGCCCGCAAGCCGGTTCTCTTGGCTCTTGAGGTCTGCCCGCAGGTCGTAAACCGTGTTGCGTTGGTTAAGGATGGCGTTGCGAAGGCCGTAGAAGCCTGCTGTCTCTCTCATGTGGTTCCTCTTAGTTCCTCTGCCAGCGAGTCTATGAGGCTCGTCCAGTCGTTTCCAACGCGGCGGTGGAGCTTCAGCGGGAACCAGGGCATTTCACCGGATTCGAGCCAGTGCCAAGTTGGGTGTTCCGGGACCAGAACGTGGCACTGCTGGCCAATAGCTCCGGCCAAAAGAGCAACGGCGGTAGTGACAGAGACAACGCCGTCGAGTTCAGCCACCAATGCCGCAGTATCGTCGTAATCGTTGGTCTGCGTGATCCAGGGGAAGTGTTTGATCCCATGTCCGGGGTCTCCGCCTTTATATTCGAGGTTCACCCACGTAATGCCGGGGATGCTCAGCAGGGGTTGAAGCTGTTCAAGGGTAAGTGAGCGGTCGGCCTTGTTGGTATTCTTCAGCCCGCCCGTCCAGGCCAACCCCATCTTCCTGCCGGGATACTGACTCAGCAGGTGGCGGTACATGTCGCGGCGCACGGGACAGGCTTTTAGATACGGCTCCCGGGGGAAATCCTCGTCTCTTTGCCGGTACCAGCGACCAAGGCTTAATACGGCAACCCGTGCATCCACGCGATGATTTGCCAGCCATTCCTTCTCAGTCTTTTGAAAGCGCGTCCCGTATACGGTGCAGTCCGGGAATGAACGCTTGAATAGTCCCTCTAGCCTATTGTCGCAGTCGATAATCACTGAGCAGTCTTCGGAGAGATCAGGGATCATGGAGGCGCCCATGATCTCGTCGCCTATTCCCTGCTCTCCATAGGCAACGACGCACTGACCCCCTCGCCCATCCCAATACGGCGCATCCCCATAGAACAATTCCTTCCGCTGCTTGACCTTCGACAGCATGGAGTCGAAAGCCTCCCAGCCGGGCTTCCACATTCTCTTCTTGAGCAGGGCAAGGGCGATGTTGGACTTGAGGTCCTTCATCTTCCCGTCATCGTCCGCCAGCCACTTCGCGATTGGATAGATTTCCAATGCCTTGTCGGGGTTGCCCATCACGACGTTGATGAGCAGCATGTTGTTATAGGGGTCGAAGTGGTCGCCCTGGTAGTGAAGGGACTTTGCGAAGCACTGAGCGGCTTCGTCGAACCTCTGCAAAGCGTGATAGCAATGCCCGAGGTTGTTCCAGCCGGCGGCGTATTCGGGGTTAAGCTGGAGGATGCGGTGATAGATGGTGGAGGCGAAGCCGAAGCGGTTGGCGGCGGTGTTGATGTTCCCAGCCAACAAGAGGTAGTTGACGTTATCCGGCTCGTCCTCAAGGGCCTTGCAGATAGACGATTGGGCTTCGTCCAGTTGCCCGGACTTCAGCAGGCCCATTGCCTCCTTGAAGTGGTTCAAACGCGCCCCGGCCAGATGCGGAGATGCAGATACTCAGGATCGTTCAACAGCTTTCTCATGCGGGGCCATCCCTCTTCGGAGAGGATATCCACCCCTTCAGTCATCAGGATGTGATGAACGATCTGTAAGGGAATGCGGGCGGCGTGCTTCCACTCCCTGCCCTGCGGCTTGTCGTGGATGCGCTTATTGTGGTCGATCTGATCGACAATCATCTGCCGATCGAACTCGTTGCGGATATGGGTTTCCTTGGTCAGCGGGTCGTAGCTGTGCCAGGTCTTGGTTCCGGTGATCGGGTCGAAGGAGAGAAGGCGCTCGGTCATTTGCAATGCTCGTTCAGCCAATTGCGAAAGTCGTTGACCAGATCGCGGGGAAGCTCCCAGTCACCAAGCGTGGTCTGCATGTAGAGTTTGTCCGGCGCCAGAACCATCCGAATTTGCGTGCTACCCTTGGCGTGAAACTTAAAGACTGGATACTGCGGCTCCTCAGCCATTCCACACCTCGATAGCCGCCTCCCTGGACCCGCAGGCATGAGTGCGGACTTCACGCATTGAGCATTTGTCGGAGACGCATTCGACCTTGAAGTACTCGCCGGCATTCGTGGTTGCGCCGATGATGCGCTGGGCGTTCTTCTTGTGATGAATGACAGGCTCAGAGCCGCAGAATGGGCAGGGTTTCGGTTCCATGAGAAAGAGGCGGGAGCCGAAGCCCCCGCCCTCCAGTTGTTACAGAGCGAAGTTGATGTCCGAGATCTTGAAGCTGGCCTTCTCGTTGCAAGCCTCAAGGGTGCCTTCCCAGACAAGCATAGTCTTGTCGGAGTCGCCGGTCTTCGCCAGAGCGGTGCGCTCCATGTTGCGAAGCGTGGCGAGCTTCCAATAGTCCATGTCCAAGCCCAGGATGACGCTGGTGCGCATCTGGCGGCACGGGATGATGTTGTGCACCCCGAAGTCCGACACATACACGTCAGCGGCGCCAAGGATGGTCGCCTGGCCCGTACCACGATTGTCGCGGTACTGCGTGGCGATACCCGTGAAGCCCGAAATCTTCTGCTTGCCCGTGCCGTTGACGTAGATCGAACGGGGGTTGCCACCCGCTGACCACGCCTGCTGAATCAGGGCCTTGAAGATGGTCTCCGACACCGAACCCGCGGCCGTCGAGTCAGTCGGGCTCGCAACGTTGCCCGCGGTGTAACCCGGGGTCGTCTGGGCAGTGCCGGTGCCGACCGAGGAGCGGTTGGTGAAGATCCACCCCTCCATGCCGGCCATGGTGCGGGCGACGGAAGCCGAACCGGCCGAAGACGCCTGGTTGCGCACGATTGCAAATTCCAGGTCGCGCTTCAGTTCCTTGCCGCGCTTGGCAAGCTGGTAGGACTCTTCGTCGTCACGACCCGCCGTATCCACCGCCTGGGCGGTGCCCGAGATCGAGACCACCTTGGTCATGATCTGGGCATAGTCCTGGAGGCGGACAGTCGGGGTCGCGGTGTTCACAGTGGCGTCGTCACCTTCCACCTTCGTGTTGGCCGCCGCAGCGTCAAGCACGTCGGTCTGCCACTCATGCAGGGTGTTGGTCGCCTTCACCTTGGTCATGGTGGAAACCACGGGGGTCTCCACCGGGTCGATGTTAAAGATGATGTCGCTGAGGTCTTCGCGGACACCGATCTGCTGGAACCGCTGATAGGTTCCTGCCGGGACAGTCATGGTTTAACGGCCTCCTAGCCGTAGCTTGAAGGCGGCAGCGGCTGCGTCGATCGTGCCGGTCTGCCGCAGGTTTTTCATCACGGAGGCTTCCTGCTGTTCCTTGGCCGGACTCGCGGACGGTGAACCGGGCCTGACAACCTTGGGAGGCTGCTTGACCGCTTTCTCCTTCTCAGCTCGCTTGGCAATGGCCGCCCGGTACTTCAGGGCATCGTCGTAAATCGCCAATTCCTCGGCGGTGTACTGTTGAAGCCTGGAGATCGGGATACCATCTGATTCAGCAGCCTTGATGATCCTTGTCTCGAATGCCTGGCGCTTCTCCGGGGTATCGAGCTTCAGTCGTTCGGCTACCTTCTCGTTTTCCGTCTTACGGAACTCCAGCATGGCCTTGGAAAATTCCTCGGCTTGCTGTTGCTCGTATTGCTGGGCTTCCTGCACGGCCTGCCCCACGGCCATTTGTGCGGCCTGGTAGCGGAGGAACCTTGCGGGATCGGTCGCGGCGAGCTGACCTGGATCTTTCACGTCCCCGAACTCGGATTGGAACTTACGCACGGCTTCGGACGCATAGCGTCCCGCCTGCGAGGCAAGTTGCTTCCGTTCGGTTTCGATCTGCTCAAGAACCTTGGCGACTTCCGTCTCCTTGGCCTTGAGCTGACTTGCGAGCTTGGACATGCCGGCTTCGCGCTGCTGTTCCCGGCGTTGGACAATTGCCTTCGCCTCTGGTGTCAGCTTGCTCCACTCATCACGGTCGCTGCTCGACCACGACTTGGGCATATCGATGTCGGGCTGATTGTTGTCAGCGCCAGTCGATTGGCCGTCGTCAAACTCTAGATTGTCGTCCGGAGACTCCTGGGTCTCTACGGGCCGCTCCGTCGCCTCTACGGGCGGGGCAGGCTGTTCTTCTGTGGGCTTGGCGGATGCAAAGCGCCCAGCATCGTCCCTCGGGCCTCCACGCTCCTTCTGCAACAGGCCAGAGATGGCCTGCCCCGCGTCGTGCATTGTCAGGCCGCCCGAATTGCTTACAGGGGCGCTAGGCTGGGCTCCAGTTTGCGTTTCCATTCCGTCTCTGCTTCTTCCGTTCCAGGGACTTGCCCTGCTCCAGGAATCCGTTCAATTCGCGATGCAGCGCCTTCAGTGCTTGGACCTTGTGCCAGCAATCCTCCCGGTCCTCCGGGGTGCGGGCCTGCATCCATTGGCGCACGATGTCTTTCTCGACTTCAGTCCAAGCCTGCTGATAGGCCGGCGAGTTGATGATCCGGCCCGATTCCTCGGCGCGCTTCGTAACTTCCTGTTCCGTCAAGCGACCAACAAAAGCTCTATGTCGTCCTCATCCTCCTGCCTGGCGCGCCAATAGGCTTCCCACGCCTGGAGGACTTCGGTGTATTTTAGGAAATCGCTTTGCTGGGTTTCCAACCGAGCCCAGAACTCGGCCGGGATGGGCGCGAAGGCAGGCTTCTCCGCAGGCTTGGCAGCCACCTTCCGCTTGGCCTTGGCAAGCTTCTTGGGGATCTCAATACCCGGGACAACCATCGGGTTGTCGATAATGTCGGCAACGATGCGGCGGAGGTCGGTATCATCCCTCGGGGTCACGACCCGTCCATCCGGGAGCATGACCCTGCGTTTCTTCCGCTCGGCCTTGCCAATGCCGCCCGGCGTCAATGTGGCCGCGACAACGACCGCCCCCGCGCCGGTCTGGAATGCAGTCGTCTCGAAGGCGGCAGGGAGAAATGCTGCTGGGCTACCTGCCATCAGACGCCCGTGCGGAGCCAGATGGAGGGCGAGGAAAATAGGTATTCATCTATTGCCCCGAAGGATGCTGGAAGCGCGCCATATGCCTGCGCTTTTGCAACCCCGGTGGCACGACCGGCATCCGCGTTGGCAAAAAAGAACCCGCCAATCGGATTGACGCTGGCCTCGGTATCACCACACCCGCTAACGACGGCCGTGCTGGCGTCCTCAGAAATATATCCCAGCCAATAAACAGCGTCGGCAGAAAGCGCTTGAGAAATTGTCAAATCGATGTACTCGGAAGCCCCATCAAACTCGTGCTCGCCAGCATCAACCAGTAGGGCGTCAGGCAGTCCATCTGCGCCTGACGCATAGATGCCGAGCCGAAAATTAACGGCCGCTTCTGGTGTTTCGTTATAAATCGAAACCCTCGTCCATGTTTTTGCCTCTGCCGCCACGAACGGAACTGCCACCAACTGACCGTTCCATGTATCTGCGCCGATCAGGTCCGCACTGACTGCCTCCAGCAATTGCCCAACCCTTGCGCCATCCTGGATCGGCAGTTGCAACGGCAGAGCGCCCCCTTCGATCACATGGTCAGCGTTCCAGTTGCTGGGCTGGATCAGGGACGAATCCCCGCTGTCAGCCTTGACCGATTGAAATGCGTGCGTAACCCTCATTGGAATGCGTCTCCGTTGAATGCTTGGGGCCGGAATGCCCGGTAAAGGGCGCGGAAAATCTTCTCGACGTGCTCACACAGGGTCATTGCATCACCCGCCTAGTGCCCGTCGCCCGACCGTCGGCGCCGCGGACGATCTGCGTCTCGGCGGTCAGCATCTTGGCGAGTATCTGGAACTGCTCATCCTGCTTCGCATCGCGCTCCGCCTGGCGCTGTACGAACGAGGCGAACATTTCGGCCAACTGCCCCGTGGTGTCGCTGATCTTCGCGGCCCTGCCGTCCGCGCCAACGACCACCTGCGCCTTGTTCTCCGCCGCCATGCGCTTCACTTCCTGGTCGCCCTCCATCTTGTCGCGGGCAAGCTGCTGGTCGGTCGCGGCCTTCTGCTGCGTCAACTGCGCATTCATCGCGTGCTCTTCGCGCTTCATCTGGATTGTCGCGGCGGCTTCGGCCAGCTTGAGCTGCATCTCCTGTTCGGTCTTCTTCGCCTCCAGCGCCAGCTTGGCTTGGTCGCTCTGGGCTTGCAGTTGGAGCTTGGCCTTCTCGATCTCGCCCTGCTGCTGGACCTTCGCCATTTCAGGATCAGGCTTGGGAGGCTGCGGCGGCGCGTTCTTCGGGTCGGTGAAATACAACTCGACGTGCTTGAGGCCAGAGTTCTCCACCAGCTTGGAGCAGGTGTTGTAGATGTTGTCGGCCGTGACCAACGGACCGGTCATCCCGCCCTGGATTTGCAGGGCTTGGGCCTGGATGCCAAGGATGCTCTGCAGGTGCATGAGCATCTGGTCCTTGTTGCCGGTGCCCAGACCAACGTTCACCCGAACGTCATAGTTGGATTCCCACTGACGGGGGTCCATCGGCACCCAATCGCCCCGAAGGCGGATGATCCTCTCCTTGCTCTGATACTTGGTGGAGCAGAAGAGGATGATCTTGAAGATGTCCTTGACGCCGGTTTCTGCGAACACACGAGCGATCAGCTCGATGCGCTGTTGTGCGGCATTCATGATCTGGGAGATGCCGGTGGCGGTCTTGTTCAGGGAGTTGGCGTCAATACCCTGGTTGTAACGGGTGACACCCGTTCGGTTCTCTCGAACCGACTCCAGGTATTCCATGACTGGCAAGGAAGCCCCCGCCGTGAACGGGATGTTGAACTCCTTAACGATCCCGTTCGGGTCGCCATCGGTGCCAACCAAACCGCCAGGTTCCGGCGAGTTGTAGTCGTCCTGATTGATTCGTCCTTTGTCGCCGAAGTGCCTCGGGTTGTTGGTGAGATAGAGGTTATCCAGCATCTGCCTAAGCAGGGTGGAGCGGATAAGCTGGAGGTCCTGAACCTGGTCAAATATCGACTGGCCATAGAACCGATGCGGGACGGGAATCGGAGTGACTGAGGCGAACGGCAGCGGCCCTTCCCACTCCACGATGTCGGGTTTGTACTGAGCCCTGCCCTTGTCGTCTTCCCCGTCCTTCTTGCGCAGGATGATCGTGTTGGTTCCCGCGGTCGTGACCTTCCGGCGCTCCGCAATCCCGTCCTCGTCATAGTCCACGAGGATGTAATGCTCAGTTACCCACACCTCCCGCATCACGCCTTCTCGGTTGGCGGTATCGGGACCGCCTTCGTCGTCGGTCTTCCGGCGGGTCTCGGCCTCTTCGTTCAGCGTGGAGGATTCATCGCTGGGCAGGGTCTTGACCTGATCCGGGTCAAAGCCGGACGTGATGAGGTCGGACAGGGTTTTGCGAGTCCGGTGGGCCACATAGGGCGCTTTGGACAGGTCAGACTTGGCCCGGCGAGAGATCAGGAACTCCTCGGGAGGAACGGCCTCGATACAGACCTTGCCCTGGCGCTTGACATACTTCACGTCGTGGGTAACGACCGGGGGCGCGGGCGTAGCGCTAGGCGCCATTCCCGCAACTCCCCCGGCCGCCAGCGGCGGGGAGGAACCGGGACCCGCTTCGCTGTTCTCGGTGTGCTCGATGATCTCAATGTCAGGATCGGCCGCCAGCAGGGTGTAGGTCTCATCGTCCATATCATCGACGGACCTGGTTTCCTGGATGGCCTCGCTGTCCCAATAGACCTTCAGGACGCCGTTCTTCTGCAGAAGGGCGTCCTTGAAGAAGTCGTACAGCAACATGAACCCGGGGTTATCCTGGGTGAATACGTAATTGCAGTATTCCGTAGCCTGCTTGGCAAAGGCTTCGTCTTCCGGGCCTCGGGGCTCATAGGCAACGGTGTCGTCGCCCGAGGTGAAAATCTTGAGCAGGGCCGGGAGAATCCACTCGATCGTGTCCTGGGTGTCCCTGAGAACGACCTGAGACCGCCCCGGCTGTTCAGTGCCGAAGGGGCGGCCATAGTAGTAATCCAGCGCCTTCTCGCGGTCCTTGGAGAGTTCCCCGGAGAGAAACCCGAGGGCCGCGCGCTGCTCGTTATCGAGGATTGCGCTTAGTTGGCGTTCCGTCAGCAACTGGCTTCTCCGGCGGGCGCTCAAGAACGGCCAGACGCTTCGCCAGTTCGTCAATCTGGCGCTGCATCTCTTCGAACCGATTCAAGATTGCGGACATGGTTCCTCCTTGGGTGGGAGGATTATGCCGAAGAGCTAGGCGGGGTTTCTAACGCCGCAGCAGGGCTGCCAGCGCCTTGTTCTGAAACCCGATCAGATCAGCACAGCCGTGCATGCTCGGGTCAATCACGACCAGGAACTCAGCCCAGGCGAATGGAGAGCCGTTCTTCTCGGCATATTGCCGATATTCCTCAAACTTGGCGTAGTAGGCTTTGAAGTCTTCCATCACACCGCCCGCTGTCCGTCAAGCCAGCGGTCCTCGTCTTCATCGTTGGCAATGTATTCTGGCCATGCTTTGGCCGCCTCAGCACAGGCGGGGCAGTACGTGGCGTAGAACACGCACCGATGGATACCCTCCACGGCGTCACAATCCTCGCCGCCATATCGGATATCCACCAGATCCTCGACCTTCGCGACCTCATGGCCGCAGGTAGCCTTAATCATCACACCACCCACTTGACGTTTGGCTTCTTGACGGGCTTGGGCTGGAGGGGTTTCAAGCCCAACGCCAGATACCGGAAGGCATCGGCGGCATGGGACGTCCAATCGTGATATGGCGTCGTCTTGAACGTTTTCTTGTCGTCATCGTATTCCGTCCGATACTGCTGAAGCGACTCAATCCCATAGGCGCATTTCTTGGCGTCAAACCAGCACTTTGGGAGCAGATTGCGAGCGGCGTTTATGCCGTCCATCACATCCATGCGCGGAATAATCCTGGTCTTCAGTTCTAGCGACCTAAGCACCTCGTCTATGCTCTTGCCGGACCCCCGCTCCCTCGGCTCAGCATCATGGGGCAAGAGGTGTTCGGAATAGGCATACGGCTTCTGCTTCACCAGATTGGCGTAGTGCGGCATCCCATGGCCGGAACCGTGGATGTGGTCAATCAGGTGAACCTCTTTGCCAACAAGCTGAGCAAACCAAATCGAGGTTTCGTCATCAATGCCCAGGTCCCATGCCGTTATAACGGGGATAGACGGCTCCCATGGCACGCTGGCTATCCGCTTGTCCAGCTCGGCCGCCGCCATTTCTCGGGCGTAGTATGCCCCCAGAATGGCGCCCTCAAAGCTGCACTCGTATTCCTGCCGGAACTTCGCCAAGCCAACGTCTTCCCCATATTGGCTGACGAGCTGGCGCCGTTCTTCGTCCAGACTCTCCGGAGTGAATACTCCAGTCTCTGCCGCCCGCAACCGCTCGGCAAACCATGCCGGCTCTGACTCGGCAACGTCGTATAGCACCTTGCCGTGGTTCCGTCCGCGCGGTGTGTAGATGAATAGCGACCACCCGCCATTCTCAGCCAAGATTGGCCTGAGATAGTCCCATGCCTCCGGATTGGCTAGAGCATACTCAGAGAACACCAGACCGATCGGAGGCGACCCGACAAGGCTGTTGAAATTGTCGCTGCCAACCACCTGCCACGTCGAGCCGTTCTTGAAGCGGATGAACATGTCCACTTCCCGCGTCACGTCGCGCAATGGACCAGGGAAAGCCTCGTCAATACGTCGCCGGCCGGTGTGAGGATTCACGGCATCCCAGATAGCCTTGCGTGCCTGGGTGGCCTCCGGGAGCATGTGCCAGTAGGACCCGACCCGATCAAACGCGGCCGTCGCCGCCCAATGCAGGCAAACATCATCCTTGCCGGCGCGGCGATGCCAAACCGCCACGGCTCGCTTGCCGCCACCCTCCAGGTAGTTCCAGAGCTTCCGCTGGTACGGCCTGGGCTGCCAGTTATACGGCAGGTTTATCGTTGGCATCCGAGAAGCGGATAATGTTGACGGTCAGTGAGCCGGTAACGTTTGCATCAACGGCTTGCTTGGGCTTTCCAAGGGCGCGATCAAGAACGCCATTGACCGCAGCCACCCTGGCAGCATCGCTCGAAGATCCCCGCGCCACTTCCATGAGAATGCCCAGGCACTCCTCGGTATACTCACCGGCAATGTCCTTGAACTCTGCCGTTGCCTTGTTCACAGCACCGGGCGGGCGTCCCGCCCCTTCTCTCTTACCGCCACGGGCCATTGTTTGATTTCTTTTGATATTTTATCGCTTCACGCGGTAGGTGCCTGCCAGTGAGCTACACCCGGCATATCCACCACCGCTCGCATAGACCGGGCGCACGATTATCCGGCCGTCTGATTTAACCGCGGCCGGATCGTCTTCAAATCTGGGCATATTATGAGGCCATTCACCTACGGGTTTCCAACTCGGGTCCTTCCCCATCCCTATGACGTTGGTCTTCAGCCAGATCGAGACGGCGAACTCCGTTATCCGGATACCGTCATTGCACAGGAATTGGGAAATCTGCTTTGGGGTGTTCTTTGCCCTGTGAAGCTCCCTGATGCGCCTGGTGATGCCGGGAGGTAACGGGGGCTTCTTAGGACGGGCCATCTATTCCGCTGCCCTTCCTAGCCGATACCCCTCGCCCCATACTGACTCAATCGGGATGCCCTTCTTCCGCATGAAATGAAGCTGGACGTTGACGTTCTTGGTCGAGCGTTCTGACCTCTCGTCTGAGTCGGGATAGATCACCGCCATCAGTTGCTCCGTGGTCATGGATTTGCGGCGCAACAGAGCCCCGTACAGCTTGGCTTGGGTCTTGGTGAGCCCAAGGGAGCGGTGCCGGTAGTCGCCATCTGACGCGGCCAGGATCTGCTTTAACTCGGCAACCTCGTCCTCCAGCTCGGAAATGCGCTCCCGAAGCTTAAAGACGTGGGGACCTGAATTGGTGACCAGCATCCCGCCCTCTCCTATAGGGACTTGGGGGTGGCTGAGGACAGTTCTTCGGATAGCCTGACAACCTCATCCCAGTTCGGCGGCGTCATTCCGAGCATCTCGTTGATCCGCTCGCCAAACCGCAGGAACATTTCCTGTGCATGATTGAACCCAACGTCATCGCCCCTCTCATGCGCGGCAATGCTTTCCCGGTGCCACCGCCCTGCCTCATTGATGAGGCCCCGAACAACACTTAGCTCGTTAGCGTCCATCTTCTTCCTCACACGGACCTGGGGGATTGGTTAGGGGTGGCTATTGATTCTCAGCCGGGAACCGGACGCCAAGGTCATTCAAACAGCGGTAGACATGAACATTGATTTCCTTGAGCCGCTCGATTGCTTGCTCTCCGGTCATCAGCGATGGCGTGAGCGTCTTGCACTGCCTCAGCATGTCGCGCACGTCCATTTCCGGCTCGGCAGGTTCAAGTAGCTGAATCTTCGCCAGCCACCACGATTTGCTGCGGTCCAGTTTCATCCCCACCTCCGACACTTGCGGCATGAGCACTCCTGTTTGTGTATCGGTCGGTAAACCATCCTCATCTCCTTCTGCCTGGGGGTGTGGTT
>LVWT01000002.1 GCA_002083405.1 Nitrospira sp. SG-bin2 | reverse complement strand
TGGGTGGGTACTCGTGCTCGCTGTCCGCGCACGATCAGAATGTGCTCGGCCAATGCGCGCAATGGAGTACCTACCCATCCGGTCTGTAGTAAAGAGTGAAAGAGGTTAGAAGTCGGAGAGATACATAGAGTGTAGTGCTTACTCAACGCGCGGCCACCGGGAGAGCGGAGGCCTGGTATCCGCGGGGTGGGTGGGTGAGATGGGTGCCCCTCGTTGGATGTGCGCAGGGGAAACAACCTCGGTACCCAACCGGAGTAGTGAGGAGTGGTGGGAAGGCCTGTGCCCGGACAATGTGCGCGGGAGTGTGGTCTGCGTCCGTGGTGCGAGAAAGTGAAAAAGAGGGCGGAGCGCGAGCAAATAGGGTACAAAATGGTGTGTGAGACAATATCAGTCCCAAGAGAGTCCTCTTGGCGAATAATCAGAGAGGGAACCTGTGACGACCTGTCGCAGAACGGTGGCCGTTCTTATTCTGCTGTCATGGTGCACGGCTTGTGTAGGGCCGGAACCCCAGTTGCGTTCAAACAAGCAACTGCAATTTTATGGGAAAGAGAAGGCTCAACTGGAGATCGATATTTGCCGCATGAAGGTGGAGGGCGCCGGGTTGCGCTCCGGAGTGCGTCAAAGTGGAAATGCCGCAACGGGTGCTGTGCTCGGTGTCACGCTCGGCGGGGCTGTGGGGGCCTCGGCCGGTATGGTCGGAGGTCTGCCCGGCGTGACGATTGGAGCAGCCGCCGGCGCCAGCATTGGCCTGATCATTGGTCTGCTCGGAGGAACATTCAAGCCGCTGGTCCCGGACCCGCCGTATGCCGACGCTGTCGCAAAATGTTTGAAGGAGAGAGGTTACGAAGTCAGTGGCTGGGAATGAGTCGGCGGAGAGTTGAGATGCCGCCAGCTGGTTTGGTCCAAGGCAGATAACCCTACCATCGCACTATCGACGCGATATCGGACCGCAGATCCGGAGAGACATCCGGATTCCATGGACCGGTGCGATTTCTCCACTTGACTTAGTTCTATCTAGTATTATTATACAGGTCAGCCGCGTACCCATGTCATGCTTCATGATGCGGGTGACAACTGTCGGCGGCGTCCCCCAGGTTTGCGATGCACGCTCGCGGGGCACAAGGGAAGAAACCTCCATCGGAAGGAGAGCGGCAATGTTTGTTGTTGTTGGAGCCACGGGCAATACGGGGTCAGCGGTTGCGGAAACTCTCTTGAATCAGAAACAGGCTGTGCGAGTGGTGGTGCGGTCGGCGGACAAGGGAGTGCCATGGAAGGCCAAAGGGGCCGATGTCGCCGTGGCATCGCTGGACGATGGCACAGCTCTAGCAAAAGCGTTCGAAGGAGCGGCCGGCGTCTATCTCTTAGTGCCGCCGAATTACGGGGCTGAGTCTTGGTTAGCGGATCAACGGCAGAGGATGGATCGCGTGGCAGAAGCCGTCCAGAAGAGTGGAGTTGAACATGTTGTGTTTCTGTCCTCGGTTGGAGGGCATCTGCATGGTGGGACCGGTCCGATTCGGGCGGCGAGTTATGGAGAACAGGCACTTGGTTGCCTTGCCAAACGCCTGACTATCCTTCGGCCTTGCTATTTCATGGAGAACTGGATGCCGAGCATCGGCATGGTGAAACAACACGGTGTGCTGCCGACGTTCATCGCGCCGTCTGTGAAGATTTCCATGATTTCGACCAAGGATATCGGCAGGATCGTGGCGGAACACCTGATTGCCGGTGGACGGGGCAAGCAGGTCGTGGAAATGGCAGGTCCGGTAGAGTACAGTCCTGAGGAGATCGCGTCAGCGCTCGGTCACATTTTGGGGAAAACGGTCACGGCCCAACATGCGCCTCTGAGTGCCGTGGTTCCGACATTCAAAGCCTTCGGCTTTTCGGATGAAGCCGCTCGGCTGTTCGAAGAGATGTATGCTGCCTTCTCGGCCGGCACGATTCACTACGAGCAGCCTGCATCGGTCGTTCGGGGCCGGGTGACGCTGGCCGAGGCTTTGAAAGAATTTCTGAAGGCCGAATGAACGTCGCGCGAGCGTGCGCGAGACAGAAGGAGATCATCATGAAGGAAGACCTCGACAAGGTCAGAACGCTGGCCAAAGATTTACGAAAAGACTACCCGCGGAGTCCTCGCGCGAAGCTGGGCGGCTACGTCATTGCGGCTCGTTGCGCGGATAAGTGTCGGGCATTTTTGTTGGGCATGAACGGCGAATACAGCTACTGGCCTTGTTCGCTTGCGAACCAGTGGTTTTCCTTCGCCGGCATCACGCCCGAACAGTTCAAGGACGTCGTTTCGACGGGAGCGACCGACGAAGAACTCGCGACATGGATTGCGGACGCGTCCAAGGTCAAAGACGCGGGTGAAGTGATGAAATGGAATAATGCAATGCGTGATACGCGGTTGAGCGATATGAGTCTTCAGGCTCAGCAGTACCTGGAAGAGTATATTCCCCAGTTCGTGCCGACGCATCGTCCGGTCTATGTGTGGTTCGATGTGTACGACCTCGAAGAAAAGCGGTTCTGAGCGGAACGCGCGGGTCCATCGCTGAACGAAGGGAAGGAGACGCCGATGAACAAGCACAATATGACCGAAGCGGCAGCGACAAAGGAACTGGTCGGACTTTACCAAGCAGGGTCTCAGCATATGGTCGGGGATGGATTTCCCGTGCGTAATATGATTCCGGGCTCTGGCGTAGGCGAGCAATTGTCACCATTCTTGCTCCTGGATTATATGGGGCCGGAGTTTTTCCCGCCCACGGATCGGCGTCTCGGCGTGGGTGAGCATCCGCATCGGGGGTTTGAAACTGTCACAATCATGTATCAAGGCAGTGTGGCGCATCGTGACTCAACCGGAAGCGGAGGCGTCATCGGTCCGGGTGATGTGCAGTGGATGACGGCCGCATCCGGAATCGTGCATGAAGAGTTGCACGAGAGCGAATTTGCAAAGCACGGAGGCACGCTGGAAGGGGTGCAGCTATGGGTGAATCTGCCGAGGTCGGTCAAGATGTCCCCTCCCCGGTACCAAACGCTCGTCCGCGATGAGATCCCGATCGTTGATCTCGCCGGGGGAGCCGGCCGGCTACGGGTCATTGCCGGGGAGAGTCACGGGCGGAAGGGGCCGGCCAGGACTTTCAGCCCGGTCCATCTGTATGATTTGCAATTGAAGGCGGGGCATCAGACGGAATTGTCCTTGCCTGATGGATTCACCATGTCCGTATTCGTATTGCAGGGGCGGGCCGTCATCAACGGGGCACAGGCGGTGGGAGAGGCCGAGATCGCTCTCTTGGGGCGCAAGGGTGAGCGAGTGGCGCTTCATGCTGAAGCGGACACGACAATGCTCGTTCTCGGCGGAGAGCCGATCAATGAACCGATTGCTCGCTATGGGCCGTTCGTCATGAATACGCAAGCGGAACTTGCACAAGCCGTGGAAGATTATCGAGCAGGCAAGATGGGGCATTTGTCCTAACCTGCGTCGCTCGTGAAGCGTATCTCGTCGGGAAAGAGAAGTTAGTAAGGCTGGGACAGGATGAGCGAACAGAGCGAGGCGGTCCACATCGATATTTACTCGGACGTGATCTGTCCCTGGTGCTACGTCGGGAAGCGGCGGCTGGAACGGGCATTGCGGCAAGTGAACAAACCAGTGTCCATTCATGTGGCATGGAGGCCGTTTCAGCTGAATCCCACGATGCCAGTGGGCGGGATGGAGCGAACGGTCTATCTCAAGGCGAAATTTGGGAGCCTGGATATCTTCAAGGACATGGAGCAGCGATTGCTGGAGGCTGGGGCAAGCGAACACATCCCGTTTGCCTTCGAGAAGATCGCGCGGACTCCGAATACATTCACGGCTCACCGGTTGATCTGGTATGCGGCACAACGGGGTTGTCAGAACGAGATGGTCGATCAGCTGTTCAAGGGGTATTTCGAAGAGGGCGCCGATATCGGATCGGTTCCGACGCTGGTGCGGCTTGCAGCGCTGGCCGGTCTCACCGCCGAATCGTTTCTGCGCAGTGCTGAGGGAATCGCAGAGGTGAAAGCCGACGAAGCGGCGGGGCATCGACTCGGCATTCGCGGGGTTCCCTATTTTGTTCTCAACCGGGCACGTGGGATCTCAGGCGCGCAGCCGGCGGAGGTGCTTGCGGCGGCGATGGAGCAAGCCTGTAGCCAGCAGGAAGCAGGCTCGGCCGGCGGGAGGTGAAGTGTGGCGGTCCAGGTCTATGGCTGTAATCATGTCGTAATCGAAGTCACTGATGCGAAGAAAGCTGTGAAGTTTTACTCGGATGTGTTCGGCCTGAAGATGCTCAAGGGCGGAGAAGGGGCGGCCTGGTGCAAGCTGGGCGAGCATCAGTTCATGGCGATTTTCGAAGTCGAACAATTACAGCCGGACCGCACGAAGCATTTTGGGCTCATGGTCCGTGATGCAAAGCAGATCAAGGAAGTTCGTCGGAAACTGACGAAGAAGTACAAACTGACGCTCCATCCGGACTTTCGCTGCGACTTTCGAGACCCGTGGGGTAATCGCATTCAAGTCGGGGATCTGAGCGATGAATCGTTGGTCTGGCTGCTGCCTTACCAGGAAGTCCAAAAAGCCGGAATCGTCTTCTCGGGACACCGGTGAGTTCGATTGGCGGTGGGTCGACATATCCAAGGAGTGCTCATGCCGGACGCACAATGGACGGATGTTGGCAATGTAGAAGACCTGAAGACGAAGCCGTTACAGCAGGTCCTATGCGGGACAACGCCGATTGCCCTGACGTACAAGGACGGAGCGTTCAATGCCATATCCGGTGTGTGTAATCATGTCGGTGGGCCGTTGGGCGAAGGTACCCTTGACGGCGACTATGTCGTCTGTCCCTGGCATTACTGGAAATTCCATCACAAGACAGGCCGAGGAGAACCAGGGTACGAACAGGACCAGGTTCCGTCCTACGAGACCAAGATTGAAAACGGCCGGCTGTATGTCGATCTCTCTTCTGCGACGAAACGCACGAAGCAGGCTCACAAGCCGCATCCCTTAGCTCGTCCGATCATCCGCCTGGCAGGACCGATCCGGGTTGTGGGTATTTCTACGACCGTGATGACTGCCGGCCATCCCCGTTACAGCGGATCGGATGCGCTCCTTGAAACAGCATTAGGGCATGCGAGGAGCGAACTGCACCTTGAGACTCAGTGCATCAAATTACGCGATCTGAGTTTTCGTGCTTGCGAGGGGTATTACTCCAAATCGGCGCAAGCCTGCACCTGGCCCTGTTCGATTACCCAGATGGACTCCACCGATCAACTTGATCGCGTGTATGAGGCGATCGTTCATTGGGCCGATGTGATCCTGATTGCCACACCGATTCGTTGGGGCAACGCCAGTAGTCTGTATTACAAAATGGTCGAGCGTATGAACTGTATTCAGAACCAGGAGACCATTGCCAATAAGCATTTGCTGAAAAACAAGGTGGCTGCATTCATTATTATGGGTGGTCAGGACAATGTGCAGGGCGTAGCCGGACAACTGATGACTTTTTTCAGCGAAGTCGGCTGTCAGTTCCCGCAGTTTCCGTTCATCGCGCATTCGCGGGGCTGGAGCGCCGAAGACATGGAACGGAATGTCCTTGAGGTGCAGAACAGTCGGGAGCTGCGCGACGGAGCACGGGCGCTTGTTGCACGTGCTGCGGATATGGCGAAGTTGATGGTCGGCGGGCAGCTCCCTGAACATCCGCTTGCCCGGGGCGGGCGCAAGGCCCATCAGCTCGACAGTGAGCCCACCGGATAACGAGAATGGTCCTTGCGAGGAATCATCATGCCGAGGCAAAGGAATAGAGACGTCTCTCTGGACAATGTGTTTCACGCGCTGCTTCGTCTGCATAAAGCTTTGCTGGGCGACGAGCGTGTGGCTTATGAGCGCGTGCATGGACGTATCTCATCCAACGGAGAGTTTTTGCAGCTGGTGTTGAACGACGCCTGGTTCGCCTGGCTACGTCCGTTGTCCCAAGTCATAGCCAAGTTCGATGAACTCAGCGAGGCGAATGAGCCCTCAGCCCGCGAGGAAATTCCGGCGCTGCTCGTTTCCGTGCGAACGCTCTTGACGCCGACGGAAGCGGGGGAGGGATTCAGCCGGCAGTATCATGACGCGCTTCAACGAAGCCCCGATGTGGTGCTGGCACATGCGGCGGCCAGAGCATTGCTCATGCAGTCTGTTCCCAACAAGGGGTGAGTCCAATGAAAGCCCACTATCTCGGTCATGTCGCCTTTTACGTAAAGGATTTGGAACGATCGCTCGGGTTCTATCGCGACCTGTTGGGGTTTAAGGAAGTCGGACGGATCTTCAATGGAATGGCAGCGGCGCTCACGTCGGGTCGCACGCATCACGAGCTATTGCTGATCCAAGTCGGTGACGCGCCGGGGCCATCGCCCGGGAAACGACGCGGGCTCTATCACATCGGGATCAAGGTCGGTGATTCGCTTGATGAGCTGCGGGCTGCCAAGCGCGAGCTCGAAACCGCGGGGATTGCCATCGATGGCATGAGCGATCACACGGTCAGTCAGAGCCTGTATCTGCAAGATCCCGACGGGAACGAAGTGGAACTCTATGTGGATGCCGACGAGTCGATTTGGAAGAACGATCCGGCGGCGGTTCTGTCGCCGATCAAACCATTGAGGCTGTAATCTGACGCGCTATCCCTTCCCCCATTAACCAGGAGGGTGTTATGCAAGCGCTGCTGTTGCTCGCAATGATAAGCGTGCTCATGATCGGTGCCCCCGCTGTTGCGCAAACCCCAAGCAAGTGGATCAAGGGCGCGCCATTTCCGGAGCCGTCTGAAGAGCTTGTCGGTGGTTCGGTCGGTGGCAAGTTTTACGTCTTTGGCGGACTCAGGCCCGGTTGGATACCTCAAGGCCTTGTGTACGAGTATGACCCGGCGACGAACCAATGGACGAAGAAAACACCGATGGCTTTGACGGCGCACCACGTCGCGTTTGCCGAGCTTAACGGAAAGTCCTATGCGTTCGGCAGTTTTGTTCCGCCCGGGTCGAACTACAGGCCTGGGTATCGATCAACAATGCCTGTGAGTATGACCCAGCCGACGATGGCTGGAGGGTATTGGCACCCATGCCGTCGAAACGGGGCTCGGCGGTTGCCGCTACCGTCAATGGGAAAATCTATGTGATCGGCGGCGCGGCACTTCATCCCGGTTCACGCGAGACCGCCCTATACCCGGCAAGGCCCCATCGGTCGGTGGACACTGTGGAGAAATATGATCCGCAGACCAACCGATGGTCTGTCAGGTCCTCAATGCCGACGGCACGCAACCATGCTGCCATCGGCGTGGTGAACAATAAAATCTATGTCATCGGCGGCCGTCTTGGGAGCGCCTTTATCTTTACCGCGAGCAACACCAACGTGGTTGAGGAATACGACCCTGCAACCGATCAGTGGGGCTTGGTGAAAGCTCGCATGCCGACCGAGCGAAGTGGCGGTGCCTGGGTGGTCTACAACGGACGCATCTATGTGGCCGGCGGTGAGCATCAAGACAGCCATCTGATGGCGGCGTTTCGTGCGCTGGAAGCGTATGATCCTTCGACGAACAGCTGGTCGGAACTTCCGATGATGCCGATGCCTCGGCATGGACTGGCCGGAGCCGTCGTGGGAGATCGGCTTCACCTTGTCAGTGGGGATGTCCAATCTGCCGGCATCATCGGCATGCATGTGGCGACCGACTCTCACGACATCTTTCAGCTCGGTCACCGATGAATCGGTGGTTGCCGGCTCTGAGGCTTCCGATTAAGGTCGCTCTTGTGGATCAGTAATTCGGTAGGCCATACTGGGCATCTCCGGGTGCGCATGGTCATGAAAGAGATAATCCGTAAGAAGCTTGCGTTAGGCTGCGCTCTGTTGATCGGAGCATCCGGCTTGTTCGGCTGCACGGGCGAAACTGGCCCTTCCGCGCCTCGTCCGATCCCCGAAGTCCAAGTCGTCGAAATCGTCTCTCAGACTGTCCCCGATGAGCCGGAGTTTATCGGACAAGCCGAAGCGTCGAGCATCGTCGAGATCCGCCCGCAGGTCACCGGCATCATCAAGCACCGCTTCTTTTCCGAGGGACGCGACATCAAGCTGGGTGATCGTCTTTACGAGATCGATCCCGTGCCTTTCCAGGCGGCATTCGCGAGCGCGAAGGGACGAGTCGCGCAAGCCGAAGCGCGGGTCGTTCAGGCCAAGCAAAATCTGGCGCGCGTCAAGCCGTTACTCGTCGAAGATGCTGTCAGTCAGAAAGATGTCGACGACGCGATTGCGGAAGATCTGGCCGCGCGGGCCGCGCTGGAGGCGGCAAGGGGTGATCTGGTCAAGGCCAAGTTCGATCTGGACAATACGCTCATCGTGGCTCCGGTCGACGGCTTGATTGAGCGAACGCGGTACTACCAGGGGCGGCTGGTCACGGCGCAGACGGACCTTCTCACCGTCATTCATCAAGTCGATCCCATGTACGTGATCGTGAGCGCGCCGGAGAGTTTTCTCCTCAAACGACGGCGGGACACCCTTTCAAAAAGAATTCAGCATCCCGGAATCTACAGTTTGACGGGCACCATCATCTTCGTGGACGGAACAACCTATGCGCATGATGGCGTATTGGACTTTGCGGATATCGGGTTGCGGGCCGAGACTGGTTCCCGGCAAGCGCGGGTGGTGTTCCCGAACCCCGATCGGGTGTTGATGCCCGGCCAGTTCGTGACGGTGCGCTTCCATGGCGTGTCGAAGCCCAATGCCATCCTCATTCCGCAACGCGCGGTCCAGCAGGGACAGAAGGGTGCGGTCGTCTATGTCGTCGGTCAGGGTGATCAAGTGGAAGCTCGAGATGTGAAGGCGACAGATTGGCGAGGAGACCAGTGGCTCATCGAAGAAGGACTCCGTGCCGGAGAGCGAGTCATGGTGGACGGCTTCCAACGAGTCATGCCCGGATCTCAGGTCAAGCCGGTCACGATTGCTTCGACGATTTCCAGTATGCCTCCCGTACCGGCCGCCGGTAACGAGGAACAGTCGAAATGAACCTTGGGTTTTTCATCGACCGGCCGATTTTTGCCTCGGTTCTGTCTATCATCATCGTGGTCGTTGGGCTTGTGGCGATGTTGACCCTTCCCATCGCTCAATTCCCGGAAATCACTCCTCCGGTGGTGCAGATCGAGGCCGACTATCCCGGCGCGAGCGCGGAAGTCGTGGCGGAATCGGTGGCCCGCCCCATTGAATTGCAGCTTCCCGGCATCGACCGTCTCTTGTACTTCGATTCGACAAGCACGAACGACGGGCACATGACCATCAAGCTGACCTTCGAAATCGGCACGAACGTCGATATCGCGCAAGTCCAGTCACAGAATCGCCAGAAGCTGGCCGAGCCGCAACTTCCGCCGGAAGTCGTACGGCAAGGCGTGACTGTGAAAAAAATGTCGCCGGATCTGTTGACGGTGATGGTGCTTAAATCAGACGACCCGCAGCAAGACGCGCTCTTCCTCTCCAATTTCGCGATCCTGCGCATCCTCGACAATATCAAGCGGCTGCCCGGGGTCGGCGATGCGCTCGTTTTCGGACAACAAAACTACAGCATGCGTCTCATTCTCGATCCGGTGCGGATGGCGCAGCTGGGTCTGACGCCGACCGATATCGCGACGGTCGTGCGCGAGCAGAACCGCGACTTCCCAGCCGGAACCGTCGGACGGGAACCCATGCCGATTCCCACGGAACTTACGCTTCCTCTCATCACCGAGGGGCGCATGACCGACGTGCGCGAATTCGAAGATCTCATCGTTCGAGCGATGCCGAACGGGTCGATGGTTCGGCTCAGAGACGTTGCGCGGGTCGAGTTGGGCGCGCAATCCTATGTGCTCGAGGGTCGCTTTAACCGGAAACCGACCGCGCTGCTGCTCACCTTTCTCTCGCCCGGCGCCAACGCTCTCGACACCGTCAAGCGAATTCGCGGAGAAATGGACAGACTGAGCAAGATCTTTCCATCCGGCGTCACATACGATATCCCCTACGACACGACACGCTTTGTCGATGTCTCCATCAAGGAAGTGGTCAAGACGTTGGCGGAAGCCATGGTCTTGGTCGTCCTGGTGGTGTACCTCTTTCTTCAAAGCTGGCGCGCTACGCTGATTCCTGTCCTGGCGGTTCCGGTCTCGTTGATCGGCACCTTTGCCGGGATGGCCGCTCTCGGGTTCTCGATCAATACCCTCACCCTCTTCGGCTTGGTGCTCGCTATCGGAATTGTCGTGGACGACGCTATTGTCGTCGTGGAGAACGTGGAGCGTCACTTGGCGGAAGGGCTGTCACCGAAGGAGGCGGCCAAGAAAGCCATGGGGGAAGTGGCAGGTCCCGTGATCGCCATTGTGCTGGTGTTGTGCGCCGTCTTTGTGCCCGTGGGATTTCTCGGAGGGATCACCGGTCAATTGTACAAGCAGTTTGCGATTACGATCGCGGTTTCTGTCGCGATCTCGGGATTTGTCGCACTGACGCTCAGTCCTGCTCTCTGCGCCCTGGTGCTGAAGCCGAGTCATGGGCCGCGCAGAGGCTTCTTCGGACTGTTTAACCGGTGGTTCGAGTGGGTCCAAACGCGGTATTCGACGAGTGTAGGGTTCACGTTGAAGCACACGGTCCTCTCGGTGGCGCTCTGCGGGATTGTGATAGGTGTCGCGGTCAAACTGTTTGCGATGGTTCCCATGGCTTTCTTGCCGGATGAAGACCAGGGGTATTTTATTACCGTCGTTCAGCTGCCGGACGGGGCGTCGAAAAGACGGACAGACGCAATCGTCGATCGAGTCGAGCAGTACTACCATACCTTGCCCGCGGTCTATGCAACACAAGCCCTGTCGGGCCAGAACTTCGTCTTTAATACCAGAGGAACCAATACGGCGACCCTCTTTGCGCCTCTCAAACATTGGGATGAACGGAAGAGTCCGCAGGACCATGTCAAGGCGCTGATCGGAAGCGCGTTCGGAGAGTTTGGCAAGATTCCCGGCGCGCTGATCCTGGCGTTTAATGCGCCTTCGATTCGAGGTCTAGGCGCCACCGGCGGATTTTCTGTGCAACTGCAGGACCCGAGCGGCGGAGATTTCAAGCAATTCGGCGCGGTCGCTCAGGAGTTCGTCGAGAAGGCAAGGCAAGATCCGGCGATCGGGGCGATCAGCACCAGCTTTCGCGTGAGCGCGCCACGAGTGCATGCCAAGATCAATCGAGAGAGGGCCAAAGCGCTCGGCGTACCGATCTCCGAGGTGTTCGACACCCTTCAGGCCTATTTCGGCAACCTGTACATCAACGATTTTGTCAAATTCGGTCGAGTCTATCGGGTCCAAACCGAAGCGGAGCCCCAGTATCGATCGCGCCCGGCCGATATCAGCAAGATCTACGTTCGGGCATTGAATGGTCGAGAGACCGCGATGGTCCCGCTCGACACCGTGGTCACGACGACCTATTCCAGCGGGCCTGATCCTGTCACCCACTTCAATGGGTTCAATACCGCGCTTATCCTGGGTTCGGCGACGCCGGGCTACAGTTCGGGCCAAGCGCTCGATGCGTTGGAGCGGGTGGCGGGAGAAGTTTTGACCCCTCAGGGGTTCGACATCGATTGGAGCGGCATTTCCTATCAAGAACGCAAGGCCGGCTCCCAGTCGGTGGTTGCGTTTGCGTTCGGCTTACTCATGGTGTTCCTGGTGTTGGCCGCCCAGTATGAAAGCTGGACCGTCCCGTTTGCCGTGATCCTGGCCGTACCGTTCGGCGTGTTCGGCGCGTTGTCGGCGGTGTGGCTGTCGGGGATGGCCAATGACATTTATTTCCAGATCGGCCTCGTGACGCTGATCGGGCTCGCGGCCAAGAACGCCATTCTGATCGTGGAGTTTGCAAATCAACGGTACCAGCACGGCCTTTCGTTGAGAGATGCCGCGATTGAGGCGGCTCGGCTTCGGTTCCGTCCCATCCTCATGACCTCATTGGCATTTATTCTCGGCGTGGTGCCTCTGGTCATCGCCGGTGGAGCCGGCGCGGCCAGCCGGCATTCGATCGGCACGGGTGTATTCGGTGGGATGATCGCCGCGACGATTCTGTCCGTCTTGTTTGTCCCCTTGTTCTTCCTGCTGATCCGAATGTTGGGAAAGCCGGCTGCAGGACCCGCCCAACAGAACGGAATCGGAGGAGACCCTACCGAACTCGTTTCGGTATCCGCGCAAGGAGAGCGTTGAGATGCGCATCTTTTCGCTGCTCGGCCTTTCAGGCCTGCTGCTCTCCTGCGCGGTAGGACCAGAATATTCTCGCCCCGATATTCCTGCCAACGATTCGTTCCGTATGGCCAAGGAATCAGCCGACTTGCCGTCTCTCGCCAATACGCCCTGGTGGGAGCTTTACCAGGATGAGGAGCTTCAAAAGCTCATTCGTATTGCGTTGGAGGAGAACAAAGATCTTGAACGTGTCGTCGCAACCGTTGATGAATTTGCCGCTCGACTGTTCATCGCGAGAACCGACTTCATCCCTCAAATGACCGGTGCGGCCAATCTTCCGTTTGTACGGTCAGGCGGGGTTCGCTTCGCCGGATTCCCCAGTCCGTTCAGCTACTATTTGCAAGGCAACCTTGCCTGGGAACTCGATGTCTGGGGACGCATCCGCCGGTCGAATGAAGCGGCCCGCGGCGATCTGTTGGCGCGAGAAGAAAATCGACGGGCTATTATCTTACAGTTGGTAGGCGGCGTGGCTCAGGCGTATTTCGAACTTCGACAATTCGATCTGCAGCTGGAAATTGCCGAGCGCACCTTGCGGGCGTGGGATGAGTCGGTCCGCATCAGCCAGGCTCGGCATCGGCAAGGGTTGATTCATGGACTCGATCTCGAACAATTTCAGGCGGAGAGAGAGAACGCGGCGGCGCGTATTGCCGATCTGAAACGCCAAATCATCCAGAAGGAAAACGAATTGAATTTAATCCTGGGGAGAAATCCCGGACCGATCACGCGAGGACGGTCGTTGACCGATCAGGTGATGCCGCCGTTCGTGCCGGCGGGTCTTCCCTCCGAGCTCCTGCAGCGCCGTCCGGATATCATCCAAGCCGAGCAGCAGCTGGCCGCCGCGACGGCCAGGATCGGAGCGGCCAAAGCCGATCGCTTTCCCAAAGTTTCTCTCACGGGACTTCTTGGTCTGGCGACCCCCGGCCTGTCGAAACTCTTCACGAACGAAGGCTATTTCGGAGCTCTCGGTCCGTCGCTCACCGGTCCTGTGTTGAATGCCCACAGTCTTGGGTTTCAACAGGATGCAGCGGAAGCTCAAGCGAGGCAGGCCGGTGCGCAATATAAACAGGCGATCCTTGCGGCCTTCAAGGAAGTGGAGGATGCGTTGGCAGGTGTCGCCATGGCCCGCGAGCAGGCCGGTGCGCAGGAACGACAGGTCAATGCATTGAAAGCAGCGCTTCGCCTTGCGAATCTCCGGTACAAAGGCGGTCTTGCGAATTATTTGGACGTGCTGATCGCGCAACGGAACCTGTTCGACGCGGAGTTGGCGCTCGCGACGACCCGTCGCCTGCATCTGACGTCGGTCGTTCAACTCTACAAAGCGCTCGGCGGCGGTTGGTTGCCCAATGAGCCTGGTCGGGAACCGCCGGTCGCTGCAGCAGTCGAAACGAGAGGTCACTGACACGACGAAGTCCGGATGGCAGACATTTCTAGGGGAATGCGCCGAGTGTGAGATGCGAGCAATGAGATTGAACAAGAAGGTCGTGCTGATTACAGAAGGAAGCGGAGCATGAGGGCAAACAGTCGTTCCGGCGTTTGTGCAAGCGGGGGCGCGAGTGATTTCGGCGGGCCGCCGGTCATCTCCAAATGGCAGCGAATGAGGTCCCTTCCGGGCCGACTATGACTGCGCGACACATGGTGGCAGCCGTCCGACAACTCGTCGCCGATTGGTCGTATGATGTCGTCGCATTGGGATATCCTGGTGCCGTTCAGGTGCGCGCGGTGCGCTCATTTAACTTGCGTGCCGCTTCGTTTCCATAGATTGCCGATACTGTTCCACATAGTCCAGAACGCGATCCTTCGGTACGCCGAACCAGTTCAAGGTATGGCGGATAAGTGTCGCCGACGCCTCGACTTCAGGCTGAATGACCTCGGTTGCTCCGACGGCGCCGAGTCGTTCCGCTTCCGTGGTTCCATGCGCCCGGGCTAAAATCGGAACTTTTGGATTGATGTCGCGGATGCGACCCACCGTCAGTGCAGCGGGCTCAATTTCAGGCAATGCCACGATGATCAGAGACGCATCCGCCGCTCCGGCCTTCATGAGCAATTCACGATGAGAGGCGTCGCCATAGAGGCAGGCCGTGTGTCGGACTTGCAACCGGCGAATGATGTCCGGATTTCGGTCGATGACCACATAGGAAAGACCGAACACGTCCAATGCTCTCCCGAGCGAGCTGCCGACTCGTCCAAATCCACACAGCACGACATGCTGTTGAAGCGGTTCGCCTTCCGGCGGCCAGGACACGATGTCGCTCTGATCATGGGTGAGACGCCTCTGGACAAGCCATCCGGGCACATATCTCACGAGAGCCGCGTTCATGAGAATGGTGATGAGAGAAGCGGCAAGCGTCGCATTGTACACTTCGCTGCCGACATGGCCTGCCGTTTTTGCCGCCTGCACCAACACAAACGAGAATTCCCCGATTTGAGTGAGGCCAATCCCCACCAGGAATGCGGTCATCCAGGGGTAGCCGAATAGCCGCACGACAATCGCCCAAATCAGGAGTTTCCCGGCCACGATCAAGCCAATCATTGTGGCAAGAAGCGAAAGGTTATCGATGATGATCCGCGGGTCGATCAGAATGCCGATAGTCACAAAAAAAAGCGCAACGAAGGCATCACGCAACGAAAGCAGCCGGGCCAAGGTTTCATGTCCATAATCGGATGCGCTGATAATGAGGCCGGCCAGGAAGGCCCCTAAGGCGAGAGAGAGTCCGACCATCTGTGTCACGGCAGCTGTTCCAAGGCTGATTGCCAGTGTGACGAGCAGGAACAGTTCATGGTTTTGCGTCCTGGCAACGTGGGTCATAATCGGTGGGATCACCTTCGCGCCTAAATACCCCAATGGCAGAAGAATGAGCAGAGCCTTCACCAAAGCTTGACCGATCAGTAACAACCGGCCCGAGTCGAACTCTCCGAGAGCCGGCATGAGCACCGTCATCGCGACGACGGCCACGTCTTCGACCAGGGTAATGCCGATCATCACCCGCCCATGCTTTGAACGAAGTTCGCCCCGATCGACGAGGAGGCGGGCGAGTACCATCGTGCTCGCCATAGAAATGACTGCTCCGATCACGATGCTTTGAATCGTAGACCACTCGATCAAGCTCCCTATCAGGGTGGCTAATCCGACGGACAAGAGAATGCCGAGCGGGCCGCCCGCCAGGGCGACCCATTTGACGCGCATCAGGTCCTTCACGGAAAACTCAAGTCCGATCGAAAACATCAAGAGAATGACGCCGATCTCCGCAAAGAGATCGAACGTGTGAGATTCTGAGATCGTAGGTCCCGGGGTAAACGGCCCGATGGCAATACCGCCGAGGACGTAGCCGAGAATCAACGGCTGTCCGGCAATTCTGGCGAGTACGCCGCCGGCGACGGCGGCGAGAAATACCGTGGCAAGGTCTATAAAGAATTTTGGGTCTGGCTGCACGTAGCCTCCTCTTGGGAGAACGGCCGACTTGGAGCAACGTACATACCATAAAAAAAGTGAAACAATACCGCTATCTCATGAATTAAACCCGGATTCCGCAGTTGAGATGCGATTAAGGGGAGGCGCCATGGGAGTGCCAGCGATGTTTCGACAACTCCCCCAAGCGAGCCGTATTAATCAGTACTGCTGCGGGGAGGGGAGCGCTTCGTGCTGTTGGTTATTTCAAACGGTTTTCTCGCTCCAGTCTTCACAATAAAGACTGGGCAGGTGGCTCTTCGAACCATGGCTTCGGCAACACCACCCAGCGTGAGTCGCTTCATGCCGCGACGACCATGGGTTCCAACGACGATGAGGTCGGCTTTTTCGTGCTTTGCTTGATCAAGAATGACCTCAACGGGATTTCCTATGATCACCCTCTTGTCGGTGATGACCTCATCGGCTGGAGACGCCGATATAATCTTCTGCAACCGTCCAGCATAGCGCCTCCGCGAGAGTTCATCGACTCGAAGCGGGTCAGCCTGCAGGGAGCCTGAGGGCTTGGCGGCATGGACCAGCACCCCCCGCGCGTTCAGCCGTTTTGCCAGCACGACGGCGGCACTAAGCGCAGCCTTCGAAGCAGCAGAAAAGTCCGTTGCTACCAGAAGACGAGATATGCTTAGCCGGCGCGGATTGATGGAGGTATGGGAGGTAACGGACGCGCCGATCGTAAGGACAGGGCAAGGCGCCTGGCGCACGGTGCTCTCCGCAACGCTGCCTAACCGGAGTCGATCCAAGCCGGTCTTACCGTGAGTTCCCATGGCGATAAAGGCAACGTCAGGACTGTGTGCAACCTCCAAGATGGTATCCTGGGGAATGCCCACCAGAAGTTTGTGATCGGCCATGAGGCCGTTCTCGTTCGCAAAACGCACGATCCGGCCCAGCTCAAGAAGAGCCTTAGTCTTCAAGGATTGAAGGGTACGGCGCGCGCCGGGAGACCAGTGCTCAATGCCGGGAGGGACTTTCACGACATGTAGAATCGTGAGACGGAGATTCAATGCCAGCGCAAATTTAAAGGCATACGGAACCACCAGTTTGCCCGGCTTCGAAAAGTCGGTCGCCACTAGAATCGCTCGCTTTGGATGCGCTGCGGTTCTCATGCTCCTCGCTCACTCCACAAATAATTCGTACATCCGCATGATGACGGCACTACTGCGGATGGAGCCGTCATTCTGCGGGACAGCCACCTCGGAAGGCTTTTTATAGTTCACCTGTTTCGCTCAGGTCAATTGCCAGGAGGGATGTCTGTCGCCGTACTCTCGAAGGGAAGCTGTGGGCTGGAACTTATCTCAAAATTGAAGAGCGACAAACTCTCGGCCCATGAATTGAAGCGCGTTGTCGTCAGGAAACCGATGTTGACATGAGTTCCAGCCTTGTCACGAGAGAGTTTTCGTCGCGGAGCGTCATTACACGACCTCGACGTCCCGGTCAGCCGGAGGTTCCTCGCCCGGCGAAGCCGGACGCCGGTTTTCGAGGATCGAACGCAATCGCAGGTAGGAAAGTTGATCCGTGAAGGCCAGCAGAGAATCATGGGCTTGCAGCACGGTCGTTCCGTCCGGAACAAAACACCGGCCGTTTCGCGCCATCAGCAGGATGAATGCCCCTTTCGGCAGGCCGAGGTCCAGCAGTCGCTGACCGATCGCCATGGATTGATCCGGAATCCGCACTTCCAGGAGCCCGCTCTTGAGGCTCGTCGGCGCGTCCCATACCGGGGAGGCCTCTGTACGCGGCGACAACGGCTCATCGACCTTCAGCCATCGGGCTACGATCGGGATAGACGTGCCCTGTAACAACACCGATGTCAGGACGATAAAAAACACGAGATGAAACGTCGTGGTGGCCTGAGGAACCCCGGCGAGGAGCGGAAAGGTGGCCAGAATAATCGGCACGGCCCCGCGCAATCCAACCCAGGCGACCATGGTTTTCTCCCTCATGTTGAGGTGCGTGAACGCCAAGGTCGCAAACACAGCCACGGGCCTGGCAATGAACATCAGAAACAACGCCAAAAGTAGACCGGTACCGGCGATCGGCACGAGCTGCGTGGGGAAGACCTGCAATCCGAGAGCCAGGAACATGGTGATCTGCATCAGCCATGCGAGCCCATCGTGAAATCGGGTCAGGCTTCGTTTATGGACGAATTCGCTGTTTCCCATCATGAGCCCGGCCAAATACACGGCCAAAAATCCGTTTCCGCCGAGCCATGTGCTGCCGCTGTATGTGAGGAGGACGAAGGACAGAGTCAACACGGGATAGAGCCCTTCATATTCCAGACGTAGCCGGTTCACCAGCAAGACCATCAACTTGCCGATCCCGTACCCGATCGCTCCGCCGAGCACCATTTGCCGTATGAACATCGGTACCAGGTCGAGCGGGGAACCGGAAGCTCCCGTGATCAAGGAAATGATACCGATGGTGAGAAAGACCGCCATCGGATCGTTGCTGCCGGACTCCAGTTCGAGCAATGGTTTCAAGCTGCCGCGCAGGCTGACGTAGCGGGACCGCATCACGGCAAACACCGCCGCGGCATCGGTCGAGGATACGATCGCGCCGATGAGGAGCCCTTCGTGCCATGACATCTGCAATGCGGCCACGGCGAACCAGCCGACTAACCCGGCCGTCACGGCCACTCCCACGGTCGACAGGCCCACACCGATTCCCAAAGTCCTCCGCACGCTCTCCCAATCGGTGTCCATCCCGCCGGCAAACAGGATGAAGGTCAGCGCCACGACGCCGAGAGACTGGGCCAACCAGGGATTGTCGAAATGTATGCCGCCTGGACCGTCCGACCCCGCCAGCATCCCGATACCGAGGAACAATAAGAGGGCCGGAATCCCCATGCGACCGAACGCTTTACTCGCGATCACGCTGAGCAGCAGGAGCCCGGAAGCAGCGATGAGAATATCTTCGATCGTCAGCGCCATGTCTTCTTACCTATGAGAGTTTGCACTTTCAGCACCGGTGCGAGACGCCCGGCTCGGCCAGGGTTTATGTGCCAGATCGAGCTATGTAAATACCATAAACAGAGTAAACAATGGCGTCACCTTCTCAAATGAATCAATGTCCGGCTTGGCAGCTCTTCGCTATCCGTTCAACAGCTTTTCCCATACCAAAAGAAAAGACGACGCGATAGTCGATTGGCCACGATGAAGTTGTCTGCCAGTTGCAGAGCGAAGAGAGAGATTCTGCGGATGCCGGCTAGTGGACTGTAACGATTAGATCGATAGTGCTATTGCGACTATGGGAAACACGATGGTGGGTGTGAATAGTGGACTTACTAGAGATAAATCACAGCCCCAAGTTACTACCGAATTAACCGTTACAGTCCACTAGGTCGGGGAAAAGGAGGCGAGATCTAACAAGCGGATGTGCGAAGTTCGTGGGGAAACGGTATACTGCTGTCGCTCAGCGTGATCCTAACCACCGCAGAGGAGGACCTCCATGGAAAAGCCACGCACCGCCGCCAAACAGCCTGCAGTGTTGTCATTAGATCCGGGAACCTACTACTGGTGTTCCTGCGGACGCTCGCGAGACCAACCGTTCTGTGATGGATCGCATCAAGGAACCGGATTCGAGCCGGTTGAGTTTATCGTGAAGGAGAAGAAAGACGTTGCGTTGTGTCAGTGCAAACAGACCAAGACGCCGCCTTTTTGCGACGGCACGCACCAGACGCTCTAACCCGCATAATTCATGAGCACTTCTGCTGCAATCGCCGATCCGCTGCTGCGACAAGCCTACGGTCGGCGGGCTCGCCCATCGGACCTTCGACGTACTGCACGAGTACGCCTCAGGTCCTCCGGGCTCCGCGCGCCGCTCTCGCGACGCGGCTCTGCGATTTCGCGACGAACTGTCATGAATAATGCGGGCTAATGGGCAGAGTGATTCGCACCGCATCTGATTTGATCAACGGCCTCTTGAGCCGTCGGTGTTTGATGCGCCATACTGCACGACTATGAATCGGCCATCCACTTCTCCCTGTGAAAGTCTGGCGGAGCGGTATCAAGGCCTCCTGGAAGTGGCTCAGGCGATTGCTGCGCAGCGGGATCTCGATGCCCTGTGTCGTGATCTTGCGCAGCATCTTCCCCGCGTGGTGCAAGTCAATTTTGTCGCTCTCTCCTTGCACGATCCCGTCAGGAATACCATGCGGTTGCACACCATTCAGGCAAACGTGCCGGCCGACTTGGTCGGCGGTCACGAGGGGCCGGTCGATGAAAGCCCTGCAGGGGTCGTGTGGCAAACGCAGCAAGCGCTCCTCGCGCCCAATGTGGCACAAGAGCGTCGATGGCCCAAGGTGATCGGCTGCATGATGGAGGATGGAGCCAACTCGTTTTGCTTCGTTCCCCTGACCACCGCGGGACGGCGATTGGGCGCCATGGGATTCTTGAGCTTGGAGAAGGAGGCCTATAGCGAGACGGATCTAGAGTTTCTGCAACTGGTTGCCAGACAAGTAGCCGTCGCTGTGGAAAATGCATTGGCCTTCCAGCAGATTGCCGAGCTCAAGGACAAGCTGGCCAAGGAGAATCTCTACCTCGAAGACGAGATTCGTCTCGACTACAACTTCGAAGAAATCATCGGGGAGAGCCCCGCGCTGAAACGGGTATTGAAGGAGGTTGAGATCGTCGCACCGACCGACTCAACCGTCCTCATTCTGGGAGAGACCGGTACAGGCAAAGAGCTGATTGCCCGCGCCATTCACAACCTGAGCGGGCGGCAGGAACGGACCTTCGTGAAGTTGAACTGTGCGGCAATTCCGTCCGGCCTCCTGGAGAGCGAGTTATTCGGCCATGAGCGGGGCGCGTTCACCGGAGCCATTGCACAAAAGATCGGCCGTTTCGAACTTGCCGATGGCGGCACCCTGTTTCTTGATGAGGTCGGGAATGTCCCGCTCGAGCTGCAATCCAAACTGCTGCGGGTCCTGCAAGAACAGGAGTTCGAGCGTCTCGGCAGCACCAGGACGACCAAAGTCAACGTCCGGCTGGTGGCGGCGACAAATCGAGACCTCCTGGGCATGGTGGCTGAGAAACAGTTTCGCAGCGATCTCTTTTACCGCCTTAACGTTTTTCCGGTGACCCTGCCTCCCCTGCGTGACCGTCGGGAGGACATTCCATTGCTGGTCCGCTATTTTGCGCAGAAATTGGCCCGCCGGATGGACAAACGTGTCGAGACGATCCCTGCCGGGGTGATGGCCGCGCTTTCGGCCTACCATTGGCCCGGCAACATCCGGGAGCTGGAAAACCTGATCGAACGAGCGGTAATTCTCTCTCAGGGCACCGATCTTCATGTGCCGCTCGCGGAGCTGACGGTAGCGGGCTCCACGGACGCCCAGTCTGTCACCAGCTTGGAAGATGCCGAGCGGGACCACATCAGGCGTGCTCTTGAGGCAGCCAAATGGGTGATCGGGGGGCCTGCCGGTGCTGCCGCTCGGCTGGGCATGAAACGTACGACTCTTCAGTCCAAAATGCAGAAGCTCGGTATCTCCCGTCCTTCCTAGCCCGCCTGTGCCGACCATTCGGCAGCGTGCCGTCACATCGGCAGATCATCGTCGACATTTGCCATTCTTCACACGAAGACTTCTCAGTGAGAACAGTCAAACTTCATTGAGTTTCGCGAACTTCGGTGATCGCTCTTGCGCCTGAGCTCTGCTGGAACGCGAGTTGCCATGTGGAATCTACAAACAGTGATGGAAGGGAGGCCGACCATGGCTAGGGCAGCAATGTTTCCCGGGAGAGATTTGAAGAGAGAGCGCCCTGCATCGGCAGGAGCGCCTGCCGGTCAGGTGCGGTGCTGGCGGTGCAGAGGTCTGATGGTCGTCGAATCGTGCTGCGACTTTGCGAGTGATACCGGTCAACTTGATTGTCTGGCACGTCGTTGCGTGCAGTGTGGTGAGGTGATCGACCCGGTCATTCTGCAGAATCGCCGGTTGCAGTTGGAGAAGAATGTGGCTCGGGTTTGATCTGAGCAATGAGTTTGATGCGCCATGGCGGAGACCTGCGAGCAGTGCATTTGGGGACTGACCTCGTCGCGTAACGGGCATGCGAGAGGGGAAGGGAGCAGGAGATTGTTGAAGATTACCGGACAGCGCGGTACGGAAAAAGATTCACTCTCGCTCATCCTTGAGGGGCGTCTGGCGGGTCCATGGGTGGACGAACTCAACGGCTATTGGTCCGGGCTGACAGGTGGTCAACGGGAGCATGCCGCCATCGATTTGTCCGGCGTGACGTTCATCGATGCCACCGGGAAGGCGCTGCTGGACAGACTGTGGCGGCAAGGTGCAAGGCTTCGCGCCACCGGCTGTTTGACTCGGTGCATCGTGGAGGAGATTACAGGGGCGCGTGGGGGCTCTGAGGAGATTGATCCCGGTGACAGGCGGTGTCCATGAGATATGTGATGCGGTGGAGCGGCAGGCGAACCGAATAACAGGAGTTGGATGGGAACGCGAGGGCAGGAAAGACAGGGGCCGATTACCAGGTTTCTTGTGGAGGACCATCGGCGTCTCGATGAGCTGCTTCAATCGGCAGTGGTTGATTCCGGCCCGATGGACGAGTCGACGTACCATCAATTCCGCGCGGGGCTCCTGCGGCATATCGGTATGGAAGAAAAGATCCTGATGCCTGCCCTCCAGCGGTTGCGTGGCGGGGCGCCGTTTCCTGTGGCTGCCAAGCTTCGGCTTGACCATGGCGCCATTGCCGCGCTCCTCATGCCGACACCTGCGGCCCATATCATCGCAATGATTCACGGCATTCTCGCAGCGCATAACGTGATCGAAGAAAGCCCGGACGGTTTGTATGAAACCTGCGACATGTTGCCTGCCACGGAAGTAGACCGGCTGCTGGCCGATCTACAAGCCGCTCCCGAGGTTAACGTGATGCCCTATTCAGACAGCCCTGCAGTGATGAATGCCGTGCAGCGGGCGGTGGAAAGAGCCGGGTATCAGTTCAAGGGATGAGGATCGCAGATCGACCATGCAGTTGCAGCATGCGCGTCATGGATTTCCGGAATTGCAGGATCTCTGTTTGAATGGTCGGGCGATGATCGTGCAACAGGGTTTCATAGTGGCGAATGCGAAGTGCGACGATGTACACTGCGTATTCACTTTCTTGAGGTGAACGGCGAACACATATGCTGAAACAATCATTTTATATCGTGGCTCCACTCGCAGGTATTTCCCTGGCTCTTGCCGTCGGCTGTAAGCAGGAAGCCGAATCGATGCCGGCGCAGCAGGTGCCGCAGGTCGAAGTCATTACCATTGCCACGCAACGGGTTCCGGATGAGCCGGAATTCATCGGCCAGGCGGAAGCCTCGCGGCCGGTCGAAATCCGCCCGCAGGTGACCGGGATTCTGAAAGCGGTCCTGTATCGGGAAGGACGGGACGTCAAGCAGGGCGATCGGCTCTACCAAATCGATCCCATTCCGTTTCAAGGTGCCGCAGCCAGCGCAAAAGCCAAGATCGCGCAAGCCGAAGCGAGATTAGTGCAGGCCAAGCAGGACCTTGCGCGCGTGAAACCGCTGCTGGCCGAACAGGCCGTCAGCCAGAAGGATGTCGATGATGCGGTGGCCGGCGAACTCGCTGCTGAGGCCGCGCTTCAAGGCGCCAAAGCCGATCTCATCAAGACACAGTTCGATCTGGATAACACGCTGATTACCGCTCCGATCGACGGGCTGATCGAACGGAGCCGCTATTACGAAGGCCGGCTGGTGTCGGCTCAAACGGATCTCTTGACCGTCATCCATCGCGTGGATCCGATGTACGTGGTGGTCAGTGTGCCTGAGACCTTTATCCTACGGCGACGCCGGGACGTGGAGGCGCATCGCATCCAGCACCCCGGCGTGTACAAACTCCGCGGCGCGCTCACGCTGATGGACGGCACGGTTTATCCGAACGAAGGGGTCTTGGATCTGTTGGAGCCGGGTCTTCGGACCGAAACAGGCGCGCGACAGTTCCGGATCACATTTCCCAATCCCAAACGAATCCTGCTGCCGGGACAGTTTGTCAAAGTCCGCTTCAAAGGGGACGTGAAGACCGAGGCTGTGTTGGTGCCTCAGCGGGCGGTGCTGCAAGGTCCCACCGGCCCGTTTGTCTTCGTGATCAACGACGAAGAAAAGGTCGAAATGCGGGATGTGGTCGCTTCGGATTGGAAGGGCTCCCAGTGGCTCATCGATGCTGGGTTGAAGGCCGGCGATCGTGTCGTGGTCAACGGGCTGATGAAGATCGGCCCCGGCGCACCGGTACAGGCAGTCCCTTGGGTCTCAGCCAGTGCATCACGTACGGAACCTGTTTCCCCCGCTGCTCAATAAGGACCATTTGTGATCTCGCATGTCTTTATCGACCGGCCGATTTTTGCGTCGGTCGTGTCTATTGTGGTGGTGGTGATGGGACTGCTCGCCATGCAGTTCCTGCCGATCGCACAGTTTCCAGAAATTACCCCACCAGTGGTCCAGATCGACGCAGACTATCCCGGCGCCAGCGCCGAAGTGGCGGCTGAAGCCGTGGCCCGCCCAATTGAGGTCACCCTCCCAGGTGTCGACAATCTGCTGTATTACGAATCCACCAGCAGCAATGACGGGCACGTCTCGATCAAGCTGACCTTTGAAATCGGGACGAATCCGGATATCGCCCAAGTCCAAACGCAGAACCGTGAAAAACTCGCCGAGCCGCAACTTCCACCGGAAGTGATTCGTCAGGGCATCTCCGTCAAGAAGATGTCGCCTGATCTGGTATTGGTCATCGCGCTCAAATCGACCGATCCTCGGCATGACGCGGTCTTTCTCTCGAACTATGCCACGCTTCGGATCGTCGACGATTTGAAACGAGTGAAAGGCGTGGGGGATGCCTTGGTGTTCGGGCAGCAAAATTACAGTATGCGGATCATCCTCAACCCGCTGCAGATGGCCAAGCTGAGCCTCACCCCAAGTGATATCACGGCGATCATCCGTGAGCAGAATCGGGACTACCCGGCTGGGACGATTGGGCGAGAGCCGGCTCCAAAAGGGACGGAGCTCACGATTCCGATCATCACGAAGGGCCGTCTGACGGAGGTGAAGGATTTCGAAGAACTCATCGTGCGCGCTCTTCCTGACGGTTCGACGGTGCGTCTCAGGGATGTCGCGCGGATTGAACTGGGGGCTCAGGCCTATGGGTTAGAAGGTCGATGGAACAGCAAACCGACGACCTTTGTTCTCGCGTTTTTGTCTCCCGGCGCGAATGCGCTTGATACCGTGCGTCGCACCAGGGCGCAGATGGATGAACTCGCGAAAAATTTCCCGCCCAGCGTGTCGTACGACACACCGTATGACACGACACGCTTTATCGAAATCTCCATTAAAGAAGTGGTGAAGACCCTCGGGGAAGCGATGGTACTGGTGGTGTTCGTCGTCTATCTATTCCTCCAGACCTGGCGGGCGACTATTATTCCCACCGTGGCGGTTCCCGTGTCTTTGATCGGGACATTTATGGGGCTCTATGCCCTCGGGTTCTCCATCAATACGATTACATTGTTCGGAATGGTCTTGGCGATCGGGATCGTGGTGGATGACGCGATTGTGGTGGTGGAGAACGTGGAGCGCCATATGCGCGAGGGGCGGCTTGCTCCAAAGGAAGCGGCCAAGCGGGCAATGGGCGAGGTAACGGAGCCGATCATCGCGATCGTGTTGGTCTTAGTCGCTGTCTTTGCTCCTGTCGGGTTTATCGGTGGGATTACCGGGGCCCTCTATAAGCAATTTGCCGCGACAATTGCGATTTCGGTGACGGTGTCCGGGTTTGTTGCGTTGACACTGAGTCCGGCCCTCTGCGGCGTCGTCCTCACGCAGCAGCATGGCAGGCGGAGTGGATTCTGGGACCTGTTCGATCGCTGGTTTAGTCGAACCCAGCAGGGCTACACGCGTATGACCGCCGCCATCCTTGTCAGGCCGCTGCGTGTCATGGCGGTCTTTGCCCTGTTGCTCGTCGCATGTGTCGGACTCTACCAGCAGTTACCGAAGAGTTTTTTGCCGGAGGAAGATCAAGGATATTTCATCGTTATCGCACAATTGCCGGATGGCGCGTCGAAGCAGCGGACGGAGGCGGTCCTCGAAAAAGTCGAACGATTTTTCCAGAAGATTCCGGCAGTGCACTCCACCGATGCGTTGACCGGGCAGAATTTCGTGTTCGGCACCAGAGGACCGAACTCGGCGACCATGTTCGTCCCGTTGGTGTTGTGGGATGAACGACCGGAACCTCAGTATCACGCGAAAGCGTTGGTCGGCGCGGCCTATGGGGAGTTCGCCAAAATTCCGGAAGCCTTGCTGCTTGCGTTCAACGCGCCGGCCATTCGAGGCGTCGGCGCCGTCGGCGGGTTTTCCGCGCAGATCCAGGATCCAAGCAGCGGCGACTTCAAGAAATTCGCCATAGTCGCGCAGCAATTCGTGGAACGCGCGCAGAAAGAGCCCGCGATCGGACAGGTCGGAACCAATTTCCGCGTCTCCTCACCGAGGCTCTATGCCAATGTGAATCGCGAACGGGCGAAGGCATTGGGTATCCCGATCTCGGATATCTTCGATACGCTGCAGGCGTACTTCGGTAATTTTTATATCAATGACTTCGTGAAATTCGGTCGGGTGTATCACGTGCAGACCGAGGCTGACGCCGAATACCGGTCGACGCCGCAAGACATCTCGAAGATCTATGTGCGAGCCCAGAGTGCACAGGGCATGAACATGGTTCCGCTCGATACGGTCGTCACCACGGAGTATCAGAGCGGTCCGGATCCTGTGAATCACTTTAATGGATACAATACGGCCCTCTTGCTGGGGGCGGCTGCGCCTGGGTACAGTTCAGGGCAGGCACTCGAAGCCTTGGAACGCGTGGCGAAAGAAGTTTTGGTGCCGCAGGGCTATGCTCTCGATTGGAGCAACATTTCCTTTCAGGAACGGCGTGTCGGCGGACAATCGAATCAGGTCTTCGTGATTGGCTTGCTCATGGTCTTTCTGGTCTTGGCGGCGCAGTTTGAAAGTTGGGTGGTCCCGTTTGCCGTGATTCTCGCTGTGCCGTTTGCCGTGTTCGGAGCGTTGGTTGCCGTGTGGATGCGCGGGTTTGAAAACGACATTTATTTCCAGATCGGTCTTGTGACGTTGATCGGTCTCTCGGCGAAAAATGCCATTTTGATCGTGGAGTTTGCCAATGCCCGCTACGAGGCAGGGCGCTCTTTACTCGATGCCGCGGTTGAGGCGGCGCGATTGCGCTTTCGTCCCATCATCATGACGTCAATGGCCTTTATCTTCGGGATGTTTCCCCTGGTGATCGCGTCGGGCGCCGGCGCGGCCAGCCGTCAGTCGATCGGCACCGGTGTACTCGGCGGCATGTTTGCCGCCACGTTCCTGGCGATCTTTTTCGTTCCGCTGTTTTTTGTGTTGCTGAGAAAGCTGAGCAGGCGCAAGATTCAACCAATGGCGACAGCGGACCAATCACCCGCCCCTCGCCCTGTAATGGAGGACGGACACTAACCGTGCGAGCCCTAGTTGTCGTCGCATTCTCGTTGTTGCTGTTGTCCTGCGCGATGGGGCCGGACTATGAACGGCCCAAGATCGATATGGAGGATCGCTTCCGGATGGCCGACGGTCCGCCGGATGCGCCGTCGCTGGCCAATCTAGCCTGGTGGGATCTCATGCGGGATGAGCAGTTGCAGCAGCTCATCCGGGTGGCCCTTGCCGAGAACAAGGACATGCAACGCGCTGTGGCGACGATCGAAGAGTTTCAGGCGAGAACGGTCCTGGCCAAGTCGGACTATTTCCCTGGCGTGTCGGTCGGTGCGAGTATGCCGGCCGCTCGCAAAGCGAACTTCCTGTTCCCCGGGTTTGCCAGCCCGTTCAACTATTACCTGTTGGGCAACTTGGCATGGGAGATTGATCTGTGGGGGCGTGTGAGACGTACCAGCGAAGCGGCTCGAGCCGACTTGCTCTCCAAGGAAGAGAACCGCCGCGCACTGACAATCCAGTTGGTCAGTGCCGTGGGCGAGGCCTACTTCAATCTGTTGCAGTTCGATACGCAACTCGATATTGCGAAGCGCACCTTGCAGTCGTGGGAGGAGTCGGTCCGCATCGCCCAGGCCCGGTTAAGGGAAGGATTGAGCTCCAGGCTCGACTTGGATCAGTTCGAAGCGGAGCGCGCCAACGCCGCTGCGCGGATCGCCGAGCTGGAACGGCAGATGGTGCAGGCGGAGAATCATGTGAGTGTGCTGATGGGGCGCAAGCCGTTTGCAATTCCGAGGGGGAAGGCCTTGACGGATCAGCCGATGCCGCCAGAGGTGCCGCCCGGTCTACCGTCCGAGTTGCTGCAGCGGCGGCCTGATCTCCTGGCGGCAGAGCAACAGTTGGCGGCAGCCACTGCCCGGATCGGCGCTGCAAAGGCCGAGCGATTCCCGAAAATTACCTTGACCGGATTACTCGGTGTGGCGCATCCGGAATTGTCCTTGCTCTTCACCGATGCGTCTTCGTTCGGCGTGCTGGGCGCCGCGTTGGCTGGTCCTGTGTTGAATGCGCAAGTGTTGGGGTTCCAGCAGGAAGCGGTGGAAGCCCAAAGCCGTCAGGTGGTGGCCCAATACCAGCAGTCGGTGTTGACAGCCTTTCGAGAGGTCGAAGATGCATTGGTTGCGGTACGGACGGCACGGACGCAAAATGAGGCTCAACGGCAACAGGTGACGGCCTTGCAATCGGCGCTCAAGCTTGCTGATCTCCGGTATAAAGGCGGATTGGCCAACTATCTCGACGTGCTTGTGGCGCGGCGGAGTTTGTTCGAAGCCGAGCTCGGCATGACTGCTACCCATCGGCTGCACCTGGTGTCGGTGGTTCAACTGTACAAAGCGCTCGGCGGAGGCTGGTCGCCGGATAAAGAAGCAGCTGACAATAAGCAAGGGTAGGTGGTTCGTGGAAAAGCCGGCGCCAATTCAATTTCCGATTCACGAGCTACTCACTCGTCGCTGGAGCCCGCGCGCGTTCGATGAGCGGCTGATCGAGCCGGAAAAGATGTACAGCCTGTTCGAGGCTGCGCGATGGGCGCCATCTTCCAATAATGAGCAACCCTGGCGCTTTCTATTCGCGACGAAGGATCAGGAATCCGAGTGGAACCGTTTGTTCGGCTGTTTGCTGGAAGGGAACCGCATCTGGGCCTATCGAGCGCCGGTGTTGATTCTGTCCGTGGCCAGCTTGAATTTCGAGGATAGCGCCAAGCCGAACCGGCATGCATTGCATGACACCGGTATGGCTATGGAGAATCTGGTGTTGCAAGCGACGGCGCTGGAGCTTGTCGCGCATCAGATGGCTGGTTTCGATGCGGAGAAGGCGCGCGCCGACCTCAAGATTCCTTCCGGATACGAACCGGTCGCGATGATTGCCATCGGATATCCGGGCGACCCAAACATTCTGCCGGATCGCCTCAGGCAGCGTGAGCAGGCCTTGCGGGAGCGGAACGGTATCTCGACATTCGTGTTCGCGGGGGAGTGGGGCAAACCGTTGCCGCTTTGAGCGTGAAGCGCCGTTTGTGAAGCGTATTTCGCAGACAAAGAGCTGGCACACGTTCTTTGCGTCCTGCGCTTCACGAGATACGCTCCATGAGGAACACGTGTCTGGGAAGTTGTGCGACGAACTGTCATGAATCGTGCAGGCTGGGAACACGTTGGGAACAGATAGCCAGGCGGCACACCATCTTGCACGTGTCGATCCTGTCATGCGCAGATTGATCCGCTCGGTCGGCCCGTTCACGCTCATGCCGCGCAGCCGGCAGTCCCCTTTCGAATCGCTGGCCCGGGCGATTGCCTACCAGCAGCTGCATGACAAGGCGGCGGAGAGTATTCTTAAGCGTTTCATCGCGCTTTTTCCCCGCCGGCGATTCCCCAAGCCCGATGAACTGTTGGCCATGAAGAGTATGGCCATCAGGAAGGCGGGGTTTTCGCGGCCCAAGATTGCCGCATTGCGGGATCTTGCGGCGAAAACATTGGATGGCACGGTGCCGACGAATCGGGTGATCCGAAGTCTCGACGATGACGCCATTGTCGAGCGGTTGATCGCGGTGCGGGGCATCGGACGTTGGACCGTCGAGATGTTGCTGATTTTCCAACTGGGAAGGCCGGATATCCTGCCGGTTGATGATTTCGGGATACGTAACGGGTTTCGGATCGTCTATGGTCTTCGCACGATGCCGACACCGAAAGAAGTGCTGCGATTTGGGGAGCGTTGGAAACCCTATCGCACTGCCGCCTCGTGGTATCTCTGGCGCGCCGCCGACCGGGCAAAACAAGGTGAGACGGTGTTCTGATGGCCAATCCAAGCAAACGGCTCGACTCCAATATTGCCGGTAATTTCTATGTCGATGGCACATGCATCAATTGCGACACCTGTCGGCAGTTGGCGCCGAAAACGTTCGAAGAAATCGGCGAGTTTTCCGCAGTGTTCTCCCAGCCTGAAAGTGACGAGCATATTCATCGCGCCTACCAGGCGTTGCTGGCCTGTCCCGTCGGTTCGATCGGCACGGAGCAGAGTGAGACCTCGCGCATGCAGGCGGCGATGGCAAGCTTTCCGCTTCATCTCGAAGACGGGGTATCCTATTGCGGCTTTAATTCGGACAAGTCGTTCGGGGCGAATAGTTTTTTCATCGAACATCCGGACGGCAACTGGCTGGTCGATTCGCCCCGATATGTGAAACATTTGATCGAGGCGTTTGAGCGGCCAGGCGGCCTCGCGCGCATCTTCCTGACTCATGAAGACGATGTGGCGGATGCCGGCAAGTATGCCGCGCATTTCGGCGCAAAGCGGATCATTCATCGCGCCGATGCCGAGGCCATGCCGGATGCCGAATGGGTGATTGACGGAGCCGACGACGCCGAACTGTCCCCCGGATTTGTGGCGATTCCTGTTCCGGGTCACACCGCCGGCAGCATGGCTCTGCTCTATCGGGAGAAATTTCTTTTCACCGGCGATCATCTGTGGTGGAATCCACAGTCGAAGTCATTGGGGGCGCCGACCCGCCTGGTGTGGAGGAAGCGGGTGTTGGTGGACTCGATCCAGAAGCTGCTCGATTACCGCTTCGAATGGGTGCTGGCCGGCCATGGAGATCGCGTGCGGTTGTCCGTGGAAGAGATGAGAGACTATGTGCGGGCTCTCGTCGCCCGTCGGAATCAACCGCCTGCGCCATGACTGAACGGCTGGTTCTGCTATCATTGCCTGGATTTCACTGATGGCTTCATAGGATTAATCAGGATCACGTGTCCTTGGGGGAATATCTTTTTCTGAGGAGGAGTGGAGGATGGGACTCAGTGGAAAAGTCGCGATCGTAACCGGAGCATCGAACGGAATCGGCCGTGCGATCGCGGAGCGTTTTGCCGAAGAAGGCGCGATTGTGGTGGTGAATTTTTCAAAGAGCAGCGAGAAAGCGCGTCAAGTTGTCACGGTCATTCAGGCCAAGGGGGGGAAAGCGGTCTCTGTCCAGGCGGACATGGGGGTCGCTGCCGATGCGCGCCGTTTGGTTGCTGATACGGTCAAGCAATTTGGCCGGCTGGACATTCTCGTCAACAATGCCGGCCGGTTTATGCCGAAGCCGCTGATGGAGACGACCGAGGAGGATTTTGACCAGATCATTGCGCTGAACGCAAAGGGTCCTTATTTTGCGATGCAAGAGGCTGCGAAATCGCTGAAAGACGGCGGACGGATCGTGAATATCTCCACCGCCGGCACCCATTTGAGTTTTCCCGGCGCCACGGCGTATCTCGGCAGCAAAGGCGCGCTGGAGCAGTATACGAAAGGATTGGCCCAGGAGCTCGCTGCGCGAGGGATTACGGTCAATACGATCTCGCCGGGCTTTACCGAAACCGGGATGATGACGGATCACTATCGACAAGTCGGTATTCAACTATCGCCCTTGAAGCGGATCGGTCTTCCCAATGAGATTGCCGATGTAGTGGCATTCGTCGTCAGTGAAGAGGCCCGCTGGCTGACAGGACAGAACATCCAAGCGGGCGGCGGCATTGTTATGTAGGAGGAATTCGGATGGCGCGACAGAATGTTTCGACCGGTGGACCGTGGGAAGAGAAGATCGGGTACTCGCGCGCGGTGCGGGTCGGCGCAGTTCTCTCCGTATCAGGCTCGACGGCAATGACGCCGTCCGGTCTTGTCGGCAAGGGTGATCCCTATGCGCAGACGATTCAGACATTCAAAACAATTGAAGCGGCGCTGAAGCAAGCCGGGGCCTCGCTCAACGACGTCGTCAGAACCCGCATTTACATGGCAAATATCGATCAGTGGCAGGAAGTCGGCCGCGCGCACGGAGAAATTTTTGGAAACATCCGGCCTGCCACGACCATGGTCGAAGTGAAACGCCTGATCGACCCCGATATGCTGGTCGAAATCGAAGCGGACGCGATCGTGTCCGCCTGAACCTCATCCTCCCCATGCCGAATCAACTCTTCACCTGGATCGATCGGAATATTCTCTCTCTAGGCCGGGAGATGAGGCTGTCGTATCTGCCTCCGCTCATGGTCTATATGGCCTACGGCATCTCAGGACTTACCGGAATTGTCGGAACCTTCTTCGTCAAAGATTACCTGGGCCTCTCCGCCTCCTTTTTAGCCGCCCTGGGCTTTTGGGCCGGTATTCCCTGGGCGCTCAAGATGCCTATCGGCCATACGGTTGATCTGCTCTGGCGATGGAAGGGCTGGTTGGTCGGATTAGGGGCCGGTCTACTGGCAACCAGTCTGGGCATCATGGCTGCGTTGATCGGAAATCGCGAAGCCATGACGGCGGTACTGTCGGCCGAGGTTTGGTTCGTTCTGAGCGCGTTGCTCGCTCCCGTCGGCTATGTGATTCAGGATGCAGTGGCCGATGCGATGACGGTCGAAGCGGTTCCTCGCGTGGACGAACGGGGTCAGCCGTTCGACGAGGCCACGCGCAAACTGATGCACACCACGATGCAGACACTGGGCCGGGTGGCCATTATCGGTGGAGGGATCATCGTCGCGATGGTCAATGTCTATGTCTTCACCGGCACAGCCGGGCTGCCGCAAGCCGAGCTGGTGAAGATCTACCAACGGATCTATCTTCTGGCGCTCATCATCCCTTTCGTCTCGGTGCTCGGCCTTGGGGTAGCGTGGTTGCTCCGTCGGCGGCATCGGAATGCATTGGTTCAAGAGGGTTTCACGCAGGAGCAGGCCGGGCAGATGGTCGATGCGCGGGAGCAAAACGCCGAAGGGACGCAGCCCAACTGGTGGATTCTCGGAGGGAGCCTGTTATTCGCAGTCTTCACCGTCACGGTTGGTTTGGGAGGATTTCCCTACCGCGAGGAGATTGTGTTTGCCGGATCGATGGGGATTGTGTTGTTCCTGATGGCGAGGCTTGTACGTGAGCTGGAGCCGGACAAGCGGTTTACTTTGGTCGGCACAGCGGTGGTGGTTTTTCTCTTCCGCGCGATTCCCGGTTCCGGGCCGGGCGCGACCTGGTGGATGATCGATCATCTGAAGTTCGATCAGCAATTTCTTTCGATTCTCTCGCTGATCGGGAGCACGCTGACGCTGGTGGGCATGTTTGTGTTCCGCCGTTTCATGGCCGAGCGATCCATCGCCTATGTCGTCGGCTTTCTCACCATTATCGGAACCCTTCTGGCATTGCCGATTGTGAGCATGTTCTATGGCTTGCACGAATGGACGGCGAGGATGACCGGCGGCGTGGTGGATGCGCGCTTCATCGCGTTGATCGATACGGCACTGGAATCGCCCCTCGGCCAGATTTCCATGATCCCCATGCTGGCCTGGATCGCGAACAGCGCGCCGGCAAACTTGAAGGCCACGTTTTTTGCCGTGATGGCGTCATTTACCAACCTGGCGCTTTCGCTCAGCCAACTCGGCACCAAGTACCTGAATGAGATTTTCGTCGTCACCCGCGAAGTCAAAGACGCGGCCACCGGCGTGGTCCAAACCCCGGCTGACTACAGCCAGCTCGGCCCGCTGCTCATCGTCCAAGTACTCCTGGGGCTTGCCCTTCCTTTCGCTGCGATCATGTTCGCCAAAGTCACGCGCTTCAAGAGCGCGTAACGGTTCTGCTGCAATTGCAGATCCGCTGCTGTGACAAGCCTGGCCACTGTCGAGTGTGGCCAGGCCGACGGGCTCGACGCTTAGTTCCTCAACGTACTTTTTCAGTACGCCTCGGTCCTGCGCGCCTCCACGCGTCGGTCTCGCGACGCGGCTTTGCAATTTCGCTACGAACCGTTTCGGGAAAAGAGGCTGTACCTCTGAGATTATGAAGCCGTTGACATGTTGAAGGCTTCTCGCTAGGGTCCGGCGTCATTGGAGCAAGAACCCAGCTGATTTTGTGCCGTGTTTGAGGACTAAGGGGGAGTAGCACCGATGGCAATCGGCAAACAGCACATCCTGGACGAGATCAAGCGAGTTGCCAAAGCGAATGGCGGAAAGGCTCCTGGTCGGGAGAGATTTGAGAGTGAGACCGGAATTAAATCATCGGACTGGTATCCCCATTGCTGGCTCAGGTGGAGTGATGCGTTGCAGGAAGCGGGGTTCTCTCCCAACAAATTTCAAACCGCCTATGATCAAGATACGCTGTTGGAAAAATTTGTTGGTCTCATCCGCGAGTTGGGACATTTCCCCATACACGGAGAAGTTCGCCGCAAGTCTACAAAAGACCCGACGTTCCCAAGTCACACCGTATTCGATCGCCTGGGTGGTAAACATAAGCTTGCCGGATTAATTGCTGAGTACTGCAAGTGTCGCAGCGGGTTTGACGACATCATTGATATTTGCGCGGGCCTTGCCGGTACCAGTGCGAGATCGACGAAGAACGACAGAGAGTCGAGCGGCCAAGAGGTTGTCGGCTTTGTATACCTCATGAAGTTTGGACGTCACCACAAGATTGGAAAGACAAATGTGGTCGGGCGACGAGAGCGAGAATTGGCAATCCAGCTTCCAGAGAAAGCAAATACCATTCATGTTATCAAGATCGATGACCCAACAGGCATCGAGGCATACTGGCATAGACGGTTCGAGGCTAAGCGTGGTAACGGTGAATGGTTCGAGCTGACGGCAGAAGATATCAAAGCTTTCAAACGCCGCAAGTTCATGTAGTAGGCTTCTGTCTCCCAATTCTAACCCCTCCCTAGCATCCATTTGACCTGTGCGATATCATGGGCACGGTGAAATCAGCGTATGGTTCATAGCCAAGGTAGGGGGAGGGAGTATGGTCGGAATTTATCGTTTCCGGCCTCTTCGTTGACAGCCGGAGCCTTGCGAGCCTACAGTAGGGCCAACCCTGAGCTTGATTGGGAAATGACATGGCTGTTGTCAAAGTCAAATCGCATTACCAGGTGACGCTTCCGCCGCAGATTCGCGCCAAGGCGGGCGTGGCGGTGGGAGATCTCTTTGAGGCCAAGGTCGAAGGACGAACAATCACCCTGGTTCCGAAGCGTCTGATCGACCGCGAACTGGCATTAGCCCTCAATGAGGTCAAACGCGGCCGTGTCAAGGGGCCCTTTCCTACTGCCCAAGCAACGATTCGTGCCCTCCGTCGCCGGACTGCATGACGGCGTCATTCACGCTCCGTTTTCGGAAGCAGTATCAGAAACTCTCGCAAGAGCATAAAACCAAGTTCGACAAGCAGTTGACGTTCCTCCTGGCCAACCTGCGGCATCCTTCGCTGCGAGCCAAGAAGTACGATGAGACGAATGACATCTGGCAGGCGCGGGTGGATGACGACTATCGGTTTTACTTTCAGATCGACGGCGAGACATACGTGCTGCTGTCCATCATTCCACATCCCAAGTAGGCATGGGTGGGTTTCTGTGAATCTGGACAGAGGCTGGCGTCCCCTTGATCTGTGGGGTATGATGAAGCTGTAAAATATGAAAAGTGAGAAGTGAAAGGTAGCAGAGGGTCGGACGAATCCTTTTGGAATTTGAGGCCTCTCACGTTTCACGCTCTTCTAAGAAAGGGGGCGACCGGTATCGACGGGGATACTGAAGTCATCGGTGCATGTCGAGCTCCTGGGGACTCGTTAAACCTCTAGGAAAATGCAACTGCCAATCAAGAACTGGCACTCGCAGCTTAATTAACTGCGACGTTCCTCCACCTGATGCCCGCGGGGGTGGTTGGAGCGCGATGCAGCGGGCTGGTCCAAGGCTGGTGCTCAGCGGCTGAGGACGAGAACTTTCTGGGCTAGCGGCTATTCTAAGCCAGCCGATGGGCGTGGGTGGCTGCGAAACTTAAACTATCGGCTACACATGTAGATCTGATGTGCTGACGGTCTTCGGACAGGGGTTCAACTCCCCTCGCCTCCACCATTCGACTCGCGGGTTGTGCTCTGGGGAGCACAGCCCTGCTCGCTCATGGCAGGCCACTAAAGAATCGAGGTAGGCTCTCGCTGGCGAGTCGAATGGTGCCCCGAGCTTGTCGAGGGCAGTATGTACTATGTGTACATTCTTCGCTGTTCAGATGATTCATTCTATGTAGGTTCAACCGAACACCTGCAAGCTCGCGTTCATGCTCACAATAGCGGTCGAGGGGCAACCTATACTTTCAAGCGTCGGCCTGTCCGACTCATGTATGCGGAGGCCTTTGAGACAGAGACTCAAGCGATAAAGCGAGAGCGTCAGCTGAAACGATGGAGTGCGGCGAAAAAGCAAAGCCTGCTTGATGGCGATATCGAAACGCTCCGACGTTTAAGTAAACGACGCGCGCAGCTATGTGACCTCAAGGCTTCCAGCGGATAGAGTCTTCAACCCACCAGTGTCATTTCCTGTTTCCATTCGCTTGATTCGCCGTGTTCGATCAGTTCGAGGCGGATGGGTTCATTGCCGTCAGTAGGCCTGGATTCTTACCTCGTGTGTTCCGGCGGCTCATCAGGCGAAGCCTCTCTTCCTTGATGCCGCAGGATAAGCGACTCTACGGAAGTCTTCTCGTCTCTGTCAGTGGGCCTAATCCGTTTTTCTCTTCTCGAATCGTCTTTCCCGGCATACTGTAGAGCCCTGGGGTGCGGTTACCTGCGGAGGTGTCCCATGTTCGAACTGGTATTTGCCGGAGCTCTGGCCTTGCTCATCTGGGCGCTCATGGCGAAGCATCCGTTTATCAAGGCGCTGGCACGATTTTTCACAGGTTTGCTTACTCTGGCATCGGCTGGGGCAGCAATATTTCTCTTCAAAGTGGGGCAGCAGGCCCACTGGACCAGCGATGGCCCTGGGATGCTGCTGGTCATGGTCGGCATTTTCTTTTGCGGAATCCTTGCAATAGTCTTCGGCGGGCTATTCTTCAGCTCCTTGAACCAGTCGTCCTGAGCCACGCGCGGTTGAGACCTATTCCGCCTGTGTACTGTATCCTTCTCGCCCGATCAGCAGATCGTAGGGAGCGAAATCGTCGGTTAATTCGACACCCGCCGGCCATGGTTCAGTTCGGCGGGTATTCAAGAGCGCGATGGCCTCCACCGGTAGTTGCCGATTCATTGCCAGTGCCGTGACGTTCTCGATCGTACGTTCGGGAGAGCCGGTTTCGATCGGACGGCCTCCGAAGAAAATAATGTTTTTGGCTTGGGACATGCCGGTCTTCCAGGGGCCTTCGACGGCGAAGGATTGCAGGACCGGGAAGGCGCGGGTCATGGTGTGCACCACTGCCGCGGCTCGAGCAAGATCGCCTTCCGTGCCGGACGATGCCAGGTTCACCGCGACGACTCCGTCAGGATTTAAATGCGAGCGAACCAGCGAGAAGAATTCCACCGTCGTCAAATGAAACGGAATCATGTCCCGCGCAAAGGCATCAATCCACATGACATCGTAGGTGCGATCCGTCCCGTTCAGGAAGGCGCGTCCATCTTTCACCGAAACATGGTGGTTGGCAGGCGCATGGTAGTCGAAGTATTCCTCAGCCATACGTACGACCGTCGGATCAAATTCCACGACATCAAGTTCCAAAGCAGGCCAGTTTTGCGCCAGCCACTTTGCGATCGATCCTCCGCCATGGCCGAGGATCAGCCCGCGCTTCGGCTCGGGGGCCAATGCCAGCGAAGACACCATTAACTGACTATAGGGGAGAAACAGCCACACGGGATCGGCTTTCCACATCGTGGCATGAAAGGTTCGATCCAACACGAGATACCGGAACAAGTCGTCCTCACGGATTCGTACTTGCTGGTAGGGGCTGTCTTCCTGATAGACCGGCTGATTCAGACGCTGGAGCGGATGCAGTGCCAACGCTCCCAAGAGCGCGGCATACACAACGCCCAGGCCTGCTAGCAATGGGCGGGCCGGCGTTCCTCTCACAAGCCACCAGAAGCCGAGTCCCAGTTGAATGCCGCCCAGCCATGCAACCAACGATTGGCTGCCGATCCACGACAAGAGAAAGAACGCGGTGCCCCACGTTCCTAGCAGGCTGCCGACCGTCGATAAGGCGATGAGACGTCCGGTCTGGCGGCCCAGGTGATCCATGTCTGCGACGGAGAGACGCAACATCGCCGGCAATACACCGCTCAGACCGAACGCGGGAGGTGCAAGGAGGACGGAGGCGGCGAGGCAGGGGCCCCATCGTGGATCCTGCACGAGCTTGGCAATCTCGAAGAGGACTGGTTGGTTGCCCCACGCGATCAGGAAGGTCCAGCTTCCGGAAAAGATCAATAGCCCGGCCAGGACGGTTCCCCCGGCATAGCGGTCGGAAATCCAACCGCCGAACGCATACCCGCTGCTCATCGCAGCCAGGATCACGCCGATCAATGCGCCCCAGACGAATAATGAGTTTCCAAACACCGGGGCGAGCAGGCGGCTTCCCAGAATCTCAAGCGCCATCACCACCGCGCCTGTCACCAGGGCGGTCAGAAGAAGGAACCAGCGAGAGACGTGTGTCGGTGTATGAGTCATGGGGTGGAAGACGCAATCACGTTAAGGCGGAGAAAACCATATCGAAGACGTTCCTGTTCCGTTGTCCTGCATGCGTTTGAAAGGGAGCCGGATTCTACTCAACGCATTTTCTGTGAGTCAATGAACGAGACATATTAGCCGGGACTGAGACGGAAGGTAAGAGTTCATTGCCTATGGTGCCCCGCGTTGTTATACTTTCCCCGCCCAACAGCAATGAATTCTTGTCTTGAGGAGATCCGCGCATGCACATCAGCGTTATTGGAACCGGTTATGTCGGACTTGTCACGGGGGCGTGTTTCGCAGAGTTCGGTGTGAACGTCACCTGCATGGACAACGATGCGAAGCGAATTGAAAAGCTCGAGAAGGGTGAAGTCCCGTTTTTTGAGCCGGGCATCGCTGCGCTGGTTGCCAAAGGGGTCAAAGAAGGGCGGTTGAGTTTTACCACGGATATCGCCAAGGCTGTCGACAAGGCGTTGGTGATTTTTATTGCCGTGGGGACTCCACCGAGAGGCGATGGCTCTGCGGACTTATCCTATGTCGAGGAGGTCGGTAAGGGAATTGCCCGTCACATGACCGGCTATAAAGTGATTGTGACCAAGTCAACCGTTCCGGTGGGAACGGGAGAAAAACTTCGAGAGGCTATCACGAAGACGCAGAAACAGCCCATCCCGTTTGATGTGGTCTCCAATCCTGAATTTCTCCGGGAAGGGTCGGCCATCGAAGATTTTATGCGGCCGAATCGCGTGGTGATCGGGGCGGACAGCGATCAGGCCGTCGCTATCATCAAAGACCTCTATCGTCCGCTGTATCTTATCGAGACCCCGATTGTGGTGACCGACGTGCCGACGGCGGAATTGATCAAGTATGCGTCCAATGCCTTTCTGGCGACGAAGATTTCCTTTATCAACGAAATCGCCAATCTTTGCGAGCGGGTCGGCGCCAATGTGCAGATGGTGGCCAAAGGCATGGGGCTCGACCATCGGATCGGTTCCAAGTTCCTGCATGCGGGACCAGGCTTCGGCGGTTCCTGTTTTCCCAAGGATCTGGCCGCGCTCATCCAGACGGGGGAGCGCCACGGCTATCCGATGCAGATCGCCTCAGCTGCTTCGCGGGTGAACGAGGCCCAACGGAAACAGATGATGGTAAAGATCCGTGAGGCTGTCGGAGGGCTGAAAGGGAAAACTTTTGGAATGCTGGGTCTCTCGTTCAAGCCGAACACCAACGACCTTCGTGAAGCGCCGGCGCTGGCGATCGGGCAGGAGCTCTTGGCAGAAGGAGCGGTCATCCGCGCCTACGATCCGGAAGCGTTGGAGGAAGCATGTCGAATACTTCCCGGCCTGCAACCCTGCCGGGATGCCTATCATGCAGCTGAAGGCGCGGACGCGCTGATCATCATGACCGAGTGGAACCTGTTTCGCAGCCTGGAGTTCGACAAATTGAAAGCAGTGATGCGCAAGCCGGTGTTGCTCGACTTGCGAAACGTCTATGACCCCGAACGGGTCGTCGCGGAAGGATTTACCCATATATCGGTAGGACGCAGGGCGCACGATCCTAAGAATTCTTAGGTCAGTTTCGGTAGCTCGGCGCCGGTGTCCACTCTTGTCTTGGGCTTATATCCCATTCGGTCCAACACTTTCAAAATCCTCGTCTTCAGCCGATCGTCGGCATCGGTCAATGCCGTGGCCAGGGGTTCAACCGCAGGCTTGCCGATTTTTCTGATAATTTCCGTCGCGGATTGGCGGATCTCATCCTCCTCCGATACCAGCAACGGAATCAGTGACGTGACGGAAATGCCGCCGAGCTTGATCAGCGAATCGTAGGCGCGCTGACGGACATCACCCACATCGTCGGTCAGTGCGGCCACGAGTGGATCGACGGCCCGTTCGTCTTTGAGTTCGCCCAGGACCTCCGCCGCATACTTGCGGTTCAGCCAATGCGGGTCTTTGAGGTCCAGCAACATGGCGTCGGCCTTGGCCGCGTTCGGATCTTTGGCGCGAATTCTGAAACTCTTGGCGATCCGCTTCCCGCCTTCTTCCACGACCCGGATGGTCGCGCCGTCTCCGGCCTTGAGCTTCTTGAGGTCCTCCAGCGCTTCGTCCGCGACGTCCAGCACGACCGTCTTCCCGTCATAGGCGAGGAGTTCGACTTCCAGCTGTTTGGCCTCCGGGTTGACCGACACCACCCGTTCGGTGACGAGGTTGAACCCATCCTGCTTCTCTCCGCCTTTGAGGCCGATTTGAATCAATTTCACGGGAGCATCGTCTGGCATGACCATATTCCTTTATCTAGCAGGATGCTGAAAAAGCCCCCCAACTGCGGTCTCGCATCGCTCAGAGGCTCAACGTACCGAAGCGTACGCCTCGCCTCTTCGCTCGCTGCGGCCTTGCTGGATGGCCTTTTTGAGCATCCTGCGGTTATTGTGACATCCGTGTCATACAGAAGACTTCACTTGCATTTTATGGGTGCAACGAGTTTTGCCGCAGCCTGCTGGTTCTGGTGAATCGTTATGCGCTTGGTTTCCAGCCGAAGCTGGCCAACACGGCTTCGACCGTTTCCTGCACCATTGTATTTTCATCGTCCAGCAGCGGGAGCAGCGGCTGGATTGCTTCTTTCGCGCCGAGCCGAGCGAGTGACTCGGCGGCGTTCCGCCGCACCAGCCAGTCTTCATCCTTTAAGCATTCGATCAGGGGGTTGATTCCGCGTGCGTCGCCGATTTTGCCCAACGCTTCCGCCGCATGGCGGCGAACCATCCAGTTCGTGCCGAGCAAGCCGTCAATCAAGGCTTCGACCGCCCGAACGTCGCCGATTTTCTTGAGCACACGGGCGGCATCTTCGCGCACAGTGCCGTCAGTCAGCGCGTCAATCAAGCCGGGGACTGCGCGTGCATCGCCGACTCGTTCCAGGGCCCATACCGCTGCGGCCCGCACCGCGCCATCCTTATCTTTGAGTGCGGCGACCAAGGGTTCGACTGCGCGCGGGTCCCGGAGTTTGCCGAGCGCCGAGGCCGCCTGTTCCCTGATAGCCCACTCGTCGTCGCGTAAGGCTTCGAGCATCGGTTCCACGATCGACGGCCCGATCCGGACTGCTGCGCTGGTTGCGGCTTCCCGAATCACCGCATCTTCATCGGCCATCAGCCCGATGAGGCGTGGAATCGCGTCGGCGCCGGCCTGTCCGAGACTTGTAATCGCGTGGTCCCGTAAGGCCTCATTGTCGTCCCGCAACGCTGAAATGAGCTGATCGATCCGATCGGACTCCGTGTCGTTACTCATGCTCCTGTATCTCTTCCTGCCTGTGGGCTGACGATTCAGTCAACGCGTCGAGTTTATCAGCGATGAGCCCTGAGTTGTAAGCCACTAATCCATCGCGATCCGTTCTCAAACGATCGAACAGTTCTTTGTACGGGCGCAAGACTTCTACGTCTTTAATTTTGGCCAGAGCCTCCATCGCATAGACTCGCAACGGGCGGATCGGGATCGCGTCCAGATAGAGCCGGGTGGGTCTGGCGTCGCCGATCAATCCAAGCGCTTTGATCGCCAGTTCTTTGACACCGGTATCCTTGTCGCACTCCAGCCGTTTCATCAGCGGCTCTACCGCCCGCACGTCCGCGATTTTCCCGAGCAAGTCCGCCGCTGCCTCGCGTACCAGCCAGTCGTCGTCTTCGAGATATTCGATCAGGATTTCCACGCTGGGGCGTCCGATGCCCAGCAGGTTGATGACGGTCGACATGCGGGCCTCTTCCCGCTCGCTGGCTCCTTCGATCACACGGAGCGCGTCGAACATACTATCGATCCGCTCACGAATCGCCCCCAGTTTCTTCAAAGTCCCAACGGCGATGTCTTGGATCGCCGGCTGGCCCATGGCCTCGATGAAGGCATCAACGGAACGGGGGTCTAAGAGTTGATCGAGCATCGTGGCCGCCGTGATCTGGGCCTCCGGATCGGGATGTTTCAGCATCGTACAGAGGGGAATTACCGCGGTCGGGATCGCGCCGACCAGATGGGTCATCAGCTGCCTGGCTTCTCCCTCCTGGTGTTTGGGAAGCAGTGCGACCAATGCCGAGGCTGTATCCGTATCCAGAATGCCGGCCATTTGCTCCAAAGCCATCGCGCCGGCCTTGCGCACGGCAGCGTCTTCATCTTCAAGCAGGCTGACGAGCGCCACGCCAGACTGGGGATCTTTGATTCGGGACAACATCGCAGCCACTTCTTTTTTCAACTCGGGCGTGCCTGACTGCAGCGCCTCGACCAGGGCCTGCACCGCCCGTGGCCCGCCGGCCACACAGGCCGCTGTGGCTCGCATGCGTCGCCAGTCTTCTTCGTGGACTAGTTCAGAGACCAGCGTTTCAATCGTTTCTTTCGGCATTGCCTCGTGACCCCAATACTCACAACTTACAGCTCACCACTCAAAACTATTTCATGCCCTTTCCTCTCCATCCGACGAGGGCCAGTGTCTCCTTGACGTGATAGCGTACATTGTCGTCCGGCGATCCGGTCAACAGGGGAAGGAGCCAGGGGATCGACTTCTGTCCGAATCGTGCCAGTGCCGCCGCCGCCTCTGCCCTGGTGAAGGTGGAGCTCAACGCTGTCGCCAGCGTCGGGAGTGCCGTGTCATCGCCGATTATCCCCAATGCCCGCACGGCTGCAGCTTGCGTGACGGTTTCCTCACTCCACTGATCTCCACAGCCTTCGATTGTCCCGGTCGTTTCCGGCGGAGCGGTCCCTTTCACAACCTCGATCAGGAGGGGCACGGCCCGCCGGTCTCCGATTTGACCGAGCGCTTCGACTGCCAATGTGCGGAGCCTGGGCTCTTTCATGGCGGTGAAGAGGTAGTCAACTGCCTGTGGATCTCCAATCTGTCCCAGTGCGTGAACGGCATCTTCACGCACGGCGGAATCTGTATCGTTGAATAACGTGGAAAGCAGCGGCGTCACGGCATGTTGTGATTTCGACTTTCCCAGCGATTCCACCGCATGCAAGCGCACCAGCCAGTCCTGATGCGCCAACGATCCCACCAGCGCAGGAATTGCCGATTCGCCGATCGCCGCCAGTGCCGAGGAGGCTTCTTCCCGGACGGCTTTCACTCGGTCTTGGAGCAACGGCACTAAAGATGAAATCGAGCCGGCGTCCCGGATGCGTCCGAGGGCTTTGGCCGCATGCATGCGGACAATCCAATCGAGGCTGCGTAAGGCCCGTATCAGCTGGTCCAGCACACGGCTGTCGGCAATCGACGCCAGGGCTGCCGAGGCGGCTTCCTGCACCGCCAGATCAGGATCGGCAAGGCATTCCCCCAAGGCCGGTACAGCCGGCGCTCCAATGGCCGTCAATGCGCCGATCGCCGCTTCCCGTACGGACCGATCATGGTCCCGGAGAGAGAAGATCAGAGGACAGACGGCACGGGAATCTTTCAGGCTGCCCAATCGGGCGGCTGCATCCTCCCGGATCGCCCAGTCCTCGTCTCTGAGGGCGATAATGTGTTCGGCGACAGGATCAGCCATGTCAGGCAACCTTTCAGCGGTAGCCGATGACCCTAACACAGGGTTTTTTGCAGGGTCAACGTAGAGGTTTTGGAGTAGCCTCCTCTGGAAAGCTGACGCAAAAGAGTTCAATATGGGTTCGCGATTGCGCTCCCGTTATCCATTTGGAGGCCATTATGACTCATGTGAGGGTACCCGTGCTGCTGAGACAATCCCTATGCGTAGCGGTTCTGTTGGCCTCGCTGGCTGTGGCCGCGTCTGCTGCACAAGCCTATGAAGTCTGGATCACCGATCAATCGGATACCGGAAAAGAAAGCGGTGGATTTCTCCATATTTACGACGGGGCCAAGCTGGCCGCCAATCCGGTATCGGCGAAACCGCTTCAGACCATCGATTTGTCAGGCGAGATCAACAAGTTTTGTGAGGATGCGACGAAGAAGGCCGTCCGCCGTCCGCATATGCTGTTCTTCAACGCGGCCCAGGACCATGTCATTCTTTCATTCTTGAGCGGCCATGTGCTCTTCATGGACGCGGCGACCAAGAAGCCGGAAGCTTGTCTGTCGATGGGGAAAAATGCGCACGCCGCCTGGCCGACGCCTGATCAGAAGATGGCCATTACCGCCAACATCGCTGAGAAAAAGTTCATCCGGATCTGGACGGACTATGCTGCCCATAAATATAGCTTCGACCCTGAGAAGGATGTGCTCAACTTAGCGGCGTTGGAAAATGGGGAACGTCCGGACACCTCGCCGATCTGCCCCATTACCGAATCGTCCAGTCAGTATGCGTTTGTCACGCTTCGTGGAGGAGGGCTGTTGGTCTTGGATGTGACCGCTACGCCGTTCAAGGTTGTGGCGACGTTAGATAATAACCAAATCCATCCCGCCGGCTGCGGCGGGATTCAAGCCGGCGGCACGATGTACGTCAACTCAGGCGGCGGCTGGCCCATCGCGCCGTTGTCCTACGACATCTATGCGCTCGATATTTCGAATCTACCCAAAGCGATTACGGTCAAGCTTGTGTCGCAACGGGATGACCAGTTCGCCGACTCGCACGGCATGGCGTCTGTCGGACGCTATGTGTGGAGCGCAGACCGGGCCGGGAACAATGTCGAAATCATCGATACGGTGAGTAACCTGAGCGTAGGGGCAATTGATTTGGAGACAAGTGCCAATGCGGACCCGGCTCCGGATTTGATGGATACGGCGCCGGACGGCCAGTATGTCTTCGTCAGCCTGCGTGGACCGAGTCCGCTGACCGGGAATGACAAGGATGCGCACAACGCCATGGGCACGATTCCCGGTGTGGGCGTGATTCATGTGGAAGAGGGCGGACGAGTCGGCCACTACAAGGGCCAGGCGACCGTCACGAATCAGAAGGACGGAAAAGAAACCGCCGATGTGCACGGAATTGCGGTGAGGAAGTAACGCCAAGCTGTCAGCTTTCAGCAGTCAGCGTATAGACCAAAAGGGACGAGCCTGGTTAGGGGTTGTCTTGGGGGCTTGTCTCCCCGCTGCATGAGGGGTGAGAGTGGGTTACATCTTCGAATGGGACCCAGTGAAAGCGGAAGCGAATGTCCGCAAGCACGGCGTGACTTTTGACGAGGCCTCAACGGTCTTCGGTGGTCCGCTTAACCTCTTGATGGCAGACCCTGATCACTCACATGATGAGGATCGGTCTTTGCTGCTTGGTATGTCCAACCGACGGAAGCTCCTGGTGGTGGCGTTTGCCAAGCGACTACCCAGGACCCGTCTCATTTCTGCACGACGGGCCACTCGGCACGAGCGGAGGCGATATGAAGAAGAGCGGTAGGCAAAAACGACGGACAGGCGACCGTGACACGATGCGCCAAGAGTATGACTTTTCACGAGCTGTGCGCGGGGTCACAGCCGCGCGGTACGCGCAGGGTGCCAACGTGGTAGTCATTGACCCGGATATCTTGGACGTATTTCCAACCGGCGCGTCTGTGAACGAGGCACTCCGGGCTCTCGCACCAGTTCTTCGGCAGAACCGTCTGGCGGTGGCACGACGGCGAAGCGCCTAACAGTGCGCTGAACCCACGGCACTTCACTGCCCCGATTTTTGCCAGGGTAGAAAGTTGGGGCTGGTGGGCTGGGGGTATTGCTTGACTTTGAACGTGGGAGGTAAAGAATTGGGTGACAGGGCGGGTGGTGCGATCCGAGCATGACGAGGCATTCCATGAAAAGTTTGATATGTGGTGAGCGGAAAGCAGAGAGGAATGGAAACAGGGAGTGCAAAGTCAAGCAATGACCCCATCTCTTCATCATCTCTTCAGTCTCTTCAGCTCAACCGTTTCAAGCTTGCCTGCCTTACCCTTTGCCTTGGTCACTCGGATCTGAATGTTTCTGTTCATCCGAAGCAGAAACAAAAACAATCTGTCCAGCGAAAACCTTTCAGCTGGCCGCTTTTGAGCTTGGATATATCGGGTTGTGTTACGCCGATAAGCGTCGCCGCTTGTTTTTTGGTCAGCGCGCGTTCTTCGATGATCTTGATGATGTGCAGAGCAAGCTCAGCCTTTGCCCGGTGCTCCTCAGGGTTATCGAATCCAAGATCTTCAAACACATTGCCCGAACCTATTTGTTGCCGCTGTCATGAATCATGTGGGTCAGGCAGGCGAGAAGTGGCGAACGATCACTTGGGGAATTTTCTGGAAATCCCGGTCGGATGTCAGAATGGGGAGCCCATGCTGCATCGCGCTGGCGGCAATCCAGATGTCGTTACTTGCGACGGGAGTGCCAGCCTTTCTGAGGAAGGCCGCAATGATGGACCATCGGTCTGCAGTTTCGTGGTCAATGGTCAGTACTTCGACCCTGGGAGAGCGTAGAAATTCTTGTAAGGCGCGCTCGTTCTCTTCCCCTCTTTTGCCCAGTAAAAACCCGGCCTTCAGTTCTCCCAACACGATGGGAGTCAGGTAGAGGCTCTCTGTCGATTCGATCAGATCGAGAGCCGATTGGTGCTTTCGGAAGATGGCGGAATAGGCTGAGGTATCGAGCAGCAGCCGGCTCATTTCCACATGTCTGGATCGATCGTTCTGAAGGATTTGACCGTTTTCTCAAATGCGTCGGCTTCCTCCTGCGTCCAGGTTCCGACAAGATGATCGAGGTCATGGTAGCGCACCAGGGCTTTCTTGTTTGCTTTGCCCTCCGTCGATTCTTCCAACAGATCGATCACCGCCTTATTCACGCTGGTCTTCTTCTGTTTGGCCCGTTGCTGAACAGAACGTGCGACTTTGGGTGGAAGGTTTCGTAACGTAATCGCTTTCATGGTTCCATGTTCCTGTGCATCATCAATGCATCACAATGATGCACACTATACTGCATGGGAGGGGGTTCGTCAAACTGATGGCGGCCTGCATCTGTGTTCGTGAGATACGTGGTACGAATTACGGCTCTCTCGGTGACGGTACGGAATCGTTCAGACGAACCGGTCACAGTCGGCTGGAGTCGGTACACGGCAGGTGTTGGCTTTGCCCATCCACTCGTACCGCCGGCGCGCGATGTAATCGTAGGCGGCGTCACGAAGGGGACGGGGAATCACGATGCCGAGGTAGAAGAACGGCCAGAAACCGGACAACTGTTTCACGATTCTCAGGGCCGCCGTGGATTTCGTGTAGATGTGACCCTGTTCCAATAGCAGGAAGGTCTCAAAGTCCTTGGCAGGGAGACGGAGTTCTTTCAGGATCTGTTGCGCTGGTTCAGACTGAAGCGTGCCGAATTTGAATTTCGCATGGGGGTCATGGTCGATCGTGAAATTGACCCAGGCATTGCACCAATTGCAGATCCCGTCGAACAGGATGAGCTGTTCGTGCTTGGCCCATTCATGCATGCGTCACTCGTATCTCGTGAAGCGTATCCCGCTGAGGACAAGAGCTGATAGCTGATGGCCTCTAGCACGCGAATGAGCCGGACAGTTGTGAGTTGAGAATTGAAAATGGTGGAGCGTATCTGAGAACTCTCAATCCAACACTGCTATCTGCTCCGTGCCCTGGATTTCTACACCTCACTCCTTACCCCTCACGCCTCACGTGCGGATGCCATAGGCCATAGGCTCTTTCCATCGTGGCGAATGCGAGCTAGGTCATGTCACCAGACGGACCGAACCGGCCTGTTTCACCCAACGGCCGTTCGACCCGGAGATTGTCCGCCTTGCTGGAACTGATGTCGAGTTCTTCCGCGGGAGGCGTCCAGCCGAGCTTTTCCAGGGTTTCGAGCGCGATCAGTCGAAGCGCGTCCTTGGCGGTCAGCCGGACAGATGCGTAGGAGAGTACCCGTTCTTGTTCTGCTTCCACTTCGGACGCTTTTGGGTCATAGAGGAAAGCGATCAAGGGTTCGATCGCCGTGTCGCCGATGACTGCCAGCGCTGCCGCTGCTTTTTCCCGCAGGACGCCGTCCTTGAGTAACACGATCAAATCGGGAATGACGCGGGGATCGCGGAATTGGCCGAGCGCCGTGGCGGCGGCCTCCTTGATGAAGGCATCTTCACTCACGATGCAGCCGGGAGTTGGCGAGCCTTCCTGCTTGATCCCTTTTCCCTTCAGCGCGTCCAAGACCGCCGGGAGGGCGCGGGGGTCGCCGATCATGCCGAGCGAGGCGATGGCATGCCGCTTGACCGCTCCGTCCTTCATCGCTTCGATCAGCGCCTCAATTGCGCGGGGGTCGCCGATCATGCCGAGTGCAATCGTGGCGTCTTCCCGCACAGCCCGATCCGGATCTTTCAAGGCGGCGATCAAGGCATCGACTACTTTCGCATCGCGCACCCAGGTTCGCCCAATCTGATAGTCGGTCGTCATGCCGCCTAACGCACGAGCCGCATGGCAGCGGACGACGAAATCCTTGTCTTTGAGGTTTTCAATGAGCGGATCGACCGACGGCTGCCCGATATAGATCAATGCCGTGCCCGCTGTTTCGCGCACGATCTTGGAGGAGTCGCGAAAGAGCTTGATCAAGGCCGGGACTGCCTTGGCATCACCGATCTTCCCGAGCGCCTCCGCCGCGGCGCTCTTGACGGCTCCGTCGCGGTCCCGGCAAGCCGCGATCAACGCATCGACGGCTTTCGGATTCTTGATCCCACCAGCGGCCTTGGCGGCATGTTCGCGCACACGCCACCGCTCATCTTTCAAAGCGCTGATCAGACGGTCTACGACTACCGGTCCCATTGTGGACACCGCATCGACGACTTGGTTCCGGACCTCTATGATGGGATCGTTGAACAGGTTGATGAGGGCTTCGGTCGCTTTGGGCCCGCTGATTTTGGCCGCCCCGCAACCGGCGTAGGCGCGCACGGACCAGAAGTCGTCGCCGCAGGCACGGATCAACGCATCCAATGTCGAGGGCTCCGCTCGTTCGGCCAGCGTCTTGGCGGCTTCTTCGCGTGTGGCGTCATCCACATCTTCCAGCGCGTCCAGCAGGTCTTCGAGTGTCTGTGTCATGGCGATGGTTTCTGGTTGTAGTAATCATCCCGTTCACCGCCGTGGGGGTACATGCGTTTGCACCGCACGACCAGCGTCTGGGTGCCGCGCCCTTCGATACATTGATCGAGTGACGCGGCGAAATCGAGTGTGCCGTCGAGCGTCACGGCAAAGGGGAAATCGAATGTAAAGCTGATGAATTTGTATGTGCCGGGTTTCAACGCAAGTGCTCGCAGTTCAGAGGTCTTCGGCGCGTCGAGTGATTCAGGATCTGAGGCCCAAATGGATGGAGTGACGCCCGGCACTTGCCACCACGAGGGCGGAACCAGTTTTGTCGCATCGATGGTAATGGTGTGCTCTTTAAGGTGGGCCGGCGGCGGCCCGCTCGCCAATCCCGTCCCAATCGGGGTGATGGCCAGTAGTCCCAGGAGCAATCCACAGCACATGAAGGTTCGGCGGCGTATAGACAATGCATGAATCATGGTCGTTGCGGTTTTTTGGCGGACGATCCGGTTGAGGGGGTCGCCGCAGGCTGGAAGATTTCTTCGACTGCCGTACTGTCCCATTCGGTATGGGTGTCCAGTCCGAGAATACGCATCACGGTTGCTCCGGTGTCGATAATCGAGACCGGCCGGCGAATGACTTGCCCCGGCTTGATCCCGACGCCTGATACGATCCAGGGGACTACCGGCGAATCGGCGGCCGGAGCGTCGGCGCCCAGGTCGATTCCCTTTCCGCTGAGCGCCGTGACCATGACCGTCGTCCGGTTCGTCAGCGCATATTGCTTGAATACATCCAGCACCGACTGTATGGCCGTATCGACCGTACGCAGCGCCTCACGATATTCTTTGGAGTTCCAGCCATGCGCAACTCCCGCCCGGCCGGGCTCCGGGAGATGGACAACCAACAGATGCGGGAGAGCGAGAATCGCATGCCCGTACCCATGGCCGCTCGACGCTTTCTGAAAATATTGTTGAATGTAGGAGACGATCTTGGCCGTACTGCATTCAGGCCGCAAGGCCCCGCAGAGCTGATAATCGGTGTAGGGTTCGGGCCTCGCCAGTTGGTAGAGCGATTCATCCATGAAGAAGATGGCGCTGTCTCGGCCTCCGCTCAAATCGAGGTAGTCGAACAGGCTGGGCGCACGGGAGTAGCCCCGGCTGATTTCAAAGAAGTTCCAGGTAATGCCATGTTTCTCGACCGGGAGGCCGGTGAGCAACGACGCCATCGTCGGGAGCCGGAGAGCCGGTTTCACGCCGGTGGCAGACCATGTTGCCGCTCCGTTTCTCACCAGTTTGCTCAGGCTCGGCATGGTCCCGGCCTTGAGCGAGTCCTGGTCGAAGCCTTCTAAAACGAAGAGGATGACATGTTCCGTGGGCGACGCCGATACAGTGGTGTCCCCGACGGGATTCGGCGCTGCGTATGCAGGGAATCCGGCAGTCATTTCAAGGAATACCACCGTGAGACCGACACAGTATGAAGCAAGATATCGAAGGGCGCTTACCATAGGACTTTCACGCGGGATGTTCCTCAAGATGAACCAGATGCGTCCGGTACCCTAGCACGCGAATTTTCTGGAAGGCAAGCTGGAAGGCAAGATGGTTGGGACTCAGTTGTGTCGCTGGCGAAACGGGGATGCGGGTGGTATGGTGAAATTTAGCAGGATGCTGAAAAAGTCCGCCAGCGGCGTTCTCGCATCGCTCCGAGGCTCAACGTCATGAGCCGAGTGGAGGTAAGAACTTATCCGCTCGCATCTGATCGAAGCGAGCGGTTCAAGCGAAGCTTGGTATGTACCTCCTCGCCTCCTCGCTCGCTGCGGTCGCCTCGTGGCATGGCGCGTCTCGGCGCGCCGGGGTTGGGTGGGTGAGATCAGTGGCCATTTTGAGCATCCTGCATGGTTGCTTGGTACCATCTAAAATGCCGATAACCCTGCGTCCACAGCATCTTCTTGTCCAGCTTCTCATTCTGATCGCCATCTGCGCTGGTACGGCTTCTGCCTGGGCTGAAGTCAGGACGGTCAACGCGGAGGGAGAATATCGGATGGGAGACCGCGATACACGCGAAGATGCAGTCCGGCTTGCCACCGAATCGGCCAAACGGAACGCGCTCGAACAGGTGGCCACCTATCTGGAAAGTGTCACGGTGGTGGGTGGCATGAACATCACCAAAGACGAGATCCGTACCTACACGGCCGGCTTGGTGATTGTCCTCGACCAGCGCATTGGGACTACGCTTGACGGTGAAATCATTGTCGTGAAGGTCGATCTTCTGGCGCAGATTGACACGGAAGAAGCGGCGCGAGCCATTGCGGCGTTGCGGGAAAGTGAAGATGCCCGTGTGCAATTGGCGGTATTGAAGTCGGAGAATGAGCAACTGCAACAGGAGCTCGATGCGGCGAATCAGGCGTTAGGCACGGCCTCAACGTCAGAGCAAACACAGGAGGCGGCACACCGGCGGCAGGACATTCTCAATCGTGTGCAGTCGAACGCGATGATTTCCCAAGTCTGGACGGACTGGGTCCTGGTGTCGCCGGTCGGGTATTCCCATTCCTGGATGAGTTCGCCGCACGCCCTGGCTTTGTTGGCGAGCGCCCAAGCTCTGTATCCGGCCAGCCCGCATATCGTCGTGGCGCAACGGGTGATTGCTGGCGGGCACCCGCTGAGGCCTCCATCGCCTCCGCAGCCGCCTGCGCCGGGAAATGCCCCCTCTCGAATGCCGACGTACGAAATTGTGTCTGCACCAGGCTCGTCCGACGCTCCCCGCACATTGAACGAGATTACGCACCGGGCGCCGACAAGACCAGCCCGCATCGGCAATGAGACCCGTGCCGGGCAGGAGCAGGGCGCGCGCCATTTCACGGACGCCCATCGGCCGAATCTTTTCCTTGCGCCCCCGGCGGGGCAACCGATGGCGCCGTCGCGATCGATGCCGCGCACGCAACAGTTTTTTGAGCAGAACGGTCGATCCGGGCAAACACCTGGCTCCGATGGGCATCCACCGGGGCCAAGATTTTCGCCGCGAGAGGGCTTTGAAAGCCACGCGCCTGCGGTCAGGCAGTTCAACCCAGGTCGTTCTCCGATGGTGCAACAGGCGCCGCGCGGTTCTTCCCAGGTGGCGCCTCGATCGTTCGGAGGAGGCGACTACAGAGGCGGCGGGGCCATGGAAGGCAGAGGCGGAAGAGGACAGGGCCAAGGGCGGGGAGGTAGGAATTGAAGAACGGGATCGAGATGCTCGTCATCATGGCCGGCCTGTGGGGCGCCGGATGGTTGCCGGTGCCAGAGGTGCTTGCGGCGGAACCGGGAGATGTGCGGTCGCAGGCCGAACGTTCCTTCGATCAGCTCACACAACATCAGAATGGAAATCGATCTGTCGATATGTCCGGCGGCATCAGGCAAGCCGCTGAAATAAGCCACGGCTCGTATCCGTCCGATCGATATTGGATCGGCAAGGGGAACGGTGATTTAGCCAAAGGCAAGCTCGTCTGCCAGCGGGTCTCCGAGCTATCGGCCCGCACGGATCTGGCCAAGCAGATTCGGGTGCTGGTGAAGGAACATATGGTCGATCGGGTGCGCGAGCGGTCTGGGCGTGAATCAGAGCAGGATATCGAACTCACCCGCGAAGAAATCGTTCAGGAATATTTGCAAGGGGTCACGATCGTCGATCGCCGCATCGACGAGGCGAACCACCTCTGTACCGCGACCGCCGTGATGCCCAAGACTCCCGTGCCGCCGAAACAGGCGTCTGATGGCGATGCTGTTCCCTCCGTGGCCAGATAAGATTCTTCACTACTCTTCTTGTTCCCTGTTCATTTACCTTTTTCGTTTTACCTTTCACCTTTCACGCGCCCAGGATTGCACTTTCTCGCCTTCTTGGGGTAGAACCGCCTTCCTATGCCGAGCGAAAATAACTTTCAGCACGACGAACTGTCACGGAAGCATCCCGGCGATCGCCTGGCGACAGCCGAACTGACAGCCGGCGCGCAGCCGGAGTCTCCAGCCTGGCTGGATGCCATGGCCCAGCACGGAGCGACGCTTGCGCATGCCGGTGTTCGTGCCATTGTGTTCCTTCACGGATCGATCCATGGCGCCGATGTCTTCGGTGTGCAGCGACTGGACGAAGTCGGAGGACTCAAGCGCGGCTACTCGCGCGGCGTGTCCGGACTGGATGCCTTGCTCTCGCTCATGCGGGAGGGAGACAATGGCATTCAATCGCTGGCCGCAGGAAGAACGCCCCCGTTGGCCGACGATGACGCGACGAAGCGATCCTTGGATGAACAAGCCGGCGATGCGGGGAACTTCACGAACAGCTACGTGGCGCTCTATCAGCAAGCCATCAATCAGCACATAGCTTCACCCATCGTGTGCCGCCGCATCCTCTGGTCTTCAGAACATCATCACCTGGGGCGCGCTATCGGGGCCGTCCGCCTGCTTGATTCATTGCACTCCCTGTGTGACAGTCAGAAATTCGGCAGGGGAGAGCGGATTCTGGTGCAGGCCCATGGGCAAGCGGGGTTGGTGTTGGCGCTGGCCTCGAATCTGCTCTGTCCCAGTCCGATCACGGGACGATCCAAACTCCTGGGCGTTCTTGCCGCCTATGCGGAACAGAACGGCCAGACTGATCTGGTTGCGATGGTTCGGCGCATCGAACCCCTGCTGTCTACCCAGTCGCTGCTAAACGGCGCGACGCTCGATGTCGTCGCGATGGGGACGCCGGTGCGGTATGGATGGGATCCGTCAGGAATAGGGAAGGTCTTACATATTGTGAACCACCGAAACCTTCGCACCGACGGCAAGACGTGGCTCGCGAAGATGGAGTTGCCGCAAATTACGATGGAAATGCCGATTGCCTGGGGCGGCGATTATGTCCAGGAGCTGGCCGTAGCCGGCAGCGACGCGATGCCGACGACCGAGGCAGCCAAGGCGGCGAACAAAGCGCTATGGGAACTAGTCGAGCCGTACGATGGCTTCGAGCGCTGGCTGGAATGCGCCCGGCGGGCGGTACGGTTTCCCAGCGAGGGGCGATGCCTGCTGGCCGACTACAAGGATTGCACCGGATCAACCAACGTCCGAGATCACTACTACGGTCACACGGCCTATACAGGCCTGAATGCGATGCTGTTTAATACGGCGGAGATTGCTCACTGTCTGTATTCTGCGTAATGGCCTTCTTGGGCAGTGAAACGGGTCAACAGGCCAAATTCTCAAGTCGGCATTGGCGTCTATATTCGCGGGGGGGCAGCTGCCAGATCAGCCATCACACAGGCGGAGTCATGGCCTGGGGCATGACAATGCGCGATTGAAGGTTTTATATTTCAGCAAGAGATTCTGGAGGACCGTAAAACAAACGCGGGATCTCCCAGCGATGGGAGACCCCGCGGTATGTGCACACAATCGATGCGAGGCTCTTTACATCAGACTGATTGGAAGTATCCTCTCCTGTACAACGCTGCAGCGATGAGGAATCCAAAACCCAGCATTATGAGGGTTGAGGGTTCAGGAACAGAGGCGGTGTATGTTAGCCCTCGGACCGAGAAGTCAGAATAGCTATCGCGATTGGCCCTAAAGGTGATGGAGTCCACATTTAGCGCGTTAATATTGAGGGTCAACAGGCCGTTGGTGAGCCCATTCAATTGACCAAAAGCAGCAGCAAAGGACGAATACGCTCCCCCATTGATGCTATACCAGCCGACTTCGTGGCGTCCTATGCCACCTTCATTCCGGAAGAGGTCTGTGATATTGACCGTCTGTAGCGTTACTGGACCGGCAAATGAGATGGTCAATCTCTCAGGGCTACTCTGAGTAATTTCGTCGTCGCCAATTCCTAAGCCATCCCTGCCGGAATTGTCACCGCTTGGCCCGCCGTTATAATTGACAGTGATCGGCCCACCCAAAGACGTCAAACCAACGGTAGTCCCTTCTACCACGGAGGTAAAGGATGTTTGTCCCTGAGCGCCATTCCACGATCCGTCGGCAAAGTCGATCGTCACAGCCATTGACGTCGAGGTGCCAAGAACCGGGATAATTCCTGCCATCAAGAGACTCAAAATCGTTCTAGATGCAAATCTATACATATTTACCGGCCTTCCTCTTTTATAGGATTCGATCCTAATTCTGCTCCCTCTATACCTTGAAGGTAGAAGGTATACGTGAACTAAGCAATAGGCAGGCCACGCATAACTATTTGATTGGCAATGTTTATTTTAAATGGAAAGTAAAATTATGTAAATCTGCTTTACAGCTCTAATCCTGTATTCTCGGCCGAGAATGCGGATTACCCGTAGAATGTTTATAAGGCGTTGATAAGCATGATATTGCTTGGCTCAAGCAGCCACCAATCGTTCTGTAAAAAATATTAACAGGCATTTACAGTATTACCATGGTAACGGGATTGGTGGTGACTGATGCTATGAGCAGCGCGTATCCATCGTCAGGCAAGTTCTCACGCGCGTGCTTTTGAACGAAGTCTCACAACGCGCTGATAATTAATGCATAACTGCAGAATTCAAGGTGGACTTAGACGAAGGATTGTACTGGATCAACGGACGCTTGAGACTACTGCACGGCCACGCGGCGCTGCTCAATGCGACTGAAATGGTTGTTGCCCGTACTCTGCACAGTGGCCTTCTTGGAGAGGCGAAGGGGTCAAGTAGATGGTTTGTATCGCCCGCAGTTCCAGCAGGTTCCAAACTGACTCTCATGACGTTCGCCGCATCCGGCGCATGTCCAGGTGTCCTGGTTCGATGGCAGCAACACCAGACCTTCGTCAAGTACTCGCCGAGCCTGATCGTAATCCTCGTTTTGGATCACCCACAGTTCCGGGAAAGTCTCCGTAAAGGGAATCTCTCCGGCAAGGCCCGAGATACGCTGATTCTTGATCGTGCAACGGATGCCGGCCTGCTCCAGCCATTCCTTGCGCATTTCGACTTCGAACAAGTGTTGAGACACGAAGACCTGTTTCATGGATGACTGGATCCTATCGCAACCGTATAAAATATTCTCCCATCCCGGATTCTTAAGATACCCACATCCACGCGGCTGCCATGTCGATTGCGGAAAAGTCATAGGGTAGGACGAGTGCAAGCTCCGGACTGCCCATCCTCCCAAGTTCCCGGGGCATGTGCTGATAGCGCACCATCAGATTACCGATCAGGGCGAGAAAAAGACTTCCGTCACCTTTTGTTGTCCTCTCAACGTGCATAAGGTATGGTCAGGTATGCCCTCCACCCGTGCATGTTTTCGGAGATCTTCTAGAATGCTCCTTGCCCTCACGCTGCTGCAGCTATGGAGTGTGGCACCACTGTGCGCTGAATGGCTTCTCGTCGATCGGAACGACAGGGCAAAGGTCTACGTCGAGTCCGAGACCATCAGCCGGAATGGTGAGGTGGTCAGCGTCTGGGTGTTGGATGATCTCAAGACGGCCCAGACCAGAGGGTTCAGCACGTTCCTCTCCACCCGCGCCCAGGAAGAACACGACTGTGTGAATAAACGCTTTCGCCTGGTCGCCATTGAGCGGTTTGCTGGAAATATGGGGACCGGTCAATCGATCTACAAGAAATCAGGTGAGTCACACTGGGCACCCATTCCACGAGAGACCATGGCGCAATCAGTGTGGAAATTCGTGTGTGGGAAGAAGTGATGGGAAAGCAAAGCAGTCAATAGGGAGAACGGCAATGGGTTCCATAGCCTGTTCATAAATCAGGATCATAAAGAACGATCAATTCCTTAGCGGACCCTTCTTCCAAGTTGCCGAAGAACTCAGCGAAATGGTAGTGGTTTGCTGCGGTCTTTGCTTCTTCATCAGACAGATCACTCAAGTTCTTACAAACATTGGCAAGAAATCTAAGGCCTTCCTGGTTGCCAACAATTTCAACTTCACCGGACTTATTCTCAAGAATCTTCAGCTTATACTCATTTTCACCTGTGCCCATACAACCTCCATGGTATCTACAGGGCCTTCAGATTCCTACGGATGTGCAACCCGCCAGTTTCTGCCGACGCCTAGATCTACCTTCAACGGCACCGACAGGCCTAGCTGTTTTCCGACTGCTTCCATCTCATGCTTCACCAGCCGCTTGGCTTCTTCCAGATCGTGATCCGGCACTTCGAAGATCAACTCGTCGTGGACTTGAAGGATCATCTTCACGTGCGGCAGGTCCGCATGAAGCGCCTTATGAACATTGATCATGGCAACTTTGATGAGGTCTGCGGCTGAGCCTTGGATGGGGCTGTTCACCGCCATGCGCTCGCCGAAGCCGCGCTGCACCGGATCACCGCTCTGGAGTTCTGGAATAGGCCGGCGGCGGCCCAGGATCGTCGTCGTGTAGCCTTTCTCCTTGCCCTCGGCGATGTTGCGGTCCATCAACGCCCGCACGGCGGCAAACTTTTCGAAGAAGGTCTCGATATACTTCTTTGACTCCGCCTGGGAGACCCCGAGATTTTGCGAGAGGCCGAACGGACTGATTCCGTAGACGATCCCGAATACGACGGTCTTGGCGGCGCGACGCATGTCGCGCGTGATCTGGCCGGAGGGCAGGCCGAAGATCTCCATGGCGGTTGCCATGTGGATGTCTTCGCCCTTCGCAAAGACGGCGAGCAAACGCGGGTCCTGCGAGAGATGCGCCAGGATGCGCGGCTCGATCTGGCTGTAGTCGGCACAGAGCAGTTCATGGCCCTTCGGCGCGATAAAGGCCTCGCGGATCCGGAGCCCGTAGTCCCCCTTCACGGGAATGTTTTGCAAATTGGGATCGGTCGAGGAGAGTCGGCCGGTTGCGGCGACTGTCTGGTTCAGCGACGTATGCAGCCGCTTTGTGTCTGCGTGGATCAATTGGGGCAGCGCGTCCACGTAGGTCGATTTGAGTTTGCTGAGACTGCGATAGCTCAGGATCTGCGCGGGCAGGTCGTGCTGCGTGGCGAGTTGCGTGAGCGTATCTTCGTCCGTGGAGTAGCCGGTTTTTGTTTTGCGGCCCGGCTTGAGGCCGAGCTTCTCAAAGAGCACCACAGCCAGCTGTTTCGGTGAATTGATGTTGAACTCGCCGCCCGCCAGGCCGGCGATGGTTTGCATCATTTTGTCCAGTTCATGTTCCAACTCTTTGCTCAACTGGTGCAGGCCTTCGACATCCAGCAGGAATCCGTTGCGCTTGATCTCGGCCAGCACCGGCACAAGCGGCATTTCAACATTTTGAAACAGTGTCAGGCTGCCCTGTTCCGTCAGGCGATCCAGCATGATTGGCTCGATACCGGCGATGATCCGCGCCGACTCCGTGGCTTGCTCCCGAGAGCCGGTGTCTTCATCGAATAAGGACTTCGGCGCCTTCGACTGTTCCTCCTGCCCCCCTAATCGTTGTCCCAACATCTCCAGGGCGAGTGTATCCAATTGGTGGTCCCGTCGATTGGGGTTCAGCAGATAGTCCGCCACCATCGTGTCGAAATAGGGGCCGGCCAGGCTCACCCCGATGCGATGAAAGGCCAATAAGACCGCTTTCAGGTCGTGCACGGCTTTGGTCCTGGTCGTGTCATGCAGGAGCGTGGTGATGGGCCTCATGTATTCATGCACGTCGAGGGGGATGTAGGCGGTCTTGTCTCCCGACGACAGCGCGATCCCGTGAACTTCCATTGCGATGCCGGACCCGCCGGAGCGCAGGCACTCCACAGCCAGCGTCCCATGTGCCGGCAGGGATTCGACAAATGTCTGCGCCGCACGCGCGCTCTCAATCATCTCTGCCGCGGCCTGCTTCGTCTTTGGTGGCTCGTTTGATGCCTGGAAGGATTTGAGCAGCGAGGTGAATTCCAGCTCGCGGAGGAGATCGCTCAGCAGTTCCATCTGAGGCGGCTTGATCTGAAATGCCGCCGGGTCGAAGTCCACCGGACTTTCCATCTCAATCGTCGCGAGCCGGCGACTCATTCGCGCATTCTCGGCCTGCTCAACCAGCAGGGATTGGATCCGGGCCGGGGTCACTTCGCCGACCCGATTCAAGAGCTCCTCGATCGTTCCGAACTGGGCGATCAACTTCATCGCAGTCTTTTCGCCGATGCCCTTCACGCCGGGAATATTATCGCTCGCGTCGCCCATCAAGCCCATGATCTCGACGACCCGCGCCGGTTCCACCCCGAACCGTTCACGGCACTCCGTTTCGCCGGACCACTTGTCTTTGACGGGGTCGTAGATGCGGACGTGCGGTGTGAGGAGCTGGAACATATCTTTGTCGCCGGTGACGATCACGACGTCGTAACCCGCCCGCTCGGCCTTGCGCGCCAGCGTGCCGATGAGGTCATCCGCTTCATACCCGGCCTGACGCAGGCCGGGTATCGCCAGGGCGTCGACGATGCGGTGGATGTAGGGAATTTGCGACTTCATGCCGTCCGGCATGGGCGGGCGCTGGGCCTTATAGCCCTTGAATTCCTCATGCCGCATCGTCGGCCCCTTTTCATCGAAGGCCACGGCGATCCCGTCAGGATGCCGCTCGCGGATGATCTTCAGCAGCATCGTGGTGAAGCCATAGACAGCGTTGGTTTGCAGGCCCTTGGAATTGTTCAGGGCGGGGAGGGCAAAGAACGCGCGATAGATGTAGGCGCTGCCGTCGATGAGATAGAGGGTGGGGCGTCTGTCGGTGTGCGGGGATGTCATGGGTGTTGGTACGAAGTGCTGAGTGCTAAGTGCTGAGGACTGAGTAGCGGACTTGTCTTGTAGAAAGGCTCAGCACTCAACACTTTCGCCTCGGCACTTCCTCATGGGTCCGGTGCAATGATCAACGGCGGCTTGCCGAACTTCTCGCGCATGCCGTTGAGAGCGTGCAAAACTGCCGGCTGTCCGATCAGCTTGGCTTCGACTTTGCGTTTGCCTGGAAAGTCCAACATGGAGATTCCAATGAGCATGGTCAGAATTCCCTGACCCGGCAGAAACAACATCAAAAATCCGGCGAAGAGGAAAATCGCCCCGACCACGTTCTTGACGAGATGGCCCATGACTCGCAGCACCGGATGATGATCCTCCATCCAGGGGCGGGGAACCCTGATATCGAAAAAGTCGGCCGGCAGCCGTACGAGGATGAATGGAATGGCGATTAAGGAGCCGACGAAGAAGACAATGGAAAGGACGGTCAGCGCCACCAGTGTTTCGGTCGAGACATATTGTTGAACCGTTGAAAGAAGCCCGTCCATCGTCGGGCATCCTAACATGCCCCCTGCTACCCCTCAAGGCGAAGGACATGCCGCCCTCTGTTTACGCGGCCCCATGCGGCGGCTATAATCAGCTCGTATGGAGCCTGTTCATGGATCGATTCCAGCGGTACTCGACGGCAACCGGGCTTCTCATGATTGTGGCTTTCTCCGTTCTTCCTGCCGTCCGGGCAGGAAGCCTGCCTGTTTCCGGTGAAGAGATCCAGATCGAGGTCACCAAGAAGGGGCTTGGGAAACAGGTAGTCATCTCCCAGGGTGCGAGGGAATGGTTCATGCTGATCGACGTGACGCCGGACAATGCGGTCATCATTCGGCAGGAGACAGACCAGGGGCGTTATCTGGTCGATGAAAGCGAGACTCACGATCGCCCGATGACGCCCGGTGAAGTGGATGCCGCGATTGCCGACTATGTGAACAGCGTGAAGACGCGCGCGAGAAAGCAGTAATTCTATGTCGCAGCCGCCCAAATTCGTCATCTTCGCCCATAACGCCACCTACGACAAGCTTCATCAGGTTGCGACGATCGGCATGACCGCGGCGGCCATGGGCAAGGATGTGATCGTGGTTCTGCTCTTTTGGACGATCAAGAAACTGGCGGAAGGGAAGATCGATCAGCTCGACTTCCCGCCGGAGTATGCCGGGTCCGCCGACGAGGTGGCCCGTCTCTTGAAAGAGAAAAATGTGCCGAAGATCTCAGAGATGTTTCAGGATGCCAAACATGTCGGGAAGTTCCGGCTGATTGCTTGCAGCGCCGGCCTGGAATACATGGGTGTGGACGGTCAGGCGGTTGAAAAAAGCGTCGACGAGGTGCTGGGCCTCCCGGCTATTCTCAAGCTGACGGAAATTGCAGAAACCAAGCTGTTCATCTAGCAGGGTGATGAAAAAGCCCGCCAGCTTTGTTCTCGCGTCGCTCAAACCCTCAACGTACGCAAAACTGTACGCCTCGGGCTCTCGCTCGCTGCGGCCTCGCTGGATGGTCTTTTTGATCACCCTGCAGGCATTCGTATCTTGTCGCTCGTCTCTCGCGAAGATCTCTTCTTCTCCAGCGCTTCACGAGATACGCTTCACGCTTAACGGCTTTTCGTGACTCCCACCCGATCACAGTATGCTGTTAGTTTGCATGTGCTGCAGAACGGCGATACCGGCTGGCAGAGGTTCTGGCCAAAGGGCACGAGCAGATCGTTAAATGTAATCCAGTATTGTTCGGGTAGTTTCTTTCGGAGGGCCTCTTCGCTCTCTTCCGGCGTTTCCGTTTTGATATAGCCCCACCGGTTGCTGATCCGGTGGACGTGGATATCGACACAGATGCCGGGCTTACCGTATCCGACTGTCACCACGAGATTCGCCGTCTTCCGTCCGACTCCTGGCAAGGTGACTAACTCGTCAATTGAGTCGGGGACGTTTCCGCCATAGTGATCGAGCAAACGGCGGCAGATGCCATGAATCGATTTGGCTTTTGTCCGATAGAATCCGACCGGGTAGATTGCCTGTTCGATCTTTTTGAGCGGCACCGTCAGCATCTCCGCCGGGGTCTGTGCCAGCGCAAAGAGCCGGTCGCTTGCCTCGCCGGTGGTCTTATCCTTTGTCCGCAGACTTAAGAGGCAGGAAATCAGAATGAGGAATGGATTGCGGTCGGAGTTCCGAGCGACGATGCCGAGGACCGGCTCTTGCCATTGCCGGATCTCCCGTTGAAGAATCCTGATCGCAGCGTGGATGTGGTCCCGGCGCATCGGGGTTGGATGAAGCGGATCTACGACTGACGAGGAGAGCGGGGACGTAAACGTGGATACGGTGATGCCGTAGACTACTCAGGCTTCCGCTTCGAGAGCCACTTCTGGCGTCGCCGTTGTGCCTCGCGTTGTTTCGCTTTTTTCCTGACACTGGGCTTTTCATAGAAGCGGCGGCGCTTAAGTTCACGGAACAATCCCTCGCCTGCCAACTTTTTCTTGGCGACCTTGAGAGCTTTTTCAACATTGTTATTGAAGACTTTGATTTCCATCCGGTCCGACTTTTCGCTTTCTCAGGCTTGTGCCTGTTCCTATCCATTGCCCTACGATTTCGGGGGCGGAGTGTAGCATAGCCCCTTCAGTTCCTCAAGGCTTTGCTCAACTATTCTGATTCTTTGAGCCACTGAATCTACAAGTGATTGATTAGATTGTAGTTTTAAGTTCTCCGCAACGGTATGTAGCCCAGCTTGTGCTGCCGCGCACGCCATCATCCTACCGACCGTGAGGTCTGACCGGAGGGGAGACGATGCTGAGGGAACAGAGGCATGAATCGATCGTCCGACTTCGCATGCCAGTTCGGCAATCTCCAGCGGAACTTCTGTTGCCTGATGGAGTGCGGTTGAAATAGAGGCCGGCCGATCCGGCTGTTGCTTGGGGATGTTGTAGGCGTTCAACAGCCTGGTATAGGCGTCCATATCTTCCTGGACAAGTTGGCGAAGCCGGTGGGTCACTTGAACAAGACTTCGTTCTGTATCTGCATGACGGACGAGTCGAGCCCCCATTGTTGCCAATGCAGCTGCCAGGGCCCCGACAAGTGCGGCCACGCTTCCCCCGGCCGGTGTCGGTTGGGCAGCGGCGACGGCATGCAGGAAATCTGAAAGGGACGGGTCTTGCTCCTTCTTGACCGACATGGCTTCGGCCATTCTTGTTTCGAGGACTTGCACCGGATCGAATCGCTCGAATTGTAGTGAGGCCACGGCGGCCCGGTCAAGCGCCGCCTGCGGGGCCAAACCGACGAGTTCACTTCCGGCTACCTTCACACCGTGTTCCGAGGCCTTTCTTGTCACGGCCTGCAAGGCTGCGTGCATCGGAGTCACTCGATAATCTGTCAGATTCATGGCCACTTGCACCATGTTGCGGCTGGCCAGCCTGACCCCGATCGCTTTGAGGCAAGGCAGTCCTCCGTTCGATTGCCGGATGGATCGCGCGATGGTTTTGGCAATCGACAGATCGGTCGTCTTGAGATTGGCGTTGAAAGCAATGAGAGGTGGGCGCGCGCCGATCACGACTGCTCCCGCAGTCTTGTGCAGATTAGGCGGGCCAAAATCAGGAAGCCAGGCCGGATCACAATCCATCCGTGACGCCAGCCCCCGGATCCCTCCCAGGCGGATAGACTCCAATTGCTTGCGGGTAGGGCTGGATGCCGCCTGCTCATATAGAAAGACCGGAATGCCAAGGCGTGTTCCGACTTGCTGCCCGACGGTGCGGGCGAGGCGAATACAGTCCTCCATGCCGGTATCGTGAATCGGCACAAAGGGCACCACGTCCGTAGCGCCGATGCGGGGATGGACGCCGTCGTGCCGGTTGATGTCGATCAATTCAGTCGCTACGGTGATGGCCCGGAGGGCCGCCTCGCCGACTGCATCGGGCAGCCCGGCGAAGGTCAGCACTGACCGATGGTGGTCGGTATCCATCGTGTGGTGCAGGAGCCAGACGCCGGGGACAGCAGTGACTGCCTCAATCAGGGCGTGAACGACGGCGGGGTCTCGGCCTTCGCTGAAGTTCGGAACGCATTCGATGAATGGACGCATCGTCATAGTCTAGCTCACATTATTTATGACGGTTCGTGACGAAACCGCCAAGACGCCATGCGAGACGGGCACGCGGAGCCCTGAGAGACCGAAGCATACTTGAAACAGTATGTTGAGGTCACGAAGGGCGAGCCTGCCCGCTGGCCGCGCGATGCGTGCGGCCACGCTTGTCGCAGCAGCGTATCGGCGGTTGCAGTAGAAGCGTTCATGAATAATGTGGGCTAAATAAAACGAAAAAGCCGAAGGGAGCGGTTGTTCCCCCCGGCTTTCTCTCATACGCGCGATCGGGCTGGTTTCGCAGTCGCTACTTGGTCTTCTTCACGAATGCTTTGTAAATCCGGCCCGACTTGGCCTGCTCTTCTTCCATGCCCACCATCTGGTGGCCGGTGGTTTCGCACCAAGCCGGCATGTCTTGCTTGATGCCTTCGTCGTCGGAGAGGACTTCTAGTACCTGTCCCAACGTCAGTTCTTTGATTTTTTTCGACGTGAGGATAATCGGCATGGGGCAGAAATAGCCCAGGGTATCGAGCTTGATATCGGATTGCATCATGGAATCCTGTTTGAATGGTTTGTTGTGTTTGTTTGGTTTCTCTGGTTTTAAACCCGCGCACCAGACAAACCAGATGAACTAAATAAACAAGTTCACGCTGCCTTGTTTGGCTTCCGCCAGGTACGTTGTGACTCCGGCGAACTGATCGATGCCGTCAATCAGCGTGTCCTTGGTGATTCCCATGAGGCCCATGGTAGTCGTGCAGGCGATGAATCGCACACCGAGATCCAGCGCGGTGTGCATCAACTCGGGGACTCCCGGCATACGATTCTGCTTCATCACCTTCTGCATCATCGCGGTGCCCAACCCGCCGAAATGAAATCGCGAGAGCGGCAGTGTCTCGGCGCCGCCCTTATTGAGCGCCCCGAACATTCGACGGAGCCAATCCTTCGCTGAACTGGTCGCGCCTTTCTTGCGAATCGTATTCAACCCCCAGAAGGTAAAGAACACAGTGACCTGCATCCCCATCGCAGCAGCGCCGGTAGCGATGATGAAGGCCGCCATCGCCCGGTCCAGATCTCCGCTCAACAGGACGATGGTCACTCGATCCGGTTTGGAGGCTTGGAGTTGCGCTAATGTTGTCGTTGGTTCTATTTGTGTGGCGATCATGGTGTGGCCTCGTTTCCCATACACAGAGTCAACCCTGTTCGAGCTGATGAACAGAATAGTATGGGGTTTGTGAGGGTGTCAAGGAATGCGCCTGCGGCATCCTCGTCATTGTCGCTTGACCTTCCTTTATCCGGTCGCTATAGTCACCCTCGTAGGTGCGCCCCATCTTCCGGGCTTCCTTCCTCGTCCATGAACATACCGCTCACGCCCGATATTGTCTCCGCTAGAAGCGCTCCGCTCTTTGGATTCTGGTACCCGGCTGTGCCGAGTGATACCTTGCCGTCAGGCTCGATGAAAGCCCTGCAGATGCTGGGGCTTCCGATCGTGCTCTGTCGGGACCGGGAGGGGCGACTGGCGGCGATGCGCGATATTTGCCCCCACCGTGGCATGCCGTTGTCATTCGGACGTTTCAACGGCGAGCGTATCGAATGTTCGTATCACGGGTGGCAGTTCGACATGAAAGGCCGCTGCCGCTGCATTCCCGCGCTGCCGGAAGGGACTTCCCTTCAAACCGATAAGGTCGGGATCACCAGTTATCCGGCTGAAGAAACCGACGGCATGATCTGGGTGCATCTTGCCGACGATCGTGGAGAAGCTGTTTCGTTGCCGCCGGTCCCGCGCATGCCGCTGCCATCGGAGCCGAAACAGTCGTTTCACATTTCGCTGATTTATACCTGTACGGCAGACGACGGCGTCATCGGCCTCATCGATCCGGTCCATGGCCCCTACGTGCATTCCTGGTGGCGCAGCGATGCGAGCATGCATGAAAAGACGAAGACCTTCGAGCCGATTCCCAATGGATTTCGGATGACGGCGCACCGGCCGGCCAAGAACAGCGGTCCGTTTCATTGGTTGGAGCGTGTCTACGGAGGGCCGTTGAGCACCACGATCGATTTTCTGCTCCCGAATCAGCGCGTCGAACTCATGGAATGCGGGAAAGTATGGATGGCCAACCGGTTGATGGCCACGCCTATGTCCGATATGGAATGCCGCATTGACTTTTCCGCCTATTGGCGTGGGCTGCATTGGCTTCCGTTCGGAAATCTGGTTTTCCGTACGCTCACCAAGATGTTTCTGGGCCAGGATGAACGTGCCATGAAGCATCTCGCCGTGGGGCTTCGTCACAAACCATCGTCGATGTTTCTTGGCGATGCTGACATGCCGGCAAAGTGGTACTACAAACTGAAGGCTGCCCATCTCGCTTCGGTCCAGACGGGGCAGCCGATGGAACATCCCCTCAAAGAGCGGGTGACGTTGCGGTGGAGAAGCTGACCGGTCGTCTCAATATCCTCCAGCTCATGTTCGTCATCATTGTTGCCGCTCTGTTCGTGCCGCCGGTATGGGCAGGAAACGACGCGCGGACGGTGCTCGTTCCGGCTCTGGGTGTGCCTGAAGAAGGGCTTCCCGGCGTCGTCAATTACATCATCATTCAGTTCGAGCGGACGACGCGGGAGGATGGTCCGACGGTCCAGTTCAGCGAGATCAATCTGGGGGGCGGCTCACTTGTGGGTGAGGAGTGGAAAGAGGGAGTGCGCCGGGCCGTGCGGGCCGTGGCCCACGCAGTCGGCGATGACGGCCGTAATTGGCTGATTACAATCAAAAATCGTTCGCATATGGCCATGACCGACGGGATGAGTGCGGGGGCTGCCGTGGCGGTGGCTATCATGGCGGTCTATAAGGGCGAAGTGATCAGGTCGGACGTAGCCCTGTCCGGCCAAATTACTCCGGATGGCCGACTTGAGGCGGTCGGAGGATTACCTGTAAAAATTGAAGCGGCAGCCGGTGCTCAGTACCGGGCGATGGTCGTACCCCGGGAGCAGATCTTTACCACCGACTGGGTAATCACCAAAGAAACAGCCGATCGAAAGCGGGTACAGCTTATTCACGCAAGCACATTGGAAGAGGCGTATCAGGTTATGACGGGGATCTCCCGCTAGGGTTTTGCTTCGCGGAGGAGAATGAGACCCATTGCCCGACGGATCTGGTCGCGCGTTCCCAGTAAGACAATGATATCGCCGGGGAGAAGTGTGGTTTTCACAGAAGGATTGGATTCTGTGATGCCGCTTCTGGTCCAGGCAATAATCGAGGTGCCGGTTCGGGGCCGCAAGGACAGTTGATCGATGGTCTTCCCGGCTGCCGGTGAATCCTCCTCGATCCGACAAGTCTCCACTTCCACATCGCTGAGCGTGCCGCCACGAAGGTGGTGGGCCAACTCGGGCAGCTCGCTCCGGCGCAACAGGGCATAGCCTTCCCGACGGACCTGCTCGGCCTTTCGCATCACGAAGTCTTGCGGCATGTTGTAGGTCCGCAGCACCAGCGCAAAAATCTCGATCGACGTTTCAAACTCTTCCGGCACCACATCGTCCGCGCCGAGTTGATGGAGTTCTTCCAGCTCGCGCAGGTAGCGCGTCCGGACGACGATATGAATTTTCGGATTCAAACTGCGCGCCACTTGGACGGTCCGGCGGGTCATGAACGGATCGGAAATCGCGATCACCAGGACTCGGGCATCATCGATTTTCATATGCCGGAGCACGTGCGGGTTCGTGGCATCGCCGTAGTAGAGGGGCAAGCCGTGCTGCGCTTCCCGGCGAACCGTATCGCCGTCCAAATCCAACGCGATGTACGGCACTTCCGTTTCACCCAGCACGCGGGCCAGGTTCCTGCCGTTCAACCCGTATCCCACGATGATCACATGGTCCTTGATGCGGAGGTGGCGTCCTTCCGTCTCCAGCACATGGGCCGTGGTCTGGTCGGGCAGCCAATGGCGGAGCCGCTGGATGGCTTCCACTTGCCGGGCGAGAAGCGGCGACAACTGCATGAGGAACGGGGTAATGATCATTGAACTTACGGAGACCGCCAGGAATATTTGATAGGGCGCGCCGGACACCAGGCCGTGTTCTTGGCCGACCTGGGCCAGAACAAAGCTGAATTCGCCTACTTGAGCCAGGGCTATGCCGGTCATGACCGCCGCCCGTGGAGGGATCGACGCGGCCATCACGGCTCCAGCACCGCTGAAAAATTTCAGAAGCAGCACGACGAGCAATAAGCCGGTGACGACTCCGGGATACTGAAGCAGGATCCGCCAATCCATCAGAATACCGATGGAGATGAAGAACAGGCTGTTAAAACTGTCACGGAACGGCAGCACCTCCGCAATGGCCTGGTGACTATATTCCGACTCGGAAATGACGAGCCCGGCGATGAAGGCACCCAATGCAAGAGACAGCCCGCTCATCGAAGTCAGCCATGCGATGCCGAGGCAGATGACGATGATCGTCAGCAAAAAGAGTTCGCGGCTGCGGCTGCGGACGATGTATTCGAGCACCTTCGGCGCTGCGTACCAGGCGGCCGCCACGATACAAGCGACGATCAGAACTGATTTTCCTACGGGCAGGAGGATGGATAGGAGCGCGCCCTCGTTGGGGTCGGCCAGAATCGGCGTCAACAGGATCATGGGCACCACGGCGAGGTCCTGGCAAATCAGAATGCCGATGGTCGCGCGGCCGTGTGGTGAATCGCTTTCTCCGCTCGCCGCCAGGGCTTTCAAGACGATCGCGGTGCTGCTGAGCGACAACAGGAAGCCCCAGAATACCGCCTGCGGACCTGGTATTCCCGCAATGATGCCGCCGAGCCACACCAGGACGATGACACCGCCGACCTGAATCGGTGCGGCGACCAGGAGCAGCCGCTTCAGTGAGGCGAGTTGGACCAGCGAGAACTCGATGCCGATGGTGAATAACAGCAGGACGATCCCGATTTCCGCAAGCACCTGCACGGTTCCGATGTCTGAAATGAGATTGAACCCATGCGGGCCGATCAAGATTCCGGCGACAAGAAATCCGGCGATGGAGGGCAAGCGAAACTGGTGAAAGAGAAACACCACCGCAATAGAGACGGTGTAAATAAGCAGCAAGTTGCTGAGAACATCGTTATCGGTCATTGCGAGGCCCGTGGGAGGTCACGCCTGAACGGAAACATGTACAGGAGAAAGGGAGTGCCGATCCACGATCTGGATCGCTGCTCACTATTCACCCAGAATGGGGTGGAGGATACCTCATTGTCCTCAAGCGAACAAGGCAAAGCCTTCAATTCCAGGCCCGGACATGACCGTGTTCGGATGATTGCGGGTGGCCGGATCTCCTGGAACCGGCTCAGGAGTTGGGTTTCCCCCTCCCAAAGTGGCATAGATTCTTGGAAGTCCCATTACGTAAGTTGTGTGTGCGCGTAGACGAGGACAGAATTATCGGAGAGCCTGTGCGCGGCTCATCGGTACATTTTTACGGAGGTGCCCCATGAGGCTCATACGAATCGTGTTTTCAGCATCCATACTCGCGGCGATGTTTTCTGGTTCCGCGTCGGCCGATACTCCGCCGCCGGTTCCTGAACCGACAGGTGTATTTGAATGCCTCACGGCGGATGGGGACACGATCTATACCAATAAGGAACGGGCTGGTTGTCGGGTCATGATGTTAAGGCCGCTGTCGGTTGTGCCGTCACTGGAGAATATGCCGATTGTTCCCCGTCCTGCTCCAGTTGCCGCCCCACAGTACCAAGTTCCAGCCTACCAGGATCGACCATCGGGTATGCTAGGGCAAAATGTCCCGGAGTGGGCTCGGGAGTGGCACGCAAGCAATACAAATTCCGGCTCAGTGCAAAGCGAGGTTTGTGGACTGTATATGGAATGGCTTCAGCTGGTTCAGAAAACCCGTGGGGGCTTGTGGTTCGGATCTGACCCGTCTTATGGCGGAGACCTTTCCGGCCGCAATCAGCGCGGGGCGAGCTACTCCTTTTATGATAACGCACGCTATGTGACGCTGTCGGATATCTTTGGGAGAGGGTTCATTCCGATCGGGTGTCCGTAAGCTCGTCGAGCAGAAAGACCGTTCCCCTTCAGGTCTGGTAAAACTCGCGGTACCACTTTACGAAGCGAGGAATGCCTTCTTCGATTGGCGTGGCCGGTGCGAATCCGACATCGCGCGTGAGGTCCTCGATGTCGGCGTAGGTGGCAGGCACATCGCCCGGCTGCAACGGCATCAGCTTCTTCTCTGCCTTCTTGCCGAGCGCCTTTTCCAATACCTCGATGAAATGCAGAAGCTCCACCGGTTGGTGGTTGCCGATATTGTAGACGCGGGCCGGTGCCGAACTGGTGCCGGGGTCCGGCTTGTCTCCTGACCAGGCTGGATTGACCGTCGCCGGGTGATCGAGGGTCCGGATAATGCCCTCGACGATATCATCCACATAGGTGAAATCGCGTCGCATGTTGCCGTGATTGAACACCTCGATCGGCGTTCCTTCCAAAATGGCTTTCGTGAAAATGAACAGCGCCATATCAGGCCTGCCCCACGGGCCGTAGACTGTGAAAAATCGCAATCCTGTACAGGGAATCCGATACAAATGCGCGTAGCAGTGGGCCATGAGTTCATTGGCTTTCTTCGTGGCGGCATAGAGCGAGACGGGGTGGTCCACATTGTCGTGGATGGAAAACGGCATGTGGGTGTTGCCGCCGTAAACGGAGCTGGACGATGCGTACACCAGATGCGCGACGCGGCTATGGCGGCAGCCTTCCAGAATGTTCATGAAGCCTTCGAGATTGCTTTCGGTATAGGCGTGAGGGTTCACGAGTGAATAGCGTACGCCGGCTTGTGCGGCCAGATGGACCACTCGCTGAATCGGCTCGTCGGTAAAGAGATCCCGCATGCCTTGCCGATTGGCCAGGTCCAGCCTGACAAAACGAAATCCCTTGTGCGCGGTCAGTTGGGCCAGACGTGCTTCTTTCAGCCGGACGTCGTAGTAGTCGTTGAGGTTGTCGAGACCGAGGACAGAATCACCGCGATCCAACAGACGTCGGGCCACATGAAATCCGATAAAACCCGCCGACCCTGTGACTAAGATGGGAGAAGATAGCCCGCTCATGTGTAATCCTTTCAACCGTGCGATGACAATCCGGCTACACGTGTCGCCCGGTTGTCATAAACGGCGGATCGCCGTGATCCAGCCGGTGAAGACTCAGAGGGGTCAGCGCGTCGCCTGTTGAGACGACCTCAATCCGCGCATCGCTGGTCGATCGATACAGATCCAGCGCCCGCGAGCAATGATACCCGCAATTATGCAGGGAGAGAAGGTCTTTCAGTGTTTCCGGACGTTCCCACCGGGCGGTGAGGAGCGCGGTGCGCGCAGGGTTTCGCCGGCTGAACATGAACGACAAATGGTCCGGGTACCAGTCGGCGCCGCCGGTGGCGTAGGACACGAAGAGCGCCGCCTGCGCCGCACGGCACAGGTCACTCAGATAGGCGTTGGTGAGATAGCCGTTCTCACCCACCTCCAGCCACTTGCCCGGATGAGACAAGGGCGCATGGGCGGCATGGCTACGGAGTTCGAGCAACTGTTGTTGCGATGCGAACACCAGCGGGATCGGACCATACTTGCCGGCCAGTTGAGCGATGACGCCATCCTTCAGCGGCGACTGTCCGTCGTTGGCCGGCCCGCTGTCCGCATGGACGAGGATGTTGTAGCCACGGTCGCTGATCAAGTAGCAGTTTCTCGGCATCTGTAGATCGCAGGGGTCCTCGCCGTAGAACGGCACGGAGATGATGGTTCCGCCCTCGAACGGCCAGCTCTCGCCGTGCGCCAGTTCGACCACGCGGCCAAATCCGAGTTCCCGTAGGAGCGGCAGGTAATCGTAATAGAATATCTTCCGGTTGCGCCGGCTGGGTACGATGATCGGCGTGTCTTTCGGCAAGTGGAGCAGTGTGCGAGGATCGACATGATCGTCGTGGTCGTGCGTTAAGAACACGGCCGATGGCTTGGGCAAGAGCGAGCCCCACAGGGAGGGGAGGGAGGATTCGGCGAACCACGGGAGCAGCCAGGGGTCGAAGAGAAAAAAATTGTCCAGTTGCCGATAGAGCAGCGCCGCGTGGCCGAGATGCACCATATCCCGGTCCTGTATGGATTTGAGCCAGTGTGGCCGGATCGAGATCCTCGGCGAATTGAGAAGGCACTCATGCTGAATCAGCAATTCCATCAGCCGGGTGAGCGCCGTTCTGGCTTCGCGCGGCGCGGTCTCTAGGACTGTCCTGATCTCGTCGGTCTGGCGTGTGCCGTCTAACATGCCGAGCAGGGTTCCCACCATTGGTCCCAGGGGGCGTTGGTCGAATCCCAGAGGAATGGCCTGCCGTTTGACTGAATGAAATATGCGAAGGCCGCCGTTCGTCACCGTGGATGAGCGGGTGGGGTCGGTCGGAAACTCCCAGCGAAAGGTGCCGTCCGGATTCCGGCCACATGTGATGTGTCGGCTCAGGTAGGGACGCGCATTCACCAGTTCCGCATACGCGTCTTCCAGCCGCCTCTGCCGGTCCGGATCGTCGACGGGCGCCCTCTTGGAAAAGACGTCGCTGATGGCTGTGTCGATGGCACTGGCCAGCAGGCTGTGCGCTTCGGTGAGGCTTCCCGCCACGTCTGGTGCGACGCCGGCCACAAAGGGAAACGGTCCCGGCGCGTCAGCGCTTTCCAACTGCACCCAGCACCAGGGGGCGAGGGCCACGTAGTGATGTCTCGGTAGCCGGTCCCAGAGCGTCATGGTCGTGAAACGTGAGGCGCCAGGTGTAAGGCGAGGAGGATTCTCAAATCGTATACGTATACGGCAGACATCGGCTCACCCCTCACCCCTTACGTGTAAATTCAAATGTGCTGATCGTCGGTTCGTACAGCGCCTGGATCGCGTTGCCGTCCGGGTCAGTCACATAAAACGAGTAACTGCCGTCACGATGCTGTTTCGGCTCTTTGGCGATATGTCCGCCGAGTGATTCGATCGTGGGCGCGATGGCGTGATACATTCGGTCGACTGCCTCCGGGCTGTCGAGAATCACTCCCATATGATCGAGGAGTTGGGCCTTCGGCGGCTGGTATGCTGCAAGCTCGCCCTTCGGGATTTGATGGAGCGCCAGGTTGTCGTTTCCGGAGCTGAAATACACATTCTCCGGATCAGGTTCCCACACCACCTGCATTCCGAGCACCTGTTCGTAGAATCGGCGTGAACGCGCGAGATCCGTCACGCGAAGTGCGAGATGTCGTAACCCTTGATGGAGCGGCTGGTTCATCATTCGTCTGGCCCTTGTCCCCGTAGTATTTGTATAGTAGGGGCGGCATGCGGCCCCGTCAAATGTAATTCCACACGATATGACGTCTGCAATTCACGGCTTCGGCCAACCTGACTTCCACGGTCTGACGGTTGCCTCATTCGAGTCACGCATGGCGGTGGAGATGGCCCGCCTGATTGGACGGTATGGCGGCAAGTCCCTCGTCGTTCCAGCCCTTCGCGAAATTCCATTGGAGGACAATTCGGCAGCCCTGGAGTTTGGGATCCGGTTGATGACTGAACGGATTGATATGCTGATCCTCCTGACCGGCGCCGGCACGATCGCACTCTTCGATCTTCTCAAGATGCGCTATCCCTGGCCGTCGATCGTGGAGGCTCTTGCCCGGACGGCCATTGTTGCCAGGGGGCCGAAGCCGGCCGCGGCCCTGAGGGCGCTCGGTCTCCAGCCGACAGCGATTGTCCCGGAACCGAACACATGGGTCGATGTGGTTCGCACTGTCGATGAGCGTTTGCCGGTGATGGGGTTACGTGTGGCGGTGCAAGAGTACGGGATGCCGAACCCGGCATTGCTTGAGGCATTGCAGCGGCGTGGTGCCGAGGTCTTTCAAGTCCCCATCTATAAGTGGGCACTGCCGGACGATCTTGCTCCGATCCGTCATGCGCTCAATGAAATCATAGCCGGGCGCGTCACTGTGATGCTGATCACCAATGCGGCGCAGGCCGATCATGTGATGCGGGTGCTGGAGCAGGATGGAAAGGTTGAGCCCTTTCGATCAGCGCTCACGAAGATGGTTGTTGCCTCGATCGGTCCCACGGCCAGCGAACGGCTGGGTCATCATCGCTGGCCGGTCGATTTCGAGCCGTCGCATCCGAAGATGGGTGTACTGGTCAAAGAAACGTCTGAGCGGGCTTCCAGTATTCTCAGCCGCAAACGATAGTGACAGCTACAAAATTTAGTCCGAAGCTGTTAGGGATTCCGGAGGCTGATAGTGACGTCTCCGGTATCCGACGACCGGGTATCCCGATATTGATGGTTGTTCATAGGCTGATTGTGCAATGACCGTCCGGGTATTGCACGGACCAGAGGTGGTTTCCAGTTCTCGGAACTATTCATTGTGGGCTAATGGTCCCACGGCAGGTTTGCTTCACCGCATCAGCAGCGTCAACCGATCAGGCACAAGCCAAATTCTTAAACCTTGATTCGCCAACATTTGTGGAGCAGGTCGAAACTTCCAGACCAATGGGCTTTTTCGAGGGGCAAGTCACGCAGCTCTTTGTGTATCCTTTTCGACGAAGACACATTAAGCCGTTGAATACATTGATATATTTATTTTGTTGTCGAAGGGAATGTTCATGATAAGATTCAACCGCTGCTTTCTTTACGCTATGGACTCTCCTCTGGCGCTAAGAAACTGGGGGAAGTGATGTGGCCATCACTTCCCCTTTCTTTTTCCGCGCCGTCTCTCTGTTGTCGTGATCTCAGCTTGCCGGTCGCTCCGCCCTTCATTACCTTACTTTGCATAGATGTGTGCTGTGCCGGCGTAACCGGTTACATCCCGGCACCTTCGCCGATTCCATTCCAATAGAGTGGCTGGTTGGTGAAGGTGAGTTCTCGTCTGCGAAGGAGGTTCTCTCAGGTGCGCGAGTCTGTCGGAGACATTGCCGAGGAAGTCTTCGATCAAATAGCGACTTGTGTGATGTGGTGTGGAATTCGAAAAGATGAAGGACGTGAGATGGTGAGGAGGCGCCGTGACCGACGCCTCCTCATGGCGCGATTACTTCTTCTTCGCCGCCTTCTTTGCAGGCTTCTTTGCTGCTTTCTTCGTTGCCATGAGTACTCCACCCCCCTTCAATTTCAAAAATTGTGATCGCCTATGTGTGTGGTATAGCAGAGTTTGTGATGCGAGTAAAATTTTCTGAGCACAATTTGTTCTGGTCGACGGGAACCAGGGGGCAACTTGAAGGGCGGTGCAACGACCGGCCGGTCATCGCACCGTCTCTTGCGCCTATTGGCACGCACGTGGTCACCATTGTTTGAGGTCGGGGTCAATCAGAAATGTGGTGAGGATTGGTTGACAAGATCACTAGGACGCGTAGTGTCCTGATCACTTGCAGTTCCTCGCGATCACATTGTGAGGACAGCAGCCCCTTGGAAGCGTCCGGCTTTTAATTCTTGTAAGGCGCGGTTTGCTTGTTCGAGAGGAAAACGGACTGTATGTGGTTTGAGAGGAATCGCTGCCGCTTCGCGTAAGAGATCGAGCCCGTCTTGTCGCGTATTGGCGGTCACACTCCGGATGACCCGCTCCCCGAACACCTCGCGATCGTAGTCCAAGCGGGGAATCGGAGACATATGGATGCCGGCCAGCGCGAGCGTGCCACCGCGTTCGAGCGCACGCAGCGCCGGCGGAACCAATTCGCCGGCAGGTGCGAAAATAATTGACCCATGCAGCTTATCAGGCGGCATCTCTGTCGCTCCGCCGATCCAGACAGCTCCCAGCTGTCTCGCCAGCTCTTGATGCTCAACCTTGAGCGAGCTGACATAGACCTGGCAGCCCCAGTGCCGTGCGATCTGGATGGCGATGTGCGCCGACGCGCCGAATCCGTACAGGCCAAGGCGCTGGCCCGGCTTGATTCCGCTGAGCCGCAGCGCGCGATAGCCAATGATGCCCGCGCAGAGCAGCGGCGCGGCGTCCTCGTTCGAAAAGACCGGCGGGATCGGATAGGCAAATCGCCCAGGCAGGAGGGCATATTCCGCATACCCTCCATCGACCTGATAGCCGGTGAACCGCGCCGTCTCGCAGAGGTTTTCACGTCCGCTGGTGCAGAATTCACATCGATTGCATGTACCTTGAAGCCAGGCGAGCCCGACGCGATCCCCTTCCCGGAGGTCAAGGACGTCCCGTCCCATCCGGACCACGGTTCCAACGGCTTGATGGCCCGGAATCAACGGGAGTGTGATGCCGGGCAACTCACCTTCAACGACGTGCAGATCGGTCCGGCACACCCCGCAGACATGAATTTTCACCAGCACCTGACCCGCTTCCGGTTTCGGGACTGCGCGCTCGCGCAACTCAAGCCGGTTGTCCGATACGTCACCGGTCCGACTCAGTACCATCGCTCTCATACCGACCCTTGGCGTATCACGTCTTGCGACTTATGGTGTCTTGGCTTTGATGCATTCGATTTCCAGATGGATCTGCACGTCGTTGCCGACGACCAGCCCGCCGTTGTCGAGCGTCTTGTTCCACACCATGCCGAAGTCCTTGCGGTTCAGTGTGCCGTTGGCGCTGAAGCCGGCCCTGGTGTTGCCCCAGGGATCTTTGGCGACACCGTTCAAGGTGCCGATGAGCGCGATTTCCTCCGTGATGCCGCGCAGGGTCAAGTCGCCGATGACCGTGTACATGTCACCCTGTTTCTGAACGTGTTTCATCTTGTAGGTCATCGTCGGAAATTGTTTGACGTCCAGGAAGTCGGCATTGCGCAGATGGACGTCACGTTTGTCGTGGCTCGTATTGATGGACGCGGCGTTGATCGTCGCTTCGATCGCCTTGACCGTCTTGGCGTCTCCATCCATATCTACGAATCCCTTGTAGTCCGTGAAACGCCCGGCGGTCTTGGAGACCACCATGTGCGTGACACGAAACTCGATGAGCGAATGATCGGGATCGATATCCCACCGGGCCGTTTCGGCTCCGGCGCCGCCTGGCAGTACGGCCAGCCATCCGCATAGTGCCGCGCACGCGATCCAGTGCCATCGGGAATTCATCTTGTTACCTCCATTGAGCAGGGTTGTCGTTGTCTGGACTTCATCAGGGCTTGGACATGAGAGGTGCTGTATTTGGCCGCTGGGTGGGCGGGATTGAGGCCGGCCTCACATCACGCGCGCCCAACCGCGCGCCGGTCCGCATCCGCACATGTACGTCGACCGGCTCAGATCCCACATTCTCGGGAAAGGGAGGAAACGGCTGCGCATCGACGACGGCATAAATGCCGGCCTCGTTGATTTCGCGCGAGCCGGAGCCCTTTTCAATCTGGATTAATTGAGCCCGCCCGTTTGGGTACATGCGAAACCGAACATGAACGGTTTCGCTTGACGGAGCATGGCGCACCTGGTGCGCCGCGCGGCCCCAGCTTTGGCTCAGGAGCGCGCTGATATGCTGCCAATAGGCCGGTCCCGGTCCAGGTCCCGGGGGGGGCAACGGCAACAGATTTTCTTCCGCTAGCGAGTTGTCGGCGATGGGTGTCCCCTCGGGCGGAAGGTCATCGTCGCTGGTGTCTTCTTCGCCGGGCTCGTACAGACGTGGAGGGGGAAGATCGTCGTGGTTGCTTTGCGGCACAGATGTTCCCAGCGTGACATAGACGATCCGCTTCATCACCCGCTCCGGTTTTTTGCCGGTCTGAGCCCGAGCGAATGTGACTTGGATGCGCGCGACTTTTGGAGACACGGAGAGTTTCCCCGGGGCAATGGGTTCGAGAATGGCGGTGGCGTGCATCTCCTTGGAGCGGGAGTCCGGTTCCATCGTGACGATCTGCTGTTCGAAGTGGATTGATTCACAAATGGCGATCAGGGGGGTGTAGCCCTGAACAGTTCCGTAGAGCGTCAGCGACAATTTCAGCGGGTTGCCGACGCGAATATCTCCGGACGCGTCCAGACCGGCAAAATCAAAAGCGACCCGACGGTCTCCCTGTGAGACCGGTTGCGCCGCGCTGGGAGGGGAGGCGGCGTGAAGTTCCGGCTGGAAGGCAGGCCCGCCCGAGGATGCCCAGAGAAGGCCTGCCATGAGCGCAACAGATCGAAAGCGTGGAAGGCGCATGTCCTCAGCATCCTACTCATCGTGGCGATGTCATGCAAGCCGTGATAAACGTAGTGGCATGAGAGTCCGGTACCAAGTTGTCCGGAAGCGAGTTCCTTGTGAAGTGCAGGATGGTGGGACGAAACGGGAGCGTATCTCATCTTTTTTGTCTGCGACATGCGAGATTCGCTTGGATGGCTATACGAACCTTGCCGGGCTGATCAGGATGCCCAATGTACGCAGTTGGTATAGAATAGTTCCATGAGAGCCCTGGTCAAAACAACGACTGCGCCGGGTTTGACTGCGACGAGTTGGCCGGACCCCACTCCCGGCCCGCGCGAGGTTGTCGTCAAGGTTGCCGCGACCTCGCTATGTGGAACTGACGCACATATTTATCGTTGGGACGAGTGGGCTCAAGGGCGTGTCCATCCTCCGCGTATCATTGGCCATGAGTTATGCGGCCATGTGGTGGAGGCGGGGCGTGAAGTATCGCTGGTGAAGGTCGGCGATTATGTCGCAGCCGAATCGCACATTACGTGTGGTGCGTGTTTTCAATGCCGAACCGGGCAGGCGCATGTCTGCAAACAGTACCGGATACTCGGTATCGATTGCGACGGCTCGTATGCCGAGTATGTCACGCTGCCCGAAGGTGTCTTGTGGCGCACCGCTGCGGAGATTCCTCCGGAGTTTGCCTGTGTTCAGGAACCCCTCGGGAACGCCGTCGATGCCGCTCTCGCCGAAGACCTCACCGGCCATACGGTTTTGGTGACCGGCTGTGGCCCGACCGGTCTATTTGCTATCGCCGTCGCCCGTGTGTCGGGTGCGGCGGTCATCATCGCGACTGACACGAGCGAGTACCGTCTGGGATTGGCCAAACAAGTGGGTGCAGACCTCACGGTGAATGTGAAGACCGCTCATCTTGAGGCAGTCAATGAGGCGATTCGTGAGCTGACGGCCGGTGAAGGGGTTGATGCAGCGTTGGAAATGTCGGGCAACCCTGCCGCGCTGCATCAAGCCTTTCGTGCCGTGAAAAACGGCGGGCGAGTAACCCTTTTCGGGATTCCAACCGGCCAGGTCTGTTTCGACCTTCCCAATGAAATCATTTTTAAGGGCATTCGTGTGTATGGAGTGACAGGCCGGCGTTTGTTCGGGACGTGGTATAGGCTGGCAGGGCTCTTCAAGGCAGGTCTGAATATCCGACCGGTGATTACGCACTCCCTTCCGATGGCCGAATTTGCGACAGGATTCGATTTGATCCAATCCGGGCAATGCGGGAAAGTGGTGTTGATTCCGTGAGCTGACAGGCCACAGGCTGACAGGCGGGCAAGGCCCTAATAAACAGCTGGTGATCAGCGAATACACCTGTCAGCTTGTCCACTGTGCCGACGATATGGCGTACACATCCCTTAAAAAAGTTCTTCAACAGCAGATTGCCGACATCCGCGCGAAAGGCCTCTACAAATCCGAGCGGCGCATCCTGGGGCCGCAAGGCCCGGATATTCGGGTGGATCGAGGCCCGGTCCTGAATCTTTGCGCCAATAATTATCTCGGGTTGGCAAATCACCCGGAGATAGTTCAAGCGGCCGTGGACGGCTTGAAGACCCACGGATACGGTATGGCTTCGGTGCGCTTTATCTGCGGCACACAGGATCTGCATAAACGGCTGGAACGGGCAATCAGCGAGTTTCTAGGCACCGAGGACACGATTCTCTATAGTTCCTGTTTCGACGCCAACGGAGGATTATTCGAAGCGCTGGTGGACGAGCGCGATGCCGTCATCAGCGATGCGTTGAACCATGCCAGCCTGATCGACGGCATCCGGCTTTGTAAGGCGACACGATTGCGATATGCCCATTCGGACATGGGCGAGCTCGAAGGGCGGTTAAAGGCCTCGCAAAACAGCCGGCTGCGGCTCATCGTGACCGACGGAGTGTTTTCGATGGATGGGGATTTGGCCAGGCTTGACCGGATCGTTGACCTCGCCGAGCGGTACGATGCGGCAGTGGTGGTGGACGACAGCCATGCGACCGGTGTTCTCGGCCCCCGGGGGAGGGGCACACCGGCCCATTACGGCCTGGCTGATCGCGTGGACATCGTTACGAGCACTTTGGGAAAGACGCTGGGTGGGGCTACGGGAGGATTTACATCAAGCAGGGCTGAGATCGTCGAATTGCTTCGTCAGCGGTCGAGACCCTATCTGTTCTCGAATGCGCTTCCACCTGTTGTGTCGGCCGGAGCCTTGCGCGCGCTCGATCTCGTGGCGGAAGGGGATGAGTTGCGCGAGCGGCTCCACGCCAACGCGGTGTTTTTTCGCGCCCAGCTGACCGCGCTGGGATTCCGTCTCATTCCGGGCGAACATCCTATTATTCCCGTCATGTTGGGCGAAGCGGCCCTCGCCACCTCGATGGCCGAGGCCTTATTGAGCGAGGCTGTCTACGTCGTCGGATTTAGTTACCCCGTTGTCCCGGATGGTCAGGCCAGAATCAGGGTTCAGATGTCGGCGGCCCACACGAGAGTTCAGCTGGAACGGGCTGTGGAGGCCTTTGCGAAGGTAGGTCGGGCGCTGGCCGTTATTCAGTGAAACCTGCCGATCCGAATTGACTTTTTGCAGTCGTCCCAGTATTCTCCACTCCTTTCTCAGAGAAGGAGCGAGGGGTATGAAAGTCATTCTGCAAGAGACGATGGACGGGGTGGGGCACCTCGGCGATGTCATCAACGTGGCCGATGGATTTGCCAGGAATTTCCTGTTGCCTCGCCGCAAAGCGGTTGAAGCCGACAGCCGGAGTATCAAAGCTTTCGAGCATGCCAAGCGGGCGGCGGCGGAAAAGGCCAAGAAGGAAAAACTGGAGATCGAGACTCATGCCAAGAAGGTGTCGGCGGTGACGCTGACCATCGAGGCGCAAGTGGGCAAGGACGACAAGATGTTCGGTTCGGTGACGGTCAAGGATATTGCTGAAGGGTTGGCCGCGCAAGGCTTCACTGTGGACCGGCGGAAGATTCAATTGGGGCAGCCGATCAAGGAATTGGGAACCGTCACGGTGCCCATCAAGATGCCGAGAGATGTGACGGCCACGGTGACGGTCTGTGTCGTGAAGAAACAGGAAGTTGAAGCGCCGGCCCAGGCATAGAGTAAGCGAGATCGAGATGTACGAGGGAATTGAATCAGTAGATGCTTTGAGAGCCGCGGACCCCGATGTCTACGCGGCGATCGAGGCGGAAGAAACGCGGCAGCGGGACAAGCTGCTGTTGATTGCCTCGGAGAACTTTGCCAGTCCCGCTGTGCTGGCCGCACAGGGGTCTGTGTTGACCAATAAGTATGCGGAGGGGTATCCCGGCAGACGGTATTACGGAGGGTGTCAGCACGCCGACACGGTCGAAGACCTTGCGATTCAACGGTGCAAGGAGATCTTCGGAGCAGAGCACGTCAACGTGCAGCCGCATTCCGGTTCGCAGGCCAACATGGCGGCCTACCTGTCGGTATTGAAGCCGGGTGACACGATACTCGGGATGGATCTGGCGCAAGGGGGGCATCTGACCCATGGAAGTAAGGTCAACTTCTCCGGTATTCTCTTTCGTGTATTTTCATACGGAGTAGACAGGCAGACAGAAACTATCGATTATGATGCCGTGCAGAAAGCCGCTGAAGAATGCAGGCCCCGCATGATCGTGGTCGGCGCCAGCGCCTATGCCCGTGTATTGGACTTCCCACGATTTCAAGCCATAGCCAAATCGGTCGGCGCTTATTTGCTGGTCGATATTGCTCACATTGCCGGCCTTATTGCCGCGGGGCTGCATCCCAATCCCGTCCCCTATGCGGACTTTGTGACCACGACGACCCATAAGACTCTTCGGGGCCCGCGAGGCGGGGTCACGATGTGTAAGGCCGAGTATGCGAAGGGCGTCGACAAGCTGGTGTTCCCCGGTTTGCAGGGCGGGCCGCTTATGCATGTGATTGCGGCCAAAGCCGTCGCGTTCAAGGAAGCCTTGTCTCCATCGTTCAAACGCTACCAACAGCAGGTCCTCACCAATGCGAAAGCGTTGGCACAAGGGCTGATGGATCACGGGTACAAGATTGTTTCCGGCGGGACCGATACCCACCTCATGTTGGTTAATCTCTCGAATAAGGGGATTACGGGGAAGGACGCCGATGCGGCTCTTGATGCGGCCGGTATTATCCTGAACAAGAATGCCGTCCCCTACGACGAAAAGCCGCCGGCGGTGGCCAGCGGCATCCGGCTGGGTTCTCCAATCGTCTCGACGCGAGGGATGCGGGAGCCGGAGATGAAACACATTGTGAAGTTGGTTGATCGTGTGCTGCAGCACCCGCAAGAACCGGCGGTGCTGGAAGAGGTTCGCCTGGAAGCCAAAGCTCTGTGCAACCGGTTCCCTATCTTTCATTCCTACTGACGAGTCCCCATTCATGAGCCAGGGTCACCGCCTGTGAAATGTCCCTTCTGCGATGAGCTGGAAGACAAGGTGGTCGACTCGCGGATGGCCAAGGAAGGCGAAGTCATCCGCCGTCGCCGCGAGTGCATTGGGTGCCGCCGCCGCTACACCACATATGAGCGGGTCGAAGAGATTCTCCCGGTTGTCGTCAAGAAAGACGGCCGCCGCGAGTCATTTGACCGGGCCAAGATCCTTTCCGGGATTAAGAAAGCCTGTGAGAAACGGCCGATCAGCACCGCGACGATTGAAGACGCCGCTGATCGGATCGAAAAGCGGATCCAGGAGATGGGCGAGAGCGAAATTAAAAGCCGGGTGGTGGGCGAGGAAGTGATGAAAGAGCTGCATCAGCTGGACCAGGTCGCCTATGTTCGGTTTGCGTCCGTGTATCGTGAGTTTAAGGACATTGATCAGTTCATGGATGAGCTGAAAGTTCTGGCTCAACAGCGCCGCGAGCGTTGAGCCACGGTTCTTTGAGCCGCCTTCGCGTTTCTCCGCGTCACCCCCGACTGATGTAAGCGGCCTCGATCGTCCGTCCCAGCGAACTGTGTGCGCGGAGCGTCGAACACATGGCCACCCTGCAATCTCAGCGAAATCGGCGAAAAACAGCGAGTTTCGGCACCACCAATGTCGCCATCATCGGCGCAGGCCGTGGCGGCACGGCGCTGATGGAAATCTTTGCGGACGACCCGCTCGTGCGGATCGTTGGAGTGGCAGAGGTTGATCAGCAGGCGCCGGGAGTGAGCCTCGCCAAGCAGCTGGGAATTCCGGTCACCCGAGACTATCGGCAGTTGTTGGCGATGGAACGGGTCGATTTGATTATCGATGTGTCAGGCAATGCCGAAGTGTGGCAATTGCTTCAGGACTTCCATCGGATGGGCGTGACGATCATCGGGGGCGCCAGCGCCAAATTCATGTGGGAGCTGATCGAGGCCCGTATCCGTGCGACGGCGGAGATCGAACGGACGCTCAACAAGTATCAGTCCCTCTATCGGTTGTATGTCAAAGAGACCGGTGCGGTGGTGACGGATGAACGCACCCGCATCGCCTGTGAAATCCACGATGGCTTCATCCAAAGCCTGGCGGGTGTCAATTTCAAGCTCGATCTCTGCCTGCAGCTGATGCGAAAAAATCCGAAAGCCGGACTGGCCACCATCAAAGAGAGCAAGGCGCAACTCAAACTCGCCATTCAGGAAGCCCGCCAGGTGATCTTCAATCTGCGGCCGCTTCACTACGACAAGATGGAATTGATTCCGGCGCTGACCAACTATCTCAAGTCGTATGAGATTGAGTCGCATATCGCCGCCAAGTTCACCGTCACAGGCGATGAGCAGATTCTCTTTCCCCGGACCAAGATCTTCCTCTTCCGCATCATTCAGGAGGCCTTGAGCAACGTCCATAAACATGCAAAGGCGAACCGGGTGTCGATTCGGCTGGAGATCGGTCTGGAAATGCTGCGGGTTACGATCACCGACAACGGTGTGGGGTTCGATATGGAGACCGTCCTGCGCGATCCTGAAAAGTGGGACCATTTCGGAATCAAAGGGATTTTAGAGCGGGCCAGGCTGGTCGGCGGAGAAGGGCGTGTCGAATCCAAGAAGGGACGAGGTACAAAGGTCGTCGTCGAAGTGCCGTTGTTCGATAAGGACAAGAGGGAGGATGCGAGTCATGGAGAAAATTAAGGTGTTGATCGCCGACGATCATCGTGTGGTCCGTGAAGGTCTGGCGGCGATTCTCAAGACCAAGGACGACATCCATGTTCTGGGCGAGGCGCAAGACGGCATTGAGGCGGTGGAAAAGGCCCGCGCTCTGCTTCCGGACGTAATCTTGATGGATGTCAGCATGCCGCGGATGGGCGGTGTCGAGGCAACCAGACAGATCAAGCGCGAGTTTCCGCACATCGGCATCGTCGCTCTGACGATGTACGAAGAACAGCAGTATATCTTTGATCTGGTTCGGGCCGGCGCCACAGGCTACTTGCTCAAGGATTCGGAGTCGTCGCAGATCGTCGCCGCCATTCGGGCGATTTATCGAGGCGAATCGCTCATTCACCCGTCCGTCGCCAGCAAGATCTTGGCGGAGTTTTCGCTGATGGCCCAGAAGAAGGGCAAGAAGTCGGCTTGGGCTGAGCACGATTTGACGGAGCGGGAGATCACCGTCCTCCGATTGGTCGCTGATGGAAAAACGAACAAGGAGATTGCCAATAATCTCGACTTGAGCGAAAAGACCGTGAAGAATCACGTTCGAAACATTTTCCACAAGCTGCAAGTGTACGATCGCACGCAAGCCGCCATTCTTGCGATCCGCAAAGGACTCATCGAATTGGATCCGCGCCCGTAAATTCCGCTTCGCCCCAGTCGTTCATCAACCCCGCTTCGTCTGCTCTGCAGACGCTGCGAGGCGAGCCTCGTAGTGTCGAAAAGCCGTTACCGCATGGCGTATGGCTGAGCCGGAATTAGTTGTGGGTGCTGAGTGGCAAGTGGCGAGGCGCACACCGCCATTGGCTGATACCCCGGACGCCTCATCCCGTAACCCTCACCATCAAATGTTATCAGTGATACGTGCTTGTTCCCCGTGAGCTACAAGCTGGTTTTGCTGTAATACGAGAACTGCAATTTTCTTGTTCCGGCACAAAAGTCCGGTAGGATCGATCTCTGCGATCTCACTCATTATTGGGCTGGTATCCGGAGCAGTTTGGTATGGAGTCAGAACACAGAGGTTCGCTCGTTGAGTCAGTCGGTCGATCGGTTCGAGGGTTGTTAGGCCGATTGACGGGTCTGTTTCTTCTGCTGGCAGTGAGTCCGCTGGTCATCGCATCGGTCCTCATCCTACATAACGGGCAAGCAGCCTTGGAAGAGAATATCGGCCTCCAGCTTTCGGCTCAAGCTGAGCATATTGCCGAAAGCCTCGATCATCTGAGGGCCAACAGTCAGGCCTCACTGAAGGATTGGGCCAAGCTGTCTGTGATGCATGATCTGAATGAGGGTGATCCGGCCGGGCGTATCACTGAGACATTGACCGCGCTGGCACAGGGGCAGCGGGTCTGGAGCTCGTTGATGGCTATCTCTCCGGGCGGGAAAGTGGTGGCGGCGGGTTTGCCTCATCGGATCGGTGAATCGGTAACAGACCAGAGTTGGTTTGAGCACAAGCCGACGGAGATGCATCTCAAATGGCAGCCGTTCCAGTGGAAAACTCAGGAGGGAGGCTACTATTTCGTGGCACCGATTATCCACGAAGGGAAGTCTCGGTCCCTGATCGGCTATCTGAGCGCCTATTTGTCGCCGCTTCAGCTGGATGACCATGTGCGCGGCATCTTGTATCCCTTGTCGTCGAAGGCTCATGAAGCACAGGGCTCTGTTCTTTTATTCAATAATAAAGAAGGAATGCTATTTTTGAGCCAGCCCGGACAGACACAGGATTCTGTTCGGGTCGGCCAGGATTTGTTTTCCCAGGACTGGTTACAGGATTTACGGAAATCTCGGGCCGGCATGCCGTCGCCACTTCGCACATGGGCCATCCTCACGGCCAATGACGGTCGCCAATTCTTGGTCGGGCATACCGGGGAGCAGGGGCGGCCGAGAGCGGGAAGTTTCGTCGGCGTTGCACGACCGCTCGATCAGGCCTACGAGCCAATCTATCGATTGCAAAGACAGATCGTCGGCATCGGGTTTGTGTTAGCCGGCCTCGCGGCGGTGTTGGCCATCTTTGTCGCCACCCGATTGGGGCGTCCCATCGAACAGTTGACCAAGAGCGCAGAGGCTGTGGCCAGCGGCGACTTTGCTCCGAACAGGCTCCCGGTCTGGCGACAGGACGAAATCGGTTCCCTGGCTCGGACCTTCGATCGCATGAGAGAGGACCTACAACTGTTTACCAAGGATCTTGAGGAGCGCGTTCAGGCCCGCACGGCTGAGCTGGAATCAGTCAATCGGCAGCTGCAACGCCAGCATGGCTTTCTCCGGCAGGTGCTCGACATGAATCCCAATTTCATTTTTGCGAAGGACCGGGAGGGGCGGTTTACCTTGGCGAATTTAGCTGTGGCCGATGCGTACGGCACGTCGGTGGATGCCCTCGTTGGAAGGACGGATGCCGATTTCAGTGCCCGCGCCGAAGAAGCGGAGCGCATTCAACGGGTCGATCTGGCGGTGGTGGAGAAGGGACAGGAGCAGGTCATTGCGGAAGAAGCGCTGACCGATGCGACAGGAAAGGTCCGGTGGCTGCGCACCGTCAAACGTCCGTTAGTCGGGCCGGATGGCCGGCACGACCAAGTGTTGAGCGTAGCGGTGGATATCACTGCCTTGCGGGATGCCCTTCATGCCGTCAGGTTGAGCGAGCAGCGCTTTCATCAGATGGTCGGCCAGGTCAAGGATTACTCCATCGTCATGCTCGATCCCGGAGGTCTCGTCGTTCACTGGAACGATGGGGCTCAACGCATCATGGGCTACACGGCGGGAGATATTGTCGGTCGGCACTTTTCCTACTTCTATTCCGCCGAGGATGTGGGGGGCGACAAGCCGACGCGGCTGCTGGCTCAGGCGGCCGAACAGGGGTCGGTCGAGGACGAAGGGTGGCGCTTGCGGAAAGATGGCTCGAAATTCTGGGCTCGCGCCGCCATCGCGGCGATTTACGACGAGGCGGGAAAGCTGATCGGATTCTCCCAGCTGACGCGGGACTTAACTGTGCAGAAGGAAGCGGAATCGGACAAGACCTTATTAGAGGCGCAATTGCGGCAAGCGCAAAAGATGGAAGCAGTCGGCCGATTGGCTGGCGGCGTCGCCCATGACTTCAACAACCTCCTCACTGTGATTACCGGATTCAGCGAGATATTGCAGATGAGCATCAAGCCGGGGGATCCCCTACAGCAGGCTGTGCAAGAAATTGTCAAGGCTGCCGGGCGGGCCGCCAACCTTACGCAGCAGCTGTTGGCCTTCAGCCGCAAACAGGTGATTCAGCCGACACAGCTCTCGTTGAACGATGTTGTGGCTCAGATAGAAAGGTTGTTACACAAGCTTATCGGGGAGGACATTCAGCTGGAGCCCGTGTTTGCGGACGACCTTGCCCCGGTGAAAGCGGATCGCGGGCAAATCGATCAGGTCATCATGAACCTCGCGGTCAACGCACGCGACGCGATGCCAAAGGGTGGGCGGCTGCTTCTCCGCACCGACAATGTTGTCATCACGCCCGAACGTGGCGAGCCGACAGGTATCGTCAAGCCCGGCCGCTATGCCTGTCTGGAAGTCCGCGATACCGGCTGCGGAATGGACGAGGAGACGAAGGCTCGGGTGTTCGAACCGTTTTTCACGACGAAGGAATCCGGTAAGGGCACAGGACTCGGGCTTTCGACCGTGTATGGTATCGTCAAACAGAGCGGCGGCTTTGTCACAGTTGAGAGTGAGTTGGGTAAAGGTGCGTCGTTTCGCGTCTATTTCCCTGCAGTTGAGACGGAGTCTCCGGCAGAGCCTCAGGCTGACGGAACCCGTCTGATTAAGCCGTTCTGCAAGGAAAAGGAAGCAACGATCCTGTTGGTGGAAGACGAAGCCGGTATCAGGAGGTTGTTTCAGGAATTACTGGCATCCTATGGGTACAAGGTCCTTACTGCCCATGATGGCGAAGCGGGTGTCACGGTCGGCAATTCCCATAGCGGTCCGATCGATCTGCTTGTGACGGATGTGGTCATGCCCAACCTGAGCGGCGTAGAGATGGCGCAGCGTCTGCTCAGCAAGTATCCACAGTTAAAAGTTTTATACATGTCCGGGTACACAGACGAATCGATCGTGCAACATGGTGTATTGGAACCCGGCGTGGCATTCCTGTCCAAGCCGTTCAAACCTCAGGTCTTAGTGGATCGGGTTCAACAAATATTGGCGGCGGCGTAGTCCCCTTCGATCGCAAGACACACATTTCTGGGCGATCTCACGAAGACCGGCATCCCGTTATTCCCGTTCAGGGTTTATTGGGGGGCTGGGCAAGGAGGGCGGCTCTAGAGGGAATCTGTGTTAGAAGATCGGGACGAGCTTGAAAGATGCCTTGCAGACGATTGCCAGTGGCATAGATCAAGTTCCCTACTCGGTTGCCAAGTGTGAGCCTGCCGGCGACCCTTCCGTCTTTTCCGGTGGCCACGAACTCGGCAGCCGGTGCCAGCAGTCCGTAGGGTGCGAGCGGTGAGGATTGTTTGAGCACCCGCTCTTCCGCCGGAAGATTTGCCACCCGGCTCACAAAGAGATCCGCCGCTTCCTGGCTGAGTTTTTCCGTGGGGCGGTCCTCCAGCACCCATTCTCCATTGTCATTGATGAGGACATACTGGTGGTCGCGCGTGCGGACCGACAACATGGCGATATCCGTATAGTCGACTCCGAGCAGACGTTTGTCTTGCAGAGTGAAGAGGTCCTTCGTAAGGTCTTTGATTGCTGTCGGGCTGACACGGTAGAGCGGGGCCTCAGGCGTGGTTTCTGCGATTGCATCGCCGCTTTGAGGGTCCGGCTGGTAGAGCTGGACGTTCTGGTCGCCCTCTGCCGTATGCAGAGTGATCTTTAGTTTCGGGGTGGTCAGGGTTTTGGCTACCGCATCCCGCTCAGGGCCCGGGTCGATAATGCTCAGCGCCTTCAGGTCTTCCAGACGGAACATCAGTGAGCGGACTTCCGTTTGGTCGGCTTCGGCTTCGATCGGGTAGCGGATCTTCCAGGACGGCTTCGGTTTGCCCCTGGCCATGTTGTAGATCACGATTTCAGTCGGAGGGTAGTTGAGCCTCACCCGTTCGATATCGTTCTGAACAAAGCGCAGGAGGTCCTTTCGCCGGAACATCAGCAGCGATTTATTGACAAAGTCTTTAGGGGCCAGGTCGGTCAGCAAGACTTTCCCGTCCGATCCACGGAGGACGTACAGGGTATTGGACAGGGGACCGCTGTCGCCGATCGCCAAGGTGTCTTGCTGCCCCCCGGCCGTGACGGTGACGGTTGTTACGGGCTGCTCCAGCCCGAAGGGGGCCAGGCCGGCAGATCGTTCGGCGACAGATCGGGTCACTTTGCCCGTCACTAGTGCACGGACGAGGGCCTGGACTTCGCGGATATCGGCGTCGGTTTGCAAGGGGGCGGTAATAGTCCAGCTTCCCGAGTCGGTGCGTGTGAGCTCGACGGGGCCTTGAGCCGTCGTGATGGTCAGTCCTGTGATGGCCGTTTCGGGAAACGACAGCAGTTGCTTCTGTTCAGCCTCCTGTTTGATCTCGCGTTGCGTGGTGGGGAATTCCACCACATAAAGATAGCCTCCGAGCCCCGCCAGAATGACAAGCATGAGGACTGTCGGCCAGTAGCGCATAGTCAGTGGGTGAAGGATGAGGGGTAAGGGGTGAGTAGCAAGTGGTAAGTAGCAAGTGGCAAGGGGTGAGTGATTCGGAGCGATTGGCGCATGACGAATGACGGTTGACGAATGACGAACACGCCGTGCTTCTTCATACTTGTCACAATCGCCGCCTCTTTCTCCAGACCATCAGGCCAGTCAGGAACATCATGAGCGGGAGAAAGACGACTTGGATGTAGAGCAGCGCCCGTTCTTGCGTCGGGTTCGGTGTGAACGGCCTCAGGGCCGGTTCTTTCGGCGCAATGGAAATCAAGTCGCGTTCCTCGGCCAGCCATCCGGTCGTATGGAGGAAAAAGTCGCTGTTTCCGGGGAAGTTGAAAAAGGCGTTGGTGGCAAAGGTGGAGTTGCCGATGACGACGATGGCCGGACGAGGCGCGCCTTCAGCAGGTGTCTGTTTGGGGGCCAGCGCGGCGACCATCGACAGCGGACCCTTCACGTCTTCCTTTTCGCTCAGGCTCACGACTCGGCCTTGCATATTCGTTTCCGCCCAACTGTTAGCTGATGTGCGGGCCAGCGGCACATACTCCCAATCTTTGCCGGCCTGCTCGTCGAACGTGATGTGGCGCGAGAGAGGGAACAGCACGGCAGACGTCAGGTCTTGCGTGATCTCGTGTTCGGTAAAGGTGCGGACCAGCAGCGCGGTGAGATCTCCTTGGGCGAGCCTGTCTTGTAAGTCGACCAAGACGCCCGGCCCCAGGCCGAGTCCCCAGTGGGCGAGCAAGGGATCGAGTCCGGTTTGCGTGTCAGGATCGACCAGGATCATGACGTGGCCGCCCTTTTCGACATAGGCCCGGATACGGTCCTGCTCTTCCGTGGTGATGGAGCGGCGAGGCCCGGCCAGGACCAACACAGCGGTGTTGGCCGGAACGGCTGCTTCCTGGAGCAGCGAGACGGCACCAACGTCGTAACCTTGCTTGGTCAAGGCTTCTTTGGCGAGCGACAGGCCGTTGCGGTCTTTATCCTCCACGCTTCGCTCGCTGTGTCCTTCGACGAAGACGATACGTTTCTTGGCGTCTTTGGAGATGCGAATGAGCGCGCCCGTCAACTCCACTTCCGACGGAGAGGTGACCCGGATTGTCTGCCCATTGCTTTCGAAAATTGCCGTGTCGGTCTTGAAGATTCCGTAGCTCTGGGCGAGTTTCGGCTGTTTTTCCGGGTCGATGAATTCCACTCTGAGTTTGGTGGAGGCCTGCCGATAACTCTCCAGCCGTTCTTTGAACGCTTGATAGCCGGGATCTTTCTCCCGTGTGAAGACCGTGATCGTGACTTCGCGCGGCAGCGCGCGCAACACACGGTAGGTCTGAGGCGCGAGCGTGAAATTTTGATTTTCAGACACATCCCAGCGAATGGAATGCCGGGATGCCAGAAAGTTCACAATGCTGAGAATGGCGACAAAGAGCAGGACCATCAGGATGCTGTTCAGCCCCATTCTTGTCGAGCGTCGGCCGGAGAAGGATTTGACCCTCTCGAAATGCAGGACGAGAAATGCGCTCAGGCAAATCAGCGCCACAAGTTCGGCGATCGTGATGGCCCAGAGGAGATCAGGCGATAGGCTATAGGCGACGCCGCCGCCTGAGGCGAGGACAAGTCCGGTGAGGCCGAGAGGGAAGGATTTCCAGTTCATTTCCAGCGTGTCGATTCTACAACTCGATGGGTGAGGAACAGCATCAGCAGCAGACCGCTTCCAAAATACACAAGGTCGCTGGTATCGATGAGTCCCCGGACGAGACGGTCATAGTGTTCCATAAATGAGACATACGAGATGATATGGCCCGCCGTCGTGTCGCCGAGCAGCGCACCTAAGCCTGAGATCAGCCAGAACGTGAGAAGGATGCCGAATCCGACAAAGGCCGCGACAATCTGATTTTCTGTAAGGGCCGAGGCGAAGAGACCGACGGCCAGGAAGAGCGCGCCCAGCAGGGCCATTCCCAGATAGCCGGTCAAAACCGGATTCCAATCGAACTCGCTGAATAGCATCAAGACGGTCGGGACCAAGCCGGTAATTCCCAGCAAGCCCAAATAGATCAGCAGGATACTCACGAACTTGCCCAGAACGATCTCGTGGATGCCAATGGGCGAGGTCATCAAGAACTCGAATGTCCGCAACTTTCTCTCTTCGGCGAACAGCCGCATGGTCAGAATGGGGAGGATGATCAGCAGGACGAAGCGCATGCTGGCGAAGAGATTTCTGAATACCAAGTCGTTCAGATTGATCGAGGCCGGGCCGCCCTGCATCTGCATCAGTTGGATGGCTTGTGCGCCTGCGAAAACGATATAGAGATACGAAAGAAATCCGAAGATGAGCAGGAACACCGCGCCGACCACGTAGACGATTGGCGAGACGAAATACCCGCGCAGTTCCTTGGCAATGATGGCCTGTACCGGGGTCACGGAGTAGTCTCCTGTGAGGCTGGCGCTCCCTTGTGCGCTGTGGCCGGTGGGTGTGTCAGGCCATCTTCATGCCGTGTGAGCCGGAGGAAGACATCCTCCAGCGTCATCGAAATAGTGCGCAGTTCCAGCAAGCCCCAGTGATGAGACACGACGACACGGGCGATTTCGTCTCGTACGTCACGGCCCAAGGTACATTCGATGAGGAACATTCCGGCTTGTTCCCCGGGGAAAATGTTCAAAACGCCAGGGATCTCACGGAGTTTCGCGTTGCAATCCGCAGAGGGATTTTTGAGCGTCACGGATATTTTCTCAGATTGCCGAAGCCGGGCCGACAATTGCTCCGGAGAGTCCTCTGCCACGATGCGTCCTCCGCTGATGATGACTACTCGTTGGCAGACGGCGGTGGCTTCCGGCAGGATATGTGTGCTGAGGATCACGGAGTGTGAGCCGGCCAGACTTTTGATGAGTTCTCGTATTTCAATGATCTGCTTAGGGTCGAGCCCAATCGTCGGTTCGTCCAAGATCAAGACGGGCGGGTCATGCAGCAGGGCTTGGGCCAGGCCCACACGCTGACGGTAGCCACGGGAAAGGTTGCCGATGAGGCGGTGGCGGACCGACCCCAATTCGAGGCGCCCGATCGATTGATCGAGGGCTGAGGTCAGGTTTCGGCCCCCCATCCCGCGTAGCCGGCCGACAAAGGTCAGATATTCTGTCACGGTCAGTTCTTGATAGACCGGTGGAGTTTCAGGCAGATAGCCGATATGACGTTTGACTTCAAGGGGTTGATCGGCGCAGTCGAACCCGGCGACTCGCACGGTTCCTTCCGTGGCCGGCATGAAGCAGGTGAGAATCCGCATGGTGGTGGTTTTGCCTGCGCCGTTGGGGCCAAGAAACGCTAACACTTCCCCCTTGGCCACCGAGAAGGTGACCCGGTCGATAGCCGTATGATGTCCGTACCGTTTGGTAATGTTCTGAACGTCGATCATGTGAGTGATGTCAGGGCGATGAACGGCGGAAGATCTCGCGGCGCCGGTCTCGAAACAACACACATTTCATCTGCGGGAGGGATCTTACTCAGTCCGTTCCAGGCAGTCAATATGGCGGTCTGTACAAGGGAGTCTGTGCGGTGTGGAGTTCTCCTGGAGTGAGTGAATCCCCTGATATGCGGTATGCCGGACCATGAAAAACATCAATGTATTTGAGCGAATATGTTCTCGGCTCAATCCGGCCCACGGCCTTGCGGTTAGCAGTAGCTCGTTGAGTCGTTATGACGATGGTGTTGGACGTACTCCTCGCCTACGGAGTTGACTCAGCGGTATCTCTCCTATATATAGTGTCACCGCCTGATTGTGGTACAGCCCCTTCTGCACGTTTCCCACTGTCTTTAATCCGTGGCCGAGCAGCATGCCTTCATACCAAGGTAGGGGGAATAGGCTACAGAGTCGGTATTGTTGAATTTCCCCTTGGATCGTAACCTGGCAATAGATTCGCGTCGGGATGATCCAGAGGGGAGAAGGAACAGGATGAACTTTCGTACTTCTGCAATGAAAAAGTCAGCTGATCAGAAGCCCTTCCATGTCTTGGCGGTTGTCCTCTGCCTTTCAGTAGGCGCCTGTTCCTGGATTCCCAAGGGCGAGAGCCTGCTGGATGTGGGGATTAAGGAACGGGGCGTGGCTTCGTGGTATGGGGCGCAGTTTCATGGAAAACAGGCAGCCAATGGCGAACTATTCAACATGGAGGCGCTGACGGCGGCCCATCGGACCTTGCCGCTTGGGAGTATGGTCCGGGTCGTCAACCTGTTGAACGGGAAGCACGTCCGTGTGAGGATCAACGACCGGGGGCCCTATGTGAATGGACGGATTCTCGACCTTTCCCGTGCCGCGGCGGCCCAGTTAGGGATGGTTGACGGAGGGCTATCGGTCATCCAGCTTGAGGTGGTCGGGGATCATAGGCCGGACTTCGTACTTGATGCAGAGGAAGGGGCCAGCCAGTTTCCGTCTTTCTTGATGGTGCACACGTTGAATGAACAAGCCTCCTTGTCCTTGCCGGTCATGAGATTGGGCATGCCCGATCCCATGATGCTACCGGGGCATCGCCTTCGGCCTGTGGACTTCCTCATCCAACGCCGATGGAAATGGGCGCCGGCGATCCTTGCCAGCGATCCGGCCCATCGGCATCATGCGGGACTCGGGCTTTCATAACTCAATCAATCCTCTTCGCGCGGTTGACAGCTGGGAAACCTCTCCTCTAGACTGGCTCGGCCGGACTCAGGGCGAGCCGGTCGTATACTTTTCATCGGCAATCGGTCAAAGGAGTTGATGGCATGGGAAAAAAGACTTCGGCAGAGTCGGAAGAAGCTCGTCTCAAGAAAAAGATTACAGCGAAGCGGACCGGAGCGAGCACCCCGGAAGGGAAGAGCGCAACCCGGTCGCTGGTCAAGCGGCTGAAGAGAGAACAACGGCGTCGGCGGGCGCTGGCATTGCGAAAGAAACACGCGGCCGGAAGCAAGGCCGCCGCACCTGCCTCGGCATAGGTAGCAGTCAGTACTCGTTTGCGCGCGACAGTGAACGTATAAACCGCTAACAGGTCACCGATGGATCCGACGCACACGGACAATTCTCAGGACACACTTCCAGCGATGCAACAGGCCGGGGACGAATCGGCAGACACCTTCTCTGCCGACCTCGTCAAGGCACAGTCACAAGTGCCCGATGACGCTCCTTCCGGCGCGGGAGGCACAGCTTCGCTCGAAGAAGAGCAGGTCAAGGACGAGATCGATATCCAGATCGATCTGCTTAACGATCCGGACTGGGTGGTCCGCCGCGAAGCCGTCATTACGCTCGGCGAAATGGGCGATGAGCGGTGCATTGAGCCGCTGGCCAAGGCGATGCGCGACGGCGACTGGCAGGTCCGGGAAGTGGCGGTCGAAGCGATGGGGCAGGTGGGCTCCCCCGCCGTCGAGATGCTTCTCAAGCTGCTGCGCGACTGGGAAGTACGGAAGTGCGCCATTCTGGCGCTCGGCAAAATCCGCGACGAACGGGTGCTTGACCCCCTGATGCTGCAGCTGCGAAATGACGAGTTCAAGGACGATGCGATCAATGCGCTGGTCGAGATCGGTGAGCCGGCACTGCCCCGGTTGATTACCGCGCTCCGGGACAAGGATGACAACGTGCGCACGAGCGCGGTGCTCGCGCTGGGCCGCCTCAAGAACGGTGACGCGATCGCTCCCTTGATCGGCATGCTGGGAGACCGGGACTGGTTTACACGCTTGACCGCGGCGGCGGCCCTGGAATCGATCGGGGATGAGCGGGGACGCGAGGCCATCAAGCCGTTGCTCAAAGATCCCGACCTGGTCGTGAAGATGCGGGTGGAGCGTATTCTGGCCAAGTGGAAAAAACCGCCGGTCTCCCAGACTGCCAACGCGTGAGCCTCGACGCGTCTGAGAAAGTAAGTTGGTATCCGGTGTGATCCGCTGAAGTCCTTCATGTGTGTGGGTACCCCTGATAAATTTGGTGGCCCGCCCGCCTGTTGGGTAGGGCATGCAGGTTCGACTTGCTGCTCATGTGTTCCTCCAACCAGCTAATGTGTCCTCACTGATTGATACTATGTCAGCGTCGGCTTACGATTTCTTCTGCCGTTCGATCATTTCTCGTCTGTGAATCACCCCCTGTTACCGATTGTGCATAGACTCCGTAGGGCAACGTGTCTGTATCCACTGCTGTGACACAGGGTTTTCCTGTCTTCCCCGTTCTTGCCGCAACGATGTCGATCTCGGTCCAGACTTCGACGGGTGTCCGCCCTTGCAAGCGGTCATGCGAGCGGTCGGGGTTGTACCACTGTCCCTTCAAGGTTCTTTGCATAACGGCCAGCACCCTGCGTATCCAGATCTTTAGATTTCCCCTCCCTCTCATAGCGATCCTCCTCTCGACCGTCCCCTGTTGGGCGTCTCGCCAAGTTCTTTCCCAAACATCGTGTTGCCGCTACAATAGCCGTCGGCCTATCTTCAGGCCTTGAAAAGAAGGATAATGCTCCGTCATGGAGACACAGGTTCGCACCCCCCCAGATGGTCTTCATGCAGCCGCAACGGTTTGTCGTGCCGCTTTTCCAACGGCCCTACGTCTGGAATGAAGAAAATCAATGGGAGCCTTTATGGAATGATGTGGCCCGAATGGCCGACAGACTCCTTTCCAGGCCTTCCGAAAAGCATCACCCCCACTTCCTTGGGGCCGTTGTTCTTCAACAAGTTCAAAAACAGACGGGACAGATGCAAGAACGCACCATCATTGATGGCCAGCAACGGCTTACCACATTGCAGTTGCTTCTTGATGCCCTGCACGCCGAGCTTCTTTTCGCCAACGCGATAGCCCCAGCAAAGCGTATTGAACCGCTTGTGGTCAATGCCGAGCCTTTCTGTTCTCGTCCGGAAGACCGCTTCAAAGTTTGGCCTACAAACCGCGACCGTCCTGCATTTCATGCTGTCATGGGTGCAGCGCCTCCCATCGATTACGATGCCATCGGCTACCGTGATGAACGCATGACGGAGGCACACTGCTACTTCAGCGAACAAGCCCGTGAATGGCTTTGTCGGCAGGGGCCCGGTGCCATTGAGGCGCGTGCCGCCGCGCTTGAGACCACTGTACGGGAGCTGCTTCAGATGGTGGTCATCGACCTCTCTGTTGATGAGAACGCGCAGGAAATATTCGAAACTCTGAATGCCCGAGGCGCCCAGCTCACGGCAGCCGATTTGATCAAGAACTTTACTTTTCAGCGCCTTCTCGAGAAGGGTACCGATGTAGAGGACGCTTACCAGAAATACTGGAAGGAATTTGAAACTGGATTTTGGGAAGCCGAGATCAGCGTCGGCCGTTTTTTATATCCCCGTTCCTCCATCTTTCTCAATCACTGGCTCATTGCACGCACAGGGCAGGAAGTCGTCGCCCGTGAGATATTCGACAGATTCAAGCGGTTTGCCGATCATGAGTCAGGTCTGCCAATGACAAGCCTTATCGCGCAAGTTCATCATGCTTCCCGCGTCTATCGTAATTTCATCGACGGCGCAGCCGCGTATACAGGCCCCATTGATCGTCTCGGTCTGTTTGGCTACCGCACCGGTGTGCTGGAGAGCGAAGTCATAAAGCCTCTCGTGCTTTGTCTTCTTGATCCCGAATTGCCAAAGATTCCTGAACCCCAACTCACTAAAGCCTTGAATGTTGTAGAAGGCTGGATGGTTCGTCGGATGCTCGTCCGTGCGACAACAAAAAACTACAACCAAGTCGTCGCTGAACTTATCGCGCTGCTGCGGCAATCCGACCGACTGGCAGCCGGTCACATCATTGAGAGTTATCTGGCTGGCCAATCTAGTGGGAGTCGCTATTGGCCAGACGATTCAGAGTTACGCGCCGCACTTACAGACTTGCTTGCTTATCGTCGTCTTGGTCGTGGCCGCCTCCGCATGATCCTTGAAACTATCGAGGACTACCTCCGTGGTTGGAAAGACGGCCAATCCGGGCTTGGCGATGAACGCGTGCCCCGGGGGAAGTTCACCATAGAACATGTTATGCCTAGAAAGTGGCATGCCCACTGGCCATTGCACAATTCAAGCACTGATGAAGCCGAGCGCGACCGCATCATACACACGCTTGGGAATCTTACATTGCTCACGCGTAAGCTGAACTCAAAGGTATCTCACGCTCCCTGGATTGGAACACCTGGTAAACGAGACGGACTTGAAGAGCACGATGTCCTACTCATGAACCGCGATATTTTGAAAACCTCTCCCACCCAGTGGACCGACGAGGCCATAAGAACCCGTACCCAGCAAATCGCCGAAATCATTATCCGCATCTGGCCCGTCCCGCCGAATCACCGTTCCGGTTACCAGCCGGATAAACCACGCGCCCGTAAGAAGGTACGCCTCGCGGATCTTATTAACGGCGGTGCACTTATACCGGGAATTTTTCTCTTCCCCCGCCGCAAGAAGTTCATCGATCGCGTTGCTACCCTTCTCCCGGATGGCCGCGTTGAAGTCGGAGGTGTGCTGTTCGAAAGTCCTTCAAAGGCCGCCACGGAAATTACCGGCAAGCCCACCAATGGATGGTGGTTCTTTCTTGTTGATCAAGCATCGCGCCGCTCCCTGCGTAATGTCAGGCGAGATTATGTGGATGCCATGGCCGTCGACGCAGAAGATGACGAGCCCGATGATGATGACGACGAAGAGTCATAATGAGCCCCTTCCCTGCCTCAGAACGCTCTCCCAGCCGGTGCCATTCCCCGGTTGTGAATCTGCCTGATGGCTGGCTTCGCTGGACAGGTCAAAGGGTGGGTAGGGGACTGAAAAGAATCCTGACAATGGGGCCGGCAACTTTTCGAACGGACGTGCGGATGGGAAAATAGGGATAACTACTTTTCTGGAGAGTTGCGGGGTTGCCCGTGCGGGTGGAGGGTGGACACGAGATCCAGGGTTTCGGGGGCTGTGCTTGCCCGTCCGCAGTCCCGAATGGTTGTTGGCGATTCACTCAGGTGCGCAGGGTGGTGGACTCATGACCAACAAGCGGATGATCGACTCACGAGAACCAGTCGGGTGGAGTCTCGACGGGAGTCATGATGCAAGAAAAAGAGGCCTTTTCTGGTCCCCGTGCTCTCGGAATGAAACCAACGGCTGTGGTAAGATCCGGGGTCGTGACAACCCGACGCGCTGGAGATTTTGAATGGGACGAGGCCAAAGCGCGTGTCAATCTCATTAAGCATGGCGTTACTTTTGAAGAAGCTCTCACGGCATTCGCAGACCCGTTGGCCATTGATGCGCCGGACCGATACCTGCCTGGACGGTACGTGCTGATCGGAAATTCAGCCAGAGGCCGGGTTCTCTTCGTTGTGTATGAGGAGCGGTTGAACAGCATTCGGCTGATCAGTGCCAGAAAATCCTCGCCGATCCAAAGGAGAAAATATGAAGAAGGGCTCGACGCATCGTAGACCAATTCCTCCTGAAGATGCCTTGGAACGGTATGACTGGGACAAGGCAACTAGAGGACGGCACGCGTCTCGCTTTCCGAAAGGTGCCCATGCTGTCGTCATCGCCCCCGAACTCTGGCGGCACTTCGGAACAGCGGATGCTGTGAACGATGGACTTCGCGTATTGCTCAAGATGGCTACATTGGCAAAAACGAGAAGTCCTCGCCAACGTCTGAGTACGGGCAAGCGGCGGAACGTCGCATAGTGGGGGAAAAGTGAAATCGTGGCGAGAGCGTGCTGAAGCAAGCACACATGAATTTGGAGGTTTTGTTCTTCGGACAAGGTGTGTGCGCGTTCCCCCAAGTTATTTGTCGAGCGACTGATCGATTCGGCGCTGCAAGTCATCGAACTTCTTTAACGGCACCAACTTTCCCATTGCGACTTCGATCCGCGTGTCCCGCAGTGCGCGGGCGACATCCAGCATGGCCTGGGTTGAGGCGTCCGATTTAGTTCCTTTTGCCGCAGCCTCCAAGGTCGAGGCCGCCTCGGTGAGTTCTTTTGCGCCATCGCTGTAGTTTCGATCGAGCACGTAGGCCTTTGCTTGCACCACCCGCGACTTGGCTTCCATGAGCGCTTTGCGGCGGCGGAGATCGCGTTCGATTTCTGCCGTCGTCGCCAAGGCATTCTGAGAAAGATTCTTCAACGATTGGCGGGCATCGCTGATCGTTTCCTCGGAAATTGCCAAGCGGTGAGTCAGGTCCGATACGCTTGCCTGCAATGTGCCGACAGGCTGTTGCCCTGCGTAATACCCAGCCGCGAAGGCGCCGGCGACCAGGAGCAGCACGGCGATGAATTTGAGCATGATCTCCTTGCCGGTTAGCGATGCTTGGGCGGTGAACGTTTCCGATCCAGCTGCCGCAGCACGCTTCCCGCTGCGGTGATCCGAACGGCTTCGTCGGTGTCCCCTAAGGCTTTAACGAGCAGTGGTATCACAGGTCCTGCACTGTTCCCCAAGGCTTTGGCGGCCATGAGTCGTGGAAGCGGTTGCATATCCCGGAGCAGGGGTTCCAGCAGAGCCACGGCCTCTGTGTTCGAGGTGGCACTCAGCGCCTGAGCGGCAGCGCCTCGAACGGAGGGGTCTGGCTGTTTCACAAGTTCAGCAACGAGCGGCAGGGCCGAGGCCTCTCCCAAACGAAGCAACCCCTCGGCGGCAGCCGCGCGGACCTGCCAGCTGGGGTCCCGGGTCAAGGCCTGCAGCAACGGGCGATTCTCCTTGATGCCCAGCCTGCCCAGGCTTCCGGCCGCGACACTGCGAACCATGGCGATGTCGTCTCCAATGGCATGGGTCAACGGTGCGACTGCCCCGGGCGAGCCGAATTCTCCCAGCGCACCGGCGGCGAAGGCACGCACGGATGGGTGGGGATCATACACGGCCTGACTGAGGGCCGCCAGGCTTGTCGGGCGCTTCAGCCGGCCAAGTACACCGAGCGCCGCCATGCGCATGTCCTCATCCGGCAGCGTGGCTGCGTTGGTGATATCGGCCAGTTTGTCAGATTGTCCCATGCGATAGAGGGCTGCAGCGGCGAAGATCGATTCGGGGCCTTCGTCAGTGCGGGCGATGTCTGAGAATCGGGTAATGAGATCAGCGGCATTGGCCTCTCCCAGGGCGGTCATTGCGGCAATACGGACGGTAGGCATCTGGTCGCCCAATGCTCGCCGGAGTGCGCCGGATTTCTTGGCCAGGCCGGCTTTCCCGATCGCTTCTGCGGCCCGCGCCCGCACCAGGACAGACGAGTCCAGTAGCCCGTCTTCCAGCACGGCGGCCGTTTCCGGCAGGCCCAGTTCCGCCAGGGCGGTGTAGGCGGCAATGCGGACATGTTCTTTGCGGTCTCTGACGTGGCTCGTGATGACCGTGAGTGCGAGAGGACGGAGTAGTGCGGGGTCGTGGGTGCGCCCGTCCGGAGCGAGTCTCATATAAATTGCGAGCGCTTCATCGGTGCGCCCGATCCGGACGTAACTCAACAGACAGGTCCGTAACAATTGGTTCGAGACCGTCGTGCCAGAAGGGATGGTCTGATAGAGTGCGGCGACTGCTGCATAGTCACCGGCCTTGAAGAGATCGTTGGCGGTCGATTCTATGGAGGACGAGGCCCCGGCGGCGTGGGCTGGTGCGATCAATGCGGCACAGAGCGTCACGGCGGCGGCCAACACCCAGGCGCAGGCCGGATGCAGCATCGATGTCCGCCCCGTGCCCCGATGCGCTGCGCGGAGGGTGATCACCATGTTGATGGGGCGCGCAGCGTGGCGGGCTCGTAGAGCATCCCCACATAGTCTTTTACCATGCGGGTGGTGCAAAACTGTGGAGCGATGGTGCGGATGCATTCTTTGACCATATGCAGCCAGCCGCGAGGGATGCCGTCTCGGTCGCGTTGGTAAAAGAGCGGCACGGCTTCCTGTTCCAAGATGCGATAGAGCTGTTCGGCGTCATGCTGATCCTGTGTTTTGGTGTCTGCCTGGTCGGCCAACGGTTGGATGCCCCATCCATTGGCGCCGTTGTATCCTTCAGCCCACCACCCATCCAGGATGCTCAGGTTCAGTACCCCGTTCAGCGCGGCCTTCATGCCGCTGGTCCCGCTGGCTTCCAAGGGGAACCGCGGAGTGTTGAGCCAGATGTCGACACCTTGCACGAGAAACTTCGCCATATGCATGTCGTAGTCTTCGAGGAACGCGACATGACCGCCCAACTTATGATCATGGCAAAAGCTGAGCACTTCGTGAATGAAGTACCGTCCCGGTTCATCGGCCGGATGGGCTTTGCCTGCGAAGATCAATTGGACGGGTCTCCATCTGTTTTGGAGAAGCAATTTCAAACGTTCGAGATCCTGGAAAAGGAGCGTCGCCCGTTTGTACGTGGCAAACCGCCGGGCAAAACCGATCGTCAGTGCTTCAGGATCGAGGAGCGTGCCGCGAGCCAGCACTTGTGAGGGCTGGAGATGGCCTTGCATCCAGCCGGTTCTGGCCCGTTCGCGGATAAAACTCATGAGTTTCCGTTTCATGGCCTGACGGACGGCCCACAATTCGACGTCGGGGATATCCGTCACCCGTTGCCACATGGCCGGATCGTCGCAGCTGGAGGCCCATGTGGGGCTCAGGGATTTGCCGTACAGGCGATGGAGTTCGGGAGAGATCCAGGTCGGCGCGTGAATCCCGTTCGTGACGCTGCGGATGGGGACTTGCTCGGTGGGTAATCCAGGCCAGAAATGCCGCCACATCTCGCGGGTGACGCGGCCATGTTCGCGACTCACGCCGTTCACGTGGGCGGACAGGCGCATCGCCAGTGCGGTCATATTGAAACCCTGGCCGCGCGATTCGGGTGTTTCGCCCAAACCCATGAATGTTTCCCGTGAGAGGCCCAGTTGCTCCCAATACCCCGCAAAGTATCGGTCCATTAGATGGTGAGGGAATACGTCGTGGCCGGCCGGCACCGGCGTATGGGTTGTAAACACAGTGCTTTGGCGCACAAGTTCACTGGCTTCAGCATGTGTTGCCCCCTTCTGCATGAACTCACGGAGACGTTCCAAGGTGAGAAAGGCGGAATGGCCTTCGTTCGCATGCCAGACGGAGGGGGCGATGCCCAATGCGCGCAAGAGCCGTACGCCGCCGATGCCCAACAAAATTTCCTGGCAGAGCCGCATTTCCTGATCGCCGCCGTAGAGCCGGGCGGACAGGGCGCGATTCTCCGGGCTGTTCTCAGGCACATCCGTATCGATCAGGAAGAGCGGCACACGGCCCACGACGACTCGCCAGACGGCGGCGGTGACGTGGCGGCCCCCCATCTCGACGGTAAACCGGCAGGCTTCTCCGGACGGAGTCTGTGCCGCTTGAATGGGAGACTCTTCCCGGGTGAACGGCGCATAGGCCGCTTCCTGCCATCCTTCCTGAGTGAGGCGCTGGCGGAAATAACCTTGCGGATACATGAATCCAATGCCGGCCAGCGGCACGCCGAGATCGCTGGCTTCTTTGCAGTGGTCGCCCGCCAGGATGCCGAGGCCGCCGCTATAAATCGGTACGGACGTATGCAGACCGAATTCCGCGGAGAAGTAGGCGATGGTCGTCTTCGTCAAATCCGTGTGGTGGGCGCCGAACCAACTTTTTTTGTTCGCGCAATACTCGTCGAAGAGGCGGAGCACCGCCGAGTAGTGACGAAGAAATGACGGATCTTCCCCCAGCCGGGCCAGCCGGTCCGGCCTCACATCAGCCAAGAGTTTGACAGGATTATGGTGTGTGAGAAACCAGAGCGTGGGGTCGATAGTTTCGAACAATTCGCGTGCTTCCAATGTCCAACTCCACCAGAGGTTATGAGCCACCTCAGACAGGCGTCCCAGACTCGGAGGGAGATGGGCAAGGGAACTATTCACGGAAGTAGAAATATCCACAGGGGCTCCTTCGATAAATGAGATGTCATGCGCGTGGGGTGATAGGGGGTCGAGGACACGGTTTGTCTGGTCCGGGTCAGGCGTGTCCCGCCTTATGCCACGAGGCCCACTCATCGGAGAATGCCACGGCGGCATACCGTTCGCCAACGATTTTTGCAACTCGGTTCAGCAGCTTGGTGAGTTGCTGGAGTTCGGCCGGAGTCAGATCTTCGCGGAATCGGGGGTGGAGGCCCCAGCGCGTTTCGACTTCTTCTCCGGACACGCTCGACATCAGGCTGATCAACTTGATCTCCTGCCCGGTCTGGTTTTTCGTGTCCAGCGAGTCGGCCATCGATGCGGAAGCCTTGTGCGCAGCGTCAGTAGCGGGCGCGGTCTGTCCTTGGAGCACAGCGCTGATCGCCGGCACGATGGCGCCGGCACACAATGCCGCCGCCGAACTGAGCCGGCTATTGCCGGGCGCGCCGAGGGCCTGGGCGATTTTCTCGCCGAAGTCACGGAACATCTCGCTCTTCGCCTTGGACTCTTCCGTGATCAAGAATTTGTACGGCTCGTAGGTCTCCCGGCTTTCGGCGACGGCAGTACCCACCGTCAGGACGATTTCCATCTGATCCACGTTGTGTCCGAATGCCGGTTCCAGCGCGTGCGTCAACTGCCTGGTCACCGCATCTTCGAGCCCATTCATGAAGGCCATCTGGTCCTTGAGCGGGATATGCAGCGCGGCCAGGCGGTCGGCCACATTGAACAGAATCTTGAGAAACTCGAGATAGAGACCCCACTCGTCCTGCCGCTTGAGCGCGAGCGCCTGCTCAGGCGCATTCTTCTTCATGAGGGTGACGGACTCCCCCGACACGGCCAGCATGAGTTCAGCCAGTTGGCGGAGTTGGTCCTTATATTCAGTATTGGCAGTAGCCATGGGTCTCCGTGAGTAGAGGCAGATTATAACGGAGACACATGCGGCGAGCAAAGAGGCGATTATCGCAATTTCTTGTTCATGAATAATCGTCCGAGTACGATTGTGTGTGATCTGTGGGGCCTACCGAATGACCAACAGTGAATTGGAGATATCTGGGAGGGAATTCGATGAAAGAGCCAGGCTGTAACTTTTGGGTGGTGGTTGGATTGATATTGATGGTGGGACTGGTCGGTTGCAAGCAGGAGAATCCGGCGGAGCAGGCAAAGGTTCCGGCTGCATCGGACAATGCCGTGACGGAGGCCGTGGGGCAGGCGGCTGTCGATGCGGTGACGGTTCCGATGGACAAGGCCCGTCAAACGGAAGGGGTGTTGAAGAAGTCGGCTGGGCAGGCAGCCGCTATGGTCAAGGAGGCGACGCCGTAGGAGGACAGATTCGGGCGCTCTTCGATGCCATCCGCCAGCTCATGGACCAGCCGACTCCGAAATCCCGTCGGATCGGATTCAAGACGTGAGAAGAACGCTCGGATTGCCCGAGTAATAAGTCATAGTCATGCCAGACGGCATGATCATGCACATGTACTAATCGGGAAACTCAGAAGTTTCCTCAAGAAGATCATCAAAGTAGCGATACCCTTTTGCAGTAAGAAGTTCGGCTAGCTCAATGGCTTCTTCTTTCGCTACACCGCGCTTCGCTTTAATCGCAGCTGATAGAATCTGCTTAATTTCATCCAGCCGACTTGAAATTTCCCACTGTCTTTCCGCTCCTTCGCACAGTAGATGCACACAACGGATAGTCTCTAGCGGCATACTATGAGCAATAACAAGGAGGCGTTCAAGAACAAGAAAGTCTACCTCTATCGTCTTAGCCATTCGAAGAACGGTAGCCAACTGATCCATAGACCACTTCTGCGGAAATTTCCCAGAAGCAAACCACCATCCATATGCAGCCAAGGTCCTAACGTTTTGAGCCGGATGACCCTTAGCCTTTTCGGCGCTCCATTCCCAGAGCCTACGGAGTCGTCCAATAACAGCAGGAGGTACCTTTTCTGCAGAATGAATACTTCGCCCTAAGAACTTAAGCGCGTGCCCACGGAGCTTATCAGTAGCAATTGAGAAGAATTTTCCGAGAATCCCCGATGCTTCTCGATAAGGCAGTTTGCCGTGCCAATAGAACGTCATTAGATGCTCAGCCAATCTCTCTTTGGGGTCTCCCACCCCATGCTCAATTGTAGATGACCTGCTAAGCTCTGCCACAGCTTTTGAGTATTGCGCCCGCAAGGCATCCAGCATATTTAGGTATGGCGCTGAAAAGATGATGTAGGTATCCCATGCAGCGTCTCTGTGCTTGAGCAACCCTGTCGACCCGGGAAAGATTTTCTTAACGTTTCGTATCGCCCACTTGGCATCCAACCAGTAGAGTGTAGGGAACCAACGACCGTATATCGATCGAATTGCCAAAGAAGGATCTCTTGTCGGTTCTAAATGTGCCTCCAGCACATCGCGCACTTCTGGCATTGACCTTAGCCCCTGCCCGGCTAATCTCTTCTTACCTTCCTTGCCAAGGCTCCGCTTGACCCAGCAGGCATAGCGAACTACGGATTCGATGGCTTCCCCTCGAACACTGTTGATAGCAAGATGTGACGGGTCGCCACTGAGCCCTTTTCTTTCGACTTCATCATCAGGTTCAGGATGTGGGTCTTTGGTAATAGGAAGGAGAGTCGCCCACGCTCGCTCTCGCAGATGCCATGGGATGGAACCATCACCTTCAAAGAATCCGGATGAGAGCAAGCTGGCCACTGTTTTACGTGCCCAGCTCCAATCCGGATCTGCCGCCCACTTGTGAACTTTGCGGTGGGGAATCTCTCTCGGCTGGGTGACTACCCAATATGCCAAGTCGATTACCGGCGCCCAGGCAAACAGTTTCTTTTTGCCAATCGTATCTCGAAATCCTTGCAAGAATGATCGGACGTAGGTAGGGTCAAGCCCTTGGAACGAGGGCGCAAATTGCACATACTTCGTGGGATCATTTGCTACCATTTGACTTATCTCGCGCCCCAAACCTTCTCGGGACGGCACAATGCCGAGCGCTTCTTCTCCTGGCTTCCAATCCGTTAGAAATTGGCGAAGTTCATCCTCTCGCATCAGCGACAGGTCAGTTGCCTCCTTGGGACTTATGGGTCCTGTCATTCCTCCGGTCGAGTAGAAGGAGAATTCTGGATGTTGAGGTGGACCAAATTCTTCCACTAGAGCGCGGTATAGACCCGCCCACGGTTCAGAAAGCGACTCACTAAAGACGGCCAACTTCTTAAGTTGCCAGGCCCTCTTATACTTTTCCGTTTCTTCTACGCTCGGAGCCTCGCTAGTTGCCTCTGTGACATTCCGTGCCCATCTATCCACGTCATGAGGTCCAGCCTTAATCCATCCTAGAATGACCTGCTGCTCCAACACACCAAGCACCCCAAACATCTCTTTTAGGAGAAGGCGATACTCGTGCGAGAGACCTGTATCATCAAAGTTTTCAGGATTGACAAGTTCATCTCGAATTAGATCTCTCGCCGTGTCGGGATGCTTGCGGATGACATAGAGCACAATTCTGTCGAACACTTTCCATTTACGAGGGATCGCTTTTCGATGGTTGTATCGCAAGCAGCGCACGACTTCTTGTAGGAGCACCGGATTAGAAGTAGCAATGGTTGCGCTCGCGTCCCGTACGGCCGAAACTAAACTTCCTTTTAGGTCTCGCCCTTCATTCTGGTCATGACTCTCTATGGCACTTCGCCAAATATAGGAATAGTCTTCCGCCTCTCCATCCTCGGTCCTTCCTGAGAGACTAATGGCCTCTTCTAGAAGATCGCAAAGCAGATCCAGCGCTTTCAACCCCGCTGCTCGAACTAGGTCAGGAACATTCTTTATTAAGATCTGTTCATAATTCCAATCAGAAAGGACTGATTTCGGCTCAGGCGGCAATTGATATTTCTCACCTTCAAAGCCTTCCATCGGCTCCTTCTGGTCTTGATGGAGCTCTAATAGTGCCCTCGCCAGTTCTAACGCCTTCTCAACCTGCCCTCCTTGTGCAAGATGGCTAACCAGTTTCCCTAGTTTATCCGCCAAGCGGAGCTGATACTTTGACTTAGCCCACTGTATCGCTTTTGGAACGATTACTTGAGCGATCTCCGCTGGCATCGCAAGGGCAGCATCAGTAAGGTCTTCGTGGATTCTGACATTTCCAATCTCGGGAATTCTCAATGCTAGCTGCGCAACCAGATCTGGTGCTTGTGGAGCCATTCGTGCCAAATACCTCGAAGGAGGCCATATTGGGAAACTGATCCATTCTTTCTCCTCAACAGGAGGATATGGCTTATTAAACACGCCTTCTGCGGCAAGAGGTCCCAACCAATCTGGCGATTTCAATTCGCCAAAGAAGAACTCAAAGTCCACTGGTCGCTCTATAGCCTCAAGAGCTTTTATTACAATTTCACGGCTGGGCATTTCCTTCGCCCTCTTTAATAATCGCGATAATCTTCTTCTTTGAACGACTAGTTTTTGGGGCTAGTAGAGGGGGCTCCGGAAATTCGGACAGTGTGATAA
>LVWT01000001.1 GCA_002083405.1 Nitrospira sp. SG-bin2 | reverse complement strand
ATGGTCCGCCAGCATTTGACGGTCTAGCGGGCGGGAGATCCGCTCGTTGCGTAGAACCGAATCGTGCAAACCATCGTCGCGTTTGCCGTAGCGTGGCAAAGGACGAGTCGCCTCGGCAGGCAAAGCAGGGGGCACATGGTGCCTACTCTCTCCCTCCTCCCAACTCGCATGTGTCTCTTGCTCTCCAGAGCCGAATGCCTGTTCGGGGCGGGCCACGCCTGTATCAAAGGAGGTGTGTGCGGCGGCTTGGGAGAGTGAGAGAATCATAAAGGAAGGTGCTGCTCAGCATACATGCGGAGCGAAGCATCAATGACAAGGGGGTGAAGCACCATGAATGTGAAAGGCTTCATCATAGAAGACGATCAAGGGCGGGAAGTGATGATGGTGTGCGAGCAATTGCAAGTGGGACCAGTGAAGACGTTTGCTCTCCGAGGATGGCAGCGGCGCCGGTTGGTTCCTCTGCAGTATACGGAACAGGAGCTTCACCAAATCATTAAGAGCATTGCGATTACGCTGAACGATCTCTTTATGAGCGTTCCCAGAAGTCGTGAGGAGTCCGGTGACGATGTCTCCAATCAGGTGCGCATTGCGGCGCATATGTTGAGAGAGTGAGGGGTGGGGCGGTTGTGTGATGAATTGAGTAAATGGAAGAGGTCATAGAGTCGCGACCTCATCTCCGGCCCGAGTCGCGCAAGAATGTTGAGTCTGTTCCGTTACTCTTTGTTCGATTGACCCTGGTAGAAATTATCCTCGCCGCAATTTGGTCGGTTGCAGTATGATACGGCTCCGCTTGCAAGAAAGGAGCCCGGTGCTGCAACAACGTATCGAAGAAGTGACCAAAGCCAATCAGAAATTTTATGACGCGTTTGAGGCTCTCGACATTGCCAAGATGGACGGGGTCTGGGCGCACCAGGAGTACGTCACCTGCATCCATCCGGGATGGACGCTTCGTTCCGAGTGGCCGAACGTGCGCGACTCCTGGGTGCTCATCTTCAACAACACGTTCTCGATGAAGTTCGAACTCACCGAAGTGATGGTGCAGGTGGCAGGCGACGTGGCCTGGGTCGTGTGCGTCGAAAATATTACCACCCAGCAGTCCGACGAACCACAGCAGGCCAAGGTTCTCGCGACGAATCTCTTTGAACGCATCGGCGACGAATGGCTGCTGATTCATCATCATGGATCGGCTGTTATGGGTTAGGGCCTGGGGAGTGTTTCCGTGCTCGCTGAGGGCGCACGCAAGATCAATTGAATGGCAAGGTTGTGGGCGGTGCTCCCTCAATGCGCGCAGATGAAACACCCCCAGGCCCTACCCCATTGTTTAAGAGGTAAGGGGAAAAGGATCGCTCAAAGAGCAGAAACCAGTCAGAAGTCGTAGCACTCTGAAGTATTGAGGCGGACTATCTGTGCTGAATCTGAGACATAATGAGGGCAGTCGCAATGAAACTCTATTGGCTTCTTCCAATTGCGGTTATGTTGTGGGGGTGTGCAACAGCTGAAATGGGCCGCCAGATTAAACCGGAAGATGTGGCATGGATTCAGAAGGGGGTGACCGTTCGTTCAGAAATTGTTAAACGACTCGGCGCACCATTTTCTGAAGCTCCGGACTGGTTGGCGATGAAATTTCAGAGCACTAGCACTACAACAACGAATAAAGAGGGCGAAAAGCAACAGTCGGTAACTACAACTACAGTGGAGCCGATCAACAAAATAACAAGGGCGTTATATCTACATACAAAGTCAGAGGGTGGAGTATTTGTTGGGATCAAAACAACTCAGGAACAGTTCTGGATTCGTTATGATGAGCGAGGGGTAGTCCAAGACTTTGGACTTGAACCAGGCGTCGGGATGAATGCTCACTGAATTGGATACAGAGCGTGGTGCCAGGATTCCTTTCCCAGGCAGGAGGAAGGTGACAGATGCTGAATCTTTCTACGCTACTGACCGCATCTTCACGCATTTTTGTTACCCCTGCCTATCTAATCCCCGATGTTGGAGCGATGCTTGCCAAGCTCGTTCCTAATTGGCAAATAATTTTAGACCAACTTGATGAACGAGAACGAGCTGCATTGGTAACGCTGGCTAATCAAGGTTGGTACTCGGACCATGAATTCACGATTCCGCAATTGTTTAGTATGGTAAATGCCATAGAAGAGGGGTTGGTGAAAGATGTGAATGAGGTTCTTTGTGATTGGTATGAGGAGCGTCTGAGACAAATAGAGTTAGACCTGTCGGCGAGACATCCGCACAGAGCGCGGTTTTTCCGAGATGCGTTTGAGGCTCACAAGGAAGAGAAGTATACACTTTCTGTCCCTGTTTTTCTGAAGCAAGCGGATGGCATATTTTATGAGCTGACCGGGCATCAGTTGTACAGCCGGCGGAAAGACAAGGGCATACAAAAATTGACTGCGTCTCTTGGCTCTGAAGCTGTAACATCTGGGCGAGCCTCTGTCGTGCATGTTTTAAGTCAGCCACTCCCGATATCAAGCTCTGTAAGTGAGCGTCGTCGTGCGCCTGATCTGCTCAATAGGCATGCGGTTCTACACGGAGAAGATCTTAACTACGATACGCGGACTCAGAGTTGTCGAGCGATATCATTGCTGAACTGTGTCTCATGGGCTTTCTGCAAAAGGCCTATTGGCGCAGCATATACAGAAATAATAGATACTGTTTGAGCATGTTGCGGTTGTTGTTGCTGAGTGCGTGTAGTGAACGATGTCAGGGCCTCTTTCGAGTCAGGTTTTCTGCGCAGGTTATGGGATTTCGTTGATCCGAATGGTCTTGTCCTATTCGATCGCAAGCGCTGTTACTTGTTGGGAGCATTGAATGAGGATCGTGTCGCTGTTGCCGAGTGCGACGGAGATTGTGTGCGCTTTGGGGCTGAGAGATCAGCTTGTCGGCGTGACGCATGAGTGCGACTATCCGCTGTCTGTGCAGAGTCTTCCAAGAGTGACGCGCACATTGATTCCAGTCGATGCGGCGAGCTGCGAGATCGACCGCTTGGTGAGCGAGCAGCTCAATACGACGAAGGCACTGTATCAGCTGGATTTGCCGCTCCTTAAAGAGCTACGGCCAGATGTGATTGTGACGCAATCGCTGTGCGATGTGTGCGCGGTCTCGCCGAACGAGATACAGACGGCTCTGGCGCAGTTGCCCGGCACTCCGCGTGTCGTCAACCTTGAACCGCAATCATTGGACGGCTTGTTCGAGGCGATCCGGCAGGTGGCCTCTGCAGTTGGCGTTTGCGCGGATGACACAATCCGACGTTTGCGTGGGCGAGTCGAGGCGGTAGCCATGCGGTCTGCTGGGGTGTCCGAACGCCCCCGCGTCACGTTCTTAGAATGGCTGGATCCACCGTTTTCAAGCGGTCATTGGAATCCGGAACTTGTTCGGATTGCCGGCGGCATCGAGGGGCTTGGTAAAGAAGGGCAACCATCGCGCCGGATTCGATGGGAGGAGGTGTCTGCCTGGCAGCCGGACGGCATAGTTATTGCGTGTTGCGGTTTTACCATTGAACGGGCGTGTCAGGACTTGGCCGGCACTCACGCAATCGCCGGATGGCAAGAACTGCCGGCTGTTCGGTCCGGGCGGGTCTATGTGGCGGATGGGTCGCACTACTTCAATCGGCCCGGTCCCCGTCTCATTGAGAGCCTCGAACTTCTTGCCCATGCCATTCATCCGGACCGGCATCAGGTACCTGTCGGTCTGCCGGCTTTGCATCGCGTGGCTAGCCCGCAGTATGGGGTATCGCTGGGATGACTGTCAGCGCTCCTGCGGCTGCGCCAGATGAATTCATTGATGAGGGTTCAGGCACGCGCAGGAATCGTATGACCCACGCTGTAAAGAAATCTACCCTTCGTGTTGTCGTCATTGACAACAGAGCCTTCATGTTGGCATAGTCGCCAACATGAAGGCTGAGGAGCTTTTTCGGAGAAGGATTGTATACTCGGAAAGTTCTTTCGCCGAGTTGGTTCTCTGGCGAGTGCCGAAACCTCTTGTCGGATCGAATCACTCGTGCAAATACCGGCTCGCCTACATCGTGCAGGGGGAGTGTGTGTTGAGGTTCGATAATGAGACGGGCAAGGGCGATCATCGGCATTTCGGCGGCAAGGAAGGCCATTACGCGTTCTTCACTCCTGAGAAGCTGATCGCCGATTTTCAACGCGATATTGCGAGGTGGAACAATGAAAACCGTCACGCTTGAAGTACGCGCACCTGAAGAAGGCATGAAGGAGTTTGTCCAAACCTGGGTGTCCGGGAAGGCCCAGCGGTCAGCGCGTATTGGATTCGCGACCCCGGAACTTCTTTGGAAGGTTCTGTCAGCTAAGCGATGGGAGCTTTTGAAGGCCTTGTGTGGCGCCGGACCGGTTTCCATACGCGAAGCGGCGCGTCGCGTTCAGCGCGACGTGAAGGGCGTGCACAGCGATGTGACGGCTCTTTTGTCTGCGGGGCTGCTCAACCGCACCGAGACCGGCAACATCGAGTTCCCCTACGAAGCCATTAAAGTTGAATTCCTTCTCCATGCTGCGTAGTCAGCCGGCCTGTAGAATGGCGCAAAGCCGTTGGCCCCAGATGCAGGCATATGGACTCCTTCAATGATGGCATGATTGGGCGATGAAGCGGAATAAGCCAATCACCACGGCGGGATCACCCACGGGCGCGCCGTTTCTCCGCCGAGTCATGAGTCTCTCCAAGAAGTTCGATCCAACTCGATATCCGTTTAATATCCCATCGCTGTCTCAAGGAATCGATGTGATGTTTCGGGGCAATGTCACCTTTTTTGTTGGCGAGAATGGAAGTGGAAAGTCCACTCTACTGGAAGCGCTCGCGGAATGTTGCGGGTTCAATCCTGAAGGCGGTAATCGCGATCATGGCCGGGAGGTTTTTGCGGATCGGTCAAAATTGGCGCAGGCTCTTCGGCTATCCTGGTCTCGGAAGGCGACGCAAGGTTTCTTTATGCGGGCGGAAAGCTTCTGTAATTTTGCCACGTACATCGAGCAGGTATCCGATCTGCGGGCATACGGCGGTAAATCGTTGCACGAGCAGTCCCACGGCGAATCCTTCCTCTCGCTTTTCGCCAATCGATTCGAGCAGGGGCTCTACATTCTCGATGAGCCGGAGGCTGCGCTCTCACCGCAACGTCAACTCTCGTTCCTTAAAATCATTCACGATCTCGAAGCTCCCGGGCACGCACAATTTCTTATCGCCACGCATTCGCCTATTATCTTGAGCTATCCTGGTGCTGTTCTCTTGAGCTTGGATGGGGAGAGAATCGAGGAGATTAGCTACCGCGAATCCGAACACTATCGCGTGACGCGTGATTTTCTTAACGCGCCAGAGAGATATTTTAAGCATCTTTTCGGCGGCTCAAACAGCGAGATGTAACTGTTCCGCTGAGGCGAACGCATTCATGCCGTGCATTGCGTTTCAGTTGGTGTCGATCGAGGGGTGCGTCATGTTTTCGGCGCATTGGCCGGGACTTCATCGATCCGGATGGTCTTGATCCATTCGGCGGCGATGGTGTCGCGCGCTTCCATTGTCATCGCGGCGTATTTGTGAAACATCTGCGGGCCTCGCCGGCGCCGCCACGTGAGAAAGTTCAGGAAGTGGTCTTTGCACAGGGACTGCGTGCCGGCTGGAGCGTAGGGTCTGGTTTTGCAATTGGGAACGCAGCAATGAATGTCGTGCATGGCAATCCTTGGTTTAGAACAGCCAGTATGCCGATCGGCGCGTTGGATTTTCAAGGCCTCTCCTCGCACTGACACTTGATCTCTCCTACTCCATGGGATAGGACAGTCCATCATGCGTGGTCTATGTCTAGTAGTGAGTTCCTGTCTGCTGGCGGCTGTTCCGGTTGGTTGTGTTTCACCCTCGCGTGATGGGCTTCCTCCGGGTAGCCCATTTCAAACGTCAGTCGTGTTGGCGGCGGATCTCTTGCCGCAAGGCATGGCGCTCGGCGACGTGACCGCTCATGACGCCATACTGTGGGTGCGTACCGAAGGTCCCGCGAGCGTGTACGTGGAGTGGGCATCATCTTCAGTCTGGGAGAAGGCCGCACTGATGGGGACCGTGATTGCTCCGGTGTCAAGAACGAAGCCGCTGGTGACCGGTGCGGAGACGGATTATACCCTGTCCATACCGCTTGTCGGCCTGGCCCCGGCGACGCGCTATCGCTATCACATCATGGCCAAGCATGCCGGAGACTCAATGAATCAGCAGCCAGCCACGCTTGTGGCGAAGGGTGAATTTTCAACATTGCCTGATGCCAAGACTTCTGTGCCGGTCACGTTTGCTTGGAGCGGGGATTTGGGTGGCCAGGGGCGGTGCCGCCAAGGGGCTGGCGGGTATCCGGTTTTTGACGTGATGGGCCAGCAGCGCCTCGATTTTTTCTTGTTCTTGGGCGATACGATCTACAGTGATAGTCCCTGTCCTTCCCCGCCGAATGAGCCGGGCGCCGATTTCAAGGCAACCACGCTGGCGGAGTATCGTGCACGGCATCGGTATCAGCGCGGGGCCGAATCGCTTCGCCGGTTCCTTGAACATGTCCCGGTCTATGTCATCTGGGACGATCACGAAGTGCGGAACGATTTTTCGGGACCGTTCGATCCACAGATGCCGGCAGGCCGCCAGGCTTTGCGGGAGTACTGGCCGATCTCGACGCATGCGAACGAGCCGCATCGGTTGTATCGCTCCGTCCGGTATGGCGCGGATCTCGAATTGTTTATTCTGGATACCCGGCAATATCGAAGTCGGGATGCCGACCAGGACGGACCGGCTAAGACCATGCTGGGGGCCGCGCAATTGCAGTGGCTGATCAAAGGGCTGACACATTCGACGGCGACATGGAAAGTCATTGCAACGTCGGTTCCACTGTCGGTCCCAAAGGGAGGGCCAGGGTATTCTGACGGGTGGGCCGCCGGGCCAAATGAGCCAGGATTTGAACGGGAACGGCAGGTGATTGTCGAGGCGATTCTTGCCGGCAAGATGAAGAACGTCGTGTTTCTAGCCGGCGATGTGCACTGGGTCCAGGCCAATGCGTACGATCCAAACCAAGACGGCATCGTCGACTTTCATGAGTTCGTTGCGGGTCCGTTGTCTGCGCGCCCAGGCCGGCTCACGCCGGCGAGCGAGGCGCTCCACCCAACGCGCTTGATCAATGAGGAGGGGTACCACAATTTCGGTTTAGTCAGGATCACCAAGACGGTGTTTGAGGTTGCCGTCGTAGACGATGCGGGCCAGCCGAAATTTTCTTATCGCCTCACCGTGCAGGAGGGCCTCAATTCCCCATGAGCCTCTTGCAATTTTTGCCGGGTGCCGGTTACGGTACAGCTTCTTGTTTGCCAAAGTGAAAGGGGAATCAGGTATGCCAGGCTTGTTATCTGCGGATGATATTTTCTCGAAGGTAGAAGCTGCAGCTGTGGCGGTGACAGGGCCGGATGAGAAAGCGCTCCAGATCGATTACCCGTCGCTCAAGGAGAAAATCCACGCGGCGCTTGGTGATCGCAAAGTCGCCTTGTGCCACATCAACAAGTTCCTGCCGGAAGGGTATGAGGATCAAGGCCGGTTCAATCTGGCGCTGCTGACCGTAGGCAACGTGGTGTTCGACATTGTGATCGGCGATTCCTATTTCCGGTACGATGTCGTGTCGGTCGGCCAATTGGATAAAGTGCAACTGATCGATGCGATGTGGGACAACCGGGAAAAGCGGCGGGAAGAACCATTCCTGAGCCTGCGGTTGATGCACGGCGAGGAAGCACATCTCCTGCTGGCGTTGGATGATGACGAGCGAAAGAGCCTGCTGACGTTCGCCTCGGCGGTCACGGCCGCCAGAAATCCGGAGCGATGAGCGTCTGATTTAGTGTGCGGTGAGACGCGCGCTCATTTCAGGAACAGCTTGTTCTCTCCGGGTGACGCGAAAACCTCGTCGAGCTGCACCTTGCCGGCCACGATCTTATACGGGAAATAGATCACCACGGAATAGTTGTCCTGGTGGTCGAGCGCGGCTGCGATCGCCCGCGTTTTTTCTTTGTTCCCCGGCGGGGAAGCCTCAACGTCGGAGAACAGTCCTGTTGCCTTGTACTTGCCGGTGAGAGCTCCGGTTCGGAAGGCAAAATTCAAGGCGTCGATAATCTCCTGTGACGGAGGCGGTTCAGTCCCGCTGTATCCCGCAACCGTGACCACCTTGCCATCCATCGTCATAGCGCCGCCGTACGGAACGAAGTTGCCCTGTTTCTCCAGCAGCTGTTTGCCTATTGGAATCATGGCGAGCAGGAGTGCTTCGGTTTCAGATCCGGCATCGCCCATAGGCGCCGCATGAACTGTTGCAGCGGCCAGCAATGCGAGGGCAAGAGTCACGGCGTGTAGTCGAGCGGCCCAGTGAAATCGCGTGGTAGGCAGCATGCGTCACTCCAAGAAATACTGAGATATTCTCCCATCCTGAATGGGCGTTAAGTGGTTACTCTGGTCTAGTTCCGATTCAGATTCAAGGCTGTTCTTGTAACCGTGCTGCAGCCACGTAGGCTAGAGTTCTCCCGCGTTCACTTGCCTGACCCGTTCTGCCGGAATGCTGAGCGCGGCCAGGAGATAGTCCTTCAATTCATTGCTGTATGGCTGGACGGCGAGGGCCCGCTGCATGCAGAGCAGCCAGGCATCGCGTTCTTCGTATCCGATCGGGAACCGCTTATGCGCGCCGGGAATACTGATCGGGCCATAGTGCTGCTGGAACAGTCTCGGCCCACCGAGCCAGCCACAGAGGAAGTACGTTAGCTTCCTCCGCGACTCGGCGAGATCCGGCGGGTGCATCTCGCGGATGACCTTCGCTTCCGGCAACGTATCCATGTTGACGTAAAATTCCTCCACCAACTTCGTGATGCCCTCGATCCCGCCTGCCGCTTCGTAGGGAGTGGTGCTGACGTTATCTTCCTGCTCGTCGCCTGCCATATGAATCCTTGAGGATGTGTGCAGATATGTCAGAAAAGGTTCGATGGGTTGAAGATAACCTTGCGGGGTTTTTCTTTTCAACCTCTGACAACGGAGAGTCTCAGACTGCAGGGAGCGGCCTTGTTGGGTAAATTGGCACCTTCCTGGAGCGCAATGCGCTGATCGTCGAATAGAGCAAGCCCGCAGTGTGTGATCAGCGGGTTTCTTACCCCTGATGCGATGGCCCCGGCCCTCTACGCCGTTCTTCCTTCCTGTACTGGAGGTTGTCGTACACGCAGAAGGACAGAGCCGCAGCCCCCAGCACTGCATGGAGCCCGAACACTGTCCAGAATCCATATGGCGTCAACCGAAGCGTCCAGGTCGTGGGGAAGGTTCCCCAGAAATCGCGGTGATCCCAGAAGTAGGCGACGACCGTCAGGATCCATCCCAGCAGAAACCCCGCCAGCGGCCCACTGGTTCCGCTCGCTTTCTTCCCGGTGCGCTGTGCTTCCCGCATATTCGATGAGACACCCGCACCCCACACCAGCATCCACATCACGAACGTAAACGGCAGGAGGCCCAGGTATCGCATACCACGAGTGTATGCAGATGAAAGCGATGCGGCAAGCAATCGCCGCGTTTACCGCAGGGGGGATTGATCAATGGAACCTGTTTCGGGTCAATGAGTTGTGGTTGGGAGGCTTGTTAGATTGAGGATAGTGTCAAAATAGAAAAGCCAGACCCCACAGCGCTTGGACTTCCCAAGAAGTGTCAGGACGCTACCCTAGCTCTTTGTGTAAAAGGGCAGGGCGTGCACCGTAGCTTCGTGTCGGGCACCCTCGAACTCCACGGTCAGCTCTGTGCCGGGTTTGGAGAAATCCCGCAGGGGGAACCCAAAAGCGATGACTTGATTCAGTTGTGGTGAACGGACGGCGCTGCTGATCCAGCCGACTTCACGATCTCCGCTGAAGAGTTTTGCGCCCTTGGCAGGGACGACAGAGTCTTTGAGCACCAGACCGACGAGATGGCGGCGCACCGAGCCGTAGGTGTCCATTCGCGCGACGACTTCCTGGCCCGGATAGCAGCCCTTGCTCAGGCTGAAGGCTTTGCCTTCCAGACCGGCCTCGGGCGGGACAACCTCTTCATTGAGGTCCGGTCCGGCTTTGGGAATGCCGGCTTCCATGCGCAAGGCTTCAAGCGCACGGGCGCCGATCGGCTTGATGCCGAATTTGGCGCCGGCTTCTCGCAGCGTGCTCCATGCGGTGGACAGGCCTGCGATCGGAAGCAGAATCTCGATATCGGTTTCACCTGTTTCTTCCGTTCGAATCACCAGAGCCTGGGTCCCGCCGACCTGTGCTGTGACAAAGTTCACCGGCGTGAGCGATGCGACATCCACGCCGAACGCAGATTGGATGACTTGGGTGGCTTTGGGGCCGCTGACCAGCAGCAGTCCCCAGCTTTCCGCGCCATTCTCCATTTTGGCCTTGGTGCCGTAGAGCAGAAACTTGCGCAGGGCTTGAAACGTTGTCTCGCCGATCTCGCCCGCGTCTTCCACCATAATCGCGTCGCTCTGCAGATACAGGCGGAAGTAGGTGAGCATCTTGCCCTTGTGAGTCAGCAGGCTGGAATACAGGCCTTGGCCAGGCTTGAGCGAAAGGATGTCGTTGCTGATGAGGCTTTGCAGCCATTTGACGCGGTCGTCGCCTGTCACTCTGATTTTCCCGCGATGGGAGAGGTCGGCGATCCCCACAGCCTGGCGCACGGCACGATGCTCCGACGCGACGTCGCCATAGTGTGCAGGCATGTTCCATCCGGCTGTTTCTTCGAACGAAGCGCCCAGTTCTGTGTGGAGGTTGTGGAGGAGTGAATGTTTCATCGTGCGTCCGTGATAGGTAAAAATGAAAGGAGTCTTCCGGAATGTCGAAGCCCCTTTTACATTTTACCGGTCATCTTTGATGCGACCAGTTCATTCACCAGTTCTCTTGTGCGGGCGGAAAATTCATTCCGTGAGACGATCTTGGTCACGCCGAGCGCTTTGGCTCTGTTCCACGTGTCTACTTCTTCATGGTTTGCGAAGGCCAGCGTGGGAATTGTGTTCAGTCGTGAATCGGTCTTGAGCGTTTCCAGCGCTTGAAACGAGTCTAAGGCCATGTCGTTCATATCGAGAATGATGATGCTGGGAGCGATCAATGAAGCCTTGTCGGCAATGTCTTGCTGCGTCCTGGCCTTCTCAATCGTATAGCCATTCGCGCGCAGCGCATCCCGGACCTTCGTGTAAAAAAAGATATCGTTGACAGCGACCAGGATGGTTTTGGGGTTTGTCTGGTTCATTTGGTTGATTTGGTTTGTCTTGTTTCTTTGGTTATTTTGTTAAGAAGGGCTAGTAAAGTTCAACCACACTCTCCGAGTCGAGACAAACCAGATAGACCGGACAAACCAAATGAACCAAACAAACCGCCTCAGTTCAACGAACTAATCAACCGTCCCAGCGCTTTCTTGGCGAGGGCGTAATTGGGATTGAGGGCAAGCGCTTTCTTATAGGAGTCGATCGCCTCCGTCCATTTACCTTTTCGCTCATAGACCCGGCCCAGATTCAGGTGCGGGAACGCCGGGCTTTCATAGCGTTTGGCCTTCATCGCCTTCTGAAACCAGACGATCGCCTCGTCGAACTCGCCCTTCTCGATCAGATACGCGCCGATGTCATTGTACGGATTGCCGAATTCCGGGTCCTGCGCGATAGCCTTGTGGCATTCCTCGATGGCCTCGTCGAGCCGCCCCATGAAGCTGTAGGTCCACCCTAAGAACGTGTAGGCCTCGGCGGTCGGGTGGGTGGCCAGCGATCGTTTGTACAGGCTGACGGCCTCTTCCAGCTCGCCTTTCATCTGCCGTTCATAGGCTTGCTGAAACAGCGTCCAGGCTTCGCGTTTGTCTTCTTCGTGGCCTTCGCCTTGTACCAGAAAGTCTTGAACATCCATGTCGGTCTTTTGGATCTGATGGCGTATGGCAGATGTCGAATAGCAGTGTGGAGATTTCGAGTCCGTGCTATCAGCCATTCGCCATCGGCGATACACTCCTATTCGTGTTTCAGCTTCTTCTTAATCAATTCCGCTCCATACCGTCCGGACAGCAGCATCGAGCCGAAGGCCGGGCCCATTCTCGGTGTGCCATAGACGGCGGCGACGGCCAATCCGATGACGAAACAATTGGGATAGACTTCGCCGGTTCGGTCCATGATTTCTTCCTCGGAGCGGGATACCCACATGGCGCCATTTCCGGGAACCTGTTTGTACAGGTTCCGTTTGTGAAGCAGTTCGACGACCACCGCATCATGGCCTGTGGCATCCACGACGATCTTGCTCTCCAGGGCAATGGGATCGACATGAATCATATCATGGCCGGCCATCTCTGCAGTGGTGTTGTTGACGACGATGCCTTCAAGGATACCGTCTTTTCTCAAGATCAGATCGACCACACGGGTCAGGTTCAGCACCTTCGCGCCCCCGCGATAGGCGGCGGCGACAAGCGCGCCGGTTGCGTGGGGAGGATCGACCATGTACATGCCGTCGCATTCTTTGATCTTCTTGCAGGGCACGCCGATTTCTTCGAGAATCTCATTGGCCGGTTCACAGATCGTGGCTTTGTTCATCAAATAGCCGCCATGCCAGAAGCCGCCGCCGAGCGCGAGGCTCTGTTCGACGATGAGCGTACGGAAACCCATTTTCGCCAGATCATGCGCACAAATGAGCCCGGATGGCCCGGCGCCCACGATAATCACGTCGCTCTCAATGAGCTGGTCGAACTCTTTGTAGTATTCCCGGGCAATATGCCGGGTAATGTCTCGTTCTCTTAAGGGGGCCGGTTTGGGCTTAGACATAAATATCCTTACTTACCTGTAGATTTCCGCTCCGGTTTTTTTGAACTCTTCCGATTTTTCTTTCATCCCGATCTGAATGGCCTGCTGCTCGTCCACCTGCTTGCTGGCCGCATAATCCCGCACGTCCTGCGTGATCTTCATCGAGCAGAAATGCGGGCCGCACATCGAACAGAAGTGCGACACTTTTGCGGCGTTGTCCGGGAGCGTCGCGTCGTGGAATTGCTTCGCCGTATCCGGATCGAGGGATAGATGAAACTGGTCTTCCCACCGGAACTCGAACCGGGCTTTCGACAGGGCGTTGTCGCGGATCTGCGCGCCCGGATGGCCCTTCGCCAAGTCCGCGGCATGGGCGGCGATTTTATAGGTGACGACGCCAACCTTCACATCTTCTCGGTCCGGCAGACCCAAATGCTCCTTGGGCGTCACGTAGCAGAGCATCGCGCAGCCATACCAGCCGATCATCGCGGCGCCGATGCCGGAGGTGATGTGGTCGTAGCCCGGCGCGATGTCGGTGGTCAGCGGTCCGAGTGTGTAGAACGGCGCTTCATGGCAGGCCTTCAACTGCTTTTCCATATTCACCTGAATCATGTGCATGGGCACATGGCCGGGGCCTTCGATCATGACCTGCACATCGTGGTTCCAGGCGATCGTGGTCAATTCGCCCAGGGTGTCGAGTTCGGCGAACTGCGCGTCGTCGTTGGCATCGGCAATCGAGCCGGGGCGAAGACCGTCGCCCAAGACTGAAGGCCACGTCATAGGCCTTCATGATCTCGCAGATTTCCTCGAAGTGGGTGTAGGCGAAGTTTTCCTGATGGTGCGCCAGGCACCATTTGGCGTGGATCGCTCCCGCCGCGTGACACGATGCCGGTCATCCGCTTGGCGGTCATGGGCACGTAGGCCAGGCGACACACCGGCATGGATGGTGAAGTAATCCACACCCTGCTCTGCCTGCTCGATCAGCGTGTCTCGGAAAGATCTCCCAGGTCAGGTCTTCGGCTTTGCCGTGGACCTTTCTCCAATGCCTGATAGATCGGCACCGTGCCGATGGGCACCGGGGAATTTCGGATGATCCATTCCCTGCGTCTCATGGATGTTCTTGCCGGTGGACAAATCCATGACGGTATCGGCGCCCCAACGAATCGACCAGATCATCTTCTCGACTTCTTCTTCGATGGACGAGGCGACGGCGGAATTGCCGATGTTCGAATTGATCTTGACCAGGAAATTGCGGCCGATGATCATCGGTTCGCTTTCGGGATGGTTGATGTTCGATGGAATGATCGCGCGGCCGCGGGCCACTTCGTCGCGCACGAACTCCGGGCGTAATCACCGAGGGGATGGCCTGCGCCCCAGGCGAATCCAGGGATGCTGCGCCGATGCCGCCGCCGTGGCCGTTGCGCGAGGCCAACTCACGGGCGACTTCGCGTGATTGGTTTTCGCGGATGGCGATGAATTCCATTTCGGGGGTCACGATCCCTTTCCGCGCATAGTGCAACTGGGTCACGTTCTTGCCCGGCTTCGCCCGCAGGGGGTTGCGGATGTGTTGGAACCGGAGCCCGGCGAGTTTCGGATCGGTGGCGCGCATGCGGCCATACATCGACGTGACGGCCGGGAGTTCTTCGACGTCCTGCCGGATCAGTACCCAGGGCCGCCGTAACGGAGCCAGCCCCTCACGCACGTCGATCGTGACGGCGGGGTCGGTAAAGGGTCCTGACGTATCATAGACCGTCACCGGTTCATTGGGAGTCGGCGCCCCACCGTTCATGGATTTCGTCGGGGAAAGGGTAATCTCGCGCATCGGGACGCGGACGCCCTCGTTGGCACCGCTGACATAGACTTTGCGTGATGCAGGGAAAGGAGTCGTACTTAATCCGGACGTCGGAACCCCGTCCCCGTTTCCATTGATTTTTCCATTCTCAATCGTGTGGACATCCATAAGGAGATCCTTTCTTGCTGAATGGATGATCAGCGTACAGCCGTCAACAATCGAGCTCTGTTGACAAGCTAATGGCTAAATGCTGATAGCTGACTACCCATTCTCATAATAAAAAAGCCGCACCCCCTTCGAGGGTACGGCTGAATCCTCACAGTATCCGCTGTATTCCGGCTTCCCTACGCTGGTATTACCCAGGTCAGGTTGTGAGGGTCGTCCGATCGTTCGGACTCTCAGCCGCGGGGCTCCCCTAGCTATTGCTGAGATCATATGCTTCAGAACAAAACGAAGTCAATCGGCCATTAGACCTACCGCGAACGGTCCGGGTTCCATGCCGTTAGGGGCGGTCGGGATAGGGCTTCTTCTATTGAGGATTCATTGAATGTGCAGGGAGGCTGTCGTAGAATAGCAATCATATTGGATCGGGGGACTTGTGACCACCAGCACGATATCACCACGATTGATTGCCGAGTATCAGACTCTGTCGGCTGAAGAACTGTTCAGCCGGACGGTTGAGGCCAAGCGGACGTTGGGCGCTCGCGTCATGATCCTCGGCCATAACTATCAGCGGGATGAGGTGATTCAGCACGCGGATTTCCGTGGCGATTCATTGCTACTGTCCAAGCTGTCTGCCGAACGGTCCGAACGGCCGTATATTGTATTCTGTGGCGTGCACTTTATGGCGGAAACGGCGGATATTCTCAGCCGGTCGAATCAAACGGTGATTCTTCCCGACATGGCGGCCGGTTGCTCGATGGCCGATATGGCGGCGATCGAACAAGTCGATCAGTGTTGGGAAGCGCTGGGTCGCGTGGTGCCGGTCGAGGAGACGGTGATGCCGGCGGTCTACGTGAATTCTGCGGCGGTTCTCAAGGCCTTTTGCGGCGAACACGGCGGGATTACCTGCACGTCTTCCAATGCGCGCGCGGTCATCGAATGGTGTTGGGCCCGGCGTGAGAAAATTCTCTTTTTCCCGGACGAGCATTTGGGCCGTAACACAGCGAACAAAATGGGTATTCCCCGTGACCAGATGATCGTGTGGGACCCCTATCAGCCTAACGGCGGGAACACCAGAGACGCTATTACCCGTGCCAAGCTGATTCTCTGGAAGGGCCATTGCAGTGTGCATCAGATGTTTCAACCGGCGCATGTGGATCATTTTCGCAAGCAGTATCCGGAGGGCAAGGTCATCGTCCATCCTGAGTGCCATGAGGATGTGGTCAACAGGGCCGATCTCACCGGATCTACGGAGTTCATCATCAAGACCGTCACGGCTGCGCCGGCTGGTACGGCCTGGGCGGTCGGGACCGAATTGAACCTGGTCAATCGCCTCAAGCGTGAGATGACCGACAAGAAGGTCTTTTTTCTCTCCTCGACGATCTGCCAGTGCGCCACGATGTTCCGGATCGACGCCGCGCATTTGTGTTGGGCCATGGAGAATCTGGCCGACGGCCATGTCGTCAATCACATCGTCGTGCCGGACGACGACAAGCGGTGGGCCAAGATCGCTTTGGACCGCATGATGTCGGTCAGCTAGCCCTCACAAGCAGTTTTGAGTTATAAGTTGTGAGTGTTGAGAGAGACCGGGGCACTCATAACTAAGAACTCAACAATTCATCCCCTCATCGTATCCATGGATTACAAAGCAACGCTGAATCTTCCTAAAACCGATTTCCCGATGAAGGCGAATTTGCCGCAGCGGGAGCCGGAGCAGCTCGCCTGGTGGGAACAGCAGAAGCTCTATGAGCTGATTCAAGAGGCGGGCAAGGGCCGGCCCCGGTATGTCCTGCATGACGGCCCGCCTTACGCGAACGGCCGCATCCATATCGGCCACGCGCTGAATAAAGTCCTCAAAGACATCATCGTGAAATCCAAGACGATGGCGGGCTTTCATGCGCCCTATGTGCCGGGCTGGGATTGCCACGGGCTTCCCATCGAGCATCAGGTGATGAAAGAGCTGGGCGACAAGAAAAAGGATCTGGATGTCTCAGCGATTCGCAAACTCTGTCGGGATTATGCGGAGAAGTACGTTACGATTCAACGCGAGGAGTTTCAGCGTCTCGGGGTACTCGGCGAATGGCAGCAGCCGTATCGCACAATGACGCCGGCGTACGAAGCGGCGATCATTCGCGAATTCGGCAAATTCGTCGAACGCGGGGGCGTCTACAAAGGTCTGAAGCCGGTGCTCTGGTGCACGCAAGACCAGACCGCGTTGGCTGAAGCTGAAGTGGAGTACGAGAACCATACGTCGCCGTCGATCTATGTGAAGTTCCCGGTCGTCACGTCTCCGGCGGTCCTCAGCCGTACTTTTCCCGGCATCCCGTTTCCGGACGGGATCACCTCGATCTCCGTCGTCATCTGGACCACGACGCCCTGGACCCTTCCCGCCAATCAAGCCGTCTGCCTCCATAGCGATTTCGATTACGCCTTTGTCCAGGTCGGCAGTGAACTCTTGATTGTGGCCGAGAAACTGCTGGAGAGCGTGGCGAAAGCCTGCGGCATTGAGACGTATCGGGTCGTGGGAGTCAAAAAAGGCGGAGCCGGGTTCGAGGGGTTGGAAACGCAACGCCCTCTCTCAACCGGTCTGTCACCGATTCTGCTCGGCGATTTCGTGACGCTCGATCAGGGCACCGGCTGTGTTCATATCGCGCCGGGCCACGGCATGGAAGACTACATTCTCGTGCTCAATCACAATGCCAAGGCCTCCCCGGGTGAGCGGTTGGAGATTCTTGCGCCGGTCGACAACGGCGGGCGTTTCACAGAGATCGTCAAAGAATTTTCCGGCCAGCATGTCTTCAAGGCGAATCCGAAAATCGTGGAGTATTTGCAGGCTAATGGGCGCTTGCTCGGCCACGGATCGTTGAACCACTCATACCCGCATTGCTGGCGCTGCAAGAGTCCCGTGATTTTCCGCGCCACGGAACAGTGGTTCGTGTCGATGGAGACGAACGATCTGCGCCGCGAAGCGCTGGCGGAGATCGAGCGAGTCCGGTGGATCCCGGCCTATGGCCGTGACCGGATCAACGGCATGATCGAAAAGAGGCCGGACTGGTGCCTCTCGCGCCAGCGGGTCTGGGGCGTGCCGATTCCAGGCTTCACCTGTGTCGGATGCCGCAAGGTCCTGGCCGATCCGAATATCATCGAACACATTGCCGGACTGATCGAGTCAAAGGGAACGGATGTGTGGTTCGAGCGATCGGCGACAGAATTGCTTCCGTCCGGAACGGCTTGTTCCGGGTGCGGCGGGACGACGTTTGAAAAAGAACGGGATATTCTCGATGTCTGGTTTGAGTCCGGCGTGAGCTATGCGGCGGTGTTGAAACCGAGGAAGTGGTGGCCGGCCGATCTCTATCTTGAGGGTTCCGACCAGCATCGAGGCTGGTTCCATAGCGCACTGCTGGCCGGCGTGACGACGGATCGGCGCGCCCCCTATACCGCAGTGCTCACGCATGGATTTGTGGTTGACGGGCAGGGCAAGAAGATGTCCAAGTCGGCCGGGAATGTGGTTGCACCGCAGGATGTCATCAAGCAGTCGGGGGCTGAAATTCTGCGGCTCTGGGTGGCGGCTCAGGACTATCGCGAGGACCTCCGCATTTCGCAGGAAATTCTGAACCATCTGATCGAGGCCTACCGCAAGATCCGGAATACCTGCCGATTCCTGCTCAGTAATCTGTACGATTTCGACCCGGCGCAGCACCGGGTGCCGTATGCTCAATTGCCTGAATTGGACCGTTGGGCGTTGATGAGGCTGGGCGAACTGATCCCGCGCGTGCGAAAGGGATATGAAGAGTTTGAGTTTCACACGATCGCGCATGCGCTGAACAATTTCTGCTCGGTGGATCTCAGTGCCGTCTATCTCGATATTTTGAAAGATCGGCTCTATACGTTCCGCAAGGACGCATTCGAGCGTCGGAGTTCTCAGACCGTCCTCTACGACATTCTCGTGGCCATGACGAAGCTGATGGCACCGGTCTTGAGCTTTACCGCTGAGGAAGTGTGGCGGACGCTTTCGGCTCAGATGCCGGGATTTGCGACGGCTCAGAGCGTGCACCTGGCAGCGTTTCCGGAGGCTGATTCGTCATGGAAAGATACTCAGCTGGCTGCACGGTGGGAGCGATTGCTGGAGTGCCGCAGTGTGGCGCAGGGAGTCTTGGAAGAGAGCCGACGGGAGAAGGCGATCGGTTCTTCGCTCGAAGCGCATGTGCGCATCGAGGCCGATGCTGATAACTTCAAATTCTTGAAGCCATATGAAGCGGATCTCAGCTCGCTCCTCATTGTCTCGAGCGTGACGTTGGCGCAAAGCGCCGGCGGGCCGGAACCAGTCCGGATAACGGTCACGAAATCATCGGCGGGGAAGTGCGAGCGTTGTTGGAACTATCGGGACGCCGTGGGTAAGGATGCCGCGCACCCGACGCTGTGCGACCGGTGTCTGGAGGCCATTCGTTGAACGGCTCCTACCTGCACAATTTTCTCCTGGCCTCGCTCACCGGCGTCGTTGTCGCAGTGGATCAGGTCACGAAGCTCTACATCATGCAGACGATGCGGTTGCATGAATCCATCACCGTTATTCCAGATTTCTTCAGTTTCACGTACATCAGAAACCCCGGCGCGGCCTTCGGTCTGCTGGCCGGCAGCAGCAATACGTTTCGCATGGTTTTTTTCGGGCTCACCTCGATTTTTGCGCTTGGACTGCTGGGGACCATCCTCTTGAGAATGCCGGCACACGATCGGATGGGGCGTTTGAGCGTAGCGGCTATTTTAGGCGGCGCGATTGGAAACTTGATCGACCGGATGCGGTACGGCGAAGTGATCGATTTCCTCGATGTGTACATCGAGCAGTACCACTGGCCGGCGTTCAATGTCGCGGACTCGGCGATTACCGTCGGCGTGATTCTCCTGATCGTCCACTTTGCCTTCGAGAAGAAAGACGGCCCGCCTCTCGCCCCGGAAACCTCTTCAGCACCCTGAGGCGTGAAGCGTATCTCGTGAAGCGTGAAGCGCGGGACGGAGTCCATTTCTTTGTTTGCGAGATACGAGATACGCTTCACGAGGGACGCGTGTCGAGTGAGATTTCGCGACGAACGGTCATGAATGATGCGGGCTAAAAAGTTGCCCGTGTTGCCGCGGACAGTTACGCCGGCATCGGCACGATAAATCCGCCCTTTTCCTTCACCTGCTTCTGCTGCTCCGGCGAAAACATGAAGAGCGGCTCGCTGTGGCAGAACTGGCATTCCTTCGTAGTCACCGATGTTGTCGGCTCACCGATACTGACCAAATATTCCTTGGCCAGCTTTAACGCGGTTGTTTCATCCGTCGTCATCACATCAAAGTGAATGCGGCCTTGCTTGCCGGTGACCCACGTATCGTAAACACGAATCGTATCTGCAGCCATGCGGACACTCCTTTCATCTGAAGATCAATAAGACGGCAACGCCCAGAATAATACGGTAGTAGGCAAAGACACGCAAGGTGTGGCGTTGGACATAGGTCAGGAAGGCGGCGATCACAGCCCACGCGACCAGGAATGAGATGATCATGCCGAGGCCGAGTGCCAGAAAGTCCTGGTCGGTAAATGTTCCCCTGGCTTTCCAGGTTTCATAGACCGTTGCGGCGATGATGGTCGGGAGGGCCAGGAAGAACGAATACTCCGTGGCGACTTTTCGGTCAAGCCCGGCCAGCAGGCCGCCGATAATGGTTGAGCCGGAGCGGGACATGCCGGGAATGAGCGAGGCGCATTGCGCCAGGCCGATCCAGAAGGCCTGCTTCGGAGATACTTGATCGAGGCTCATCGCCCGGCTGGTTTTTGCGGTGGCTTCAACGATGAGGATCACGATTCCGCCGAGGATGGACGTTGCGGCAACCGTGTGAGGCGTGAACAAGTGGGACTTGATCCAACCGTGCGCCGCCAGGCCGACCAAGGCGGCGGGCAGGAAGGCAATGCCAAGGCCCAGCATGAACCACAGATTAGGATGGGTCTGTATGGAGGCGTGGAAACATGCTGCCCAGGTCGGGTGTTGGGTATCGTGCAGGGAGGATCGAAACCTCGCCTGCTCTTGCCAGGCACCTGAGACAAGCCGTCCGATTTTCTCGCGTTCAAAGACGATGACGGCCAGGATGGCTCCCAGTTGAATGGAGATCTCCGCGTTTGCCGCTACATCGCCGGTGAAGCCGAGTGCGTAGCCGACCAGGATGAGATGTCCCGTGGAGGAGACGGGCAAGAATTCAGTCAGCCCTTCCACGATGCCGAGGATGACGGCAAGAACAGGCCCCCATTCATTCACAAGCATGCCTTTGGGTTATGATGGATGAGCATACGGGTGATCGATTAACGAGCGATCATCACAGAGCGATGCTGTTCCGTCAAGCGCAGGATTGAATGGTGCCGCCGGTTCCGGCAACAGGTCCTGAGCGCAAATATGTTGACAAAGAACGGATGTTGTCTTACACACAATCAAAGAACTGAATCAGGTAGATAGACTGCCGTGGTAAATGTGAAGAGAAAGTCATGTCGATGTGTGTGCACACACGTTCACTGAGCATGTGAGGAAGAGGAGGATCGTATGAGACGGGAGTGGATCGCAATCATGATGGCCGGGGCTATGCTGTCGGCAGGATGTGTGACCAACTCGCAGTACCAAGAGGCGTTGACGGAAGCCGATACTGCCCGGGAAGAATTGGAAAAGGTCCGCCAACAGAAGACCTCTATGGAGCAGCAGATTCGCACGTTGAAAGAACTGAACGTGAAATTCAGCAACGAAGCGCTTGCGGCGCGCGATGAATTGCAACGGATTGAACATGGCCGCGACAAGGAGCGGGGCTCGGTCGATGGACGGACGAAAGACCTTGAAGCGCAGCTCAAGGCGTTGTCGGCGCAGAATCGCAATGTGCGGCAGGAATATCAGGATGTCAAACGCCACAATGACACCTTGAAGTCGTTGGTGGCACGGTATCAAAAGGAACTGAAAGACCGGTCGCATTCGACGTCGGCGGTGGTCACCCCTCAGGCGGCTGACGCGAAGGCCCCGGCCCCATCCGCTCCTGCCCCCTCGGCCGGAACCTCCGCTGCAATGAACATCAACCGGGTATCGGCGAGCGATCTGGTGCTGTTCTTAGGGTTGAAGCAGGAGGAGGCCGATCGTATTGTGAGCAATCGTCCCTATCGCGTGAAGGGGGAGTTGGTGGCGAAGAACGTCGTGCCTAAGGAGACGTTCGATTTGATCAAGGACCGTATCTCTGTGAGCCAATAGAGCCTGCCGGCCATTCGCCGGGCGATCTGTACGGGCCGTCCTCCTCAAGGAGGACGGCCCGTTTGTTTTCTTATGGCCCCGTGACGATGTCCACAACAAGTTGATCCAAGGACAGATCCTGGTTCACGGCATCGTTCACTGAGTTAAGTGATGATTGCGGCCCATCGTGCTTGGAGATTATCGGCTGTGTTGGGCCACGATGTCGCCGATCGACTGGAAGCCAAGACCGAGTCCCCGGCAGACCTCAACCTGGCGGTCGAACCGGTTCTTCGTACGGATCATCTTCCACATTGTGCCAGGCCCCACCCGTCCCCAGGCAGCCAGATGGAAGACGGACAGGGGATAGTCGGTGCCAAATAGCAGCCGATCTTGCACCTCAGGATGTTTCCGGAGATGCAACAGCATGCGGAGGCGATTGGGCAATGTCAGGGCCGAAATGTCGGCGTAGAAGTTCGGATAGCGTTTCGCAAACTCGTGGAAGGTGGGGATAAATTTTTCATAGAGCATGAGGCCGTAGCTGCAGGCATGGGCGGCGATGACGGTGGCGCCTTCATCGAGCGCGGTGTGGAGCCGGTCCGGGTCTCCAACCGATTGATCCTTGCCGATCAGGCTGAATTCGTAGCCGACATGGCTCAGGAACGGCAGCTTCCGTTCAGCCAGCGCGCGATAGAAGGGAATGTACTTGCGATCAGCCGGGTTGAACTGTTGGGCATTAGGCAGCACTTTCACGAGGACGGCTCCGGCCTCAGCGACACGATGGACCTCTTCAACCGCATCTCTCCGTTGCGGATTGATCGACACGCCTGCGAGCAACTCATTCGGATGGGTCCGCGCAGTCTTGAGTACGTAATCGTTGCTGATGAGGAAATCTGTATGGTCTTGGAGGAGTCTGCCGGTGCCATCGTAGACGCCGTCCATGCCGAGCAGTACTGCTTGTTGCACATGGCGTGAGGCGCGTAACTCCCCGAGCAAGTCCTCAAGGTATTTCTGGTTTGCTTCGCGAGGCTTGTCCGGAGAAAGCCGATGTTTCCACAGCAAAAAGCGAAACAAGGGGCTCTTCAGCATCTTCGGCGAGATGTAGCAACCGTTGTCGCCGTCCGGCAAGGCAGCCAGATGGACGTGACAGTCGATCAGTGTCTTTTCTGTCATGAGTCAATGGTCGTGGTGCATCGTCATTGGCCGCCCGTGAGCTACTAGTTTCTCGGTTTGTCTGGTTTATTTGGTTGGCCGGAACCAATACTTTTGAACGAGTACACCAAAGAAACGAGACAAACAAAATAAACCAAATGAACAAAGAATTGATTCACGCTTCACGCGAAGCGAGCCGTTCCATCGCGATTCTTTTTATGCCGCGCAGGTCGAGTTTCCCGGTGCCGAGGACCGGCAGAGCTTCGACTTTGACGAATTGGTTTCGTCCGGGGATGAAGAGGTTCGGCAATCCCTGCTCTGTAAGCTTGCTCAGAATATCCGGGAGACGGGATTCGTCGAGCGTGTGCAAGACCGCAAGGCGTTCGCCTTTTTTCTCGTCCGGAATGCCGGTTACAGCGAAGACTTGCATGTCGGCGCCGGCCGCCTGTTGTAGCGCCTCCTCGACCTTGCCGTGAGGGACCATCTCGCCGCCGATCTTGGAGAAGCGTGACAGCCGGTCGGTGATGGTCAAGAACCCGTCTTCATCCAACTTGGCAATGTCGCCCGTAATGTACCAGCCATCGCGGATAGCGCTGGCTGTCAGGTCTTCACGTCCCAGGTACCCCTGCATCACGTTGGGACCTTTGACCAGCAGCATGCCGGGGGTGTCGGCAGGCAATGGAGCGAAGCTGTCCGGGTCGACGATTTGTACGGATACGCCTGGCAGCGGTTGCCCCACAGTCCCTCTCCGCGAAGCGGGTTGGAAGAATCCGGCAGCCCGGAAGTCCGGACAATTGACGGCGATCACAGGGGCGCATTCGGTGACGCCGTATCCTTCGACCGGTGCGATGCCGAAATGATCTTCAAAGGCCTGCGCGAGCCGGGCCGGAAGCTTCTCAGCCCCGGTTACTACCACGCGCAGAGAGCTGAATTGTTCCGGGGTGCAACGGCGTTGATAGAGCTGGAGAAACGTCGGTGTCGTGACCAGAAAGGTGAGGCGATAGCGCTGAACCAAGTCGCCGATGGCGGTCGCATCCAGGGGCGAGGGATGAAACACGATGGCTTGTCCATTCAATGACACTAACCAAAAGACGAGATAGCCGAACGAATGGAAAAACGGGAGAATGCCGAGCACCCGCTCATCCTGGTAGAGATGGAGGACCTGGCTCGCGCCCTGTACATTGGCATCCACATTGAAATGGGAGAGCATCACGCCCTTGGGGTCCCCGGTGCTCCCGCTGCTGAAAATAATAGTGGCGAGATCGTCCATAGTCAGCGGCTGCGTCTGGCCGCAGGCCCGTTCGATCACCCGGGTGGGGGCGCAGAAGGCCAGGAGAGCGGCGGTGAGTTTTTGCCCTGTGCCGATGGCACGGGCGACATCTTCCAGCCACACGATCGACGGTCCCTCAGGCAACTCGAGCTTGGCCTTCTCGACAAACGTTCGGCTGGTGACGATGGTGCGAAGGCCGGCAAGCCTCACGGCGGCTTCGAGTCCCGATTTGCCCACGGTATAGTTCAAATTCACGCTGGTTTTCCCGCAGAGCAGCGCAGCCACGTTGAGCAGGGCGCCGGCCACAGTCGGCGGGAGGAGAATGCCGACGTGACGTTGATCGTCCCAATGCCGTCGAAGCGTTCTCGCGAGGACGATGGAGCCGATCAGGGCTTGGAGCGATGACACGTGCGGCCGGGTTTGGTCTGCCATGGCAAAGCGGAAAGGGTGCCGCCTCGCCGCATGGATGAATTCACGATGGAGTGTCCGGCGTCCTGATTTCCGCAGGTACCAGGCTTCCTCGCCGAGCCGGCGAATGGCGTGGCGGAGTTCGTACGCTGATGTATCGGAGGGGAGCGGTGCGCCAAACGATACGGTTAGCGGGTACGGGATGTGCGCAGGCCATTTCGTGAGGAACCGTCCTCGCTCGAAGCTGAAGATGCTGCCCCACACACGATCGAGGTGGACAGGAATCACGGGCACCGGACGTCCCTTGACGATCCGTTCAAATCCACGCCGGAAAGGCAGGAGCGTTCCGGTTCTGGAGATCTGGCCTTCGGGAAAAATGCAGACGATCTCGCCCTCGTCGAGCGCCTGTCCCGCGCTGCGCAGCGCGCGAAGAATATCGCGTGGGCTGCCGCCCGATGAAATCGGAATGACGCGCATCGTCGCCATGAGTCGTTTGAACAGGGGGTGCGAGGCATAGGCGGTATCGACAATGAATCGGATGGGGCGATCCACTGCGGCCATGAGCAACAATCCATCGACAAACGACATGTGGTTCGGCACCAGCAGCGCGCCTCCGGTGTGCGGGACATGGTGCTGGCCGACCAGACGGAGGCGATAGATGGTGTTGGTGAGGATCACCAGCGTCAAGCGGACGAGTGTGTCCGGCAACAACCAAATCGCCCACATCATTCCGGCCATGGTCATGGCCGCTGTGGCCACGAAAATCCCGGAGGTTGAGAGTCCGACATTGGCCAGTGATCCACCGGCGAGCGACCCTAAGAGGATTCCCGTAAAGACACAGGTATTGGAAAAGGAGATGACGGCGCCGCGCCGGTCCGGCGGTGACTTCCATTGTAAGATCGCATTCAATGAGACAAAGATGAAGGCACTGGAAATGCCGAGCGTCCCCATTATCAGGAATGTACCCGTCAAGGGAGGTGCCAGGATGCCAAGGAAGAGCAGAGAGAGGAAGACACCGATCGCGCCCAGCGGGATTAATCCGTACTCAACTCGGTTTCGCGAAATACGACCGACCAGCATCGCACCGATCGCGATCCCGACCGACAAGACAGTGAGCGGGAGGCCCGATGCGGCATCAGACAGATGCAAGACGGCCTTGGCGTAGACGACGACGTTCTGCCCAAAAAGACTGGCGATCGTCCAAAAGAAGATTTCCATGGGAATGGCCATGCGCAACAGCCGCTCGGCGCGAATGGCTTCCCACGCGCAGCGGACTGTAGCGGGCCCGCCGCCGGTCGAACGGGCAGGTGGAACTTGGGGAATGGTGAAGGCGGTGACAAGGCCAAGGACTGAGAGCGCAGTCAAAACGAGCGGGGCAAGCCAGGTTTGGTCTCCGGCGGTTTGCAAAAGAAACCCTCCGGCAGCCGTGCCCAACAAGATCGCGGCGAAGGTCCACATTTCCAACAGGCCGTTGCCGGCGGCAAGACGTTCATGGGGAATCAATTCAGGAAGGATGCCGTATTTCGATGGACTGAACAGCGCACTATGCACGCCCATTCCGAAGAGCACGATCAGGGGCAGCACACTACCCGAGGGAGTTAACCAAAGGGCCACAGTGCCGGCCAGCATGAGCAGCACCTCGACAACTTTGATCGAGATGATGACGGTGCGTTTGCTGAGGCGATCGGCCAGCGTGCCGCCGACGAGCGACAGCAGGACCAGCGGCAAGGTGAAAATCATGAAGGCGATAGATGTCTGCGTCTGTGCCGCGGTTTCGAGTTCCGGGCCGGGCGTCATTCCGGCAGTCGCTTGCCGGATGGCCAGCAGGGCGACCATCAGTTTCCAGGCGTTGTCGTTGAATGCGCCGCAAAACTGCGCGACCAACAGGCCGCGGAGGGGATGAGCCGACGATGCGGACTGGGTTTCGGTGAGTGGAATACGGCCTCCTCTAAAACGGTCTGGTGCAGTGTGCCAGTCTTTGCGGTGTCAGGCAAATGCTTCTTGCAGTTGCTCGCATAGTGAGGTTGGGCGTATCTCGTGAAGTGTGAATCAATTCCTTGTTTATTTGGTTTATTTTGTTTGTCTTGTTTCTTTGGTGTAATCGTTCAGAAGGATTTGTTCTGACCAACCCAATAAACCAGATCAACCAGACAAACCAGATAGACCACTTTCGCTGACAGCGCCGGAAGGGTTAGGGTTGCGCGATGGGGATGGTAAATGAAAAGCAGCTGCCTGTGCCGAGGACGCTTTCGACCCGGATCGTCCCGCCGTGCAGCTCGACCAGATTCTTGGCGATAGCCAGACCCAGCCCTGCCCCCCGCGCTTCTACGGGAGCGGACTCGCTCCAATAGAATTTATCGAAGATCTTGTCCAATTCATGGGGAGGAATTCCACTCCCGCTATCGATGACGCACAGTTCGACAGCGTTACCACGCAACTGGCCTTCGATTCGAATGGTTCCCCCGTGGGGGGTAAACTTGATCGCGTTATGGATCAGATTGATCAAGATCCGGCTGAGCTTGTCGGCGTCTCCTTGGACCATCGGCAGTGCGGGATGAGGGGTTGTGCGAAGGGTAATGGATTTCTGGCGAGCCGCTGCGTGATAACTCTCTGCTATTTCTTCGGCCAGCTCAAGCAGCGGAACCGGGGCGAGATTCAATTCCATCCGGCCGGCTTCTATTTTGGAGAGATCCAAGAGCTCATTGATCATCCGAGTCAACCGATCGATGTTGTGCTTGACCCGCTCCAGCGAGCGCGATTGCTTTTCGGTCAACGCGCCGGCGAGGCCGTCCAACAGGTTTTCCACATACCCTTTGATCGAAGTCATGGGCGTCCGCAACTCGTGCGACACGACGGACACGAACGCCGACTTGAGACGATCCAACTCTTTCAATTTGTCGTTGGCGGTTTGTAGTTCGCTGGTTCGCTGCTGGACCCGCTGTTCCAGTGTCCGGTTGAGTTGTTCGAGCTCCCGGTACGCCTGTGTGACCGCGTGATCCCGATCTTTGAGCGATTCGGTCATCTGGCGGAAGACCATCGTCAATTGGCCCACCTCGTCATGCGTCGTCGGCGAGACCGATGCCGTCAGATCGCCGCCTGCCACCTGCTCGGCGACTCCGACCAGGCTTTTCAGCGGAGTCGTGATCCGACGTGTCAGCAGCACAGCTGCCAAGATGCCGCTGAAGATGACGGCGATCGTGATGAGGACGACGTTGCCGACGGTCCGGCTCAGGGATTGATTCATCTTTTCCCCGGTCAAGCCGATCCGGACGACGCCGTAGAGCCGGGCGGATGATTCGGGCTGCGCATCTTCCATTTCCAGGGAAAGCAGGGGAAACGGAGCCTTGTTCTCGTTTCCGCGTCCAACCGGTACGGCAAAGTCGTAAACCGGCTCGCGCCTTCCACCGGCTTCGGCGATGAATGGCGTGATGGTCGTCTCGGTCGAGCCTGTTCTAACGAGTGATGTGGTGAGTGCCTGATCCGGATAGATCCCGCGCTTGCTCTTGACGGCCAATGGTTTGCCGTCGGGTCCGGTGAATATGACGTAGACGCTTTCTTCCACTTCCATGACCCCGTTGATCAGTTGTTCAAGGAGCACTCGGTCTTTGGCGACGAGGCCATACCGGGCGTTGTAGGCCAGGTTTTTGACCAGAATGCTGCCGGTCCCGATCAGCGAGCGGGTCATGGAGTCGGACTGCTGCGTGATAAAGTACCAGCTGAGGCCGGAACAGACCGCGATAATGACCAGGCTGACGAAGAGGACGAATTTCGTTCTCAGACTGATAAATGCGGTGAGACGAACAGACTGGTTGCGGGTTGCCATGTTTACCACAGTCATCGCACTTCATCCGCCAGGCTCAGGACACTCGGTGGGATCGTGATCCCAAGATAGTCGGCGGTTCCCTGATTCAGCGCCATCCGGTGCTTTGGCAGAAACATTTTGGAGGAGGGGCCTGATGTGCCGGCGAGGATCGACTGCGCCAGATGGGCCGCCCCTCGTCCGACATCAGTTGAATCGATCCAGAAACTCATCAACGCGCCTCTGCGCACGAATTCAGGATCGAACCCGATGACAGGCACATGCCGTTCAAATGCGGCGGACAACAGAAAGGAGAAGGACTCTTCGGTCAAGACCGTGCTGTCTGAGGTCAGCCAGAGCGCGTCCACTTCGGAGAGGAGTTCCCGCAAGGCCATAGGGACTTGCTCCTCGGTTCTTACCTGCCGGTCGATAAATGTGATCCCGAGTTGCCGCGCCTGGTTCGCCGCGTCGCTGGAGAACGGAGGAGTTTTGTCGGGATCGTACAGGTAGCCGATCCGTTTGAGATTCGGCAGGACGGCGCGCAGGTGGGTGAGTTGCTGGCCGATCGGAAGAGTGGAGGCCACCCCAGCGATATTAGGGGCTTTGAGGTCATATTTTGCCGGATGCATGACCATGCTATGGATGATGGGGATGTCGAACAGTTCGAGCCGCGCCGCGATCGCGGCCTTCGATCCCACCGCAAGCACGAGATCCGCGCCGGACGCGCGTATTTTTGCGGCATATTTCCGCCCGGCCTCTGCATCGCCCTTTAGATCGTATTCAATGAAGGTGGTCTCGCGCGGCATGGAAGATTTGAAGCCGCTGATCGCCTGATTGTAGGGGGCGATATTGGCCGATTTGAGAATGACGACTTCGTGGGCTTGGACGGGGAGAGGCGACCAGGCCGTATGGAGCAGGGCAAGCAGGCACGCGGTACTGTACCGAAAGAGTGCAATGAGTGGAGCAGGGACGCGGGGTTGGCTGAGTGGAGAGGGGATTTCCTGCATGGGACGTCCCTTACAACTTGAGCGTCAGCCAGGCCATCACGCGTCGTTCCATTAGGTCGCCGAGCGGGTGTTCCTTATGGCCGTCGTCCAGCGCATTGAAGACCGACACCGCAGCCTCGGCCGATCGTCGGCGGCCGTCAGGCGTGTCTTGTTCCCAAAAGCGATAGCCGGCGCGGAAGTTGAGTAGTGTGTAGTCGCTGGCCCGAGTTCCCGGCGACACTCCGAAGATATCGAATGACTGGGCCAGGGGGTAGGTTGCCGATCCGACGTAATGCAGCACGACCTCGCCGTTGATGCCGTTGTCCCATTCCCCACGCAATCCGGCGTTGAATTTTGACTGGGGTGCGCCGCGCCGACCGAGTCCCGCGATGTTTCTCTCGATTTCCTGGAAGGAGTAATTGGCAAAACTGGTCAGCCAGGAGGCGGCTTGAAACTCGATACCGGCTTCTCCTCCGTAGATTTCCGTCTTGTCGCTGTTCACAGTGGTCGTCATGATGCTGGTCGACTCAAGGCTGATCAGGTTTGAGATGCGATTAAAAAAGAGGTCGGCTCTGACCCGAATCCGGTGACGATAGAACCACCCCTGATAGCCGAGTTCGTAGGACACAATTTTCTCGGGATGAAGATTGCGTGATCCGGTGATTGGATTGGATGTGGGAAAGAGCGGATTTGCGACAGTCGGGGTCAAACGGACATCTTCATATGTCTCAAACAAGGTTGGAGGACGATACGCGACAGAGGCTTGCGCGCGCAGCGTGTGTCCGGGAATCGGGGTGTACAGGACGGCGAGACGCGGACTGTAGGTGGGATTGATTTGGGTATGAAGATCGTATCGCAATCCCCCGATCACGTTGACCGAAGGAAGAATAGACCACTCGCCTTGGACGTACATGCCCAGCCGGTTTTCTTTTCCAAAGCTGGAAATGCAGTTGCACGAAAACGTGTTGTGACGGTAGTTGAGGCCATAGGTCAATTGCCCCGATTCGCCGACCTTAATGGAGTGTTGGCCTTCGACATTGTAGGTATTGCCTGAGAAATTCAGATCCGACCGTCCTGCTGGATCCGTGACCGTGACGAACCGTTGCAGGAGAGGATGGGCGGAGGCGTCCACATCCGCGAAAAATCCGTTCCAGTAGGTGCGGAGGAAGAACCCTTGGTTTTTATACGAGAGGTTTGCGTATGGCAGTTTGACACCGGAGGTCAGGAGGGAACTGCCGGAGCCAACCAGCGGTCCGTCGTGGGGATCCATATAGACCAGACCGCCTGAAACAGATGCCTTCGATTGGCCTGATAGCGCATATTCGGTTTGGCTGTTGAATTTATAGGAGCGAAAGGCCGCGGCATCGCGCGCTCGCCATTGATGACTCTGTTCATAGCTTCCCGAGACACGGTATTTGAAATTCCCTTCTGCCCCGGCATGCACGGCCGCGGTTGAGATGGTGCCGACCTCCCCGCCGCCCACTTGCAACGTGGTCCCTTCCATCTCTTTCGGGGACTTGGTGATGATGTTCACGACCCCATCGAACGCATTAAAGCCGTACAGCGCAGCCACAGGCCCCTTGATCACCTCAATCTGCTTGATCTCAGGCAGGGTTACCGGCAGGCCTTTCCAGAAGATGAACCCTTGGACATCGATATAGACGGAGCGGCCGTCGACCAACACGAGCATCTTGTTGGCGAACAGTTGATTGTTGCCGCGCACACTGACGTTGAAGTCCGCTCCGGTCACCTGCATGACTTCAAGGCCGGGGATGCGGCGCAAGATGGTCGGGACATCGGGGGCGCCCGATTGACGGATATCCTCGGCGGTAATGACATAGACATTGGAAGGCGCTTGGGAAATGGGTTGTTCCCGGCGGATTGCCGTGCTGACGGTTTCTTCCTCGATCAATGAAAACACATGGGGTGCATCCTTCGACTCCCGGGCCGGTTCCGGAGCGGCAGCGGCAGGCATTGAAAAGAACACCAGCAGCAAGCCGAGTATGCCGGGTGCGATGGGGCCGCCTGGCTGGGTATCGACAGTGGGATGACAGGAAGAGCGGCCGGTGTCCATGATGGCGCGATGCTCAAGGCGTTGCGAACCAGCGTTCCGCAATCTGTTTGATCTGGGATGTATCAAACGGTTTCAGGATGCATGTCTGCGCCCCGGCACTGATGGCGCGAAGGACTTGTTCCGGGGCGCTGGCTGCCGTGATGATGACAACTGGAATAGACGGGAGAAAATCCCGAATGTGCCCCAACACCTCCAAGCCATCCATTCCCGGCATGCGAAGGTCCAGGAAGATGCCGCTGGGGGTGGTGCGCTCCAACGCCCGGATAGCAGCCCACCCATCTGCTGCCGTATCTACCTCATAGCCATAGGATTGAAGGCGGTCTTGAAGGACCTGCCTGATATCCGGGTCGTCGTCCACCACGAGAATGTGTTTCGGCATCACTCTGCCTTGAGATTGGCATGAGCTGCGGGTCGGTGACCTGACAGCCTTCCGCAGCGAACCTTCTGCAAGAGATGTGCGTGAGAAAAGGTACGTCGTGCCGCTATATCGCGCGCCCGACCAATTCAAAAAAGATACAGATTGCGGACAAAACGATACACCTCATTCAGGAAGCATTGCAAACTAAATATATGAGTGTTGCTACTGGAATGAGAAATAGCCGCGTACCCTGTGCAATTCAAGGTTGGGGTGTTTTTGGTGTTAGGGCACGATCTGTAGCGTAAGGAGGGGTCGGGTTGGTGTTCGGCATCAACAGGCGTGCTGTGCAGAACGGATATGCTGTATCAATCGACATCAGGGGGCCAGCAGGGACTGAAGAGATTGTGTGAAAATGTCGGCAAGTGAGTGAGGCGGAGAGGCGGAGATTGACCTGCAAAAGCTTCTCAACTTAGGGGAAACACTGTACGCCATCCGGCCCATTGTCAGGTCCCTGATCTGCAAGGTAGAACCCTTTCACCGGCAGTCCTTCCAATTCCATCATCCGCCATGCGTTGGTCGTCGGGCAGGAACTTATTTCGACAGCTTCTTGGACCTAGGACATCATATAGGCTATTATATAGGCCATTCTCTATGTTGACGGGGGTAATGCATGGCAAGCACAACCAGACAGGCGAATTTTACGCTACCCGAGGATCTGCTTGATGAATTGAAACGGGCGGTTCCGAAAGGGGAACAAAGCAAGGTCGTGGGTGACGCGTTGCGTCATGAGTTGAAACGGATCAAGTTCAAGAAATCCTTGCAACTCAGCTTTGGGGCGTGGATAAAGGCCGAGCATGCGGATCTTGCGAAAGGTGCCCGCAGGTTTGTTCGCTCACTTCGGAAATCGTCCCGCCTGAGGCGTGTGGGTGTGCAGTGACAAAGATGGTGTTGGATACGGATGCCCTCATAGACGTGCTCAGAGGGCGGGAAGTTGTCAGAGCCTTTCTTGAAGATGCGGCTGATCGATTTGTTCCCTGCTGTTCCGTCATTTCGGTGGCGGAACTTTTCGTGGGGATGTATCCGGAGGAGGAGCGGGCAACGCGTGCGCTGCTGGACGGGTTGGTGATACTTCCCGTGACGCAAGACATGGCCGAGGTCGCGGGGCGTTTCAAACGCAGAACGAAAACCCGGCGCCTCGAGTTAGCGGATTGCTTGATCGCCGCGACGGCCTTTGTCGAAGGCGCGACCTTGGCGACCGGCAATGTGAAAGATTATCCCATGCACGACATCACGGTAGTAAAGGCGCGATAACGTCTTTCCCTCACGTGCGTTCCTTGGTACGCCACGCCACCAACTCAGATCGTCCTACGATGGCCTGTTGTCATCCGGCCTCGGCACCGGCAGTCCTTCCAACTCCATAATCCGCAATGCGTTGGTCGTCGGGCAGGGACCGGGGCGGAGCGTGTAGTCGAATTGTAGCGCGCCGGCGGCGACGGTTTCCTGAAAGTGCGCGTTGGTGAGCTGTGGAACCGTCTTGTCGAGGTCCGTGAGTTCGAGGTCATGGGTCGTGACGAGGCCCAGTCCGTTGCCTCTGGCCAGTTCCATGATAAACGTACGGCTGCCGATCAGGCGCTCGCGATTGTTCGTTCCCTTGAAAATCTCGTCGATCAGGAACAGCACAGGGGGCGCGGTCCGGTCTTGGGTCGCGTCGAGGATCGTCTTGAGCCGTTTGACTTCGGCGTAGAAAAACGACAGTCCCGCATCCAGCGAGTCGTCGACGCGGATGCAACAGGCCAGGCGGCTCCAACTCCATGTGAACGATGTGGCGCACACCGGGCCGCCGGCTTGCGCGAGGCAAAGATTGATGCCGATCGTACGCAGGAACGTGCTCTTGCCGGACATGTTTGAGCCGGTGATGAGATGGATCGAGCCGAGCTTGTCCAAACGGACATCGTTGGCCACGCGAGCGTTGGCAGGCAGCAGCGGATGCCCAAGCCGGTTGGCACGGATGGCTATGTTCGCCCCGTTGTGTCGGGGGGACAGTTCGAGCGGTTCGGGCCAGGCATAGCGGGGATGGAGATAGGCAAAGTTCGCCAAGGCCGACGCCGCTTCGATGTCCGCCAAACAGTCGAGCCATAGCGGCAGATGGTCTTTGATGGATTGCTGCACGTGAATCAGCCGCCGGGTGAACCACAGATCCCAGGGGCCGAGCGCATTGAGGCCCAGATGCAGCAGGGGATTGGCCTTCACGCTGATGGCGTGCAGAGTTCTTGCCGCTTGCGCCAGGTGAAGCGATGGCCGGGCGGTGCTGCGTATCAGCGGCGCACAGGTGTCGGCCAAGGCGGGCGCGGTCTTATTGGCATGCTGTTCCAGATGGCGCAAGACGGTTCCCAGCCGTTCCATTTCATGATGGAGTCCCACCGCATGTTCGAGCAGGTGTTCGCCCTGGTCGGTCATGAAATAGATTACCGCGTACGCGCCGAACGAGAACATCCAATAACCGGGGAGCGCTCCGAGCAGCGCGCCGAAGCCCAGCAACGCCGTGGACAGCGCCAGGATGATTTGGACGATGAGGGTCACGTTCAGCCGGGGGAATCCGACCGGATGTTGGACAACCGCGGCCAAGCGGCGGCCGTTAATCTCTTCCTCGCCGGCCAGTCGTGCGTGGAGGGTGAGGCGGTCGCGAAAGAGCGGGCGGGTCGCCAATTCTTGCACCAGTCGTCGCCGGCGGGACCAGACCTCATGAGCCGGCGGCTGATCGAGCAGCCATGCAGCCAGTCGCGCGCGGCCATGGTCGGAGACGGTTGTGTCGAGGAGATGGAGCAGGGAGTGGGGCCCGGCCAGATCAAGATCTTTGGCATAGACATGCGCTGCGGGCGCCTCGGATGGCCGCGGAGGAATATCGGGCCAGTTCAATGTGATCCTGGCAATGTGCGCGGCTTTGATGCCCTTCCATAAGCGGAGCCGGTGAATCCGGTGCTCAAGCCTGTTATGATACGCGGCCACGGCGAGGAACAAGCCCGCAAAGCCGGCCAGCGCTGAGTTGCCCGTGATGTACCAGCCGGATTTATAGAGTGCGATGGAGCAGCCGAGGCCGGCGAGGAAAATGGCCAGGCGACACAGTGTGAAACGAGAGCTGGTGTTCGTCCCCCGCTGGATGAGGCGGTCGATTCGGATGAGCATCCGCTGTAGTTGTGCCGCGCGCGCGGCAGGTAATAGATTGGCCATGATGTCATCGACCTTACTGGGAACCGCGTGATGCCGTCAACGATTTCCGACTGGGTCGACGTGCGGATTGTGTCGCGCCTTGATGCCGGGGAGGTGCTGGGATTACTTGACGATCCAACGGCACAGGGGGGCTGGCAAGAAGGCGAGATCGTGCATCTCTATTGGCCCAGTGAGATCTGGTCGCCCGATCATCTGGTGAAACTAAGACAGATTCTCCGGCAACTCGACGGAGCCAACGAACCGGAGATTCAGGTCCATGCACTGCCTCATCAGGACTGGAATCAGCTGTGGGCGCAGTCGGTGAAACCCTTGTGGATCGGCAAACGGATGGTGATCCGTCCCAGTTGGGAGGGGGTGATCTTGGGGTCCGGGCAATTCGAGATCATCCTCGATCCCAAGCAAGCCTTCGGCACCGGCCACCATGCGACGACCCGGATGTTGCTCGAATGGCTGGAGGAGATTGTCCAAGGGGGCGAGTCAGTACTGGATATCGGGACCGGCAGCGGGATTTTGGCAATGGCCGCGCTTCGATTGGGTGCCGGTCGGGCGGTCGGTATCGATTACGATCCGGTTGCTATTGAATGCGCACAGGAGTATGCCCGACTCAATCGATTCGGTTCAGAGCTGTCGTTGCACTGTGGCCGTCTGGAAGAACTTCAGGGAGAGACGTCATTCGACCTGGTCCTCGCGAATTTGGATCGGCAAACCCTGCTGAGCGTGGCTGACAGATTGACAGGCTGTACCAGGAGCAGGTTGCTGGTCTCCGGTCTGTTACTCAATCAGCGGGAGGAGATCGTGGCCGCATTCGCAGCGGCGGGTCTGTATCCATGCCGGCAGCGGGAACAGGATGGCTGGCTCGCAATGGAATTCCTGCGTACGCAGTCTTGTGAAGGAGTAGAAGGATGAATGCCGGACGGCCTCCGTATCCGCATGTGCATCAAATCAGCGTCTCGGACGGAGGCGTGCCGAAACGCCCTGTGTTCGAGGTGAAAGTCGGCAAGGACGGTGTGGAGGGGGATCGGCAGGAGAATTTGAAGTTTCATGGCGGACCTGACCGCGCGGTCTGTCTCTATTCGCTCGAATTGATCGAACGACTGCAGGACGAAGGACATTCAATCGACGCGGGGTTGTCCGGCGAGAATCTGACGATTGCGGGGTTGGAGTGGGATTTGGTGAAACCGGGCATCGTGTTGTCCATTGGGCCTGAGCTTCAGCTTGAAGTGACCAGCTACACCTCGCCGTGCAGCAAGAATGCGTCGTGGTTTCGAGAGGGAGACTTTTCCCGGATTTCACAGAAGAAGAATCCCGGTTGGAGTCGTGTCTATGCGAAAGTCCTGCGCGAGGGCGTGGCCAGGCCGGGAGACGCCGTATCGGTGGAATCGTGAAGCGTATTTCGTGAAGCGTGAAGCGCAGGACGGAAAGAGAGCGTTTCTCAGCTTTGGTTGCGAGATACGAGATACGCTTCACGAGTGACAAAGATGATGGACCGGATACTTGAACCGGAATTGATGGACGATCCGTTGCAGGCGGAGGTCTACGCGCGCGCCGACTTCGCGGAAGAGAATCAAGGATTCGTCGACCGGTTTCGCGAGTACTTTCCGGACTTTTCCGGGGGCCGCGTGCTGGACCTGGGGTGCGGCCCTGCCGACATCCCGATTCGATTCGCCAGGCTGTATCCGGCCTGTCAGGTCGTCGGCATCGATGCCTCGGCCCCGATGATCCGGCTGGGTGAGCAGGCGGTGAAGCAAGCCGGGCTTGCCGACCGAATCACGCTGAGTTGCGAACGGATCGATGCGGTTCCCGGCGCCAGGATTGCCGATGCGGCGATGTCCAACAGCCTGCTGCATCATCTGCCGAATCCGTTGCAGTTTTGGCACAAGCTGTGGTTGTTGGTGAAACCCGGTTCGCCGGTGCTGGTGATGGATTTGCTCCGGCCCGATTCGCCGGAAGAGGCCCAGGCCATCGTCGATCGGTATGCCGCCGGCGAGCCGGACATTTTACGCCGGGATTTCTATAACTCCCTGCTGGCCGCGTTCACCGAAGATGAGGTGACGACGCAGCTCGCCCGCATGAATCTCACCCGGCTATTGATCGACATTCCGGATGACCGGCATTGGGTGGTCGGCGGCGTCATTTATTGAGCAGGGCAGTGAGGGTCACTCCAACGTCAACATTGTGGGATGGGAATCCATCCATAACAGGAAGCGGGGTGCGAGAGGGTATGTGGTTGAACGCTGTGGCAAGTCGACTTCGAAATCGATTCACGATAGTTGCGCTGGCGGTCTGTAGTGCGGTCATGCCGGTTGGGTGCGACAATCGCGAGACGATCCTCTCGATCGAAAAGCCCACGGAGGTACTCAGTATAGAGAAGTCTCCGGTTTCTTCGGAAGCCGCGAACACGAGTGTTCAGCCGGGGAAAGTCATTGCGATTCTGAAGGCAGGCGAAACGGCAAGAGCCATCGGCGTGTATCACGGCACGGACCATGATGCCTTCCACGTCAAGCTGCCGGACGGGACCGAGGGGCTCATTTTCGCCGGTGATACCTTCAAAGTGACGTCGAAATGAGCGAGCGATCGATCTTGCTCGACAGCCGGGACTGCTGAAATCCCGCCAAGCGCCAACCATCATGACGTCAATCGGTATGTGCGCCCGTACTCATGCCAGGTGTTCCGTCAGCCAATCGGCGATTACGTTCGTCATCCGCGTAAAATCTTCCCGCTTCGTAAATTGATGGTCGGCGCCGGGCAGCAGCTCCAGGTGTTTCTTCACGTGAAGCGCGTCATAAAGTCGGCGGCTCTGGTGAAGCGGAACATGCTCATCCTGCTCGCCCTGCACGATGACGGTGGGGGCGGTGATCGATCTCGCCGGCTCGTAGGCAATCCGGCGTAAGCAGTCTTCGTAGAAGGCATAGCGAAGTGCGATCCGGTCCGGGCCGCCCATGATGTTGGGGATGGTATCGGTCGCTTTCCAGCGCGCCAGTTCTTTGTCCCCGAACCCCAACCGGAGTTCTTCCGCGAAATCGACCACGGGGCATTTCAACGCAAGACAGGCCAGATCAGGCCGCTGCGCGGCGGTCAAGATCGATACCAGCCCGCCGAAGCTCGAACCCATCAATCCGATCCGGCGATAGCCTTGTTGTGTGACAAGGTCCAGCGCGGCCAGGGCTTGGCCTACCGCCAGCGTGGTGGTGATCTCTTCGAAAGGGCCTTGACTGTCTCCCTGTCCGAAGAAGTCGAAACGGAACGTGGCGATTCCCCGCTCAATCAACATGCGGGTTAAGGTGTTGTTGGTCGAGCTGGTTTTAGAGGAAAGAAATCCATGGCACAACACAGCAATCCGCTCTGTGCCGCCGTCCGGTGTGGTCAGGATGGAGGAGATCCGGTGGCCGGGAGCGTCATGATACCAATCGTGTGTTTCCACGGGGTGGGATTGTACCAGAACGGTGTCTCTGAAGTCGGCTGTCCGTGCCGGAGGATCAGAAGCGGAGTCTGTTCAAGGCCCTGCGCGTGGAGTGATGCACGGCATCGGCCCGTCAGCGAGTTACCAAAATAGATTCCAGATTGTGCTCCAGGTCGTTGACGACCACCCACTCGGTCGCACCGGCCTTTCGTACCCGGGCTTCCCAGCGCGCCAGGCGGTCGAGGTAGAGCCGGGGGTCGGCGTTGTCCGTGCCGAGCTTGGTGACATTGAGCGCCACGACCCGGAAACCATCGAGGCTGATGGGGAAGTCCCGGATTGTGCCCTTGCCCAATTCTTCCTGCATATCCGAGAAAATCACGATGGTCTTGATGCCGGACTTGGTCTCATTCAAGTATTCCGCGCCCTGAATCAATCCGCCGGTGATGTCGGTATAGGCGCTCCCTTTGATCTCTTTGGCAAACGATTGGATTTTGTCTTTGAAGACACGTTTTTGCGAGGTGGCCTGCGACGGGCGCTTGTCGAAGGTGACCTTGGCCACGATATCTTTTTCGGTGAAGCTACGGCTCTCCACCTTGGCCACGGCCAGGGAGTCGCCCGGATTCAAGGTCGCCAACAGGTAGTTAACGATTTTCGCGGCTTTGCCCATCTCGCGGGCATAGGTGCCGGAGGTATCGACCAGCATATATACCCCGTGACTATGCATCCGGTTATCGCCGCACGCGCCGAGGGACACGATGCCCAACGACAAGGCTAAGATCGCGAGAGACTTCTTCATGCCGCTCTCCTCTGTTTTGAAAGCGCCGGCTCTTCCATCTCCACTGATGGACCGGTACGCATCGTCAGCACCCAGCGCTCGACCATCAGCGGAACGACGATCGTGACGTCATAGGCCATTTCGAACACCTTGGCGAGGCGTTTGAACAGCAGGCCCAGGAATCTGAGCGTGACGCCGAGGCCGCGCATGCCCTGCACCAGACACACGCCGACGACGGTGCGCATCGAATGGATCATGCTCTCAAAGGGGATGGCCACAAACGCCAGTGCGAAGGGCAGCACGAAGCCCATGACCATTTGACCGATCATCGGGATGCTGGTGAGCAGCCCGTCCGACGGGGCCGGAGCGATGGAGGCGAGGTCGCGCATCAGTGACGCCTTATCAGCGACCAGCATGTCGCGCATCAGCGCAAGAGACGATTCGATTGCAGCCAGAATGGTCAGAAATGCCAGCGAGGCGATCATCAATCGGCGTCGCATGCGGTCGTCCATGCTCGCGATTCTGGGAAATAATTGCGTAATGCGCAACGATTCGAGCAGGAACAACCCCATCGACGCTTCCATCAGAATGATGACCAGCGCTGCGACATCGGATGTCTTGAGGTTACTCATGAGGTAATCGCTGGCCCCCACCATTTCCGACATCGGCAACGCGATCAATTTGTAGTTGATGAAGGCGCCGCCCAGCGCGATGACCATGACCAGCGACGAGATAGCCAGGTGGACGAACGAGGATATCGTCAAGGCGTGTTCGGTCTTGCTGTCTTTGGCGCGGATGCCTTCGAACTTCCCGATATGCACGTCGATTTGCTTCGCGTTGGTCTGAAGCGTGACCATCTTCTTGTCCATCTCGCCCATCAGTTTCTCAACTGTTCGCCAGGAGGGCTGCATGGCATTTAAGATCTTGTGCCGCTCTTCATAGGAACGGCGGAACTCTGCGATGGTTTTGTCGTGGATCTTTTGAATGGACTTCCCGATGTCCTCGAGTAATTTGCGGGGGATGTCTCCTCCCGACTTGATCTGTGCCACCGATTCGAGCGCCGTCACCCATTCCGGGGGAGGGGGCGGGACGACGCCACATTTGCGGTACTCGTCCTCCATGCGTGTCGCCTCTTCCAGCATTTTTCGCTGCAAGGCGGGAAACTCCTGCATGTCCTTGCGGAGGATATTCCCCACTCGCTCGAATTCCCGCTCAATGATGACCGCTTCGCTTTCCTGCCCGTGAGCCAGCAAGACCGACTGATTGCGCAGCCGCATATTGTCCGCGGCGAGGAAGAGCCACCGGGATACAAATCGCATACTGTGGGACATCAGCGTGCACGTCGAATGGATGATCCCGTGCATCGGTTTACGCGCGGCGTAGAGAAAGACCATCGCCATCAAGGCGAGTACGAGCACGGACAACGCGACGTGATCCGGCCAAAAAAGCCATGAATTCGAGTTCTTCATTACCGGGGCCTCCCTTTCCTGAAACGGCAGCACATTCAGGCTGTCTTCGTGATGTGCGATGTATGTCCTGTCCCGCCGCAAGCGGACCGGTATCACACGTAGAGCAAGAAACAGGCTGAGAAATAAGGGCCAGGTATTCTGAAAATACGGCAGGTTATGTGCGGTCTACTGGGCCAGAATTGTTCAGGAGGTGTAGGGAAAAGAGGGCGGCTACGGCAAGGGGAAGAGTGGAAATAGGTCAAGCCACCGATGAATGGGAATCTTTTGGTTGCAGGCTGAGCAGCAGGACAAGCTTGACGGAAAAGAGAATCAGGCTGCTGAGGAGAAGTCCAAAACAAGCCCAGGTCATTACCCGGATGTAGATTGAGCCCAGCGGCACATTCCACGTGAGTGTCGCCAGGATGCCCAGCCCCATCGTTCCAAGGCTAAGCCCGCCGACTTGGATGGTCCGCCAGCGGTCCATGATCCTGGTGAGCCATTCAAGATAGGGCTCGCGTTTCTTGCTGTTGGGCACGCGGCTTGTGGCGATCGTGAGAGGGATGACATGCGAAAGCATGCCCATGCTCGTTTGCAGGATGAATCCCAACAGGGCCATATGGGTGTAAGCGATGAGGTGCAAGGTGCCAAAGGGCATCACCGGCGGGCTGGAGAGGCTGTTGACCCCTACCAGGATTCCCAACAGGATCGTGAAGAGGAGAAAGAAGAGGCCGATTAAAAGGTGGTCCGAGGCCGCATTGCCATTGTGTGCTGATCCCATCCAGGTTCGAAACAGATTCACCGTGTACAGTGCTCCTCCGGCGAAGAGGACCCCTCCGGCCGCAAGTTGGATCATGACCGATGTGTTCAGGAATCCTCCAATGAGTGCCGCCACGCCCAGCAGCATGAGGATCACTGCCGGTTGCTTGAGTGTGGGGCTGGAGCCGGACGTATTCAGCACCGTCGGCAGGAGGATGAGGAGCGCGCCGATGATGACCACAATCGCAAAGCCAATCAGCCCGAGATGGATATGGGCGAGCCGCAGATGGCCGTACGATTCCGGCATGAGGCCGAAGGCGAGCGTCTCGCCGCAGGCCAGCCCGCCGAACAGGGCCAGGAAGGCCACGGCGTAATACCAGCGGTTCCAATTCGATGGAACATGCTGGCTCGATCGGGACCATGCGACATAGGCCACCCGGACACAGGCGGCGCCGACGAGTACTCCGGCGGCGCCGACGAGCTGATAGTGATGCAGCCAGAATCCTATCAGCATGGCGACCGTGCCGGTATTGAGCGCCAGAAACGCCGGAAGTTGAGAGTCCTGTCTGGTCGAACCGGGTGGATGCGAGAGCGGCATCAGGGCAAGGAATCCGCCGAGGATCATCTGCGTCACACCGCCGACCAGGGCGGCATGCACATGGATCTGCCGAACCCAGGAAGGGAGCGGGGTGCCATGGACCAGCCCGATCAGGATAGCCAGGCCCAGGATCGACGCGAGCACGAGCCAGCTGAAACCCGTGAGGAGCAGTACGATGGGAGGACAACGCCGCAGCATCCGTGCCTCTTATCGCTCGAGGAAATAAAAGTGGTCTGTCGGGCCGTGCCCGTGGCCGATCGCCAGACTATGGCGGATCGCTTCCGTGAGGTAGGCCTTGGCGGTTTGTACGGCGTCGCCGATCGGCTTGCCGAGCGCAAGATGCGCGGCGATGGCGGAGGCGAAGGTGCAGCCGGTGCCATGGGTGTGCGGCGTGTCGATGAAGTCGCCCTTGAAGACGGTGAAGAACCGGCCGTCGTACAACAGATCGGTGGCCCGCTCAGTCAGCAGATGACCGCCCTTGATCAAGACGTACTTGCATCCAAAGCCGTGGATCACCTTCGCCGCCCGCCGCGCATCAGCCAGCGACTTGATCTCGATGCCGGACAGTTGCTGGGCTTCATGCACGTTCGGCGTGACCACCAGGGCGAGTGGAAAGAGGCGCGCTTTCAAGACGTCGATCGCGTCCGGCTTCAGCAGGGAGTGGCCGCTCTTGGAAATCATGACCGGGTCAACGACGAGGTTGGCGAGGTTCTGAGGTTTCAACATCGCGGCCACCGTTTCGACGATGGCGGCGGAACCCAGCATGCCGGTCTTCACAGCGGCGACGTCGAAATCGTCGAAGACGGCGTCGATTTGGGAGGCGATGATCGCGGGCGGCAATTCAAAGACGTCCGTCACCTCTTCCGTATTCTGCGCCGTAATCGCCGTGATCACCGACATGGCGAAGACGCCGTTGGCGGACATGGCTTTGAGATCAGCTTGTATCCCGGCGCCTCCTCCGGAGTCGGAGCCGGCGATGGTGAGCACTTGCTTGCGTGTATGTGGCATAGGCCTATCGTGATGGTTCAGGGTTGAAGTGGATTCCGTGCATCGCGCACGGAGTGAGGCCATTATACTCAGGATTGGGGAGGTGTCTAGTTTCTTGGCTCAGTTTTCGGCAAGCGGGTCATCATTCAGTTAGGTTGCGATGGTCAAACGCAATAGAACCTACCTGCGTCACAGCCCGATGGAGCCCAATCAGGGGTATTGTTCCGGCTCATTTCTGAATAGGGCAATGGAACCATCTTGCAAGAGACTGCGCCATTGGCGTAGCATGGACTATGCGGTTCGTCGAGACCCCGGTATTTACCGCCGCGCTCCGTCGTCATCTTGACGATGAGATGTATCGCGCACTCCAGTTGGCAATGTTGCTTCGTCCTGCCCAAGGCGCACTTATTCAGGGTGGAGCAGGATTGAGAAAACTTCGTTGGGCGGCGCCGGGTCGAGGTAAGCGTGGGGGCGTACGCCTCATCTATTATTGGGAGCCGGCAAGCCAGACATTTTACATGCTGTATCTCTACGCGAAGAACGAGCAGGGCGATTTGACGGCCACACAGCTCAAGGCGCTGGCGAAACTGGTTCGGGAGGAATTCACATGAAGGACGCGGCATTTCAGGAACTACTGACGAGCATCCGGCAGGCGGGGAAAATACGGCGAGGGGTCATGAAGCCTGCCCGAGTGGCGACCTTTCGACCGACCGATGTGAAGAGTGTTCGGGAAAAGCTCAAGGCGTCACAAACCGAGTTTGCCCTGATGATCGGGGTGAGCGTGGCAACCTTGCGCAACTGGGAGCAGGGAAGGCGCACCCCTGACGGCCCAGCACTCGCGCTTCTGCGCGTTGCGACTCGGAACCCTCGCGCGGTAGCCGAGGCTCTACACCGTGAATCGCGTAAAGGCGCAGCGTAGGCAAGGCCAAGTTGTAGAAGTCGAGTGGGCTGTGAGATGGGCCGGTGCTCTTTCAGCTGGCCGTTGCCGTTACGCGTAATTTGACGTGCGCCTTTTTCTGAAGCGCGTTTACGATGCTGAAGAAGTTATCCGTGCTGGGATTTCCACGCGGAGCCAGCATTCGATGCAAGCTCTTGCTTGGTTTCTTGAGTGTCAGAGCCAGCTCTTCAAACCCTACAGTGGCATTGACGAGATCCCGGAGGATGGCTTTGCCTACGGCGGTGTCGCCTGCGAAATAGGCATTGAGCGCCTCCGTAAAAAGTGCTTCCAGAAAGCGCGGGGCCCGTTCCACACGCGCCGCGATCGTGTTTCTAAATTCCCTTGTGAGTCCCATAAATCTCTGCACTGCAAGGCAAGTAACGATTACGTTACCACTGCGGGTAGGTGGCGTACAATTAATTTATCCGGGGGAGGGAGGCCGATTATTGATGAAGAGGCAATATGCTTTTAGACAGGAGGGCGAGTGTTAATTGGTCGGGTTTGCCGTCGAAGTATTTGAGCAGGGCGTTGTTGAAGAGGGTGTGGTCGGGGGCAGCAGTCAGAAACAAGGTCATGCAGGACCGGAATTTGAGATGATCGGGATATCCGAAGATCTCCTCAGCGCTGCGCCCATTCACATCAAGAACAAGTTGGGTACATGCTCTGAGCCGGGGACCGAGAGTGGGGTGTTGCAGATAAGCCCTGGCTTCGTCGAGCGAGGTAATGGCAAACCTCTGCGCCATTTCACTATGACCAAGCCCGGTGATCTGCGGAAAGATAAACCAGATCCAATGACTGGCCTTTCTCCCGGACCGCAGTTCATCAAGGACCGCGTCATAGACGCGCTCCTGTGCGTCGAGAAAGCGGTGGAGATTGTAGGTATCGCTCATGGGCTGTATCCGTGACGCGATGTGGTTTCAGGTTCTGCCAGAGTATTCAAAATTTAGAATGTCCCTATCTTGATCGCAGAAGAGAATAGAGAAAATACTGAGTCAGTTCGATTCATCGGAGAATTTGAGAGGAAGCTGGGATGGTAATAGCCTCACACGAATATTCCCTCGTAGAGTACTTCCCGATCGCCGTAATTCGATTGTTAGGGCAAACTGTCGCTCATCAGACGGGCTGATTGGTAGAGCGAACTCAAGCGTCTCCTTTAGGTTTTCGAGCTTATTAGTTTCGGTCGCGAACGAAAACAATTTTTCGAGTTGCTGTTCCACCTGGCGAAGATCTGGCCGCTTGTACAGTGTCGCTGCGGGAAGATCAGCCGAATGCGTGATCACTTGCGCTGACGGCTCTTCTGCTTCAAATTGCAATCTAGCTTCCGGAAGGCTTGATACAGATCGATGGATCGAATGGGGCGAGGTCGTTCTCGCTAACATGATGCCTTTTTCGAACCCACCTCTTTTCCTGTGTTTCTCTTTTTTGACCGCGGTCAAATTAGTGTCCGAAATTTTTAGTGAAGAGCACAATGCGTCAATGACCTCGCTCACATCGGCAAGCTCGCCGACTAAGTCGTCTCCAGACTTTGCATCTAAAGCCTCGAAGGCTTCCTCTACCAACTTTTGCTTTAACGCTGTTATCAGAGCCTCACCTTGCAGGTTTAGGATTTCAGATTGCTCTCCGCGTTTAGCTATGATTTCAGGGATCTTGTCTCGAACGATCTTGTTATAGTCAACGCGATCCTCTTCGATTCCAAAAAGGTCAATGCATTCAACCTGAGCGCCACCCTTAGTGAGGAGGTAATATGCGTGGGAGAGTATGCCTCCGGATAATACGATGACGAACTTATGATTTGCGGCGAGTTTGGCCAATTCCTTGGCAAAGGTCTGATTTCGAATGAGCGCAGCATCAACCGGTTCCACTACGACTCGCTCGATTCGCGTGTCGGATTGCAGCTTTTGTTGCAGCTTGTGCCAATCGGTATCGTTCTTGATGTGGAAGTCATTTGCCGTGGTGATTTTTCGGCGAGGTGCTGCTCTAGGAGTGCCAATTAAATCGGACTTACAGTGATACCACGGCAAGACTCTGTGTCGAGTGGCCTTTGGGTGGTTATCGACGAACCACATCACGGCCATAGGTTCATGCTTTTCTTCGGCCACCCGTCGTGTGGTATGCGCAATCTCAAAAAGCCATTCTTTCATCTTTATGCTAGGACGCCAGTCGTGTGGAGCCGGAACAGGCGTCGGTACCCATTTGCCATTTGCGTTTGCAGTAACAAACGTTCTTTTATAGCGTAATCGGTCTAACACTCCGAAGTGAAGCTCAGCGAAGGTTTGTAATGGTTTGAGCTCAACAGCTAGAGTATCCACCTCAAAAGTATCATGTGAGTACCAATAGAGTCCTTCGGGGATTCCCCAGAGCGACTCGATTCGAACAATTCGCCCTCCCGGCTCAGCTCGCGCCCATGCTGAGGCTATTGATGGAATGAAATGGTGGCCAATCAGGCATAGCTCGTGCCCCTCAAGTTCAAGTTTTTTAATCTCGGCCCTAAAGTCATTTAAGGCCCATTGCTTAGCTTCTTGTAGCGTTGCAAGCGGATCACTGCGCGGCAACATTTCGCGCTTTTCTGGCGGAATGTTTTTGCCGTCGGTTCGGATAATTAGGGGGCACTGTATCAGCTCATTAAGATCTTGATCTATTTCTGAAGAAATTATTCCTGAGAGGAGATTGGTAATAGCCGAATGATCATCGATAAGAAAAAATGGAGGCATGTCATATCCGAAACGCTTGTAAAGTGCCGCGTTGCGAAGCTTTCCGTACCGCGTGTAATCGTCGGCTTCAGCCATACGAAAAACTCGTAATTCCGGAATCGAAGCCGTCTGGATTTTGGTAGGCCAAACAGAGGTTGGGTCTATCCCGTCGCAGGACTCGGCTGCATCGGCCTGAACGACCCATAGTTTTTCCCCATCCCAGACCCACTCATAATGGATTCGCGTCGACAATTGGAGTGACCACTTCGCGACTTGTCTTAACCGAAAAGTGATCTCTGTCTCTGACGCACAGCTTAAATCTAGCGACGCTGGAGACCGGCCTTCTCGCCACGCTCGAATTCCGAAGGTGGTAGCGAATCCTTGGCTTTTTTCTGTCGGCTCAAACTCGACAGCCCAGTCGCGAGGTTCCCGACTAACGTGCCTCTCGTTTGACAGATGGCCTTTTCGCTGTGGGACTATAGCCTGCTGAATGATCCAATGAACTTGAGCGTGAGATGAGCCGTGAATCTTTTTTCGCAGTTGCTCAATTGATGCTGCAATGTCTGATGATCTACATAATGCAGAATCAAGGCTGCCCCGATCACGCATCGTTTCAGCGGTTCCACTCGAACGAATCATCAGAGGTGTGCCGAGTGCGAGCTGAGCTTGAGAGTCAGAAGCCCAAGCGTTTATCTCCTCAAGAGGAATCTGCCGCTCGAAACATTGGTCTGAGACTACGAAAAATGGAGGCGCCCACTCAGCTGGTAGAGCGCTCAGTCCTCGAGCTTTCCAGCCAACCTCATTTGAAGAAACCTGGTCAGGCGGAATCTCCCTTGGGCCTACGTTCGTGATTGTAAGTATAGGTCGACGTGGCAAGAACGGGGATTGTGCAACTCGTGTGCGCTTAGGACCACCTTTGGCTGCTTGCACTGCCTGACGTTGTTTGGCCATGAGCGATGAGCCTAGTGGAAGTTTGGAATTTTTAATTGCGATGAGAAAAACAGAACTTCCTCGCCAAGTTTCAAATATTGAGCCGTATGCAGTAGTCTTACCCGTCGAGACCGCACGGGCTTGTACAGTTTTCTAATTTCGGAAACATCGTCGTATGAAACTATCCACGGAGCGTCCAATCGCTTCACAGAGTTACGTACAGCAGCATGATCGTCAGGCATGTAGGCATTGAGATATAATCTCGCCCCTGCATTGTAATAGGGTGGGTCTAGGTAGACGAGACTATTAGGGTGAGGGGCTTTCTCGCGCAGAAAATCGATGGCGTCGAGTTTCGAGATGTGGATCCGGCTCTTGTAAGAATTAATCCGTAAGATCCGCTTCAGCAATTCTGATTTATTAAAGCGGGCATCCAGCTTCCATATTCCATCCTGTGCCTTTCCCCCTATCATCCCTCCGTTCAGAATTCCTGAATGATTTGTACGGTTCAAGAAGAACGTCGCGAAACCTAAGGCAAGTAGGCCCGCTTCAAGACCTTGCTTGAATATTGTCTTTTGCCGAATCCACTCCTCGCGAGTGACCACTGTTGACTCGATAAGTTCCCTCAAGTCCTTATTTCGTTTCAGGGCAACATGCCAGAATGCATGGACGCCAGGATCTAGGTCATTGAGATGGATCTCAGAAACATAGTTCGCGAACAGAAGGCTCAATGCGAGGCTGGCACCGCCAGCATACGGCTCGAAATAATCGCAACCTTTCATTCTGTTGAGCTGAATGATTCGCTCGAAGAGCGGGGATATTCGCCATTTTCCGCCCGGATATCGGAGAGGAGAGGCGTCTCTCATTTGGGTGCGTCCGGTTGCTCGTCTTGTTTCTTTGAAGAGCGGGTAGTTCCAAAAATTGTATCGGCTATTTCCGCCAGTTTGGCAACTGTGCTATCGGAGAAGTATCCGACGAGAAACGTCATGCCGAGTATTAGTGAGGGGGACTCGAGGGCGTGCTGGTCAAACACTCGTAGTAACCCGGAGGAAATCAATGTGATCACGGTGAAAGCTAATCCGCCAGATATATGGGGCGTGAAAAATCGCCACAAGCGTCGATCCATGTGCCATATCTGCCTTGCAACCGAGTGGTAAAGCCATTTGATGTCGAAAAGCGTTCCCCCTAAGGTGCCACCTATCCACGCAAGTCCGTACAGAAACAATGTTCGATATTTTTGGTCGGATAACCCTAACCAATGTTGGGGGTAGTCCAGCCACAACACTAGCATCAGCGTTGGCATGGCAAAAAGGAGGGATGTCAAATAGATGGTCTCAATCAGAATCCATCGACGAGCTACAGGATCTGTATACCTAGACTGCCACTCAAGTGGCTTACGCCCGTCATGGGGGTCCGCAGGTGCGAATTCAGTAGTTCCTAAGCTCATTTATGCTACGAATTCGGGTTGAAGGCTAGAAGCCCCGATTGCTGTCCGATCGCGGAGGCTAAGGATGGTGGCCATTACGGTAGGTAAGTGTTCATACTCTCGCCAGTTGTATTGATCACGTACACCAATTCGCATTGCTATGGCACGGCGAAAGAGCTGGCTCCCTAGTGCGTCGTGAGTCACAATTCGACCAATCCCAATTGGCTGTTCGAGATATAAATAATCTTCACCTCGTCCGTGGGCGTCTTGGCATTCTTTAATCCCAGCTTCTATCCATCTTGAATTGGCAGGAAGAAATGGTGAAACTTCGGCCTCAAGATCGAAAGCTAGAGGAACAAGGTGGAGGTGCGCATGATCAACTCCGCAACCCACACTTCTGCTTGCCATGCTTGGGCCATGTTCGAAAGCTGTGACTGGGCCATAGCATTGCTTTAGTATGGAGCATAGGAAATCTTTAAATTCGTTCATTTCTTCTATCTGCGCGTCTGGCATCGCGCCGTATGAGATCAAATGGGTTTTGGAAACAAGAAGAAGCCATCCTTCGACAAGCGAGCCAAGCGAAGGAAGTGCCACAAAATTTGGTGATTCGAATAGTGGCTTATTCCAAATATTGGCAGAATCGCCTGCCCCAAGTTCCGTACAAATCTTGCAGCGTTTCATTTTCCAACCCTCCCATCCTGGCGACTGATCGATCAAGAATTCAGCCAGGAATATTTTAATGATTATACTCACTTAGCAAAAGATAGTACACACGACTCTATATTCCCAGTTGAGTAGACAAAGTTGTGAGTGCGCTCGGATTTATGTTGAACGCTCGGGTTGGAGTTGAGGCGGGGATGTAAATGGTGCCAGGAGCCATTGTATGAAGTAAGCGGGGCTGAAAAGGGGTCACCCATCTCGAAGGCTCCGGTCAAGTGGGCACAGGCCATCGTGCCCTCCGTCTTCTCCGAACGGGGCCCGTGTTCAGATCCCGTTGTCCCTCGCCGGGCCAGTCGTGTGACGTCGTCGCATCCCGGTTGTCGTCGTCAGTGGTATCAGCTCCGATCTGAGCCGCACCAGTCACCCATCAGGATCAAGGCCTCGGAGCGAGCCTCTCGGAGGATCCGCTCCGGCCCCTGGCACGTCGTGCTCCAGACAACCGTCGGTTCCCGGTCGTGTCCACCATATGCACGCACAGGATGTCGGGCTGCCAGCGTGCTGGCGCCAACCCCGTTCTGGCTCACGACCGAGGCGTCTCAGTCACCCACGCCCGTGGCGCGGGAGAGAACGGGGTAGAGACTGGGGCTAATCGGGAGTGCGGGGTCGCGCCCCAACCCCTTTTGCGAGCTCCCAGCTCCACCCCTGACCTCGTCACGATCAGCCGAAGGCGCGGGACATATCGAACGGCACCTGCGCGCGCAACATGTGATAGCAGGCTCGCGCCAGTTTATGCGCCACGGCCTTCAGCGCGACCAACGGATGCGTCCGCGCCTGTTTGCGCTGATAATAATCCCGGATCACGGCCTCATAGCGAATGGCGAAGTGGGCGGCTTCAATGAAGGCCCAGCTTAAATACTTGTTGCCGTTCTTCGTGTTCCCGGCCCCTTTGCGTTTGCCATTGCTGACATGCTCGCTGCCCACACACCGACAGTAGGAGGCGAAGTGCCCGACCGTCGCAAACCGCTGCAGGTCACCCGCTTCCAGGAGGATCGTGCCCGCCAAGATCGGCCCGATGCCGGGGACCGTCTGGAGTAGCGCATAGCCCGGCTGGGTCCGCCCCGCTTCCCGGACCGTGCCCTCGATCGTATGAATCTCTTGCTCCAGACACTGCACCACCGTCAGGGAACTCTCGACCGCCTGGACCTGTTCGGGAAACGGGACGAGCGCCCGGACTCCCTCCGGTGTGAGCTGTCGGAGCCGGGGAAGGGAGAGCCGTGTCCCGGTCAAGCGCGTGAGGAGGCTTTGCACGCTGAGGACCACCATGGTTTTGTGACGGACGAGTTGACTCCGTTTGCGAAGCAGATCGCGGACGGCGCGTGCCGCTTTCGGATAAATGTAGCCGGTGGGAAGCAGCCCCAGGCGGAGCAGATGCGCCAACCACTGGGCATCATGCTGATCGTCGGCGTGCTTGAGTCCACTGTATTGCGGCAGCGCGGGCGCGTGGGCCAAATGCACCCGGTAGCCCGCGTCCATCAACCCATCGACCAACCAGTACCAATTATAGGTGGATTCAACGACCACGCCCTGCACCGGAGTCCGATACGGCTCCAGCGCAGCCAGGATGAGCGGCAGATCATTACGCAGGCGTTTCTGATATAGCACTCGATCCGCTTCATCGATCACAACCAGCACACTATTCGTGGCATGAAGATCAATCCCCGCATAACATATCATCGCAACCTCCTCGGTTCAGGTGGATGAGCGCTACCGGATCACGTCCGGCGACTACTCTATACTCCACGCGAGGAGCCTTCGAGATGATTATCGGGAACCATTTGCGCAGAGCGCCCTGCGGGTCGTTCGACAAATGGTTCCTGACCCCCTCTCCGTCTGGGTTACCGCCGACCGGCTACGCGTGTTCGGGACGAGGGACGTTTGCTGGGCTTCCTCGAAGCGGGCATGAAGAGCGCGGGTGAGACACCAAAGCGGGTGGCGAGTTGGGTGATTTGGCGGACGTTCAGGTCTCGCTTGCCGGAGAGGATTTCCGACACGACGCCTTGGCTGCCGATCTCAGATAAGTCCGATTGCTTGAGCGCATGTTCTTCCATCAATGTGCGGAGGATTTCGGAGGTAGAAGAGTCTGAGTAGGGGACATGGGTGTCCTCATACGCTTCGATGAAGAGGCCAAGTGTCTCGGCGAGGTCGGCCAGGGGGTGGGTGTCTTGCTGACCGATTTCGTCCAGGATTTCATCGAGGACGGTCACAGCCCGGTTATAGTCGGCTGCCGTCCGTAACGGGCCGAGTGGAATCCGCTGCCGAATGCGGCGGTAGTCAGTGTTGGCGTCCTGAATGTATTTGGCGAGCATGGATCAAGTCCTCCACGTGTTCCGGTCGTATTCTGCGTGCGTCAGGATGTGCCGGATATACAGCTTCTTCCGATTATAATGAATGGCTGCGATCAGCCGGAATTTGTTCCCCCCGATGTTGAAGACCGTAAACTGATCTACCTGATCAGCCGAAGGAAAGGTCTTCCGCAGGTCGACGAAGGACGCATAGTCGGTCTTACGCACAATCGTGAACCAGTGCTGCAGCGACACTCGCGCGTCCGGATGGGCTTGTGCGAAGTCGTCGAGGCGCTTCCGCGTGATAATATGCACGTGTAAGGATATCTCGCATTGAGATATCTGTCAATGGTGGATCTGGAGTGCCATCCCTATCGGGAGTGAGACAGGCAAGGCCCTTTCGCCCCAATTTTCAGTTGCCTCGCCTGGTTGGTTTTCGCCCTACCGTCCAGTCTGACTGCCGTCAGCCCCCACGCCCGGTTGACAGAACAAAAGCCGAAATGCTAGAGAATTCTTTCTCACTTATCCCTGACTTGTTTAGCCGTTACACGGAGGATCCCATGGCAGCTCCCGACCATGCCCCTGCAGCACAGCCCGCACAGCCCCCGCGGCGTCAATTTGTCA